>DATCKE010000040.1:0-3620 GCA_036562445.1 Clostridia bacterium
AAAAACATGTTTTTCCATTTTAGGCTGTGGTCTTTTTTGAAAACGAATAAAAATATCAACGACCAAATAATCGGCAAGAAAAATGCTATTATCTTGACTGCCAGCGCAGTCTAGGCTATTGGGACGCCGGCCGATACCGCCGCCAAAATCCAAACGGGCAAAAAGAATAAAAAAGGCCGTCTAAAACGGCCTTTGGTTTTTGAAGAAGATTATAACTTATTTTTTGCTTTCTATAAACTTGACCACATCGTCGTAATAAGGTATGGACTGCATAGCGCCTTTTTTGGTTACCGTCAAAGCGCTGGCCGCGCTGGCAAACTTTATCGCCTCCAGCAAATCTTTGCCCTTGGACAATTCGGACACGACCGCGCCCAAGAAAGTGTCGCCCGCCGAAGTGGTGTCCACCGCCTCGACTTTATGCGCGGGCGTATAGCGCAATAAATCTTTTTGGATTAACACAGAGCCTTTGCTGCCTAGAGTGATAATCACCGATTTTATGTCGTAACCGGCGAAAAACTCAAAAGCTTTTTTATAATCCTCTTCGCCGCAAGGCTCCACGTCCGCCAAAATTTCGCACTCGGTCTCGTTTAGGACTATGATATCGGTGTTTTTTAAGATTTCGCCGCCCAGTTTTACCGCGGGCGCGGGGTTTAACACAGTGGTAAGCCCCATTTGTTTAGCGCGCCAAAAAGCGTGTTCCACTATCTCAAGAGGTATCTCAAGCTGGCAAACGCAGTAGTCCCCGGCTTGCGCGTTTTCCAACGCTTTGTCCACCATATCTTTGGTTATTTTGTGGTTGGCGCCTGCGTCTAAGATTATTCGGTTGTCGCCCTTTTCCACCACGATTACGGCAATGCCGCTGTTGGTGTCTACTCTTGATAAGTATTGGGTGTTTACGCCGTAGCCATTTAAAGCCTTGGCCAACTCTTCCCCAAAGGCGTCCCCGCCCACGCAGCCGACCATATATGTCGGGGCGTTCATTTTAGCCGCCGCCGCAGCTTGGTTGGCGCCCTTGCCGCCAGGATTGGTCATAAAGCCGTAGCCGCTTATGGTTTCGCCGTTTTTAGGCATCCTGTCAACGCCTATAACCAAATCCATATTAACGCTGCCTATAACAAAAATCTTGTTCATCTTCCCTTCCTCTTTTGTAAACTATAGCTCTATTTTACTTTGCAACTTAACCGCTGTCAATCTAAATGTTTTAAATGCCCCTTAGCCCGTGTCGTCAAAATCCAAGACAAAAATATAGGCTAGAATTTTATTGCGTGTTTTAATTTGCGTTTTCCCTTATAATCTTACTTTTTGCTAATTCTAAAAATAGAAATGAACTTAAAACTTGGAAAAAAATTTAATCTTTAAAGCCCAAGCGGGTGTTTTGTGTTTAAAACACTGTGTGCTATAATCTTATGAGGTCGGATTCTTAACAGGAGTTTTATCGCATTATGGTTAGAAAAACCAAAATCATCTGCACTTTGGGCCCCAAAACCGAGGACGAGAAAGTTTTAAAAGAGTTAATGCTGGCGGGCATGAACGTGGCGCGCCTTAATTTTTCGCACGAAAATTACGAAGCGCATGAGCGAAGAATTAAGATGGTCAAGGCTTTAAGAGAGCAACTGGGCCTTCCCATCGCGATAATGCTGGACACCCGCGGCCCAGAAATAAGAATAAAAACATTTGAAAACTCTAAGGTAACCCTTGAAAAAGGACAAAAATTTGTATTAACCACGGAAGATATAATAGGAAACAACGAAAGAGTAAGCATCACCTTTAAAAAGCTTCCCCAATACATAAAACCCGGCACGGCGATTTTGCTAAACGACGGCCTAATAGAGCTGGAAGTGGTCAGCGTGGACAGAACGGAAATCGTTTGCACTGTTGTGGAAGGCGGGGAACTATCCAACAGCAAGAGCATCAACATTCCTGGATGCCATATTGAGATGCCTTATTTGTCCAAAAAGGACGAAGAAGACTTGCTCTTTGGCATAAAGCAGGATGTGGATTATATAGCAATGTCTTTTGTCAGGTCCGCCGACGACGTCAAAGAAGTGCGAAACCTTCTAAACCGCAACGGCGGCGAAGATATAGAGATTATCGCCAAGATAGAAAACAGCGACGGCATAAACAACATAAACGAAATTTTGCGCTATGCTGACGGCATTATGGTCGCAAGAGGCGATATGGGCGTGGAAATACCTTTTGAGCAGCTGCCCAGCATCCAAAAAGAAATCATCAAAAAATGCTTCCGCGCTTGCAAAAAGGTTATCACCGCCACCCAAATGCTTGAGTCTATGATACACGCGCCCAAGCCCACCCGCGCCGAAATCTCCGACATAGCTAACGCGGTGTTTGACGGCACCAGCGCGATAATGTTAAGCGGCGAAACGGCTATAGGCGACTATCCGCTTCAAACCCTTAAGACTATGGCGTCTATCGCAAGCTACGCCGAAAGCACGATTAACTACAAAAAGAACTTTGCCGCTTTGGAAATGGAAATCAAAAACATATCAGACGCGGTCTCGCACGCTACCTGCGCGGCAGCGATGGACCTAAACGCCGCCGCTATTTTAGTGGTAACCCAAAGCGGGCTTACGGCTAGAATGATAAGCAGCTTCCGCCCCGCGCCTCCTATCATAGCGGTAACCACCAGCAAAAAAGTTTTCCACAAGCTGTCCTTAAGCTGGGGCATCGTGCCCGTGTTAGGCTCGCCCCAAAAGAACACGGATTTATTGTTTGAACACGCTATAGAATGCGCCAAAAAAACCGGAATAATCAAAAAAGGCGACATAGTGGTAATCACGGCGGGCGTGCCAGTGGGCGTGTCGGGAAACACCAATATATTAAAGATAGAGCACGTAAATTAAAAAATAAAGCGGCTTTTTAAAAGCCGCTTTTTTTAAACTAAATTCCTAAAAATCTTAACGCCCGATTGCTCCATATTCTTTAGGGCAAACACCTGCATAAGCTCGGCGTTGTGCAAAGGCCCGTCAAACGTATCCACATACTCGGTAAACACCAAGACATTGGCGGTCTTTTTTATCTCGTTAAAATACGCCCTTAAAGACAGCGCGAACTGCAACACGCATATGTCCGTGCAGTTGCCCATAATCAAGAAGTTGTCGTATAAATTAATATCCGCGTATTTTAAAAAGCTGAATATACCGTTGGTGCTGTCTTTTTCTATGATTATTCCCTTTACCCTGGACAAAACCTCGGTTATCTGCCTTTCCTCGGGCGTGTGGCAGTGCTTAGGGTAGCTGGAAAATTCTAAGGAATCGGGCGTGTGCGCGTCGTTGATGAAAAACTTTACGGCGTCCGGCAGATAGTCCAAAGCGCCCGCTATTCTTTCGGCTAAGCTTTTTAGCCTGGGGCTTGCCAGCGCGCCGCTGTCGCAAAAACCCGCCACCATATCCATTATAATTACGGCGCATCTAGGATTGTTGTAGGTTCGGGCTAAAAGGCTGGGTTTGCTGTCGTATTCGATGCTCAAACAATCTAATTCTTTTATTTGTTTTTGCGTCATAATCGTAAAACCTCTATATTTTTAAATTGATTATAACACAATGTCAGCGTTTTGTCTGCAGCTCGTAATAAGCGCCCTTTTTGGCCATAAGCTCGTCGTG
>DATCKE010000044.1:0-7914 GCA_036562445.1 Clostridia bacterium
GGACATAGAATATTCCATATCCGAAGTGGTGTATAAAAAAGCCGACGAGTGCCTACTTAATCTATTAGAAAACATATCCTTAGAAGACATAGTCATCCATTACCGAAAAATCAACACCCAAAACATCACATTCAGCATCTAAAGCGCCTTAAAAAAGGCGCAATTTTTTTATCAAAAAAGATGTCAAAATTGCTTGACAAGGCATACATATATAGTATAATTAATTCATACTATTCATATAGGAATAATGTATATTTAATAAAATGGAGATGATACTATGAAAATCGCTAAATCCTTAACAGACCTTATAGGCAACACGCCGTTGCTGGAATTGTCCAACTACAATAAAGTCCACGGCTTAAAAGCCAGGATTATCGCTAAGCTTGAGTATTTTAACCCCGGCGGAAGCGTTAAAGACCGTATCGGTTACTCAATGTTAATCGACGCCGAAAGAAAAGGGCTTATAAACAAAGACACCCATATCATCGAGCCCACCAGCGGCAACACCGGCATCGCTCTTGCTTGGGTAAGCGCGTCGAAGGGTTATAAGCTCACCTTGACAATGCCCGAAACAATGAGCGTGGAAAGACGCAATCTGCTGAAAGCTTTAGGCGCGAATATCGTTTTGACCGAAGGCAGCTTGGGAATGAGAGGCGCCATAGAAAAGGCTAAAGAGCTTGCCGCTCAAGACCCTAACTCTTTTATCCCTCAGCAGTTTGAGAACCCCGCCAACCCCCAAATTCACATTGAGACCACCGCTCAAGAGATTATGAGAGACACCGAAGGAGTTTTGGATATCTTTGTCGCGGGCGTTGGAACGGGCGGAACGATAAGCGGCGTAGGCAAGGTTTTGAAGAACCATAACAAGAATATTAAAGTCGTGGCGGTAGAGCCTCAAAGCTCCCCCGTATTGTCCGGCGGAAAACCCGGCCCTCACAAAATCCAAGGCATAGGCGCGGGATTTGTGCCCAAGACCTATTCGCCCGAAGTTGTGGACGAAATCATACAAGTCGCCGACAACGACGCTTTCGCCGCTTCTAAAGAAGTGGCAAGAACGGAAGGTTTATTGGTAGGCATTTCTTCCGGCGCGGCTTTGTGGGCGGCGACAGAACTAGCCAAAAAGCCTGAAAACGAAGGCAAGATTATAGTCGTAGTCCTGCCCGATACCGGCGAGAGATATTTGTCCACTCCTTTGTTCAGCTAAGACAAAAAATGTTTTTATCCAAGCGTCTTATTAATGTATAATATAATAAATTAATTAGGAGATAGTTTATGAAGGAACTAGGATTCAACACGAAAGCTCTTCACGCGGGGCACAACATCGACCCTACAGGCGCTCGCGCCGTGCCCATCTATCAGACCACCTCGTATGTGTTCAAAAACTCTGACCACGCGGCCGCGTTGTTCAGCCTAAGCGAAAGCGGCTACATCTACACCCGCATCAACAACCCCACGGTAGCCGTTTTGGAAGAAAGGCTGGCGGCGTTAGAAGGCGGCGTAGGCGCCGTAGCGACATCCAGCGGTATGGCTGCCATCTTGTACGCCATTCTTAACATCGCAAGCGTAGGCGACGAGATTATCTCGGTCAGCACGCTTTACGGCGGCACTTACACACTGTTCCACGACCGCTTCTATTCCCAATACGGCATCAAAGTCCACCTAATCGATCCCGAAGATTTTGACGCTATCGAAAAGGCCATCAACCCCAAGACCAAAGCTATATACTTTGAGACCATAGGCAACCCCGGCATCAACATTCCCGACGTGGAAAGATTGGCCGATATCGCTAAGCGTCATAAGGTAGCTTTGTTGGTGGATAACACCTTCGGCACGCCTTACTACTTCGACGCTAAAAAATGGGGCGTCAACGTGGTAATCCATTCGCTGACCAAATACTTAGGCGGACACGGCAACAGCATAGGCGGCGTGGTTATTGACCTAGGCAACTTTGATTGGCGCGCAAGCGGCAGATATCCTTCGTTTACCGAACCCGACGTTACATATCATAACTTGGTTTACGCCGACCTGCCCGGCGCGTATATCACCAAGCTGAGAGTTCAATTATTAAGAGACACCGGCGCCTGCATTAGCCCGTTTAACGCGTTCTTGATTTTACAAGGCATCGAAACCTTGTCTTTAAGACTAGACAGACACACTAGCAACGCTTTAGCCGTAGCCCAATACCTAAAGAACCATCCTCAAGTAGAATGGGTTAACTATCCCGGCTTAGAGGGCGACAAATACTACGAACGCAAGCAAAAATATCTGCCCAAAGGCGCGGGCGGCATCCTAACCTTTGGCATAAAAGGGGGAGTAACCGCGGGCAAGAAGTTTATAGACGGTCTAAAGCTGTTCTCGCTTTTGGCTAACGTAGCCGACGCCCGCTCGTTGGTAATCCATCCCGCTTCCACCACCCACTCTCAATTGCTTGACGCCGACCTCAAAAAAGCGGCGGTTCAACCCGAGTTAATCAGACTGTCGGTAGGTCTAGAAGACATCGAGGACATCATAGAAGACCTAGAACGCGGCTTCAAAGCGGCAAGAGAATAAAAAATGAAAAATAAATCAAAAAGGAAGGCAGACAGCCTTCCTTTTTTAACATTTAATTATCATTTGGGCTTAGCATAGTAAGGCGGGGTTTTACATAACATAGAATTATGAACTCGCCCAAAAAAACCGAGCAGGCGGTTATAAAAACCGCGCCGAGCATTAATAGAGCCGATTTCGAGGCGGCGGAAGCTGTGTTAGTCAAACCCCAAGCGCCCGCCTCGGCCAAAACACGCACCTTTGTTTACGGCGCTATGGTTTTGGGCTTTTGCTCTTTTTTGGCTAAGCTGATGGGCGCGATATTTAGGATTCCGTTAACGCACATTTTGGGCGCGGAAGGCGTGGGCTTATACCAAATGGTGTTCCCTCTTTACGCGCTTTTGCTTACCATATCCTCGGGCGGACTGCCTTCGGCTTTGTCTAAGATAATCGCCGAGTTTTCGGCAAAAAACCAAAAAGATATGGCGAAAAAAGCGCTCGCCGCGGCGCTTATTACCTTAACCGCTTTTGGCGCGGTCTGCGCGCTTATAATAATTGCCTTGCACAGAGCAATAGCCGCCGCCCAAGGCAACTCGGGCGCCGCGCTAAGCTATATAGCTATAGCGCCCAGCATAGTTTTTGTGGCGGTTATCTCGGCGTTTAGGGGGTATTTCCAGGGCAAGCAAAATATGTTCCCCAGCGCCCTTTCCCAAATCATAGAGCAGTTTGTCAAAATGACCGCAGGGCTTGGCTTGGCTTATGCCTTTAGAGGCTACGGCTTGGCTATGGGAGTTTTTGGGGCGGTTTTGGGCGTTACTTTGTCCGAGCTTGCCGCTATGATAGTCATCATATGGCAGTATTATATGGACAAAGACCGCCTAAAAATCATATACCCCAAAGGCGAACTGACAAGATATATCAAGCTAATTTACGCTGTATCCATCCCTATGACCATAAGCTCGATAATAATGCCCATAACACAATTGATAGACAGCGTCTTGGTGATAAACATCTTGTCCAAAACATTCAGCGCGGCTGTTTCAACCACACTGTTTGGGTTGTTCTCGGGCGCTGTGGGCTCTTTGGTCAATATGCCCGTGGTCTTGCTGGTATCGATTTCTATCGCGCTGATACCGTCGATTGTGGCGTCTAAGGCGAAAGGCCACACAGGCTCGGTGGAAACCAAGTCCGCATTGGCGCTTAAACTGGCGGTTATTTTCTCGCTGCCGTGTTTTGTCGGGTTGTTGATTTATTCCAGACCAATTATTAATTTTCTATACGGCGGCGGGCTTAAAGCAGGCGAAATCGACGAGCCGTTGGTTGCCGCTAGGCTGTTGTCAATATACTCTGTTTCCGTGGTATTTGTCAGCGTTTTGAGCGTTACTTCGTCTATTTTGCAGGCGTTGGGATATAATTTTGTTCCCGTAAAAAATTTGCTCATAGGCGCTGTTATAAAAATAATATTAAACCTAATCCTGCTTAATTTCCTAGGAATATACGGCGCGCCTATATCCAGCTTGGTCTGTTACGCCGCCGCTATGAGCCTAAACCTAATCTCACTAAAAAAGCGTTTAAAAATAAAGCTAGATATAAATAATTTCTTGCTAAAACCCTTAACAGCCACGGGCTTAATGGGCTTGTGCGCTTATTATTCTTATAAATTATTTGCTTACGCTTTTGATTATAGGCTGGCTTTGGTTTTAGGCATAATTTTAAGCGCGGCAGTGTTTTTGGGACTGTGCCTTGTTATGAATATCTTAACGGAACAAGAAATCGCCGACATTCCAATATTAAAAAAATTGGCTCAAAAGCGAAGCTATCAAAAATAAAATCCGCCTCAAGCGGATTTTTTGTTTAAATGACTAGATATAAAAAATTTGTTATAATTTGTTAAAGATATCAACAAAAAGGATGACTAACTTGAAAGAGATTTTGAAGAACAAGCAAGAATACGATTTTGCCGACCTAATCGAGATAATGAAAGTCTTGATGGGCCCTGACGGTTGTCCTTGGGACAAAGCCCAAACTCATCAAAGCATCAGAATGAACGCCATAGAAGAAGCCTACGAAGTTGTAGACGCTATCGACCAAAACGACAAGCAAAAAATGATAGAAGAGCTAGGCGACTTGCTGCTGCAGTCGGTGTTCCACTGTATGATAGCCGAGCGCGATAAAGAGTTTACCCTTAAGGAAGTCATCGACGCTCTGTGCAAAAAATTAATATTCAGGCATCAGCACGTGTTTGGCGAAGTCAAGGCGCTAAATCCCGCCGAAGCGCTTTCCACCTGGAACAGCGCCAAAGCCCAAGAAAAGCGCCTAAAAACGGTCACCCAAGATATGAAAGAGCTGCCCAAACACTTCCCCGAGTTATTAAGAGCCCAAAAAGTCCAAAAGAAAGCGGCGTCGGTGGGATTTGACTTTGAGACCATTGAGCAGTCTTTGCAAAAGACGGACGAGGAAATAGCCGAGCTAAAAGCCGAGATACAAAACGGCAATATAGAAAAAGCCCAAAAAGAGCTGGGCGACTGCTTGTTTTCTTTGGTGAATACGGCAAGAATGCTTAAGGCGGACGCTGAGCTTTGCCTAAAGGCGACGACGGATAAGTTTATAAACAGGTTTGAGCAAATCGAGAACGCCGTTATAAAAAGCGGCAAACCTTTTAAAGAATACACCCTGGAAGAATTAGACCAAATATACAACAAGGCAAAAGAGCGAGAATGAGAATCGGCAAGATAGATTTAGGCGAGGGCGCTATCCTAGCGCCTATGGCGGGCTTTACCGAACCTGGTTTTAGAGCGGTATGCGCCAAAAACGGCGCCGTGTTGACCATTACCGAAATGGTAAGCGCCAAAGGATTATTTTATAACGGCGAAAAGACTATAGAATTGCTGCATACTTCCGAATTCGAAAAAATCCGAGCCGTCCAAATATTCGGCTCCGAGCCCGAGATTATGGCTCAAGCCGTCCAAAGCGAGTATTTGGAAAAATTCGATATTATAGATATCAATATGGGCTGTCCGGTCAATAAGGTGGTAAAAAACGGCGAAGGCAGCGCTCTTATGAAAAACCCGAACTTAGCGTCCAAGATTATAACAGCCGTAAAAAAGGCGGCGGGGGACAGACCGGTTACGGTTAAGTTTAGGCTGGGCTGGGACGAAAGCCATAAAAACTATATAGAGTTTGGCAAAATGTGCCAAGACAGCGGGGCGGACGCGGTCGCCTTGCACGCTAGAACCCGCGCTCAGTTATACGGCGGGGAAGCTGAAATCGAGGCGTGGGCTGAGTTGAAAAACGCCCTTACAATCCCCGTCATAGCCAACGGCGACATAAAGGACAAGCAGACTTACGAGCAAGCCCTAAAGGCCGCCGACGGCGCTATGATAGGGCGAGGGGCTTTGGGACATCCCCAAATCTTTTCCGAAATCTTAGGCAAAACCCCTGCTTTGAGCCCTATAGAGGCGGCAAAACTGCATATTTCCGAATTGTTAAAATATTTCGAGCCAAAAAGAGCGGCGGTAAACTTTAGAAAACACGCGCATCACTATTTAAAAGGCGTTCCTAATTCGCGCGAGTTAAAAAACCAAATCAACCAAACGGACGATATAGGCCAAATCATAGAGCTGTTAGAGCGGGCGTTATAAATCTTTCACAGGGGCATAACGGCGGTAATATAATTTAATATAATGAAAATCGCCGTTATCAACTCCACCACGGTTAAGGATTTTGCCCTGTCTCAACTCCAAAAGGTAGGCGACGTTGATATTATCATATTCGCTTTCGGCGTTACGGGCGACGTGGACTTAGCCCAAGAGCTAAGCGGCGAGTCCAAGACTTACGCCGAGCTGGTCTTGCTGTCCATTACCAAAAACTGCATAGTGATAGCCGGTATGGACACGAATTTTTTCGGCATTAAGCACAAGTCAACCATTGTAATCGAGGAAGGGCATATCTTGGACATCCACGATATGGTGCATATCTTCGACCAAAAATACGAAAGGGGCAAGGGCTTTAAGATTTACGACACGCAAAGAGGCAAATTCGGGCTTATAATCCACAATGATATTTTATTCCCCGAAACATCTAGGCTTTTGGCGGTATGCGACTGCGATATGCTGATAACGCTTATAGACTACGGGCTGCCCAAAGATTCTATGATAATGGCTCGCTCGGCGTCGCTTTCCAACGGGCTGTTTAATGTGTGTTCCGAGCCGGGCAGCAGCTATTTATGCGACCAAAACGGCGCGATAAGGTTTTACACCAAAAAGAATTTTTTAGAGATGAGCTTTGATTTAAAGAAAGATAAGTCTATGCTAAAAGCCCGCCAAAAAGATAAGTATAAAGAAATTTTTTCTAATTTTTTATAAAATATTTTGAATTTTAAGGCAGCGGTTATATAATGTTTTTAAAAAACAGGACGCATAAGATAAAATGTTTAACGTAGTGTTAGTAGAGCCCGAAATTCCCCAAAACACAGGCAACATAGTCCGCACCTGCGCGGCGACCAACACAAGACTTCATCTGGTAAGGCCTTTAGGCTTTGAGATATCGGACAAGTATTTAAAGCGAGCCGGGCTTGATTATTGGCCGTATGTGGACATAAGCTATTATGATTCCTTTGCTGAGCTTCAAGAAAAACACCCCGGCGCGAAGTTTTGGTATCTTAGCACCAAGGGCAAAATAAGATATACCGACGTAAAGTATGAGGAAAACTGTTTTTTGGTCTTTGGAAAGGAGACCAAAGGCCTGCCCGAGGACTTGATTTTTAGCAATTACGACCGCTGCGTAAGGATACCTATGTATAAAGACTTGCGCTCGCTTAATTTGAGCAACTCGGTGGCGATTGTGTTATACGAAGCGCTAAGGCAATACGATTTTGTCGAGTTAAGATAGCGTTTTGGCAAAATAAAAAACGCCCGCAAAACACGCGGGCTTTTTTTATTTTATTATAAGAATAATCTTTTTTTAAAAAAGCTAAAAATATATAGTAAGGGTTTTGAAAATTTATATTAAAAAAGCCTCGTCAAAGTTTATTGTTTGACAAATTTATTAACCGCCATTTAAAATATATACAAGGCTAAAATTATACTTATGGAGTTAATAAGTTAGATGAATAACGTTTTGGAGATAATACACGCTTGCGTCCAGCTTCTTGCTGGCATGGGCGTTTTTTTATTTGGCATGCACTCTATGTCCAAAGGCTTAGAAAAGTCCGCGGGCAGAAGCATACGAAAGATGTTTAATAAAATTAGCAGCAACAAAGCGGTAGGCGTAGGCATAGGCACTGTGGCGACGGTTATTTTGCAAAGCTCTTCCGCGCTGACAGTTATGGTAATAGGTTTTGTTAACGCGGGCTTAATGAACTTGTTCCAAGCAACCACTATAATTATG
>DATCKE010000005.1:0-4107 GCA_036562445.1 Clostridia bacterium
TTTGGCGCGGGATTAGACGCTTCCCTAAACGGCAAGATTGTGGTAACCATAATCGCCACCGGCTTTGATAAATCCGTTTCTTCCTATGTGCCTTCGGGCAAAACGGGCGCTTACGCCGTTACCCCGGACAAAAAGCCCCCGATAACGCCTTTTGCCAAACCCGAGGAAGAGACGTTTATCTCCAAAATAAACCCCGATCCCAACAACGAAGACATCCCGCTTTGGATAAAGAAGCATTTTAAGAAATAAAGCGTTTGAGAATGCGTAAATAATTAAAGACCAAGAAAACTTGGTCTTTTTTTATTTGTTTTAGACAAAGAGCGAAATTTTTTTTAATTTTAGGCATATATAATCAGACTATGGAAGTTTACATAGAATACGTTATACTGGACAACTTTTTTATCACGCTCGCTATTTTAATTATAACTTCCAAGTGTCTGCATATAGAATTATCTTGGCAAAGGGGATTGATAGCCTCAAGTTTCGGCACGTTATGCGCCGTGTTGATACCGATTATAAGGGCTCATAATATTTTGCTCATTTTACTAAAAATAACAAGCGGCGCGCTGATTTGCCTTGTCGTCCCTAAAAAACTGACGTTTAAAAAATATCTTTCGTTTTTTGCTACCTTTTTAGGGGTTACCGTGTTTTTGGGCGGATTAAGCGTAGCCGTAATTTATATGCTTACAGAGGATTTATCATCCGCCTTTAGAGTCAACTATTTTAAAGACTTTCCCATAGGGGTAATAATAGCGGTGTTGGTGCTGGCTGTGTTTTTTGGCGTTAGGTTTTTTGTCTTTAACTTTAGAGTTAAAAACCTTAGGCCTTTTTTGAGAAAGATGGAAATTTTTTATCAAGGCAAATCTATAAGTCTAAACGGCCTAATAGACAGCGGCAACAACCTTTATGACCCCGACAGCAACCTTCCTGTAGTGGTGGTCAACAAGCGGACTATATTTAATCTATTAAGCGACGAGGCGGTTATCAGCCTTGCCAAAGGCGGATTAAAAAACGCCAAAACCATTAGCTATGGGACAGCGTCCAACATAAGCCAAATGTTAATTTTAAAACCCGACAAAATTTTGATATATTCGGGAGACCAAGTGAATACCATATATGATGTAATGCTTGGATTCGCCCAAAACACAGTGGGGGGACAAACATACGAAGCGCTTATCCATCCCGCGTTAATTTAAGAAGCAATGGAGGTCGTTATGTTTTTAGTCGATTTGGTGGCAAACCTTTTTAAGGAATTATTCGGGGAACAATGCGAAAACTATCTAAATTACATATACGGCAGCGAATCCTTGCCGCTGCCGATGGACGAAGAAGAAGAGCAAGCCGCGCTTAAGAGATTGGAGGCGGGCGATCCCGAAATCAAATCCAAGCTGATAGAGAGAAATCTTAGACTTGTGGTATACATAGCCCGCAAGTTTGACAACACAGGCGTGGAAGTGGAGGATTTGATAAGCGTGGGCACGATAGGGCTTATTAAGGCGGTAAACTCTTTTGACGTCAGCAAAAAAATAAAACTAGCGACTTACGCCTCCCGCTGCATTGAAAACGAAATCCTAATGTATCTAAGGCGCATAGTCCGCCTAAAGAGCGAAATATCTCTAGACGAACCCTTAAACGTGGACTGGGAAGGCAACGAGTTATTATTATCGGATATCTTAGGCACGGACTCGGATTTGGTGTATAAAAACATCGAAACCTCGGCGGAAAACGACTTGTTATGGCAGGCGATAAAAAAGCTCAACAGCCGCGAGCAGGTAATAATGCAGCTAAGGTTTGGCTTAGGCGGCAACGCCGAAAAAACCCAAAAAGAAGTCGCCGATATGCTGGGCATATCCCAATCATATATATCAAGGCTTGAGAAAAAAATCATATTCCGCTTAAGGAAAGAAATGTCCAAGCAAGCGCTATAAGTTTTATAAGATTGCGTTATTGCAAGAAAGGCGCGTATCTGTTACACTAAAATATAGACTTTTATTGTCTATATTTTAGGATAATTAAATGCGCCAAGATTACGACGAAAAAACAAATATATTAAAATCCATAGCCGAGCATAGAAACAGTCTGTATTCCAATTACGCGGTTAAGGACGGCGACGCGGTTAGAAGAAGGCCTTCCGGCGACGCTAGCGTCTACAGAACGCCCTTTATAACGGATACCGACAGGATTATCCATAACCTTTTTTATAACCGCTACGTAGACAAAACCCAAGTCTTTTCCCTTTACAAAAACGATGACATAACAAGGCGCGGCCTGCACATTCAATATGTTTCGCGCATAGGCCGCACCATAGGCCAAGCGTTGTCTTTAAACCTAGACTTGATAGAGGCTATAGCCCTGGGGCACGATATAGGACATACGCCTTTTGGGCATAAGGGCGAGGAGTTTTTAAACGAAAACTACCACAAACGCACCGGCAGGTATTTTAGGCACAATGTCCATAGCGTAAGGGTTTTGGACAAGCTCACTAAATGCAATCTGACTTTGCAGACCTTGGACGGAGTTTTATGCCACAACGGCGAAAAGCCTAAGGAAGTATATAAGCCGTCCAAGCCCTATGACTTTGAGGAATTCGACAAAATGGTCGAGCGGTGCTATACGGACGCCGATTATTCGTCCACCCTTGTTCCTTGCACTCTGGAAGGCTGCGTGGTAAGGATAAGCGACATAATAGCGTATTTGGGAAAGGACAGGCAAGACGTGTTTAAGGCGTTAGGCGAAAATTATGGTCAGAAAATCTACAATGTATCCAATCGAGAAATCATAAAAGAGTTGACCGACAGCATTATATATAACAGCCTAGGGCAAGACTATATAGCTATGGACTCTAAAGTTTACCAAATGATGAAAGAGATTATGGACGAAAACTACGAATTGATATATAAAAATCCCAAGGTCAACGAGGTCTATTACGAAACCATCAAGCCTATGTTTGATATGCTCTACGAGCGGTTTTTATGCGACGTAAAGTCCAAAGACTATAATTCATTTATTTTCAAACACCATTTTAATTACGCTTATCTTGCCCAAAACTACCTAGAAAACGGGCTTGATTTAGACAACGACATAGATTGCAACGACTTGGTTGTGGATTATATCGCTAGTATGACGGACGATTATTTCGTGGAAGTGTTTCAAAAACTTTTCCCCGACTCAAAGTTAAAGATAAAATACATTTCATATTTCGAGGAGTGATTTTATGAATAGGTGGGCTGTATTCGGCACAGGCAGAATGGCGTCTAGGTTTTTAAAAACATTAAAGCGCCGCGGCAAAACAGTAACGGCGGTGGTGTCGTCCAATCTAGACCGCGCCAAAGAATTCGCCTCAAAACACGGCGTAGATAATTATTACTCTTATGAAAACATAGACTTTGACAAGTTCGACATTGCCTATATCGCCACGGTCAACAAACGCCATATGCCCGACAGCTGTATGTGCCTAGAAAAAGGCAAGTCCGTGCTCTGCGAAAAGCCTATAGCCGTTAACACCGACGAGCTAAAGATTATGATTGATACAGCCCAAAAAAACAACGCGCTTCTAGCCGAGGCGCTGTGGACGGCGTATATGCCCGCTATCCAAAAAGCCAAGGAGCTGGTCGACAGCGGGGCTATCGGCAAGGTAAAGCATATAGACAGCCGTTTTTGCATATACATCCCTAGGTCGTTTTCCAGATTGTATGACACAAACGGCGGCGGCGCTTTGCTAGACGTGGGCATTTATAATTTGTTTATGGCTAAACTTTTCCTAGGCGAGTTTGAGGAGATAAAGGCTTCCTTAAAGCGCGACAGCCTTGGCATAGACTTGACGGATAATATTTATATAAAATCTAAGGGCGCAACCGCCAGATTAGTCAGCAGCATTAGAAAAAAGCTGATTGTCATAAAAGCGAAAATCATAGGCGAAAAAGGAAAGATTATCATACCTTTCTTTATAGGCGCGAACAAGGTTGTCCTAAAAACCAAAGGCAAAAAGCAAACCTATGCCTATCCGCGCGAGTATATAGGCTACGAGCACGAGATAGAGTATTTTGAAAACCTGCACAAAACCAACCAAAAACAAAGCCCTATTTTTACCCTGCAAGACTCTTATCA
>DATCKE010000019.1:0-9826 GCA_036562445.1 Clostridia bacterium
GACATGGTAGAGGCGTATCCGTTTAAAGAGAGTGCCCAAACTTGCGATTTTGGCGGCTATGTCGAGATGTATAAAAAGCTGGGTTTTTATACGGTTTTGGACGCGCCCCAAGGCATAGTGATGAGAAAGCGGCTAAAATGATTGATTAACAAAACATTTTTAAAGAGGAGATGTTATTGGAAATGGAAGGACATACCGTAATCCAAAAAGGCAAGCGATATTTTGTAAAGGATTATAAGGAAAAGCTGTTTGAATTATAAGTTTAGGTAAAGAATTTTATAATTTAAAAAGATTAGATTTTTACGCGGCAAAAAGGCGGTTTAACAAAAAACCGCCTTCTTTATGTTAAAAAAGTAGCAAAATAAAATAATCATGGTATAATATTTATGTTTTTAAAAATATATTTTTTAAGTTATTCTTAAGATAATTAAAAAGGGGGCTATGATATGCAATTTTGCAGGCATTGTGGAAATAAGTTGTCAAATGATACGGCTGTTTGTCCTAGATGCGGACGTTCTACCGGAATTCTGATGTACCAATACAGCGCAAGAAGCAATGCTGGGCTACGGACCGCAGCTAAAATATTTTTGTTATAAGATGCGTTTGTGGCTTATTATTAGGTATTTTCATACACCCGCTTTATTTAATATCTTTGCTTTGGTGTTTTCCAATGACTATAGCTTACTTCGTAAATGTTGATAAAAAAGGCGGGCCGAGCACTGCGTTTAAAGTTTGCGTTTAAATATTTGTTAGCTTAATTGCCGGCATTTTAATGCTTTGCGATAAAAACGAATATTGAATTTATTTAATTAACAATGTTACGCCCATATAAATATGGGCTTTTTTATTTTTAGCAGAGAATTAAAATCAAAAAAATCATAAAAAATCTTTCATATATTGTTCATAGTTGACGCAGGGATTCCGATGGGCAACCAAAGCGTTTTGCTAAGAGGAACAACGATTTTTATTAATATTTATTTATAATGAAAGGCTTAAACAATTAAGCCTTTTTGATTTTACGCATATAATCGGAAAAATTTTCTTATGCAAAATATGTATAAAAATTAGACTAGTTCTTGTCTTTATGATACAATATCTCTTATTTCACTAAAGAGAGTGGAGATAAATCTTGGGTTCTACGAGACTTGAAAAATTTAAAAAGACTTTCATAGGCGACCGCGCTTTTTATACTGCCGTTGTGACATTGATGCTGCCCATTGTTATCCAAAACGCTATCACCCATTTTATCAACCTTTTGGATAATATAATGATAGGGCAGGTAGGCAACTCCGAAATGTCCGGCGTTTCTATCGCCAACCAGCTTTTGTTCGTATTTAACTTGGCCGTATTTGGAGGGCTATCGGGCGCGGGCGTATTTTGCGCGCAGTTTTTTGGCGCGAAAGACCATGATAATCTTCGCTATACATTGCGCTTTAAACTATGGACCATAGCCATAATTTTCGCGGTGGCTATTACCATATTCCTTACTTGCGGCGATCGGTTGATAATGCTTTACTTAACAGGCGAAGGCGAAGAAGCCGAAAGGACCGCGATGTTTATGTTCGCCAAGCAATATTTAGCTATAATGCTATGGGGATTGCTGCCCTTTTGTGTTTCTCAAGCTTACGGCAGCACTCTAAGGGAAACGGGCGAAACCGTGCTGCCTATGAGAGCGGGCATAGTCGGAATACTTACGAATTTATGCCTAAACTATTTATTAATTTACGGAAAGTTAGGCTTCCCTAGGTTAGGCGTAGAGGGCGCGGCGATTGCCACCGTAATATCCCGCTTTGTGGAAATGGCGATTATTACTATCTACGCGCATAAACATTCGGCTAGATTTCCCTTTTTCAAAGGGCTATATAAGTCCTTCAAAATTCCCAAGGCGTTGACTTTGAGAATATTCAAAAAAGGCTCTCCGCTATTGCTTAACGAGCTGTTTTGGTCGTTTGGCATTACCACTATTACCCAAATCTTCTCCACCCGCGGATTAATGGTGGTAGGCGCTTTAAATATAACCAGCACCGTTACAAACTTCTTCAATGTGTTTATGTATTCTATGGGCGCTGCGGTCGCCGTTATGATAGGGCAGGCTTTGGGCGCTAACGAAATAGAGCGCGCCAAAGAAACTGTTTGGAAGCTTATATTTCTAAATATTTGCATTTGCGGCGCGGTTAGCTGCGTTTTGGCCGCGACCTCGCCTTTTATTCCTTATTTGTATAAGACGACCGACCAAGTGCGCGAACTAGCCTCAAGCTTTATGCGGACGCACGCGTTATATATGATATTTAACGCTATATCAAACTCCTCGTATTTTACAATGCGTTCGGGCGGCAAAATGCTTTTGACGGTGCTTTTCGACAGCGTTTATACCTGGGTAATCTTTGTGCCGTTTACCTATGTTCTAACGCGTTTTACGGCTTTGGGCATTACCGCGCTTTACACAGTTTGCTATTTGACGGATATCCTAAAGGCGGCAAACGGCTTAATCGTGGTAAAAAGCGGCGTCTGGGCGCAAAATATGGTATCTAAGCAGAATGTTGTTGTCGAAACGCCCCAAATGCAAGCGGAATAAAATAATTGTAATACCTTTATTATTATCTTATAATGAAAAAACCAAATTAATTTTTGGTCTTTTTTTAAATTATCGTAGAGAAGTTTTGCCTGCCTTGGGTGTTAAAAGAGTTAAAATTATTAATCAATCTATACGGATTAAGACAGAGTTTAAAGGAGGAAGTTTATGCGCTTTAAAGTTTATGACGATATAAATCGGTTTTACCAAGATACATACGATATCCTTATGCGCCACGAGTCTCAAAATATGATAATGCTCGGCAATCTCATTATGGGGCGGGAAGGGCTGGACAAAACGGGTTGGCGAGACCCTAAAAATTGGCTTATGGCGACTGTTTCCGACGATGGCGGCATAAAGTTTATTGCCCTTATGACGCCGCCGCATAATATCACGCTTTGCGCTACGGATAATGTTATTGACGAGAAAGCTTTAGATTGTTTAATAGACGGGCTAAAAGACTACGACATTCCCGGCGTGGTTACCGAAAAAAAGCTGGCCGAGGTTTTCGCTAAAGCGTATACGAAAAAAAAGGGCTTGACCTACAAATTAGGTATGAATCAGCGCATATACGAATTGACCAAGGTCAATCCTGAAATAAAAAAGTTCGGCGTTTTAAGACTGGTCGAAGAAAAAGATATGAGCTTTTTCCCGTATTGGCTGGAGGCTTTTAACGCGTCCCGAACATACGGCAGCGCACAGATGCCCGTCCCGCTTGACGAAAAAGAATATCATTATAGAATAGCGCAAAAAAAGATATACATTTTAGAAGTGGACGGTCAGCCCGTGTCTATGGCGGGATACGCTAGAAAGATGACAAACTCGGTAGCGATAGCGTTTGTCTACACCCCGCCTTATTACAGGGGCAGAGGATACGCCTCTTCGTGCGTGGCGCAGCTAAGCCAAATGGCTCTTGACAACGGCTACTCAAAATGCGCGCTGTATACCGACCTGGCCAACCCCACTTCCAACAGCATTTATCAAAAGATAGGCTACAAACCCGTTTGCGACTCTTTGATGTTAAATTTTGAGTAAGAAATTTTAAAGCTCGCCAAAACCAAAAGCGCTTTTTGTCTTGACATTAATTTTTTGCGGGTTAAAACTTATTGGACGAAAAAGGCGTATTTTTACAGCCTATAACTAAAGAAGGTGAATATATGCAAGAAGTCTATGAGTTTTTAAAAAAATGCGGAACATATTATCTAGCCACCGTGGAAGGCGACCAGCCTAGGGTAAGGCCTTTTGGAACTGTGGATGTATTCGAGGGCAAATTGTATATCCAGACAGGCAAGGTAAAAGACGTCTCCAAACAAATCCAAATCAATCCCAAAGTCGAAATCTGCGCTTGCGTTGGGGACAAATGGCTAAGAGTCACCGGAACGCTTATAAGGGACGACCGAATTGAGGCCAAAAAGCATATGCTGGACAACTATCCCGAGCTGAAGCCTATGTATTCTCCCGAGGACGACAACACCGAGGTGTTGTATTTTAAGGACGCCACGGCAGTGTTTTATTCCTTTACCGAAGCGCCCAGGGTTATTAAGTTCTAAATATTAAAATATCTCGTCGTTTAGCATCACATCAAAATATCTCATCAATTCTTGCTTAGGATAAGGGTTGGGAGATATAAGCCAATTTAGACCGATATTGGTAATTCCGCCGCTTAAGAAGTCTATTAGGATATCCTTAGGAATGGCGGAATTTTCTTTATATTGATTTCTGCCGATAAGATAATCCAAGCTTTTCTTAACAGTGGCGACAATAAATCCCGCCGCCTTTTCAAAGCTGTTGTGGTTTAAAATCAAAAGAATTTTTTGCTTGTTTTCTTGGACAAACTCCATAACCTTGTCAATCAACGCTAGACACATTTCTTTGGGGCTGTCGTAAGTCTCTTTTTTTACAGCCGAATAAAACAGCGTGTCTTTGAGCTCCTCTATCGCGTATTCCAATAGCTGTTCTTTGCTGTCAAAATGGTTGTAAAAAGTAGCCCGATGAACCAACGCCTTGTCGCATATGTCCATTACGCTGATTTTCTCAAACGGCACTCTCTCCAACAGCTCAAACAACGCCTGCGCCAAATACCGCTTCGTGCGGATAACTCTTATATCTTTTTTGGTTCCCATAATTTTTTTACTCTTTTTTATTCATTTGTTAACAAATCTTCATATTTTATAAAGGCGGTTTTTATTGCGCCGCGAAATATATTATCATATAATATAGACAAATGTCAATAAATTATACAGCTGTCTATTTTGGAGGGGCTTTATGGCAAAAATTGAAGTGATAAACTTCACGAAAGACTACGGCTTTGGGCGCGGGGTTTTTGACATTTCCTTCGCGATAGAAGAAGGCGAGGTCTATGGATTTTTAGGCCCTAACGGCGCGGGCAAATCCACCACGATTAGACACCTTATGGGATTTAGCAAGCCGGACAAAGGCCAGACCAAAATCTTAGGATACGACAGCTTTGAGCATTACGACAAATTTATGGACAAAGTTGGGTATCTGCCCGGCGAGATAGCCTTTCCCGAAGGGTTAAACGGCTATGAGTTTTTGGATATGATGAAAAAGCTGAAAAAGGTAAAAGACCAAAAGCGAATAGACGACCTATGCCGTTTGTTTGAGTTTAATCCTTCAGGCGACATAAAGCGTATGGGCTTGGGCGACAAAAGAAAGCTGGCGGTTGTGACGGCGTTTATGAACGACCCGGAAATTTTGATATTAGACGAGCCTACTAGCGGGCTGGATTTAGGAATGCAGCAGGTGTTTATAGAGTTTATAAAACAAGAAAAAAGGCGGGGCAAGACTATTTTGCTCTCAAGCCACATATTCAGCGAAGTGGACGCAACTTGCGACCGCATCGCGATAATAAAAGACGGCAAAATAATCTCCGAATTTGTCGCAAACGACCTAAAGCACAGCAACAACAAAAACTATCTAATCGAGTTTGAGTCCGACCAAGACTTAGACAACTTTTTCGAAGAATACAAAGACAGCCAAGATTTTAAGATCATTAATAAAGAGCAAAACCGCGCGGTTGTCAACATAGACGACAAAAATATAAATTCGTTGATATCAGCCCTGTCGAAGTCCAAAGTTAAGGGCTTTAGCCACCTTAAAATTACTTTGGAAGATTACTTTATGCAATACTACAAAGAGGATAAAGTCTTTGGAGGCGCTATCTAATGGAAAAAGTAATAGAGATAAAAGACCTTACCAAAGATTACGGTCAGGGCAGAGGCGTTTTTGATATAAGCCTGGATGTGTATAAGGGCGAGCTGTTGGGCTTTGTGGGCGCCAACGGCGCGGGCAAGACCACGACCATAAGAAATATTATGGGATTTTTAAAGCCCGACAAAGGGGAAATCAAGGTAAAAGGCTTAGATTCCTGGAAAGACAGCGAAAAGATAAAGCAATTTGTAGGTTATGTCCCGGGCGAGATAGCCTTCCCCGATTTGAGAACTGGAACCGAGTTTATAAAATCCCAGGCCGAGTTTTGGGGATTGAAGGATTTGTCTTACGCTAATTATTTGGTCGAGAAACTCCAATTGGATTTGACCGCAAACCTAAAGCGGATGAGCAAAGGCATGAAACAAAAGACCGCGATTGTGGCCGCGCTGATGGCCGACCGCGAGATTTTGATTTTAGACGAGCCTTCGACAGGTCTAGACCCGCTTATGCGCGTGTCTTTCTTGGAGATTTTGGAAGAGGAAAAGCGAAAAGGCAAGACTATTCTTATAAGCTCGCACTTATACGAGGAGTTGGAAAAGATTTGCGACCGAGTCGCTCTTATCAACAAAGGCAGGCTAGTTGACGTCGCCGATATGAACGCTATAAGAAACAGACCGATTGCGGACTTTAAGATAGAGTTTAACAACCGTCAAGACTACGAGAGCTTTAAAAAGCTGGGTTACCAAATCACCCGCGACCAAGAAGAATACAGCCAGGTTACCATATGTATCCCAAAAGAAAATATCGGCAGGCTGTTTTTGGATTTGGAGCCTTTTGATGTGAAATTTATCGCCGAAAACAAATACACGCTGGAAAGACATTTCAAAGAGATTATAAAAAAGGAGATAAAGTATGATAAGCAAACCGTTGTTTAAGCAGTCTTGCAAGGCGAACGCGGGAATTTGGCTTTTTGTTACCGCCATTACTTGCGCGATGCTTATTATTACTATCCTTGTCCTTGGAAATCTTAATGTCGACGAAATACGAACTTCAATGACCGATATGTTTATAAAAGACGCGGTAGAGTCCACCGTGGAGAAAAGCTCGATGACATATTATGACATGACGGAAACCGCTCTAGAAAGCTACGAAACTATATATAATCAATTAAATTCGTCAATCAATGACATAATTTCTAATTATAATGAGTTAATCAAAATGGACATAGAAGATGCTGTTGCTCGTCAGACGATAAAAGAAAAATTGGGCTTAAGCGACGAGCAGTTTGAGCCTATCAACGATTTGCTGGATATATACATTCAAAAAGGCGCTCTTGCTTCGACCGATGTGTCAAACTATGTTCTTAACAAAATCGCTGACGGGGTTTACTCTCAGCTTTTGAGCGAGCAGGGCGAGGAAATAGCCGAAGCCGCCAAAGAATTTATCGCCGCCGCTATAAGCGCGTTTATCCAATCAGAAGAAAACAATGTTACCGAGTTTGCCACCAACTACATCCCGTCGGTGGTCAGCGACGTGTATTACCAACAAAGCTTTGACTACAACGACCAAAAGATATATATTTCTAACTACTTTACCAAAGAAAAATTGACCAATATCTCTTACAGCGCCATTATATCGTTTAGGGCGGAGATGGACTTTAAAAAAAGCAGGCTAATTGAAAGCGGTTTGTCCGACGAGGAAATCACTAAAGAGCTTGCCGCCTACAAACAGACCATAATAGAAGACAAGAGCAAGACAATGTTTTTCAGCCTGCCCGAAAAGGTAACCAAGGCTTTGACTGAGCTGGGCAGTATGGATGTTTTTGAGCTGGTTATAGGCTCGATGTTTTACCGCATAGCTGGATTATTGCTGCCAATGATTTTCGTGATAATGACCGCAAACAACCTAATAGCCGGCCAGGTGGACTCGGGCGCTATGGCTTATGTCCTATCCACCCCGACCAAGAGAAGAAAGGTTACGGTCACCCAAATGTGCTATTTGATAGCCGCGCTGTTTGCGATGTTCGCGCTTACCACGATTACGAGCGTTGTGTGCCTAATGTTCGTAAAAGAAATGTCTATTTCTTACGCCGAAATGCTTCTTTTAAACCTAGGCGCGTTTATAACGATGTTTGCTGTTTCCGGAATATGCTTCTTGGCTTCAAGCTGGTTTAACAGGTCAAAACTGTCTATGTCCTTCGGCGGCGGGCTGAGTATGTTCTTCCTAGTCGCCACCATTTTGGGATTGTTCGGCTCAAACGTCATCCCCAGCGCGATAAGGATAGAGGCTATGAAGTATTTCAACTACGTGTCCGTAATTTCGCTGTTTGACGCTATATCCATTATGGGCGGCACTCTGACGTTCTTGTGGAAATTCGCTATACTGCTGGCTATCGGCGCAGCAGCCTACGCTATAGGCATCATTAAGTTTGACAAAAAAGATTTGCCGCTGTAAGTTTAATTCGACGACAGCGTTTTAGTCCATAGCCCCCGCTATGGACTTTTTTGATTATATACAATATTATTGTAAAGCGATAAGCCAAATGTATGTCCATTGGTGATTTTTTTAACTAGGTTTTGATATAATTAGATTATGAAAATATCCGACTTCAAACTAGGGCTTGGGACTTGGATGGTTGGGGACGACGTTTCAAAACGCGCGTTCGAGATAGAGGTTATCCGCCAAGCCGTAAACAACGGTATAAGAGTAATCGACACCGCCGAAATGTACGGCGGCGGCAGGTCCGAAAGCCTGATAGGCGAGGCTATCAAGCTTTTTAGACGGGAAGAGGTCTATATTGTCTCCAAGGTCTATCCCCACAACGCTGGATTTAAAAATATGGAAAAGTCCTGCCTAAACTCCCTAAAAAGGCTGGACGTGGACTATCTAGACTTGTATCTATTGCATTGGCGCGGGGGAATACCATTGGAAGAAACGGTCGCCGCTTTTGAGAGTCTAAAAGCCAAAGGATATATAAGGGATTGGGGCGTGTCCAATTTTGACGTGGACGATATGGAAGAGCTTTGGGCGGTTCCCGACGGCTCTAAGTGCGTCGCCAACCAAGTTCTATACCACATCGGCGAAAGGGGCATAGAATACGATTTGATATCTTGGCTGTATAAACACAACGTAACCTTAATGGCGTATTCCCCGCTAGGCAGCAACCTTTCTTATAGACAAAAAATCCTAAACAGCCCCCAAGTTCAACAGGTAGCAAAAAGGCATAACGCTTCCGTTTATCAAATAATGCTGGCTTTTGCCATTAGGCATCCTAACTCTATAGCTATTCCAAAAACATCTTCGCCTAGCCACCTAAGAGAAAATATTGAAAGCCTTAACATAACACTAGACCAAACGGATTTAGAATTAATTGACTTGGCGTTTCCGCCGCCTAAGAAAAAATATCCTTTGGGAATTATTTAAAAAATCAGCGCTTTATTTTTAAAGCGCTTTTTTTCTAATTTTTTCTTTTTTGCAAAAACTATTGGTATGGTAGATTGGCGAAAGATTTTGGATGTTTTAACAGACGCCGGAATAAGGATATTTCACGCGGCGATAGTTTTGCTCATAGGCTGGTTTGTCATTAAATACTTTTTAAAATGGATTACTAGCCTAAAGGGCTTTAAAAGAATGGACGTCAGCGTTCAGTCCTTTTTGCGAAGCCTGTTAAACGTAACTTTCAAGCTGATTTTATTGTTTTCTATCATAAGCATACTAGGCGTGCCTTTGACTTCTATAGTAACCCTTCTTGCGAGCGCGGGACTGGCGGTAGGTTTAGCCTTGCAGGGGGCGCTGTCTAATTTCGCCGGCGGATTTATGATTTTGATTTTTAAGCCCTTTAAGGTAGGGGATTACATATATAACGGCGAATACGAAGGCACCGTGGAATCCATTAATGTTTTTTACACAAGGTTGCTAACGGTGGACAATAAAGCGATAACCATACCAAACAAAATTATAATAGACGAGCCTATAACCAACTATTCCGCCCAAGACAAGCGCAGAGTGGATTTAAGGATTAGGGCTTCTTTTGACGCGGATGTGGAGCTAGTTAAAAAAATCTTATACGACACAGCTTACAAT
>DATCKE010000020.1:0-31715 GCA_036562445.1 Clostridia bacterium
GTGTTTTCACCGCGGCGATATTGTTTGAAGTGCTTATGGCTTTTCTAACGCTTATCCAGCCTTCGTGTTTGCCGTTATAGTTTTTAGGGCTGTAGCCGTCGTAATTTATAGGCTCGTCCAAAATCAAAGTCGCGGGAGTTATTAGTCTGTTTTCGATGGCGGGCGCGTATACCGCCAAAGGTTTGATAGTGGACGCAGGCTGTCTTTGGGTAAATATCAAATAATCCTCGGATTCTATTACGCCAGCTACGCCTAAGGTCTCGTTATCAATAACAATGCCGGCAAATTCCGGCAAAGTTCCAAATTCATTAACAGTATGAGGCAGATATGCGTCAAAAGATTGCTTTAAGATATTTTGAATATCTTGGTTGTAATAAGTGTAAATTACGCAGTCAGCTAAATCTTTTTCCGTTCCATTGATAAGCTCGCAGGCTTGTTTGACGGCTATTTTAGTGTAAACGCTTTGAGCGGTTGTGTTTTTGCTTGAGGCTAACACTAAAGGCGTGTCTAAGGCTTCTTGATACTGTTCTTTAGTTATAAATCTATTTTTAAGCATAGCGTCCAAGACGATTTTTTGCCTTGACTTTAGATTATTAAAATTGGTAAAGGGATTGTATTTTGCAGGAGAGTTTATTATCGCGGCGAGCGCCGCAGCCTGCGCCAAATTAAGATTTTTAGCCGAAGTATTAAAATAAGCCTTAGCGGCAGAGTCTATCCCGTATAAGCCGTTGCCGAAATATATAATATTAAGGTATTTTTCCAAAATCTCGTTTTTAGAATATTGTTTTTCAAGCTGTTTGGTTATGCGTATTTCTTTTAATTTTCTTTTTAGCGTTCGTTCGTTGCTTAAGTGAGTGTTTTTTACCAATTGCTGGCTTATGGTGGACGCGCCTTCTTTAAAAGAAAAAGACTTTAAGTCTTTTATCAAAGCGCCCATTATTCTTATGTAATCTAAGCCTTTGTGCTTATAAAACCGCTTGTCTTCTATAGCGATAAACGCTTTGGGAACATAATCTGGCAGTTCGCTTAGTTTTACCGCGTTGCCGTATTGACCGTTATATTCTAAAGAAGTCAAATCATTGCTCAAAACTATTATTGATTTGCCTAAACTGTCTATCGTTTTTCTATCTAGGTCTATATAATCAATGCTTAAGACATAAATAAAAGCGCTTAAAAAAACAATAAAAAATACTACCCCTAGTATTGACGCTATTGTTTTTAGTATTTTTTTGAGTTTCATAAATCTAGTATTTATTTTCTTTCAAAATTTATTATCTTTTGACGATAAAAGAATTAACTTGTCTAAATTAAGCGTTTAATATATAATTAAAAAATAATTTGACCATAATTTGTAAAAAGGAACTCTAAGGATGTTTTATCATATAGTTACTTACGGCTGCCAGATGAACGTGCACGAATCCGAAAAACTGGCGGGAATTTTGGAAAATTTAGGCTATGTCCATACGCCCGAAAAAGAAAACGCGGACGTAATTATATTTAACACTTGCTGCATTAGAGACACCGCTGAAAGGCGGGCTTTGAGCAATATCGAAAAATTAAAGCTTTTAAAAAGCAAAAACCCCGATTTAATTATCGGCGTTTGCGGCTGCCTGCCTCAGCAAGAGTCCGCAAGAAACTATATTGAGACCAAAATGCCCCACGTGGATATAGTTTTTGGAACGCATAATATCCACAACCTTCCGCAGCTATTATCCGACTGCATAAACGAAAGAAAGCGCATTTTTGAAATCTGGGGCGAAAAAAAAGGTTTGCAGCCAGCAAATACGCCCGTTTCAAGAACGAGCGGAGTTAACGCTTGGGTAAATATTACCTACGGCTGCAATAATTTCTGCACGTATTGCGTAGTGCCTTATGTCAGGGGTAGGGAAATAAGCCGTCCTATGTCCGAGATTTTGGACGAAATTAAAAGGCTGTTAGCCGAAGGCAGGTATTCGGAAATCACCCTTCTTGGCCAAAACGTCAACTCATACGGAAACGATTTAAACGACGGAAGTTCTTTCTCAAAATTATTAAAAGAAGTCGCAAGTCTAGACGGAGAGTTTAGGGTTAGCTTTTTGACTTCTCATCCTAAAGATTTTAAGGACGAGGTCATAGACACTATCGCGGAATACGATAAAATTTCTAAATCCATCCATCTGCCCATCCAGAGCGGCAGCAACGCTATATTAAAGGCAATGAACAGAAGATACACCCGCGAATACTACCTTGAAAGGATAGCATACCTAAGAAATAAAATTCCAAACGTGGGAATATCCAGCGATATTATAGTAGGTTTCCCGGGCGAAACCGAGCAAGATTTTGAAGATACGCTGGATCTAGTAAAAAAGGTCAGATTTAATAACCTTTATATGTTTATGTATTCGCCTAGAAAAAACACGCCCGCGGCTAATATGCCCAATCAAATAGAGCAATCCATTAAAAAAGAGCGAGTTAAGAAGTTAATAGAGCTTCAAAGGGGCATAATGCGCGAAATAGCAAAAGAATGCATCGGGCAAAAATACAGGGCTTTGATTATAGACTATAAGGACGGCGTTTTGTCGGCGACTACCGACTGCGGCAAACTTGTTTTTATAGAGAACAACGACGATAAAAGTCTGGTTGGAAAATTTAAAGAAGTATTAATTACCTGCACAAAAAGCGGTCGATTGGTGGGGGAACTGGTATAGATGCCGTTATCGCCAATGATGAAACAATACTTGGCTATCAAAGAACAGTATAAAGATTGCCTGTTATTTTATCGTTTGGGCGATTTTTATGAAATGTTCTACGATGACGCTATTATCGCAAGCCGCGAGCTGGAATTAACCCTAACCGGCAGGGATTGCGGACTTGACGAGCGCGCGCCTATGTGCGGCGTTCCTTTTCATTCGGTCGACTCCTATATCGCCAAACTAATAGAAAAAGGCTACAAAGTCGCAATCTGCGAGCAGACCACTTTGCCCGAAGAGAGCAAGGGCATAGTAGAAAGAGAAGTTACTAGAGTTATCACGCCCGGAACCGTCATAGACGCCAATATGCTGGACGAAGGGCGAAACAATTACATAGCGTGCGTATATCTTTATAACACGCCTTCAGAGTTTGAGATAGGCCTAAGTTGGTCTGATATCAGCACGGGCGAGTTTAATTATTTGGAGATAAAACAAGATCCTTTAAACCAGCTTAACGAGGTTTTAATCAGGATTAACCCTTCGGAAATTATATGCAACGAAGAAATGCTCGCTCAAAGCTACAGCCTTAACGCGGTAAAATTCAACCAAATACCCAAGTTCAGCGTTTATCACGAATGGGCGTTTGATTTTGACAACGCTTGGAAAAAGCTTACCCAAAACACCGCTCAGCCTTTGATAGACAAATCCAAAAGATTGGCCGTTATCGCCTCGGGCGCTTTGATAGAATATCTAACTGATACGCAAAAAAGACAAATTACATATTTAAATGGCTTTAACGATTTTAAAGACAATAAGTTTTTGATTTTAGACAATACCGAAAGACGAAATCTAGAGCTGTTTGAGACCATAGTAGACCGCAAAAAGCGCGGCTCGTTATTGGGCGTAATAGACTGCACTAAGACGAGTATGGGCGCGCGTTTGCTTAGGCGTTGGCTTGAGCAGCCGTCTGTAAACAGCCAAACGATAAATTCTCGCCTAGATGGGGTTGAGGAACTAATAAATAACCCAATCTTAAGAGAAAATTTAATCAAATCCCTATCCAAAATCAACGATATTGAGCGCCTAAGCAGCAAAATAGCTTACGGAAGCGTTAATCCAAGAGAATGCGTGGCGATAAGCAATTCCTTAAAAAACGTGGAAAATGTCTTTAATTGCTTAGAGCAGGCTCAATCAAAAATATTATACGATTTATACCAAAACTTTGACGGCGTTCAAGATATTGTTTATCTAATAGACAACGCTATCGACGACAATCCGCCCGCGCTTTTGAAGGACGGGGGATATATTAAAAAAGGCTATAATAAAGAGCTGGACGAGCTAAGAGACATTGGCTCTCACGGCAAGCAGCTAATCGCCGCCTTGGAAGCCAAAGAGCGAGAGGAGACAGGCATAAAAAACCTTAAAATCGGTTTTAATAAAGTCTTTGGATTTTATATCGAGGTTACCAAATCTCAGCTAGACCAAGTGCCTTACCGCTATGAGCGAAAACAAACCTTGGTGGGCGGGGAACGATTTATAACGCCTGAGTTAAAAGAACTGGAAGCTAAGATTTTAGGCAGCGAAGAACGGGCGATAAAGTTAGAGCAAAAACTATACGACATAATTATAGACGACCTAAAATCCTATGTCGGAAAAATAAAAAAGATATCCCAAGACATAGCTTTGATTGACTGCTTGGTGTCTTTCGCCACGGTGTCGAGCGAAAATAACTATGTCAAACCTATAATCAACGACAGCGTAAACTATTTAAAAATCTCAGAAGGAAGACATCCCGTAGTAGAAAAATATCTAAAAGACAGCGAGTTTGTCCCTAATGACACATATCTGGACACCAAAGACAATAGAACATTAGTAATAACCGGCCCTAATATGGCGGGCAAAAGCACATATATGCGCCAAGTTGCCTTAATCGCAATTTTAGCGCATATGGGCTGCTTTGTGCCGGCCAAAGAAGCTCATATTCCTATTTTGGACAGGATATTCACCAGAATTGGCGCGAGCGACGAGCTGGCTTACGGTCACAGCACCTTTATGGTCGAAATGACCGAGATGTCCCATATCTTAAAAAACGCCACGCCCAAAAGTTTGTTAATACTAGACGAAATAGGTAGAGGCACATCCACCTTTGACGGTCTAAGCATAGCTTGGGCGGTTATGGAATATGTGTCCACAGAGCTAAAAGCTATGACGCTTTTTGCGACACACTATCACGAGTTAACAGAGTTGGAGGGCGTTTTTGAGGGCGTAAAAAATTATAGGGTTTTGGTAAAGGAATACAATAAGTCGATTATCTTTTTACATAAAATAGCGCGGGGCGGGGCAAATAAGAGCTTCGGCATAGAAGTAGCGTCGTTGGCGGGGCTTCCCCAATCGGTAATCGAAAAGGCCCGTAAAATCTTAAAAATCCTGGAAGAAAACGACATAAGCTATCACGAGCGGGTAAACGCTTTGACAGGCAGACAGCTTTCTATGTTTGACCAAATAAGCTTTTCAGGATACGAGCAAATTAAGAATATTCTTAACGAAATAGACATCAACACGATTACGCCCGTTCAAGCGTTGGAAATCTTGGCGGACTTAAAAGAAAAGGTTAAAAAATTATGAGCAAGATTAACATTTTAGACAGCGATATTTATAATTTAATTGCGGCGGGCGAAGTCGTAGAAAGACCTTCCTCTATTGTTAAAGAATTGGTCGAAAACAGCATTGACGCCGGCGCGGACAATATAACCGTAGAGATAAAAGAAGGCGGATTAAAATATATCAAGGTTTCGGACAACGGCTGCGGAATAGAAAAAGACGATTTAAAAAAGGCTTTACTGCCTCACGCTACAAGCAAGATTGCTCATAAAGAGGATTTATTGGCTATAAGCACGCTGGGCTTTAGAGGCGAGGCTTTGGCGAGCATTGCGGCCGTTAGCAAGGTAAAAATATTATCTAGACCCGCTGGCAGCGAACTGGGAGCCCAAATAACCTGTCAAGGCGGGGAATTTTCAGAAATAATAGAGCTGGGTTCGCCCTTGGGAACTTATATCACGGTTGAGGATTTATTTTATAACGTCCCCGCTAGAGCCAAATTTTTAGGAAAACCGGCGACAGAAGAGAATAATATTACCAATTATATAACAAGGTTGATTTTAGCCAACCCCAATATCGCACTAAAATATATAGCGGACGGTAAAACCATATTTCAATTCGCGGGCAAGGGCGCAGAGTCAGCGATTTACACGATTTACGGTCAAGAAGCGTTGGATAATTGTATTTATGTGTCGCAAGATTATCCTTTATTAAAGATTAGCGGCTATATCTGCGCGCCTAATTACACTAAGCCCAACCGCACCTATCAAACGGTCATAATAAACGGCCGCTATGTAAACAACGAAACGGTGTCTTTGGCTGTCTATAACGCTTATAAAGACCTGTTAATGAAAAGGCAATATCCTTTTTATGTGTTGTATCTTACCGTTCCTTACGACAAAATCGACGTCAATGTCCATCCAAATAAACTTGACGTTAGGTTTTGGGATAAAGGGTATGTTTATAGAACTGTATTTTCAACTATCCAGCGCGCGTTGAATCAAAATAGATTTATTAAAGAAATCAAGGATAATGACAGCGAGCCAATTCAAGATAAAGTAATTCAAGAAATTGGCTCAAAAGAAGAAATTGAGAAAACTACTCAAAATAATAATATTTTAGACAATAAAAACTCTTTTAATTTTTATTTTGACGATATATCAAAATCGTCCAATACGCTTAAAGACGATGGCGGCAGGATGACTATTTTATTAGCGAAACTTGCCGATATGAAAAAAGAGCAGGACGATAAAAAAGAGCAGTTGAGTTTTGAGCAAACCGATAATATAGATTATTTACCCCAAAAGCCTGCTATATTGGGCGTATTATTTAACACTTATGTCTTAATAGAATATGACAATAATTTATATATAATAGACCAGCACGCCGCGCACGAAAGATTGTTGTTTGACCGATTTATAAAAAGCGTCAACGACAATGCCAACGAAATTCAAGACTTATTAGCGCCTTATGTTTTTAACGTTAATCATTTAGAGCAAAATAAATTATTGCAAATTCTGGACGAGCTTCAAAATTTAGGATTTGACATAGCGGAATTCGGAAATTTGACCTTTAAAATATCGTCCGTTCCGTTTTTGTTATCCGATATTAACCTAAAAGAATTTGTTGCCGAAATATTAAGCCACGAGTTTTATAAAAACATAAGCGCGTCGGCGTTATTAAGGGAAAAAATCGCGAGCGCGGCCTGCAAAGCGGCGATAAAAGCGGGCGATAATATTAAAGAAAGCGAAATATTATCATTAATAAATCAATTAAACTCTTCGCAAACTCAATTGCTTTGCCCGCACGGGCGTCCTATAATTACTAAGATTAGTAAAAAAGAAATTGAGAAATGGTTCAAGAGAATAGTTTGATAGTAATAGGCGGGCCTACGGCGGTAGGCAAGAGCGCGTTTGGACTAGAATTGGCGCAAAAAATCAACGGCGAGATAGTGTCAGCCGATTCTATGCAAATTTACCGCGGAATGGATATAGGAACGGCTAAGCCTACGCTTGAGGAAAGAAGACTTGTAAGACACCATCTGATTGACATTTTGGATGTCAATGACGAGTATTCCGCCGAGCAATATAAAGACGACGCCGATGCGGCAATTCAAGATATTTTTAATAGAAATAAAATACCCATCGTTTTGGGCGGAACGGGTTTTTATATACGAGCTTTGTTATACGAGCACAACTTTGGTTACGCGCCCAAAAACCAAGAGATAAGGGATAAATATAAAAAAATTTTAGAGCAATACGGCAAAGATTATTTGCACGATATCCTAAAACAAAAAGACTATGAGTCCGCGCTAAAGATTCACCCCAACGACACCAAAAAGGTTATAAGGGCGTTGGAAATTTACGAAGTAAGCGGACAAAGAAAGTCCGACATCGCCCAAAAAGAGCAAGCCAAAAGATATAACTTTAAGATGTATGTCTTATATTGCGATAGAGCCGAATTATACGCGCGAATAAACAAAAGAGTGGACGAAATGATTAGTCAAGGCCTGATAGACGAAGTAAAGTCCTTAATAGACAACGGCGCCGATATAAACAGCCAAGCTATGCAGGGCATTGGATATAAAGAAACCGTTGCGTATTTAATCAATCAAATATCCAAAGAAGAGCTGATAGAGTTGATAAAGCAACGCACACGAAATTACGCCAAACGCCAAATTACCTATTTTAAGGGGATAAAAGACGCGAAATGGATAGATATTCATAGTACTTTATCAGACATAATACTATGAAATAACTCAAAAAAAGGATAAAATTTTATGAAAATTGAGCAATTCATTGAACAAGCCGAGAAAAAATGCTTAGAAAAATTTATTGAGATAGAAAAAATAGCCCTACAAAACCAGCAAAAAGTCTTGGACGCCTTTAGAGAGTGCAAAATAGGACTGCAACACTTTAACGGCTCCACAGGTTATGGTTACGGCGACTCCGGCCGTGAAAAGCTTAATGAGTTATACGCAAGAGTTTTTAATACGCCTAAGGCTATAGTCTCACCTCATATAATGAGCGGCACCCACGCTTTGGCTTTATGCTTATACGGCATTCTGCGTCCCGGGGACTTAATGGTGAGCATAACAGGTAAACTTTATGACACCTTAGAAGAAATAGTTCATAAAGATGGTTGCGGCTCTTTAAAGGACTTTGGAATAAAATACGCTCAAATAGACTTAATCAACGGCGAATTTGATTACCAAAAAATAGAGCGATTCTTAACCGAAAACAACGCCAAAATGGTTTTTATCCAAAGGTCTAGAGGCTACGAATGGTCAAAAGCTCGGTCGATGTCTCAAATAAAAGATATCTGCGATTTTGTCAGAAAAATAAGCCCTAATTCTATTATTATGGTCGATAATTGCTACGGCGAGTTTGTGGACACTATCGAACCCTTTGAGGCGGGCGCGGATATCTTCGCCGGCTCGTTGATTAAAAACCCTGGAGGCGGAATCGCCCCTACAGGCGGTTATATTTGCGGCCGCGAGGATTTAATCGACTTAGTAGCAGGAAGGCTTACCACGCCTAATTTAAGGGACGAAATAGGCTCTTATACCGAAGGATATAGATTATTCTTTCAAGGATTATTCTTAGCGCCGCACGTGGTAGGGCAGGTTCAAAAGGGCTCTTTATTAATTAGAAGAGTTTTTTCTGATTTAGGTTTTAAAGTGTTGCCCGCGGCTGACGAAAACAATTACGATATAATAACGTCAATCGAATTTGACGACGCCGAAAAGTTGATAGAATTCCATAGAACGATTCAATACTGCTCGCCGGTAGACAGCTATGTCACATTATACCCTTGGGATATGCCTGGCTATACCGAACAGGTAATTATGGCGGCAGGAACCTTCGTGCAAGGCTCCTCAATAGAGCTAAGCAGCGACTCTCCAATAAAGAAACCTTATATAGCTTATCTGCAAGGCGGCTTAACTTACGAACACATCAAAATCGCGCTTATGATGTGTCTTGAAAGATTAAAATTGATTTAGCGGCAAATAAAAAGCAACGATAATATCTGAAAAAATCAATATTTTCTAATTAACCCTACGACTAAACCTAAAATTTCCGCCTCTTCCACTATAATGGGCTCGTATTTATCGTTTTCGGGCATAAGCTTGATGTATCTATTGGTATTATCCATATAAAATCTTTTTACGGTCGCTTCGCCGTCAATCAAAACCGCCACAATTTCGCCGTTGTTGGCGATAGATTGCTTTCTTACTACGATTTTGTCGCCGTCCAAAATTCCGGCGTTAATCATACTGTCTCCTTTGACCGTCAACAAAAACAATTCGCCGCTTGCGAACATATCAAGAGGCAGGGGAAAAACATCCTCGATGTTTTCAATAGCGGTAATAGGCGCGCCCGCGGTGATTTTACCCACCAAAGGAACTTCGACTAATTCTTTTTTGGGAAAGTCGGAATATTCGTTGACTATTTCCAGCGCGCGCTTATGGTTGTCGACTTTTCTTATGTAGCCATAAGCTTGCAATCTGTTTAAAGTGTAGTGCGCCGTGGCGGTCGAAGTTATATTTAAAGCTTTACATATCTCTCTAACGGTAGGCGGATAGCCGTATTTTGTGATGTATTTTTTTAGATATTCCAAAACCTTTTCATCTTTAGGATCCAAGGGCCTTCTTTCCATATAATTTCTCCTTATATAAGATTATTGATATTATAACATAAAATAAAACATATTGCAAACATTCGTTTTTCAGTCATCGTCTCTTAGCACGACCTTTCTAACAGCGCTTTTTCGAATATCGGTGTCAATAGCGGCGTAATGCTTTTTGGTGGTGTTTACGTCGCTGTGCCCCAAAACATCGGCCACTATATATATATCGCCCGTAGCCCTGTATAACTCCGTGCCGAAAGTGCTTCTTAGTTTGTGAGGGGTAATTTTTTTTAAAGGGCTGACAATTCTTGCGTATTTTGTGACCAAATTTTGAACAGCTCTAACGGAAATTCGTTTGTTTTGCATTGATAAAAACAGCGCGCGCTCTTCTTGAGGAACATCAGGGATACTTAGGCGTTGCTCAAGATATTTTTTTAGCGCCTTTGCCACTTCGTCAGAAAAATATAATATAGTCGAGTTTCCGCCTTTTCTAATAACAGTAAAAGCGTTTGATTCAAAGTCTATGTCCTCGATATTAAGACCGACCAATTCGCTTATTCTTATGCCCGTGCCTAAAAACAATGTTAAAATCGCCAAATCCCTGTATCTGGTTTTTGAGTGAAAATGCTTCTGGTGTTCGCTTAATTCGTCGCCGTATTCGCTTTGATCCAAAATCTCCGCCACCTCGTTTGGCTCTAACCTAATAATTTCTTTTTCGTGAATTTTAGGAAAAGATATTTTCGCGGCGACATTGGCTCGGATCTTATCTTTATTAAAAAAATATTTATACATAGCGCGGATGCTAGCTAAGCGCCTTGCGCGGGAATAATCTTTGTTGGTATGAATTTTGCCTTCTTCGTCTTTGTAATAAGATAAATATGCCAAATATTTCTCTAAATCCGTTTGGGTAATTTTATCTAGGTCGTCCAAAGTAATGGCTTTTATTTCTTTGTTTAGGACATTTTGAGAAACATATTCAAAAAAGACTTTTAAATCGTAAGCGTAATTTAACCTAGTTAAAACCGAAGTCCTAGGCTCGATTCCAAGCAAAAACTCCGAGCAAAAATCAGGCAATTCTTTTTCCAATTCATTGATTTTTTGGGTGTTTTTAAAATTTCTTTCTATGTAATACTTTTTACCCATAAATTAATTATATATTTTTTTCCCATAATTGTATAGGCAATAAAAATTCTTTTTTATATGCCGTAAATAATCGCAATAAATAATAAAATATGCTATATTATGGCTAGCGATTTTTTGAATAAATAAGAGCCAAAAATAAAACAAAGAGTTAGATAATAAAAAAATAGACCATTTGATATAATGGTCTAAAAAAATTTAAGTGGCAGGGGAAGAGGGACTCGAACCCCCAACCAACGGTTTTGGAGACCGCTACTCTACCACTTGAGCTATTCCCCTAAAAATCATGTTGATATTATATAATAATGTAAATTAATAGTCAATTATAAAAGGTGAAAAATTATGAAATACAAGCTAGGAATTATTGGTTTAGGCAATATGGGCAGCGCTATCTTAAGCGGCGTTGAGAACGATTTTGACGGCCGCATATTGGTAAGCACTCTAGAGCCGCCTAAAATCAATATCAAAAACGCCGATGTAATCTTTGATAATGTATTTTTAGCGCAAAACTGCGAATACATATTAATCGCCGTAAAGCCTAAAGACGCGCCCGCGATTTTGACCGAAATCGCGCCTTATATCTCAAACGAGCAAACCTTTATCTCAATTATGGCGGGAATAAAAATTTCAACTATTTTAAAATATTTACCCAATATAGGCACGGTGGCAAGAGTAATGCCCAATTTGGGCGCTAAAATTAATCAATCCTGCTCGGGAATAGCTTTTTATAACGCTTCGACCGAGGCTCAAGACTTTGTAACAAATCTATTTAGCCGCATAGGCAAGGTTGTGGTCTTGGAGGAAGAAAAAATGGACGCCGTTACGGCTGTTTCTGGAAGCGGTATCGCATATGTTTATTATTTTATAGACTCTTTAATTAAGGCTGGCGAAAAAATAGGCTTATCCGCGGAAGAGTCAAGACAGCTTGTTTTGCAAACCGTTTTGGGCGGGGTAAAAATGGTGGAAAGCCATCCTAATCAAAAAATCCAAGATATGATAGACGCCGTGTGTTCAAAAGGCGGAACGACTATCGAGGCTATAAACACGCTGAAAAATTATGAATTTGACAAGATAATTCAAACGGCTGTCGAGGCCGCATATAAGAAATCAATAAAACTCTCAGAGGATAACCAATGAAAGAAGTGACTATATATACCGACGGGGCTTGCAGCGGAAATCCTGGAATAGGCGGCTGGGCGGCTATTCTCATTTATAAAGGCACCGAAAAAGTGCTCAGCGGTTCTTGCCCTAATACGACCAACAACCGTATGGAATTGTTCGCTATCATTTACGCTCTAAAAGCGCTAAAAGAAAGGTGCAAAGTAAATATATACAGCGATTCGGCGTATGTCATAGACGCCGTAAACAACAAATGGCTTGAAAGATGGCAAGCAAATAACTGGAAAACCGCGGCTAAAGAAGACGTAAAGAATATAGACCTATGGCAAGACTTAATTTTATACTCGTCAAAACACGATGTGACCTGGCACAAAGTAAAAGGACACAGCGACAACGAATACAATAACCGCTGCGACAAACTAGCCAGGGCTGAGATAAAAAAGCTGTCTGAATTTTCCAATTCTTGATTTTTTGATTATTATATTAAACCTTTGCCTTTAGACATATAATATTCTAAAGCAAAGGTTATGGCAAAATCCATCAAGATATTAATATACATCTCGGTAGCTTTAAGCGGGATAATGATTTTAGGGGTATATTTTTTTTCTAACAAATTACCCCTAATAGCTTATATTGTCATTCAGGCGATAAATTTCTTGCTTTTATTAGGAATGCTCTTACTAAAATTTTATCAGTTTGAAAGCCTAATTAAACTTACATTCACCTTTAACGCGATGATGTTTGTTTTTACCGCAGTCTATGTCGGGCTAGTCGCTTCGGGAGCTTTCCAAAACCTAACCAATATGGAATTATTGAAAAACTTTATATTAAGCACCGGATTTTGGGGAATGGCGGTATTTATCTGCGCTCAAATAATCCAAGTCGTGTTTTTGCCGCTGCCCTCAATCGTGCTTAATTTGGTAGGCGTAGCGCTATATGGGCCGACATTGGCTTTTATTCTAGGCTCTATAGGCGTATGCCTAGGCTCTATAGCGGCATTTGCTATAGGAAGAATTTTTGGCAGAAGGTTGGTGGAATGGATTGTCGGCAAAGACAAAGCCCTAGAATATCGAATGCTCTTAAACAACAAAGGCAAATATATGCTTATCTTAATGCTGCTGTTTCCATTTTTTCCGGACGATATATTATGCTTGGTTGCAGGAATCACCACCATGTCCTGGGGCTTTTTTATCTTTGCGGTTTTGATAACAAGGCCGATTACAGTCGCCTTTATGTGTTATTTGGGAACAGGGGATATCATCCCTTTTAAGGGATGGGGTATAGCCGCTTGGATAGCGATATCGGCGGGACTGATGTTGATATTTTATGTTCTAAATAAATATCAATACCAATTAAGCAACTCTTTAAGCAGAATTTTTGGCCGCAAAAAAAGAAGATATAGAAGATAAAACTAAGACTTCACGGAAAAAGCCTTAAGCTTTAACATAATTTTAGCTATTATAGGCAACGTTATTACGCTTAAAGATAAGCTTATCGCGTAAAGCACTTTTGAAAAACGGGCTAAATTGTCAAATAAACTTTTATCCGCTAAATAAAAACCTAATATAAACGCGGCGCTTATTACCAACCACAAATAGAACTTTTTCAAAAAATCTTTGCCAAAGTCATAATAAACCTTTTTCTTGCGATTAGGCTTATAGAAAAACGCTAATATCGCAATCAAGGCGAACAACGCCGCTGCCAGCCCACCGGCAAAGAAATAGCCTATTTTAATATTCAAATGGAACAGAGTATTAAACAAAAAGTATAGGCCTATGTTAATCAAAAACATTAACGCCGAAAAAATCAGATGTTGCGCTAATTTGAATTTATTATAATAAACATAATACGAGCTGTAATATTCGCTAATAGTGTGTTTCGAGAAAGGGGATACCTTAATGTCGTGGTATTCGCGGGCGTAATAATTATAGTTGTTATATGAATCCGCGTTGTTCCTTTCAGTTTTATAATTATTAACTATAGTCTCTTGAGGCTCGCTGTGTTTTGCGGGCTTTTCTATTTTAATCTCTTCCTTATTTTTGTTCTCAAAAAGCTTGCCCAAGACATTTTTGTATTGCTTTTCCAGCTTAAACGCCTGCTGAGCTTCTTCTATGGAAGCGAAAGTAACGCCCGAAGCGGGGGAAATGGTGTCGTTAAAATCGGGCAATGAATTATCGGGCAACGAGTATAATTGCGAATCGGGCGCGGAATCAGCTTGAGCCGAAGACTTTTTGTATTTATTTAAATTTTCTTTGAGTAATTCCATTTTTTGCTGCAGCAGCAAATCTTCATACGAGCTATGGAAATTAGATTTGTTTTTGGGAAGCTGGTTGGCGAAAAACACGTCATCGGCGACATAATTTATTTTAGTGGCGCCTACCAAGCTGTTATCTTCTTCTCTAGGCTCTTTTTTGAAGAGGTATTGATTAATGGATTGATTTAAGGTTTCTAAAGACTCGGTTTTATCATAACTTTTTTCATAGCTTTTTGAAGTTTCATTCTCTATGTGGTCTATTCTATTTTCAACTTTGGGCTTAAATTCTTTTGGATTATCGATATTATCTGCGGAAGATTGAAATTCGGCAAGAACCCTATCGCTTTTAGCGAAAATCGGCTTTCCTTTTAGCGGAGTATAAATAGCTATGCCTTGCGGCTTAACTCTATTTTCGCTAGTATTATCTTTATAGTCTTCTCTTGGTTTAGCTACTATAAAAATTTGCTTTCTTTCTTCTGTTTTTTGTTCTTCTTTTTCTTGTTTAGAAGTATTATCGTCTTTTAGGTTCTCATTCGCTTCAAGAGTATTATCGACAATAGCGTTATCAGCGCTATTATTATCAGCGTTCAAAGCGTCGGCCAACTTAGCGTTTTCGAAATTAATATTCTCGCCGCTTTGCTCGCTTAATGCTTGATTCAAATCTGGTTTTATATCGGCTTTATTTTCTTCGACTATTTCTTCGACTTTTTCAAGGTCGTTCTCATAAGAGAGCTTATTATCATCGCCCTCGAAATGCCTTATAAACGACGCGTTTGTCTGTTTATCGTCCAAATTAAATTCTTGGGAATTTTCAGATTCAATTTGCGGATTATTTCTTCTCTTCGCGATAAGCTTGTCTATTAGAGCGCGCGAATATTCCCAATCAGCCTGAACTTTTTCAAAATACTCTTTGCCGGCGGGCGTTAATCTATAATATTTTCTTCTGCCGCCTAATGTTATCTGTCCCCAAAAAGAAGTGATATAGCCTTGTTGCTCAAGCCTTTTTAAACAGCTGTATAGGGTAGGTTGCTTTAAAATGTATTCGCCTTGAGTTTTTGATTCTATCTCTTTTAGGATTTCATAACCGTATTTGTCGCCTTCCGATAGGGAACGAAGGATAATAGTGTCTATGTTACCTCTAATTAAATCGCTGTTTATGTAATTATCCATAAGAATATAATATTAAAACCACTATTTTTTGTCAATATAAAATACTATGACAGACATAATAATAAATCAAAACATTTTTAGTGGTATTATGATTGATAACAGCGCTATAGTTTGATAATATATTTGCGTTTTTTAGGTGTTTTTCGTATAATTTTGATGTATTATTTTTGTATTTTTTGGAGTTATTATATGAAAAGCGTTTGTTCTTACACTCGAAAGTTTATAGTAACCATTTACGATGTCGATTTTAGGGGCGTTTTAAAGCCTAGTTCTATCCTAAATTACTTTCAAGAAGTCGCCACAAGCCATTCCTTAGAGTTAAAAGTCGACTATTTCAGCTTATTAAAGCATAACGAATTTTGGATTTTATCTAGAATATGTGTCGAAATCGATAAATACCCTAAATTGGGCGATGAAATAACGGTGGTAACATATCCTATAGAGCCTAGAATGGTTGATTGCGACCGTGATTACTATATTTTAGACAAAGACGGAAACACGCTAATAAGAGGCGTTTCAAAGTGGCTGATTTTAGACCTTGAAACCCATAAAATTAAGCGCGTTAACCCTAATTATTTCAGCGGTATAGAGTTTATCGATAAGAGAGCCATAGAAAATCCTTGTTGGAAAGTCGAGCCTGCGGACAATATGAAAGAAATATACCAAAGCGCCGTAAGGCTGGACGACATTGATTTTAATCATCATATGAATAACGCAAAATATATTACCGCTGCCTTTAACGCGTTTTCGCCGGAGGAAATATTGGATAAACGCATAAAATCGTTTTCTATAAATTTTCTATCCGAAATGAGTTTCAATCAAGAATATGTAGTAAAAAAACTATATAACAGCCAGAACGATGTTATAATTGAGATAGAAAGCGATAATAAGCCCGCTTGTAGAGCTCAATTATTGTTTGAGGCTGATAATGGATTATGAGTTAATCAGGGCCAAAAGGAAGACGCTGGCGGTCCATATAGACAACACAGGAAAAATAATTATTAAAGCTCCGATGTATTTGTCATTAGATAAAATCAGAGCTTTTTTGATTGAAAAAAATAATTGGATTGTAAAAAATCAATTAAGAATTCAGAACCTTTATAATAAATATAAAAATCTATATGATTATACCGAAATAATGTATAAGGGCAGAATTCTTAGATGCTGTTTTGACGATGTTTCAAAAATATCCATATACAATGAACGCGTTTTAATTCCAAAAAAATATCAACCGCTTGAGAAACTTAACTCCTTAAAAAACGCTTTAAAAAGGTTTTTGCAATCAGAGGCCGAAAGGGTATTCACACAAAAATTAAATGACTTTAAATCTTTGGGCTTTAATTTTATCAGCCTTAAAATTATTCATTCAAAGTCAAAATGGGGCTCTTGCGACTCTCAAGGCAATATAGGTTTAAATTTCAGAGCGATAATGCTGCCCGAGAGCATAATTGATTATCTGATAATTCACGAGTTAGCGCACACTGTTCAACTAAACCATTCGAAAGAGTTTTGGAAAATCGTCCAGGCTATTATCCCTAGTTATAAGTCGCTAAGAAAAGAGTTAAAAAAATATAATTTCTTGCAAGAATTATTTAGATGACAAATTATAATTGTTTTTGTAATATAAAATTGCAAGAATGAGGAAATTTACGTGTTTTTGTCGATATCCAATGATTTCTTTGCTGATTATAATTTTAATCAGCATAAGTATAGTATTTGGATGTTCTAAATCAAATGAACAATGGACGGTTTACTCGGTAGAAATTCTATTCAATAACCAAAATAATCAAGATTTTAGCGCGCGTATAGGCGAAAAATTCAATATAAGCATAACTGTAAATGATTACAAACTTAGTTATAAATTTTCTATTTTTTACGCCTGGATAGACTATAACGACTCTAAAATAGAGTTAAACTACGGAGATAATGTTATTTCGTTTGATAAGGCGGGGAATTATCAGGTCAAAGTAACAATAGTTGATTTAACCGGCTATTTTTTGACCACAAAATCAATGCCTTTTAACATTCTCGAGGATGTTGACGACGAGCCGCCACAGATAAAAGGCGATATTTTGAATAACACATTGCTTAGAGCTTATCCTAATATCGGTTTAATTTTACCGGATTTTGAAATAATTGATAATAAAGATGGCAAAATAGAGCCGAAATTTGATAGCGTTCACGGTAAAATTATGTCATTATTTGAATATTTCGATGGATTAATAGATTTTTATGACACACATAATACTTGGATATATAACAATAAAAAAGCTTCCAATGACCAATTTACTATTACAGGAAGAGACAAAAAAGGGAATGAGTCCAAATTAGAAATAAAAGTTGATATGTTGACCGCTTTAGACAGCCTATATAACTGGTGCAATATATCTGGGAATTGGATTAATTCCGAGATATCAGACGATAATAAGGCGATTATTGGAGAAAACGCGCTATTATACAGCGGAAATGAGTTCTTAAGCGCCACATATCAAATAAATTATAAGACTAATAATAAGGCTGTCATAGGATATAACACAAAAGATATATATGATAATTCAATTTTAAATATAAAATATCAATATCAATCTAACGGATACTATGAACAATCCCTAATAAACATTGATTTTAACCAACAAATAATAATATTTAATGAAAGCGATTATATAACTCTATCTGACAACGCGGACAATCTTTACATATATATTGAAAACGACTCAATTGCGATCAAAGATATTAACGACCAAACATTATATGAATTAAATATTGAGAATAGCATTAATTCATTAATTTTTGAGCTAAAAAACATTCACTTTTTTGCTGAAATATACTGAGAAAAAACGTTTTATTTTAATTTAAAGGCTAAGCGATAGGCGATTTTCACAAAATAAAATATTATTGCTCAATAACAGAGAATTTCTCAATTCTCTCAATTAAAAGAGAGTTTCTCATTAAAAAATATAACTATTCAATAAACAGGGGATTGCTTAATTGAAAATTATCCGCTCAAAACACACATATATAACTATGCGTAAAACATAACTTTTACGAAGCAATGGTATAATATAAGGTCAAATAAGCGTATTTTGTCTTATAAGTTGCGTTGTCTTAATATGTATATTTAAATCACTTTTAGTTTCAATATTCATATATAAGAAAAACTAATAAAAAAGTATTATATCTTAAAAAGTATTATACAACATTAAACCTGTTATTATATTTTTAATATTGATTTAGAGATATTTTTTTGAGCATATAAGTTTATTTATTTCAATGTTTTACTATTTAGATTTAGAAATTATAAATATTAATATATACAAAATAAAGATACTCGGAAAACTAGCCTATTTCATATAAATATCTCTGCAATAATATTGTAAAATATAAAAATCACCTGTCATTCTTTAAGGCCTAAAAACATTTAGGTTGCCTAGTCTTTTAAATATTGACCGTCTATATGCTTTTACAAGGTCTTATCAATCTTACCAATTATGATATAATACTATATCAGACATAATAAAAGCCGGATTTATCCCGGCTTAAGATTTATTTTAAACTTTTACCTCGTATTTGGCGCCTAAATAATTATTATTCGCCTCTATTATCGGCTTAATCTCGTTCTCATAAAACTCTTCCACTTGTTCTGCCGCTCTGCCGGCAAACCTTTTTGCGTCTGTTATTAAATCCAGCTTATCTTTAACCGCCTCGAAGGCAGGATCTTCCGCAATACGCTTTAACAAGTCGTTGGGCTTGCCTTTTTGCTTTACTTCCATAGCGCTCATTACGGAATGCTGTCTGATTTTCTCGTGCAATTCTTGACGGTCGCCGCCCGCCGCAACGCATTCCATTAAGATTTCCTCGGTCGCCATAAAGGGCAGCTCTTCGTCAAGGTGTTTTTTTATCATATTTTCATAAACAACCATATTTTCAGATATATTTAAATAAAGATTTAAGACACCATCGACAGCTAAAAACGCCTGCGGTATTACAATGCGTTTGTTAGCCGAGTCGTCCAAGGTCCTTTCAAACCATTGCGTGGACGCGGTTATAGAAGCGTTAATCGGCAGGCTTATAACATATCTAGCGAGCGCGCAAATTCTCTCGCTTCTCATAGGATTGCGCTTATAAGCCATCGCTGAACTGCCGATTTGCTCTTTTTCAAAAGGCTCTTCTACTTCTTTTAAGTGTTGCAACAATCTTAAATCATTTGCGAACTTATAAGCGCTTTGGGCAATCATACTCAACGCGCTTAAAACGGAATAATCGAATTTTCTAGTATATGTTTGCCCTGTTACTCCGTAAGCTGATTTAAATCCTAATTTCTTTAACACTAACTTTTCAAGCTCTTTTACTTTTTGACTGTCGCCGTCAAACAACTTCAAAAAGCTCGCCTGCGTTCCGGTAGTGCCTTTGACTCCTCTTAGCTTTATGCTTTTAATTAAAAATTCTAAATTTTCGTAATCAAGAATTAAATCCTGAATCCATAGGCAAGCGCGTTTTCCCACTGTTGTAGGCTGAGCGGCCTGAAAATGCGTAAAGCCCAAAGTTACCAAGTCCTTATATTTTAAGGCGAATTTTGAAAGCTTGTCTATAAGCGTGATTAATTTTTTCTTAACCAATTGAAGAGCGTTATATATCACTATAATTTCGGCATTATCGGTAACATAGCAGCTGGTAGCGCCTAGGTGGATTATAGGCTTAGCGCTTTTGGCTTGTTCGCCGTAAGCGTGAACGTGCGCCATTACGTCGTGCCTTACCTTTCTTTCGCGCTCTTGAGCGGTTTCCCAATTAATATCATTTTGATATTTTTTAAGCTCTGCGATCTGTTCGTCCGTAATATTTAATCCTAACTCTTTTTCGCTTTCGGCTAAAACAACCCATAATTTGCGCCAAAGCTTTATTTTGGTTTCATCCGAAAAAATCGCCGCCATCTCGGGGCTTGCGTATCTTGTAATCAAAGGATTCTCATAGATATTATGCAGTTCCATTGAACGACCTCAAAAAGCTCTCAAAGTTTCTATAAAAAATTCTCTCAACAGTGTCTTTATTATAGCCTATTTTTTGTAAATATTCCACTAATATATACAGCTCGTAATAATTAGTCAATTTTTTGGGTAAATTTTTTGTTCCCCAAAAATCCGTCCCAAAGCATAAATTCTTATCCCCAAATTTTTGAACAAAATAATCAATATGCCTTGTTACGTCGTGTATTTTTGGCATTGATTTTGAAGTCAAAAATTCCCCCACCAACGCCAATCCGATTACCCCGCCTTTAGATATAATAGCTTTAATTTGGGCGTCGTCGAGATTTCTATTGTGCTTATAAACAGAATTAAAACAGGAATGAGAATTAATTATTAATCCGTCAAAAAAATCAATACAGTCCCAAAATGTTTTTTTATTTAAGTGCGCGGTGTCTAACGCTATATGATTATCTTTTAACGCCTTTAAAACAGCCTTGCCTTTTTCAGTCAAACCGCTATCGCCTAACGCCCCGCCCCCAAGACAGTTGTCATAATTCCAAGTAAGCGACGCATAAAAGAGATTTAATTCTTTGAGCCTTTCGTAGTATTTTTCTTCAATAGCCGATATATCTTCTATGCCAAATAATATTTTAGTCTCTAATTCGGGCAAGCGATATTTCTCAATAAGCGAGGATATGCTTAAATAATTATTATATTTTGTATGCGTTGTCCAAACCGCTAATATAATTTTGTCTATATATGTAGAGTTATCCTCAAGATAAGTTAAAGCATTTTGGAAAGGCAGTTCCGTTATTAAATCGTTGTGCAAATCGCTGATTTTCATTATCTAAATATATATGAAAATAAGCGGCTTGCCGTTAAAAAAAAAGATTATCCTTTTTTGGATAATCTTTAGATATGTTTCTTTATCGCGTTTATTATGTTTTCTTTGCTGGTGTAACCAACCATTTGGTCTACGATTTTATTGTTTTTAAATATTAACATTGTGGGTATCGACATTATTTTAAAGGATTGCGCCAACTCTTCTTCTTCGTCGATATTTACCTTAGCGATAACAGCTTGGTCCTCGAGGCTTTTTGCCACCTCGTCTAATACAGGCGCAAGCATTCTGCACGGTCCGCACCAGCTCGCCCAAAAATCAATTAACACAGGCTTATCGGTTTGCGAAAGCGTTTCATAAAAATTTTCCTTGGTCAAGTGAATTATTTCGGTCATTTCCAAATCTCCTTTTTGTTTTTCTTAATGATTTAAAAGTTTTTCATCCATAATATGTTTATAAAGCCTATAGCCAGCCGAAAAACTAAACGCGTTAAAACCTTTCTCTCTTAACAATCTCTCGGCCACGTAGGCTCTTTGTCCCGCTAAACACATTACATAAATATTTTTTGCTTTATCCAATTCATTTAATCTATTTCTTAATTCGTGCAAAGGAATATTTATAAATCCGTCTATATGCCCTTTTTCAAATTCTTTAGCCGTCCTTACATCCAGCAGCACTGAATTTTTTAAATCAATTTTATCCAAATCTTCAAAATGCGTTATATTTCTTAATTTATCCTTAACATTTTGAGCGGCTAGACCGGCGATATTTACGGCGTCTTTTGCCGTGGAATAAGGCGGCGCGTAAGGCAGCTCTAGTTCGGCCAAGTCGTCAACAGTTCCGTTTAGGCGCATAACAGTAGCTAAAACATCCGCGCGCTTATCCGAGCCATTGTCTCCCACTATTTGCGCGCCAAAAATTTTTCCGCTTATTTTGTCAAACATCAATTTTAAATCGATAGCGCCCGCCCCAGGATAATACGAAGGATTGGACTGCGCTGTGACATATATTTTTTCGTAATCAATGTTTTTTGCCTTCAAAATCTTTTCGTTAAGGCCGCAAAAAGCGACAGTCTTGTCAAAAACTTTTATAATTCCGCTTAAACTCGCCCCGTTGTATTTGGAATTCTTGCCCGAAATATTATCGGCGGCGATTCTTGCCTGTTTTTGCGCTGGCCCAGCCAAAGGAACATAGGCTTTGCTCTTGGTAATAAATTCGCGGACCTCTACCAAATCGCCTATAGCGTAAATATACGGATCCGAAGTCTGCATCCTAGAATTGACTTTAACCGCGCCTTTTTCGTTAAGCTTTAATCCCGCCAACCTAGCTAAAGCCGAATTAGGCTTTATGCCTACGGATACTATTACCATATCCGCCTCAAGATTGGCCCCGTCGCTTAGCGTCAAAACGATTTTATTTGAATCAGCAACCGCCTTTGTTAGGCTCTTATTCAATAATAATTTCACGCCGTTTTTTCTTAAGGTTTTATGCACTAGGCTTGCCATATCAAAGTCCAAAGGCCCGCCTACATGGTCGCTGATTTCCAATATCGCGGTCTCTATGGATGCCGCAACCAAATTTTCCGCTAATTCCAACCCAATAGCGCCGCCTCCGATTATGACGGCGCTTTTTGGGCTATTGTTTTCAATAAACGACTTTATCTTAAAAGTATCCGCTAAATCTCGCAAAACAAAAACGCCGTTTATATTTTGAAGCTCGTTAGGTATTATAGGCTGGGCGCCTGTGGCTAAAATCAAAAAATCGTAATTCTCTTTATATTGCTTATTATTGATATGGTCGTAAATCGTCAGCTCTTTCTTTTCTCTATCAATATAAAGCGCCTCGTTGTTTGTTCTAACATCAATGTTATACCAGGCAGAAAAACCCGCCGGCGTCATAACGGTTAGGTCTTCTTTATCTTTTATAACGCCGCCGATATAATAAGGCATACCGCAATTTGCGTATGAGATATAATCGCCCTTTTCAAGCAAGATTATCCTCATATCTTCGCTAAGTCTTCTTAGCCTGGTAGCTGCGGTCGCGCCTCCTGCGGACGCGCCTATTATAATTGTTTTAGCCATATCGACACCCTATTGACTATTATTATTAACGGTCTTTTATTTTTCAAGAATACCTTTAAAAGCGTTTAATCCGCCTAAATCAACAATATTAGTGTATCCCATTTTTCTTAATGTAGCCGCCGCGTGAACGCTTCTTGCGCCGTTTTGGCAATAAAGAAAAAATCTCGCGTTAGAGTTTTTAATGTTTTTCTTTACCCACTCGCTTATTTTTAAAAAAGGGACATTAATACTGTTGGGTAAATGCGCTTCTTTATACTCGCTTTGGCTTCTTAAGTCGATTAGATAATCGCCATTGGTCATCAAATCGAACACCTCGTTGATATTAACCTTGTTAATATCGTATCTTTTGTGAAAAATTGACACTTATTTCTCCTCCCTCAAATTTATCTTTTGTATAAAACCCTATATTACCGTTAAATAAAATCTTATAATCCGTATTCCTTGATAAATATGTTATGTTTGATATAATAGTATTACATATAGTTTTAGAGGTTAAAGTATGATAAATCAAGAATACATAGATTTCTTAAACACTTATCTCTCCTTTTTAAAAAAGATGACGCCCGACGAAAGGGATAACTTTTTTAAAAAGATCGTATTAAGACACTATCCCGCCGGCGAGATTATTTCTAATAACGAAACCTGCAGCGGAATGATAGTAGTCTACCAAGGCCAAGTCCGCGCTTATATCGGCTCAAAACACGGCAAACAGATTACTATTTACCGCCTGCTAGAAGGCGACGTCTGTGTGCTTTCGGCTTCCTGCGTAATGAAAAACTTAACTTTTGATGTTACCATCGAAACCGAGAAAGACAGCGACATTCTTGTTCTGCCTTCCGAGCATTTTGACCAATATGTAAAAAACAACACCTTCTTTAAAGATTATGTCTTGGCCATAATGTCCCAAAGATTATCGGACGCGTTGTTTTTAATAGAACAAATTCTGTTTTCAAAGTTCGATAAGCGTCTTGCCGATTTTATTCTTGAGCAAGCAAGCATTGACGGCTCTAACACTGTCAAGATAACTCAAGACGCTATCGCCAACCATCTTGGCACCGCCCGCGAAGTAGTCACTCGTATGATGAACTATTTTGAGCACGAGGGTTATATAGAGTTGTTCCGCGGCGGCTACAAGATCGTTGACGAAAAAGCGTTGGCTAACTTATAAGCATTATATTATTTTTTAGGTTTCTTTTCCGTAACTTTTATCACTTTTCTAAAAACCTTTGAAAAAGGTTTTTATCTAAAAACTCTAAAAGTTTTTTCTACGGGAACAATCTCTTTTTCGCCTGCGGGATTTAGTAATTGGCCAAACGGCATTTGCGCCAATAACTTCCATTCTTTGGGCAAATTCCAGCGCACCTTAACCGCTTCGTCTATCAAAGGGTTATAATGCTGCAAATTAGCGCCTAAGCCTAACTCGCTTAATCCCGTCCATACTATGAATTGGAACATACCCGAGGCCTGCATCGCCCAGATAGGAAAAGAATCTTTATATAACGGGAATTTTTGCATTAATCCCTTGGTAACGCTTTCGTCCTCGAAGAAAAGAATTGTTCCATATCCGTTTTTAAAAGATTGAAGCTTTTCTTGGGTTTTGGGAAAATTCTTTTCGGGAACAATTTTTCTCAAGCTATCTTCCACAATATCCCACAAATGGTCGTGGTCTTCGCCAATCAGCAAAACAGCCCTGTTTGCTTGAGAGTTAAACGGCGTCGGCGAATGCGTCAACGCTTGCTTAATAACATCAATTACTTTTTCTTCAGAAACGGTAATATTTTTTCCAATGGCATATATGGACCTTCTATTTTTAACGGCATCTATAAAAATACTCATAATCTCATCTCCCATAAATTTTTAATGATTGTGTTTATATATTTGTAAACCTAATAACCCATATTGTCAATAAGAATACGGTGACACAGTTACAATCAATGGAAACTTGTTAATAACATAAGGATTAAGGCTTCAAGAACAAAATAAAACGCCTTGCGGCGTTTATTAAGGCTGATTTTTGGGTTTTTTGAAGTATTATGTCAGATATAATACTATATTAACACAAACAAATATTATAATCAATCGCCTATTTTTTCCTTTTTCTGGACTTCAATACTTTAGCTAACCCCTTAAAATACTTTCTGTTTGCGATATTCAACAAGCCTTCCATCATCTCTTTAGGCAGCGCGCCCTCGCTAAGCATCGCAAGCATTCTTACTGGCAATTCTATAGTCGCCTCAAAAGTTTCTCTGTCGGCGGGCTTATTAAAATCAGTCTTTAATTCTTTTGCCAATTGTTTCTTTAATACCCGTCCTATAATAGTGTTTTCCATATCTTTCAAGGCGCAATTGAAATCAAAAGGTCGCTTTCTTTTTACGGATTTTGGAGTCAAGGGCCTGCCTAAAAGCGTAGAAAACTCTTGATCGTTTAAGATAGGCTTCTTAGGCGGGAAGTATTCGGGCAATCTAAACTCCTCCCCTTCTATTTTTACCGCGCTTTCGAATACTATATCGGCCGAAGACGCGCCGACGAATATTTTATATTCGCCGCTCTCAAGCGTCCATCTTTTTTCCGCGGTATTATAAAACGCCAATGAGCTTTTGGGAATGATTAAACTTACTTCGCTTTTTTCGCCTTTTCTCAAATACGCCTTTTTAAATGCTTTTAGCTCTTTTTTAACCCTTACCACCGCGCTGTCGGGTTTTCCGACATATACTTGGATAACTTCGGCGCCGTCAAAATCCCCTATGTTTTTTATCGTTAAATTTACGATTATATTATCGTTATCCGTTTTGAGTTTAAAATCTTTCAACTCAAAACTAGTATAGCTTAATCCATAGCCAAACGGGAACATCGCTTTTTTGTCAAAGGTGTCATAATACCTATAGCCCACAAAAATGGTTTCTTTGTAATGGGCGGAATTATTATCTCTAGTAAAGTTAGGATAAGAAGGATTATCCTCCAGCTTAATCGGCCAGGTCTCGGCCAGTTTGCCCGAAGGATTGACTTTGCCGTAAATTATATCTATTGAGGCGTCGGCCGCCTCGCCGGTTAGATATTGCAATAATATTCCTTTCGCGTTAATAATATTATCCAGCTCTACAGGCGCGCCCCCGCTTAAAACCACCACAAAGTCAGACTTTACCTTTAAAAGCTCATCAACCAAGCAATAGTGCGCTTGAGGTAAGCGCATATGTTTTCTGTCATAACCTTCGCTTTCGTATTCTTCGGTTAGGCCTATAAATACTACGATATTGTTATAGTTTTTTGCGGCTCTTACGGCTTGGGAAATCAATTCATAGTCTACCAATTCGCTGTTAATATCATAGCCCTCAAGATATTCATAGCTAATTTTTTGATTTTCTATACCATCCAAAAAGCTTACCAAATTATATGGATTAATCTTAGAGCTGCCGCTGCCTTGATACCTAGGATGTTTTGCCAACGCGCCAATTACCAATAATTTTTCGTCTTGTTTAAACGGCAAAATATTGTCTTCATTCTTTAATAAAACAATAGATTTTTGGGCAACTTCTTTGGCTATTGAATGTCTTTGCTCGGCGTCGTATTTAACGGTTTTAAGCGCTGACTTTGCTTTTGAGATTACTTCTAATATCCTTAAAACGCATTTATCTATTTCGGTCGTAGTTATTTCGCCGTTTGAAACAGCCTCAAAAACGCGGTCTATATTATATTGACCGGAATAAGGAAATTCAATGTCCAACCCTGCTTTGACGCCCTGAACTCTATCGTCCACAGCGCCCCAGTCGCTTATCACGACTCCCTCATAACCCCAAGCATCCCTTAATATATCGGTCAAGAGATATTTATTCTGGCTGGAATACACGCCGTTTATTCTATTGTAAGAACACATTACGGTCCAAGGTTTGCTTTCCTTAACGGCGATTTCAAAAGGCTTTAAATATATTTCATTAAGCGTCCGCTCGTCAATCTCGGCGCTGATTATGGCTCTATAGGATTCTTGATTATTAGCGGCAAAATGCTTTAAAGAAGTTCCAACGCCTTGGCTTTGAACGCCTTTTATATACGCCGCGGAAATTACTCCCGCCAAAAAAGGGTCTTCGGAAAAATACTCAAAATTTCTGCCGCATAACGGCGAACGCTTTATATTAGTTCCCGGCCCTAAAACAACATCCACGCCCTGCTCAATCGCTTCGCTAGCAATAGCCTCTCCCATTTTCGCAATTAATTCCGTGTCAAAACTGCAAGCGCTCAAAACCGCCGGCGGAAAACATACAGCTTTTTGAGTGTATTTCTTTTTGCCGTTTTCAAAAACTTCTTTACGCAGCCCGTGAGGGCCGTCCGACATTCTAACGCTGTCAATATTTAAACGGCTAATCCTGCGAGTATTCCACCAATCCTCAGCGAAAAGAAGGGAAATTTTTTCTTTAAGAGTGAGTTTTTCAAAAACTTCTTTAATATTCATACTATCAACCGATATATTAATATATTTTTATTTTAATCTAATAAACAGTGGTAGTCAATATTAAGAAATTTTTAATACCCATACAATACTTTGGGGCTTATAATATCTTATATAATACTCGACCATTGTCATTGAAATCATTGCGCAGTTGTTTGCGTATTTGATAAAAGATATTCGCCGCGCTTTTTAGGTTAAAGGTTCGTATTCATTATTCCTATATTGCTAATCGAATTAAATTACCTATCATTACTTTATTTTTAAAAAATTCTCCATAATTTGAGCGCCGTTGGGCGTCAATATTGACTCGGGATGAAACTGCAGACCGTATATCTCGTAATTTTTATGTTTAACTCCCATTATTTCGCCTTGCTCGTCTTCAGCGATTACTATAAGCTCATCGGGGAGCGTTTCTTTTTGAGCAATCAGAGAGTGATATCTAGCCGCTTCTATAAACGAAGGCAGACCTTTAAATATGTTATATCCATTGTCGATGTTTATAATACTTTTCTTTCCGTGCATAAGCCGCTTTGCTTGGACGACTAATCCCCCAAAGGCTTCGCATATCGCTTGATGCCCCAGGCAAATACCCAAAATAGGCGCTTTGCCTTTCATTTTAAGGATAAGCTCCTCGCATATCCCGGCGTCTTTTGGATGCCCCGGACCGGGCGAAATAATTATATGAGAAGGCCGCAATTTTTCCACTTCATCGACCGTCAACTCGTCGTTGCGTATAACCTTTATGTCGCTGTTTATGCTTCCTGCAAGCTGGACTAAATTGTATGAAAAACTGTCGTAGTTATCTATTAACAAAATCATCCCTCGTCTACCTCCCTAGCCTTAATGATTGCCTCCATTACGGCCTTAGCTTTGTTTTCGGATTCCTCATATTCTTTCTCGGGAACGCTGTCCGCCACGATTCCCGCGCCCGCTTGAACATATACCTTGTTGTTCTTTTTTACCGCCATTCGTATAGCGATACAGGTATCCATATTGCCGGTAAAATCGATATAGCCTATAGCGCCCCCATATATGCCCCTAGGCTCTTTTTCCAATTCCTCTATAATCTCGCAGGCTCTAATCTTAGGCGCTCCGGACAATGTTCCCGCCGGCAAAAGAGCCTCTACCGCGTCCAAAGCGTCTTTGTCATCTTTGATTTTGCTTTCCACTTCCGAAGTTATGTGCATAACCTTAGAATAGCGATGAATTGATTTATAGCTTGACACGCGGACGCTGGAAAATTTGGAAATCTTGCCCAAATCGTTTCTAGCTAGGTCGACCAGCATATCGTGTTCCGCAAGCTCTTTTTCGTCCGCCAACAATTCCTTTTCAAGCGCTTTATCCTCTTCGCTGTCTTTTCCTCTAGGCCTAGAGCCCGCTATTGGAAAGGTTGTAAGAACCCCGTTTTGAAGCCTAACCAAAGTTTCGGGCGATGTGCTTATTAACTGCAAGTCGTCGCATTGCATAAACACCATATACGGAGAAGGATTGGTCGTTCTTAAAACCCTGTAGGCGTTAATAAGACTGTCGCTGTATTCCGTTTCAAACCGCCTTGAGATAACGGCTTGGAATATATCGCCCTTTACTATATATTCTTTAGTTTTATTGACCATATCGCAGTATTCTTGCTTAGTTACGTTGCAAGAAAAATTCGGCAAGCTTTTTATTTGTGTTTTCGGCAGCGGGGCTTGTTCGGTGATAATTGAAACTATATCCTCTATATCGCCCAAGGCCTTTTTGTAATTTTTCTCTAAGTCATCGCATCGGATATTTACGATTATGCTTATCATTTGCTTTAAATGGTCAAAAGCGATTATCTTGTCAAACAGCATAAGGTCAAAGTCGTTAAACTCGCTGCTTCTAAGCTTCAAAACTGGCTCGGCGTATCCAATCATATTGTAAGAAAAATACCCCACAAAGCCTCCCGCGAAGGGCGGCAGTTCCGGCAATCTAGGCGCTTTATATCTTGACAGATAAGCCCTTAGCGCCTCAAAAGGCTTTTGGGAACGCGCGGATTTAATCTCGCCATCCTCTATAGTTATTTCGCCGTTTTTGTATACCACTCTGGCTATGGGATTAAAACCCAAAAAGGAATACCTGCCCCATTTTTCTCCGCCTTCGACGCTCTCAAGAAGATAGTATCTATTGCTTTTTTGGGATATCCTTCTCAAAAGAGAAATAGGCGTTGTGATATCGGCGTAAATCTTTCTGCAAATTGGAATTACGCTGTATTCTTCAGCCAATTTCGCGATTTCAGCGTAACTGGGTATTATCATAGTTTTACCTCGCTCCAAAAGATTTTAGGAAAAATTAGTCAATAATACAAAAAAACTCTTGCCTCAAAAATAGGGACAAGAGTTTAGCTTCCTGCGGTGCCACCCTTATTGGTAAAACTTGCGCTAAAAAGCGCAGTTTACCCGCTCAACTTCGTTATAACGGGTGTCTTCCCGTCGCACCTACTGCCAGTCTAAAACTGATTTCGGATTGCCCTCTTAAGCCCATTCGACACGGACTCCAAGTATCACATTCTCAGCGACAGTGACTCTCTGTAACCGGAACCGCGCCTACTAGCCTTAATCATCGGTTTTAAATATAACTTAAAAGGAACGCCTTAAAGCTGTTGCTCCAATTGATATTAGTAATAATATATCAAACATAAATAATTTTTGTCAATAAAAACGCAAAATTTCCCAGTTTTATTGTGTTTGAGATAACAAAAATATTATATTAACTGAGCGCAGAATTAATTATTATCGCATTTTTTTATGCCCAAATTTCGTTTCGCGCAGGCATCGGTTTATTTAAATAGTCTTATAAACATCTTATCATTTTTTATGGGCAGGTTAATATTAAATCTAATCGCTATCAATCTTATAGCAAAAACAACTAAGCAACAAACGTATAAAGAAATGACATCAGAAAAATATTGACGAATCAGATAATAGCATAGACCGCCTATAATAGACGCGACTGCGTATATTTCTTTTTTTAATACAAAAGGAATGTCATTTACCAAAACATCTCTTATAATGCCTCCGCCTACTCCGGTGCACATACCCATAAAGACTACCGCGAAAGCCCCCTCCACATTATGAAGCAAAACGGTCCTGCATCCTATAGCTGTAAACACTCCTAATCCAAGCGCGTCTGAAATAGTTACGATTTTTTCCAATTTAGACAATTTTTCGTTATAAAGCAAAAATACCAGCAAAGCGGTTGCTATGCTGATAAAACAGGCGGCTGGATTTCTAAACGCGGTCGGAGGTGTGGTGCCTATTAATAAATCTCGAAATACTCCGCCCCCTACCGCCGTGATTACGGCTAAAAATATTACCCCAAATAGGTCCAGCTGTTTTCTAATCGCAATCAAAGCGCCTGAAATAGCAAAGGCGATTGTTCCTATAATTTCAAAGGCGTTTAGTAAAAACATTTTTATCCCTCGTTAGACGCTAAACATCTTTTGTGAAATAAGCCTATAATAGCGCCTGAAAAAATCAAACGCGATAAAATATTGTATAATATCATACCATATAAGAAAAAAGTTTGTATATATAAAAGAATATTTTTATGCAAAACGCGATGTAAAAAATAACAAAAATTAATTCATTAATGAATGAATCAAGCGTCTTTAAGTTGAATATCTATGCGATTATCTGGTTAATATAATTAATCACATCATCAGAATAAAAATAATCTTCGTGGGCGAGATTCTCACCCTCAAGATTAGCGTCAAAAGGATTTTTCATCGAATTAGGATCAGTTAAATTATATTTTTGAATAAAACTTATCAGCTTGTTATAATAAGCTATAGT
>DATCKE010000011.1:0-2699 GCA_036562445.1 Clostridia bacterium
GTCAAGAGCCTGTGGAAGAAGCCGGCAGAACCTTTGCCGAAGACGAATGGGTAAACGCCTTTGCGGATATTTCCATATACTTAAAATGCGTTCATTGCAATAAAAAGCAATTATATATTGATTACGAAACGATGTAAGAAGGCCGCTTTAGCCGGCCGTTTTTTTATTTTTACGGCATAAAAATACTTTTTAAATCTTGTCTAAAGAAAGAAAATCGGTTAAACTTTATACATATTGATAAGGAGAAAAATGATATGAACAAAAGCGCGCCTACTTTAAAGCTAAACATCGGCAGAACCTTTTTAATCGGATTGGCTTTTATGTCAATCAGCTTGTTTTGGGAAATATACGACGCGGTTATGCCTTTGTTTTTAAGAAACTTTCCCATCTTTGTCAAAAGCAAAACCTTAATGAGTATAATAATGGCTTTGGATAATTTGCTGGCGCTGTTTTTATTGCCCTATATAGGCAGATTATCCGACAACCTGCCTAACCTTGTTAAAAACCAAAAATACCTAAAATACGGCAAGCGTATACCTTTTATAGTGGTAGGAACGGTTTTAGCGGTCATATTTATGATGTTTGTGACTTTAGGGCACGAAACCCAAAACCTTGCTTTGATGCTGACCGCCACCGTGTTTTTGTTGATATCTATGTCTTTATACCGTTCGCCCGCCGTAGCGCTTATGCCCGACCTTACGCCTAAGCCTTTAAGGAGCAAGGCAAACGCTATAATAAACATAATGGGTTTGGTCGGCGGCGTGCTCGCCGTAATATTTACCGGCATTTTCTTAAAAACACGAACCGAATTAATTGACCAAAGAAAAGTTAAATTCATCGACTTTGGTTTGCAAAACTGGTGGTTGATGATAGTGGTAGCGGCCACAATGCTGGTTGCGATAATTGTTTTGGTGTTATGCATACGCGAAAACAAACTGCTTGAGGAAAAGCAAAAATTATTGTCCGATTTAGGCGTCGAAGAAGACGAGCCTGCGGAAGAAGCGTCGCTTGAGAAAAAAGGCGGTTTGCTGAAAAAACTTGAGCTAACCAAACCCCAATTGATAAGCCTATTGTTGCTGCTGTCGGCGGCGTTCTTTTGGTATATGGCTTATAACGGCGCGAAAACCTTTTACACCACATTTTATTTTGAATACTTAGGCAGAGAAGATTTTCAGTTGCCGCTGATTATAGGACAACTAGCCGGATTTTTCGCGTTTGTCCCCGCAGGGCTTTTGTGCGGAAAAATCGGCAGAAAGAACACCGTTTTAGTGGGCATAGGCTCTTGCATAATAGGTTTTGTTTTGGGAACGATTATGGCGTTTACCGTGCCCCAAGACAACGATAAATTAATCAATCTGTTTATGATACTGGCGTTTTTATTCGTTGGCATAGGCTGGGCTACCATAAACGTGCCCGCTTACGTTATGAGCGTGGAAATGGCCAAAAAGCATAACACCGGCGTATTCACCGGGCTGTATTACAGCTTTACTATGACCGCCCAAATGATTACGCCAATACTAATCGGCGCTATTACAGACCTAAGCAGCACCTTGCAATATATGTTCCCTTATTCGCTTGGGTTGATGTTATTAGCGCTTGTGGCTATGCTGTTTGTGCGCCACGGCAACTCTAAACCCCTAAAGCAATCAGCTATAGAATTGCTGGGACAAGAGGATAATTAATAAATATCTTAAAAAAAATATTAAGGGCTTAAAAAAATTTAAGCCCTTTTTTTATTCGTCTTTTAGCGCCAAAAAATATCTTTCTTTAGCGTCTATGTATTCTAAGAGCCTTTTGCTCACCTCTTCGGGCTTGCTTTCTATGAGCTTTCTATGCGCCGTGTCCATTTCTTTTTTGAGCCTGTTGATATCTTCTCCCATAAAAAATTTCCGCCTTTTTAAAAACTTGCTTTTATTATATTTTTACTGTTTTTTAGGTTTTATTCGCTAAAAACCATTTTTTAGGCTTTATAAGCCTTGATTTTGTCGATAATACTTTTGTCTAGAAAAATCGTTTTGAGCCTTATAACCGCCTTTAAAGCCGTATTTTTATATATTTAGGTTTTGGATTGCTTTGAAGTTTGGGCGATATGTGCTATAATTGATGTGTTGCGTTTTAGACCATAATTTTTTATATATATTGGAGCGTTAAATGTCTATTAAAGATTTCGACAAGAACACCCTCTACGACGAGAACAAAATTCAGGTTTTGGAAGGTCTAGACCCCGTAAGAAAAAGACCGGGTATGTATATAGGCTCTACCGATGTCCACGGCCTGCACCACTTGGTGTCCGAGATAGTGGACAACAGCGTGGACGAGGCGCTGGCGGGCTTTTGCACTAAGATTATAGTCGAGATTAACAAAGACGGCTCTTGCACTGTTACCGACAATGGCAGGGGCATTCCCACGGGAATTCATAAAACCGAAAAAGTTTCAGCGGTGGAAGTGGTTTTGACAAAACTGCACGCCGGCGGAAAGTTCGGCCAAGGCGGTTATAAAGTAAGCGGCGGCCTGCACGGCGTAGGTTTGTCCGTGGTAAACGCGTTAAGCGAGTGGCTCGAGGTGGAAGTGCATCAAAACGGCAAGCAATACGTCCAAAGATACAACCGAGGCGTTCCTCAAAGAAGCTTGCAGGCGGTAGGCGAGGCGACGGACACGGGCACCAAGATAACCTTTATGCCCGACGCCGAGATTTTTGA
>DATCKE010000012.1:0-8950 GCA_036562445.1 Clostridia bacterium
GCGTTAACAACAGCAATGTTATAAGCATTAACGACGCGAATAATAATTGGTCGTTATCTAACTTAAAAATCAATACGCTTGTTTAAAACGAGGTATAATAACATAAATGATAAACAACCAAATCAGCATAAAAAAACAAAAAAACCAAAAAAGAAAGTTGCTCTTGCACCGCATAAAAGTGAATAAGCAAATTTACATTATGCTTATTCCCGTGGTGATCTTCTATATATTATTTTGCTATGTTCCCATGCCTGGGATAATTTTGGCCTGGAAAAAATACCGTCACACCCAAGGTATTTTTGGCAGCCCGTGGGTCGGCTGGTCAATATTTGAAAAACTCTTTACGCACCCGGATATGATGCGGGCTATAAAAAACACCTTGGTAATCAGCGGTTTAAAACTAGTGTTTTGTTTTCCCGCGCCCATAATCTTGGCGCTGCTTTTGAATGAAATCAAGAACAAAACCTATAAAAAAAGCATTCAAACTATGATATATTTGCCCAACTTTATTTCTTGGGTAATCATAGGTGGTCTAATAAAGTCGATGCTTTCTTACGACGAAGGCCTAATGAATAACCTAATCGTGTTATTTGGCGGAAATCGTATTCAATTTATGACTACGTCAAAATATTTTTATCCTATTCTAATTTTGTCAGAAATTTGGAAAGGCACAGGGTGGGGAACGATTATATATATCGCCGCGATTTCCAACATTAACCCGACGCTTTATGAGGCCGCCGCGATTGACGGCTGCAAAAGGTTCGGGGCGATATGGCACGTGACATTGCCCAGCATTTTACCCATAATCGCCGTTATGCTGATTATTCAATTGAGCAATATCATGAACGCGGGCTTTGATCCTGTGTATAACTTATATAATCCTATCGTTTACGATGTCTCGGATATTATAGACACCATGCTTTATCGCTTGGGCGTGGAAAAAGGCCAGTTAGAAAACGCGACGGCGATAGGCCTATTTAAGAACGTTATTAACTTCGCGCTATTGATAACGGGTAACTACGCGACCAAGAAGTTAAGCGGATACAGTATGTATTCTTTGGATTAAGTGGGGGCAAGCAAGATGATAGATAATAAAGCATTAAACTTACATTATAAAGAACGCAAAAAACCCTTAAAGCCCTTTGATTATGTCAACTACGCTTTATTGGGCTTGTTTGGGCTAATATGCATATTTCCCGTAATATATGTCGTATTGACTAGCTTTTCCTCCAAAGCCGACTATCTAAACGCGAAATTAATGGTATTGCCTTTTAATTTCAATATTGAACACTATAAATATATCTTTTTTCAAGGTAGGATAGGCAACGCGTTTTTGAACTCGCTTATTGTTACCGTTTTGGGAACATTGTATTCTATGGTCTTAACTTGTCTGGGAGCTTACGCGTTTACTAAGAAAAATGTTCCCGGGCATAAAATAATTTTCACGATAATTATCATTACCATGTTCTTCGGCGGCGGATTGATACCTTTTTACCTGACCGTTAGGAGATTGGTAGGACTAAACAGTTACGCCAGCTTAATTATACCTTTCGGCGTCAACACCTTTAACATGATAGTTTTGCGAAACTTTTTTAGCCAAGTGCCCGAAAGCGTTATCGAGTCGTGCAGGCTGGACGGCGCTAGCGAATTCAGGATTTTGTGGCAATTTGTCTTGCCGCTTTCCAAAGCGGGTATAGCCACGGTAAGCTTGTTTTATATCGTGGCTAAATGGGACGACTGGTATTGGCCTTCGATATTTATTAACAGAAACACCAATCTTTATCCTTTGGCTTTGGAATTAAGAAACGTTCTGAACAACGCTCAGTCCGAAGGATATATCGACAAGCCTTTGGATTCCTCGCTGTTGTTCGCGGAAGGCCAAAACGCCGCGATGATAGTGATATCTTTGATACCTATTATGGCGATATATCCTGTTTTGCAAAATTATTTTGTTAAGGGAGTTATGCTTGGGTCTATTAAATCATGATGATAAGCGAGGTAATATAGATGAAAAAAATCAAAAGGATAACGAGTATACTGTTTGCAATGATTATGAGCGCTACGATGTTTGTTGGATGCGGCGATAAAGCCGATAATAACTGCAAGATCTTTCCCGTGGTTTACCAAGATATCAATACTGTGCAAGACGTCGAGCTTTACGCCAGCCAAGTTGATAACATGCCTGTAGACAACGGCGTTATAATCAGCCCCTATTATACGATGAAAATCAACGGCGTGGACGTTCCCGTTTACGCCACCAGAACCGCTAACGGGGTGCATTCTTTTGCGTATGTGGACGTAGAAGTTTTAAACGACCAAAAAGATTTTAAGCTGAACACAGAAATTACGGTTTTGACCAAATCAAGCGTTTTGAAAAAGTCCTCGCCCGAGGTCGTGGTCTTGCCCGAAAGCCATAACATAAAGGCAAGCATAAAGGGCGACAAAGTAAAAGCGACTATTTCCAAAACCGGCAATTTTTCGTTCGCGTTTAACAAAAGCCATATAGAGCCGCTTACCTTATTGGTGGCTCCCAAACAAGACTTCAAAACGCCCGAAGGCTACGAGGTTGTATATATAGAACCCGGCGAATATACCACTCAAACTAATTTTAAGACATCTAATACTGTTTATTATTTTAAATCCGGCAGATATAAAATAGACTGTATTTATTTGCCTGCCGATAGCGTGCTTTATCTTGAAAGGGGCGCGTATTTGGAGGTTATGCCTAATTCATTTGCCGTAACAAGGTCGCTTTCGGCCGACAGAGTCAAAAACGTGACCGTTACGGGCAGAGGCTTGTTTGATTATTCCGCTTGCACGGGCAGCGACATGCCCGGATATTCCAATAACAAATCAGGACTTGTGTTTTATCAAACTGATAATATCTTGTTCGAGGGCGTGACAATAATCAATTCTCAAACGTGGACGCTGTGTTTTTATGACTGCGAAGAAATCAACGTGAAAAACTGCATGCTGTTTGGCTATCGCACTTATTCCGACGGAATAATGCTATCGGATTGCAAAAACGCGATAGTCGAAGATTGTTTTGTCCGCACGGGCGACGACGCGTTTGAGACCAAGTCCACCACTCATACGGGTTATACCGACAATGTCTTGTTTAGAAACAACGCCGCTTGGACGGACAAAGCCATAGCATACGGCACCATTTACGAATCCAACCAAGATACCCAAAACGTAAAATTCCAAAATTGCAGCGTCGGTTTTTCTTTGGGAACTTGGTCAAGCCACTTAGGAACTTGCGTAGTCCAAATGGGCAACAGGCCCGGAGCCAAAATGTATAACATACATTTTGAAGACATTGAGGTTTACACGACTTACAACGCCTTGCTTAATGTCTTCATAGGCGGCAGCGGCGGACAGGGCGCAGGTTACGGCACCGTGGAGAATATATACTTTAAAAACATAACCGCTAAGAGAAACTTTAGTTACGTGTTGCACCTTAGAACTTATGACAATGTCAATTGTTTTATTAATGATTTATATCTTGATAATATAGTGTCTAACGGCGAAGCGTTAACCCCGGACAATTGTTTGACGGGCAACAAAATCAGAATCGCCGCGGATTATGACATAAGCAAGTTGCATATCAACACCAGAGCATAAAGATTTATATAAAGAGGATACCGATGAAAAAGTTAAAAAGATTTTTAGGAGTATTGTTGGTTATTATTATGATGTTTAGCGCGGCTTCTTGCGGCGACGAGCCCCAAACGCCCGATGATAAACCCACTCCGGCTAAAATTTATCCTTTAGAGTTTGACGAAGTCGCCCAAGAGCAAGACATGCAAAAGTTTTGGAACGAAACCCGCATAAATTTAGGCGGCGGCAGAACGACCAGCAACGACGGGCCGCTTGATTACGGTTTTGTCCAAAGCGTGTATCATTCGCTAAAGGTCAACGACGTCCAAGTGCCCGTGTATTCCACTCGTTGCGGTTATAATGTTCATTCTTTCTCTTGGGTAGACGTGGAAGCCGAGGGCGAATTTGAGTTAAACGTGGAATTGACTTTATTGCAGGGCGACAAAGAGTTTTGCGTCGTATTGCCCGAAAAAACTCAAGTTTCTGCCACGCTTGAGGGCAACGTCGCGACCGCCAAAATCACGGATTACGGCGATTACAGCTTTACTTTTGACGACCAGGCTGAAATGGCAATGACGCTGATCGTCGCGCCCAAAGAGGATTTAGTCATTCCCCAAGGCTATACGGTTCAATACATAGAGCCGGGCGAATACACACGTCAAGAGACATATTTTACCGAAACCAACAAGGTGTATTATTTTAAAACAGGCGTTTACGATGTAACGAGCATTGCTTTGCCCTCTGATTCTATTATGTATGTCGAAAGGGGCGCGCACTTTAGGGTTTATCAAGACGGCGACAACGACCATTACGCCGCGCTTTATAACCTAGGCTCGCAAAATATCAAGGTCTTGGGCAGAGGCATATTTGATTTTTCGCAATGCGTGGGCGGCGATAATAAGACCAAAGGCGTATTCAGCTTTTCTAACTGCCAAAATATAGAGTTTAGCGGAATTATTTCGATAAACTCCAATAACTGGACGTTATGTTTTTGGTATTGCAAAGACGTAAAAGTTAATAGAAACATGCTTTTGGGTTATCGCACTTATTCTGACGGCGTTATGTTCTCGGATTGCAAAAATTCCTGGGCAAAAAACTGCTTTGTCAGAACGGGCGACGACGCTATGGAAGTAAAAGCGTTTACCGCCTCAACCAACGCCGATTGCTATACGGATAACGTTTTGTTTGAAAACAACAGCGTTTGGACGGATAAAGGCATAGCTTACGGCGTAATATACGAGTCTTTGCACAAAGTAGAAAACGTTTACTTTAAAAATAATTCGGTAGGCTTTGCCCAAGCCGCTTGGAGCGACCACCTCGGCATATGCGTAATTCAAATGGGCTCTGACAAATCGGCTACCTGGCAAAAAGTCTATTTTGAAAATATAGAGGCCTATAAGATAAACGCGTCATTGATAAGCGTGTTTAACAGAGCCAATAACAATAACGAGGGCGGGTTGATTAAGGATATATACTTTAAGAACATCAAGGCAAAATACGCCGAGCAGACCAACCTTCCCGTTTACGCAATAAATATAGTCATCAGAATCCTTAACGACGCGCAAGGCACTAACAGCAGAATAGGCAGGCTTTATATCGACAATGTCGAGTTTGCGGGAGTCGCTATAACCCCCGAAAACTATCAAGAATACCTAAACTGCGATATTTCGGAACAAGCAACTTTTTCTTTTAACAACATAAAAATTAACACTCTAAACTAAAGACAATTAAAAATACAAAAGAAGAATGGATTTAAAGTAAGTAGCTAAATGGAATTTGTTAATGGTAAGTTTATAAAACACAGACTGGGAGATACGGCGTTAATTTACAGCACAAAAGGCGACATTACCTCTTTTACATGCGTTCCTTATGATTTGGTTGACAAAGTCAATGATCAGAAACTTTTCAAAGAAATTGTTGACAAAAGGTTTACACATCTAAGACTTGAGCCCATGGTTCAAATCGCGTTTTTGGGAGACATGTATAAGCGCGATTTTTCGGCGGGAGTGACAATGCACGACGCGTATACAAGCCTTGCTTTAAGAGCTTTTGACCAAGAAGTAATCAACCTGCTGGGCGAGCAAAAAATAATTACACATTTGCGGGACGAACGAGGGATAAATGTTAAACACATAATTTCGCATCGCGATAATTACAATGTCTTACAAAGCGAGGTAGAAATAACCAATAACTCATCCAAAGAAATGATGTTGGAAATGGCCTCAAGCTTTGTTTTGAGCAATCTGTCGCCGTTTATGGGCGAAAATCATATCGATAAATTAATCTTGCACAGGTTTCAAAACTATTGGTCGGCCGAGTGCAGAAAGGAAAGCGTGCCCATATCCCACTATAACATGGAAGATTCTTGGTCTTCCTTTGGCGTAAAGGTGCAAAGGATAGGCCAAGTGGGCAGCATGCCCGCAAGATGCTATTTGCCTTTCGTGGCGCTGGAGGACACGCAAAACAATGTCACTTGGGCCGTGCAGTTATACGCGCCGGATTCTTGGCAAATTGAAGTAATTCAAAAAGACTCCGCCGTAAGCTTAATGGGCGGGCATGCGGATTATTTATACGGACATTGGCGCAAAAAACTCGCTCCCGGCAAAAGCTTTAGGACACAACCCGCTTATTTTACCGTGGTTAACGGCAATCTTGAAGAAGCCTGTGCTAATTTGACGGCTTTTCACGATACAATGCTGACATTCCCTGCGTCCGAGGAAAATTTGCCCGTGCTATATAACGAATACTTATACACATGGGGACACCCTACTATGGAAAAATTGATTCCCCAAATGGATTGCGCCAAAAAATTGGGCGTGGATTACTTTGTGGTGGACGCGGGCTGGTTTGAGTCTTTTGATGATTCAATGGGCGATTGGGAAGTCGACAACAAAAAATTTCCAAAAGGTTTAAAAGAACTAAAACAAGAACTGGATAAGCGCGGTCTTCTGGGCGGAGTGTGGTATGAATTTGAAAGCGCTACGTCCAACAGCAAGGTCGCCAAGCTTCATCCCGAGTGGCTGCTTACGCGCGACGGCGTTTTGATTAACCATTATAACAGGATGTTTTTGGATTTTAGAAAGCCCGAGGTTATAGACTATTTAACGGATAAAGTAATCAACGTCCTGAAAGAAAACGGACTTAAATACATAAAAATTGACTATAACGAAAACATTGGAATCGGCGCGGACGGCGCCGAAAGTTTGGGCGAGGGCTTAAGGCAGCATATCCAAAACGTAGTGGCGTTTTATAAAAAAATTCGCAAAGAGATTCCCGATTTGGTCATGGAAGTATGCTCATCCGGAGGAATGCGCCACGAGCCGTGCTTTATGACCTTAGGCAGTATGGTTTCCTTCTCAGACGCGCACGAAGGGCCCGAAGGCGCGGTTATCGCTTTGGACTTGCACAGATATATGCAACCTAGGATTATGCAAATTTGGGCATGCCTAAAGCCTGAATATTCCAAAAACGACATTTGCTTTACATTGGTAAAGGCGATGCTGGGTCGAATTTGCTTATCGGGCGATTTGACGGCGTTAAGCGAAGAATACAAAGAAATAACCAAAGAAGCCATAAAATTTTATAACGTTATAAAACCCATAATAAAAAAAGGCAAGACGGTTTTGGTTGACAGCGACCAAATAACATCTTTAAGAAACCTAAATGGCGTGGCAAGATTGGCAAGAGTATCCAAAGACGGCAAACATATGCTGTGCTACGCTTTCGCGTTTAGCCAGCCTTCCCAATTGGTTGAATTTGACACAAAGGGTTATAAAGTCGTATCTTCTTTTGGAGACGGACAAGTTAGCGACCAAGGCATAATCACGAGCGGCTCCAGATGGTCGGGCACAGTCATGCTTTTAGAAAAAGTTTAGAGAGGTTATTGTATGAAATTAAGCGGCATCAGGGTAAGAGATCCATTTTTTATCAAAGAAAACGATATTTTTTATTTGATAGGCACTACGGGCAACGATTGCTGGGAAGCGGGTTCGGATTTTTCGGTATACGCTACTCAAGATTTTGAGAATTTTGAGTTTGTTTCCACGGCTTTTGATAAATCAAACATGCCCTATCATACGCAATTTTGGGCGCCCGAGATACATAAATATAAGGGTAAGTATTATATGCTGGTTTCGGCAAAACGCCAAGACAGAGGAACTTATATCTTGGTTTCGGACAAAATCAACAAGGGCTATAAGCTTTTAATGGATAGACCCATAACTCCGCCCGAATGGACTTGTTTGGACGCGACATTATACGTGGAAAACGGCGAGCCATATTTGGTCTTTTCCAACGAATGGGTAAACACCGTCAATAAAGACGGCGACGGTTCTTTATTCGTGGCAAAACTATCCGACGATTTGACGGAAATTATCAGCCCTTGCAAAAAGATAATAAGCGGCAAAGACAGCGGCTTTGCGAAACTGGTTAAATACACCGACGAAATATGGGGATATATAGCGGAAGGCCCGTATTTGGACAAAGACGACAACGGCGATTTGTTGCTCTATTGGTCTACCATAACCGATAGCGGGTATTGCGTGGCGGTGTCGAGAAGTAAAAACGGTATTATGGGAGATTTTGTGTTTGATAAAATGCTTTTTGACAAAGACGGCGGGCACTGCATGGTGTTTGAAAGAAACGGCAAAAAATATATTACATTTCATCAGCCCAATCATAGTCCGCATGAAAGAGCAGTTATATATGACTTAGATGTTTTGAATTCAAATAAATAACATCAAATCACTCCTTATAAAAACCTGCGCTTAAAAATTTGGGCTGTCTTTTTTATTTTATCAATTTTTGGCGCAAAACAACTAAAAAAAGCTTGAAGTTTTTATGGCTTTATGGATAATAATTAAATTATAAAAACACATAAGAAGGGAAAATATGCAAAAGTTTTTATGGGGCATTGCCACCTCGGCTTATCAAATAGATGGAGCGCATAAAGAAGACGGCAAAGGCTTGTCTATTTGAGACATGTTTACCAAACAACCTGGCAAGATTTTTCAAGACCACAACGGCGACGTGGCTTGCGACCATTATCGCAAAGTGGAAAGCGATATAGAATTGTTAAAAGAGCTGGACGTCGATGCGTATAGGTTTTCTGTAAGTTGGCCTAGGGTCTTGCCTCAAGGCATAGGGCAAGTCAACCAAAAAGGCCTGGATTTTTATAAAAACAGAAAGCGGTGTGCGAAAGAAAATTTCATAGTGATTTAATACCCTATATTCAAGAATTAGAAAAATATCAGCGTTCAGGTATAAGATATACATACTCTATGGTTAGATGTTATTTTAAAAGATTATACGCAAAGCTAGGCTATAAAGGATATAATCTTCATACCTTTAG
>DATCKE010000017.1:0-11475 GCA_036562445.1 Clostridia bacterium
GCAGATTATAATGCCGTTTTGTCTTAACAATTGAATATTCTCAGGGTTTTTTACTATTCCGCCGCCTGTGGAAATAACTAAATCATTTTCGCCGGCGAGCTGTTTGCACAATAAATGCTCTTGCTCTCTAAACGATTCCTCACCGAACTTCTCAAAGTATTTATTGATGCTCATCTTGAACTTGTCGGCTAGCGCTTTATCGGTGTCGATAAATTTTTTGTTTAATTCTTTTGCGACCAGCTTGCCCGAGCTTGTCTTAAAAGTGCCCATCATTCCTATTAATACGATGTTCTTCATATAGCCTCTACAGGGTTTTGTTCCTTTTGGGATATGATAAATTGGACATCGGCAAATCGTTCAGCCAAAAGCCCGCGCAAGCGGTTTAATATAACCCTTTCCATACAATAGTGGCTGCAAATAATAAACGAAAAATCTCTCTCAAATGCCTCTAGGGCGGCGTGATACGAAAAATCGCCCGAAACATAACAATCCGCGCCTGCGTTAACCGCCGCCGTAAGATACTCTGGCTTGCCCGCGCCGCCTGAGATTAGCGCGATTTTTTTAACAAGCCCGTCCTTTTTGCCGACTATTCTTACGCTGTCGTCGTTAAGAAGGGTTTTTAGTTTTTTGGCAAGCTCTATTAGCTTAACGGGCTCTTTTAACTCGCCTATTCTGCCGCCTTGCCAATCGCAGTTCTTTAAGCCAAACCTTGTTATATCCTTTAAATCCAGCAAGCGGGCGATATAATCGTTTATGCCCTGTTCGCTTGAGTCTAGGTTTGTGTGCGCGCTGAAGACATTAATGTCGTTTTTTATGGCTTTTAACAGCTTTCGCCCCTGCAAGGTTTGGTCGGTGATAGAATTTATGGGCTTAAATATAAACGGATGGTGGCTTACGATAAGATTCGCGCCCAGCTCAATGCTTTCGTCCAAAACCGCGCTTGTAACGTCCAAGCACAAAACGCACTTATATATCTTGGCGTCTTTTTGTCCCGTCAAAAAGCCTATGTTGTCCCAATCTTCTTTTTGCTCGGGCGGTGCGATTTGGTTTAAGAAATCTATGATTTCGCTTAACTTAGCCATTTTTCACCTTTTGATAAGCGGCGTCTACCGCTTCAATGTAGCTGTAAACGCCCTTGCCGCAAAACATTTTCTCGACCGCGGGCGTTATTACCGAAATATGCCTAAAGCTCTCTTCTCTTTTAAAAATATCCGACATATGCACTTCGTATTTTGGGATAGAAACGCACTTTAAAGCGTCGTATATGGCGTAACTATAATGCGTATAAGCCCCTGCGTTGATGACCAAGGCGTCCGCGTCCGTTTGGTGGATTTTATCTATAATAGCGCCTTCGTGGTTGGACTGGAAAAACTCTAGTTCCGCGTCTTTTGGAGCAGAGGCCTTTATCTGGTCGTTTACGTCGTCTAAGGTTTGAGTTCCGTAAATATGCGGTTCTCTTTTGCCCAGCATATTAAGGTTGGGCCCGTGGATGATTAGGATTTTTATCTTACCTTCGCGCATATGTTTTTTAACGCCTCGCTTATTTGTTCTTGGTTTAGTTCTATCCCGTTCCAAATCTTTTGAGCTTCCAAAGCCTGAAAAAACAGCATACCCAGGCCGTTTATCGCGGTCTTGCCTAAGCTTTCGCCCAGCTTCAAAAACGGCGTTAGGGGCGGGTTATATATAGTGTCGTAAAACACTCGGGCGTCGTCTAGCCTTACTCCTTCGGGCAGGCACATTTCGTTGTTCAAGCCCAAAACGGTGCAGTTGACTATTATCTCGGGCTTGATTTTGTCTAAATCCGCCCATTGGGTGTTTTTTAGCTTTAGCTCGTCTATAATATCCAGCGCCTTTTGCTTGGTGCGGTTGTATATATACACGTCGCAGACTTTATCTAGCTCATACGCTATTGTCCGCGCCGCGCCGCCAGCGCCTAAAATCAAGCAAGCGCCGTTTATTTTTATGTCGTGGTATTTTAGCGATTGGATAAATCCTATTCCGTCCGTGTTATAGCCGATTAAATCGTTGTCTATTATTTGGACTGTGTTTACGGCTTGGGTTTTTGAACGGTTCTCGGCCAAAAATGGCAGTATGTCTAATTTATAAGGCTTGGTTACGTTAAAGCCGTTGTAGCCTTGTTTAAGTCTGTTTACCGCGCCGGCTAAAGCCTGGGGCGGGATGGACATAATCTCGTATTCTATATCTATTTTAGCTATTTTGGCTATTTCTTGATGCACGACGGGCGAAAAGGAATATTCTATGTTATGCCCGATTAACGCGTATCTCATTGCTCGCCCCGCTCGAAAATCTTATAAAAGCCCGGGTAACTGACGTCGGCTATTTCGGCGTTCTTTATCTCTACGCCGTCCAACGAAACCGCGCCCGCTATCGCCGCGCTCATAGCAAGCCTATGGTCTAATCCGGCGTCTATCTCCACGCCGCCCATAAGCGCGCCCGTTCCGGTTATAATCATTCCGTCGTCGGTGGCCTCGATTCTCGCGCCCATCTTTTTGAGCATATTAACGGTGGTGTCTATTCGGTTTGATTCTTTGACTTTAAGCTCCTTCGCGTCCTTTATTACGCTTACCCCGTCGGCAAAACAAGCTAAAACCGCCAAAATAGGTATCTCGTCTATCAGCCTAGGAATCAAATCCCCGCCTATGACAAAAGGCTTGATAGCGTCCGCGGACTGAATGAGCATATCTGACACGGGTTCTTCGCCCGTGCTTCTTTTGTTGAGCATTGTAATCTTAGCGCCGCAAATCTTTAAAATATCCAATATACCCGTTCTTGTGGGGTTAACGCCTACGTTTTTTAGAACGATATAAGAATCTTTTAATATGGTAGCAAGCACCATTAGATAAGCGGCGCTGGAGATATCCCCCGGAACGGTTATATCTATGGATTTTAGGCTGGATTTCGAGATAGAGATTTTATTCTTTCTGACCATTATGTTGGCGCTCATAGCCTCCAGCATTAGCTCGGTGTGGTTGCGAGTTTTTACGTCTTCTATTATAGTGGTCGTTCCTTCCGCGAACAACCCCGCAAGCAATAGACAGCTCTTAACCTGGGCGCTAGCGACCGGCATTTTGTATTCAATTCCCTTTAGCGAGCCGCCTTTGATTTTAAGCGGCGCGTATCCGCCGGGAGCGGAAGTTATCTTTGCCCCCATCATTGTCAAGGGCTCTATAATCCTGTTCATCGGGCGTTTTTTTATGGAGTCGTCGCCGTCCAATTCGGCGCTCACGCCCGCCCCGCATAAAAGCCCGGTCAACAGCCTTATAGTCGTTCCGCTGTTGCCCACGTAAAGCTCTTGAGAGTTTTTGAGCTTTCTAGCGCCCACGATATGGACATAGTCGGGTTCTACGCTGATTTTGGCGCCTAGTTTTCGCATACAATTTATGGTCGCCAAACAGTCCTCGCCCAAAAGCGCGTTGTAAACTTTCGCCTCGCCCTCGGCTATGGAATTAAACATAATCGCCCTGTGGGTAATCGATTTGTCCCCGGGCAGGTCAAAAGCCCCGCTTATGCTTCTGAGCGGTTTTATTGTCATATACAAGCCTCCAATAAAGTCCTAAGTTCGTCGGGCTCCAATAGATATTCTTGGGTTTCGCCTTGGTCTTTGGCGAAGATGAAATCTATCTTGCCCTCGGCGTTCTTTTTGTCCGCTTTCATTATTTTTATGAGTTTGTCGACTTTTTTTATTTTTACCTTGGGAGTGGAGACCATATGTAATAAGTGCATTATGGTCTTGTAATACTCCTCGTTTATAATTCCAAGCTCTCTAGCTATCTTGGATTCTAATTCTATGCCGCACAAGACATATTCGCCGTGGGAAAGCTTAAACCTATTGGACGTCTCAAGCGCGTGTCCTATGGTGTGTCCTAGGTTTAAAATCTTTCTTAAGGACGCTTCCTTTTCGTCTGAAGTGGTTATTTGGTCCTTAAACTCCACGCAAAGCTTGATAATATCTAAGACAGCTTGGGAATCCAAAATTAATATCTTAGAGATATTAGCGGTAACATAATCAAAAACTTTTTGGCTAAGCAGCGCGGTCTTAATAATCTCGCCTATGCCGCACCTTATTTCACGCAAAGACAAGGTCTTAAAGAAGTTGGCGCTTATTATTATCTTGGAAGGCTGGTGAAAAGCGCCCAAAATGTTTTTGTAGTTGTCAAGGTTAATGCCCGTTTTGCCGCCTATGCTGGAGTCCACGCAGGACAAAAGCGTGGTGGGGATATGCACGATTTTTATTCCGCGCATAAAGATGGACGCGGCAAAACCGCTCAAATCGCCCGTTACCCCGCCGCCTACCGCCACCATTTTGGTCTGACGGTTGCAGCCTGTTTTAAGCATCTTTTTGGCGATTTCCTCGACATACTTCCACTGTTTGGACTTTTCCCCGCTTTTTAGGACATATAATCTGTCTCCCAAGCGGTCAAAGTTAAGCTTTTGGTTATACAGGTCGTAAACGTTTTCGTCCACGACGCCGAACGCATTACCCCCTAGCTCGTTCGCGATCAAGTCGTCGAGTTCTTGACCGATGATAATGTCGTATCCTAGGCCCGATTTTAACTGAATAGGTATGAGCTCTTCAATCTTTGACTGGCTCATCATCACAACTCCTTCTAGTCCTCTTTTATAGACTTTTTTCTTAAGTTTATTTTACAAAACAGAAGCCTGTTTTTGTAACCACCTTTGCTTGACTTCGTCCATATGGTCGCCGCCCAATGTCTCTAGTATAACCTGCATAAGCGTAAGCGCCAAAACATTCTCGCACACCACGCCCGCCGCCGGAACGGCGCAAACGTCGCTGCGCTCTTTTTGGGATACGCATTCTTCTTTGGTTATCAAGTCTACGGTCTTAAGCCCGCGCATAGTGGTGGGAATTGGCTTTAGAGTTACATTAACCACTATGTCCTCGCCGGTGCTTATTCCGCCGTCGATTCCGCCGCTATTGTTGGTGCATCTAAAAAACTTATTATCCCTAAACCCAATCTCGTCGTGGGATTCTAAGCCGGTCAATTCTCCATACCGCGCGCCAAGACCTATGCCTACGCTTTTGACCGATTGAATGGACGCAATATCCGCCATAATTCGCGCGTCGAGTTTGCGGTCGTATTGGGTATGCGAGCCGTAACCCCAAGCCATACCGCTTGCGATTACCTGAACCTGTCCGCCCAATGTGTCGCCGTTTTCTTTAGCCTCAAGAATTTTTTCTATCATCAATTGGGATTTTTGCTCGTCAAGACATCTAATCGGGTTTAAATCGGCTTTTTCCAATTCTTTTAAATCTTTGGGATAATATTCCGAATATACCCCACCTATCATCGTGGTATGGCTGTAAATTTTTACGCCTAATTCCTCCAAAAACCTTCGAGCTATCGCTCCCAAAGCCACTCTCATAGCGGTCTCTCTCGCGCTTGCTCGCTCTAAGATATTGCGCGCGTCTTTTTGGTTGTATTTGAGCGCGCCGGCCAAATCAGCGTGGGCGGGCCTTACGGTGGTAACCACCCTTTTAGTGACGTCGCACTCGCCCGCGCTCATAATATCCTGCCAGTTTTTGTGGTCCTTGTTTTCTATCATCAAAGCTATAGGCGAGCCTAAGGTCAGCTTGTTCCTAACGCCCGAAAGGATTTGGGCTTGGTCGGTCTCTATTTTCATTCTCTCGCCGCGTCCAAATCCCTGCTGCCTTCTATATAGTTGGCGGTTTATGTATTCTTCTGTTATTTCCAAATTGGCGGGGCAGCCATCCATTATGCCTACTAAAGCCTTGCCGTGCGACTCGCCCGCTGTTAGGTAACGCATACTCACTCCGTCTTTATATGAAATTTTTTCTTTTTTAATACTTCGATTGCTCTCTCGCGCATACGGGCGTTTTCAAAGCTGATTACCAGCGCGCCGCTGCCTTCGCCCTCGCGCGAGTTTTCTATATAAATATTTTTAATATTGATTTTTTTCTTATATAACAACAATGTGATCTTAGCGATAATGCCGGGCACGTCTTTTACGTCTATCCTAATAGAGAAAAACCTGCCCTTGTCTTTTTCTATCGAGTCACGCTTATTTCGCGCCGCCTCAAATTTTTCTCTTATGACGTCGTATCGGTCGTTTTTTATGTCGTCGGACAATTCCCTTAAGCCTTGTGTCATTTTTTCCAGCTGGCTTAAGATGTTCTCTTTATTTAAGTTTATAATATCCAGCCACATCTTGCTAGGGCTTGAGGCGATTCTTGTTATATCCCTAAATCCCCCCGCCGCCAGAGTTTTTGTTATGTCGCTGTCGATACAAGAGTTGACCATCGTGTAAGCCACCATATGCGGCAAATGGCTTATCTTGGCTACGGCTTCGTCGTGCGTTTTCGCGTCCACCACAACGGGCAAGGCCTTCATTTCCCGAACCAGCTCGGCCACGCAATCCAAATCGGCTTGGGAGGTGGAAGAATTGGGCGTTAGGACATAATACGCGTTCTCAAACATATAGTCCTTTGCGGCTTTTATTCCGCCCATCTCCGAGCCCGCCATAGGATGCCCGCCCACAAACCTTATGCCTTGGGGCAGGTTGTCTAAAATCCCGCCTTTTATGCTGGCGGCGTCCGTTATAACGGCGCTTGTCCCCAAAATCTCATAGACTTGTCCGATTATACGGCTGACGGTGTCTATAGGCGTGCAAATAAAGACGACTTCGCAGCCCTTTAAAATATTAAGGTCGCTGTGTCCTAGCTGGATAAACCCGCGCTCAAAAGCGTATATCAAAGTGTCGTTATCGCAGTCGACTCCGATAATGTTGTATTTTTGGGTTTTTGAAAGCGAGCTTGCGATAGAGCCGCCTATGCAGCCCAGCCCGACAACGCCTATTGAAGCAGGCGTAGTCTTTTTTGCTTGGGGATAAGAAATCATATTTGAAGTATATCAAAAAAATATTGTTAATGCAATTGGGCTATATTCTAACGGTTAACTTTTTTGACTCTAAGAAATAGTCTAATTGAATTATATATCCTAATAGTTGCGGCAATCGCATAAGCTGGCCGTAGAAAGTCTTGTCAAAGTCGCCTTGGAACTCTAACAGGCTCTTGACGTATTGTTTATCTATTATTGAATTTATAGCTCTATTGGGGCTGTTGATTATCTCTTTAACCTGTTGTTTTACATAGTTTAAATATACAGGGCTGAATGTCTTAGGGTAAGGGCTCTTTTTGCGCTTAATAATGTCGTAAGGCAGCATATCCTTTACGGCTTCCCTTAAGATGCCCTTTTCTCGACCGTTGTAGGCCTTATATTTCCAAGGCATATTGTAAGAGTATTCCACCAATCTATAATCGGCGAAAGGTATGCGGGCGGCTAAACCAGCGCACGCGGCCATCCTGTCCTTTCTTTCTATCAAGGTCGAGCCAAACCACTCTAGATTAAGCAAGAGCATACGCCTGATGTGTTTGTCTTGCTCGCCGTCTTGGGGCAGGGTTTGAGCTTTGCTTAAAGTGTCAAAAACGCATTGAGCGACATAATCTTGGGCGTCTTTTTTGACTTCGGGAATAGAGACTAATTTTGTCCTAATATCCAAGCTTTTTGCCCAAGGGAAAGAGTTTAAATCATAATCTTGCTCGTGATACCACGGATACCCGCCGAACACCTCGTCCGCGCACTCGCCCGATAAAACTATCTGGATGTTCTTTTGCCTTATCACTTCGCAAAAAAGCAACAGCGATGAGTCTATATCCGCCATCCCGGGCAAATCTCTGGCCTCCGCAGCCTTTATAAGCGCTTTGCCTAGTTGCTCGTTGTCCAAAGTAACCGTGTGATGAACGCTGTTTACGAAATCGCGCATTTGGGCGATATATTTATTATCCGAGTCGGGCTGGTAGTAGTTTTTCTCAAAGAACCTTTCATTGTCCTTATAGTCTACAGAAAAAGTGTTAAGCCGACGGCCTTTGGATGAAAATACCGCCGCCGCCACGGAAACCACAATGCTGGAATCCAATCCTCCCGACATAAAGCAGGCTATAGGCGCGCTGTCTATAAGCTGGCGTTTTATAGCGTCCAGCATAAGCCAGCGAGTCTTTTCTATGGTCATAAATAAATTGTCTTCGTGGGGAAGAGCCTCAAGCCGCCAATATTGATTTATCTTGGCTTGGCTATTATGATAAGTCATATAATGGGCGGGCTTTAACTCAAGAACATTTTTTATAACTCCGCTGCCCTGTTTTCTTGTCGGGCCTAACAAAAATAGCTGCCTTAAGCCCTCTAGGTCGATTACCCTATCCACCAAAGGGTTTTCTAGAAGGGCTTTTATCTCCGAGGCGAATATTATGCCCTTGCCGTCTAAAACATTGTCATATAAATAATAAAACAAGGGCTTTACGCCCAGTCTGTCTCGCGCTAAAAACAACAGCTCGTTATTATGCTCCCAAACCGCCAAAGCGAAAACGCCGTTTATTCTGCCAAGACACTCTTGTCTCCACTGGGCGTAGGCGTATAAAACCGCCTCGTCGTCGGTTACGTTCTCAAATTTATATCCAAAGCTCTTTAACTCAGCCAGCAGTTCGGACAGATTATAAATCTCGCCGTCAAAAACAATAGTAAAGGTCTCGCCCTTTATGGTTTTGGTCAAGGGCTGGCAAGCCGAATTAGACGCTTTATGATGTCTGTATAAAAGCGCGGTCTTAGGGGTAATGGTTTGGCCAAAGTCGTCGGGGCCCCGCTCTTTTAAGGACAAAGACATATTGGCTAAAATTTTGTCTTGTTTGGTTAAATCTATTTTGTCGCTTATCCAACCGGCTAAACTGCTCATTTAAGCTTCTCCTTTTATAATGGGTTGGATTTGGATGCCTTTTAACGCCGATTCCATAGTCGGGATAATCATATCTATATCCGCCGTTAAAGATCTAGGCTTGTTGACGTGATTATCCTGGAAAAAGGGAACAAAGTATATGTTCTTTTTAAACAACAGCTCGCCCAAATTAGCCGCGTTAGAGCCTAACGCGTCGTTGGTGGATATCGATAAGACCACAGGGCGGTTGTTTCTTAAATGAGCCTTGATAGCCATTAACACAGGCGTGTCCGTTATGGCGTTGTTCAGCTTAGCCAAGGTATTGCCCGTGCAGGGAGCCACGACCAAGATATCCAAAAGCTCTTTAGGGCCTATAGGCTCGGCGTCTTCAATGGTAATTATGGGTTTGTTTTGGGTGATTTCGTAGACCTCGTTAAAAAACTCCGCCGCGTTAGTAAACCGAGTGTTTAGGCTTGCCACGGAAAACGAGAAAATGGGTATTACGTTGTTATCTTTTGTCAATGACTGCATTATGGGCAGGTGACTCTTTAAGGTGCAAAACGAGCCCGTCATCGCCCAGCCAATTCTTAATCCTTTCATATCCTCTTGTCGACTTTATCCAACGCTTTTTTTACGCTTTCGTATAGGTATTGCCCCGCCGTCAAGGCAGCGGTTTTCGTGGGAACGCCTAGGTAGTGCATTACGTTAAGCCCAAGCTCTTTAGCCGCGTCCATATCCACTCCGCCCGGCCAAGACGCCAAGTCTATCACGAAAGCGTCTTTTCTTATGTGTTGGAGTCTTTCTCCTTTTAATATAAGTTTTGGAACGGTGTTTATCACCGCGTCAAATTCTGCCAAATCCTTATCAAAGTCTTCCAGCGTGTATGTATGATGGACATAAATCGAAGCGTGGGCGTATTCGCGCTCGTCGTTGGTCGCCACGCAGACTTTCGCTCTAAAGTCGTCGAGCAAGCCCGCTAGCGCCTTTCCGACCCGCCCGTAGCCCAATATCAAGATTTTTTGGGTTTTTATCGCTTTAGGCGTGTTGTTGATAAGCGCCGCAAGCGCGCCCTCGGCCGTTAGATAGGCGTTTTTCATTAACAGCACTTCGTCGTTATTGTAAAAAAACGCGGTAATGTTTTTATTTTTTAATATTTGCTTTGCCTCTTGGTCAAAACAGCCCAAGCCAAAAACAATTCCGCCGGGGCTTAGAACTTCGGCTATTTTGTAATCTATTGGAACATAAGGCGGAAAAATAAAAATATGTCGGGCGTTAGGGGTTTGCGGATATACTTTTCCCTGCTCAAAGACCTGAACCTTATGCCCGTCCGCCTCCAGCAAGTCTTTTACGGTCTTAAGCCTTTGGTCGGTTGTATCCACCACAAAATTTTTTTCAATGGCGTTGCTCATATTCTTATATTATGAGACAGCGTTATAGAGTGTGAAATATTAAGGTATTGATACAGGGCGTCCGCAATGGTATACTGTATTTATTTAAAAGGAAAATTTCTATGGGTTTTATCGCGAAATGCTCTAACTGCGGAGCGAATATCGAAGCGGACGACACAAAAGATGCGGGGATTTGCAAGTTTTGCAATGCCGCTATTGTCGCCAAGAAAGCAATTGACAACTCTATCGCCAATGTCAATAAGATTGAAAATGCAATCCAATATGCAACTAAAAATACTTATGGCTCAACGGACAAGCCGCCTATGGATTTTGAGGCCGAAGCCGACGAGGCGATGAAAATAAATTTTTACAGCGGATACGCCGTGGCTTTTAGGCTGTATCAAAAGGCTTTGGGGGAAGAGCCTAGAGTTTATGAGAAATTGTTTGAGGCGTTGAAGCAATCCATATTATACGGCGATTTGGATGTTTTATTAAAAGAAATCAAAGAAAATAATTTTGGGCGTTATTTTAAAATTTACAAGACTCTTGTATCCCCTCAAAAAGCCGAGAAGATAAAGTCCGAATATCAAGCAAGCATAAACCTAAACAGCAAACGATTTTGGGAACAGATTATAAAAAACGATTTAAAATCCAATCCTGAATTTACCAATATCAAAGAATGGTTGGATTACGCAAAAAGCAATCTAGATTATATGGTAGAGGAAAAACAAATAATTCAATCCACTGCCGATAAAATATGGAATGCCGTTAATAAATTCGCTCCTCAAGAAATTCCAAACTTTGAAGACGAAGAGTTTTGAAGCGTTTATTAAAATCTTTTTAAAAAATAAAAAAAACCCGCTTTATCTAAAGCGGGTTTTTTAGAGGTTTACGGCGACGACCTACTCTCCCAGCTCGTTGCCAAGCTAGTACCCTCGGCTCTGGAAAGCTTAACTTCCGTGTTCGGGATGGGAACGGGTGGGTCCTTTCCGATATAGTCACCGTAATGGTTAAATATGCTATTCGCACATTTACAACTGCATAGAAAAGTTCTAAAGTCTTTCAAGGTATCCGTGATTAAGCCCTCGACCTATTAGTATCGGTCAGCTGCGCGCATCGCTGCGCTTCCACCTCCGACCTATCAACCTTGTAGTCTTCAAGGGGTCTTACTGTCTTAACAACATGGGATATCTTATCTTGAGGGGGGCTTCACGCTTAGATGCTTTCAGCGTTTATCCCGTCCGCACTTGGCTACTCGGCCGTGCCGCTGGCGCGACAACCGATGCACCAGAGGTGCGTTCATCCCGGTCCTCTCGTACTA
>DATCKE010000025.1:0-12242 GCA_036562445.1 Clostridia bacterium
GGGAATACAAAGAAACCCTCAAAAGGCACCGTGTCCAATATTTGAATGAGCATATATATAAAAACACCAATTATGGACACGCCGATAAATATATAGAAAACCGCGCCCAAACTTTTTTTGCGCATATCATTCCTCCTGTTATAAAGTATATCATTGTTTATGTTTGTTGAACATTAAATAAGATTAAAGATAAATTAAAATATGATTAAAAAAAACTCACGCAAAACAACTTTTTTCCCCTGTTTTTCCCCGCCTTCATTTTTAGCCCCGGTTCACTGCTTCTTCAGTCCCTTTTATTTATATTCAGCTTAAAAATTTTTTAAAAATTTTCAAACAAATGTTTGATATTTTTGTAAAGTATGCTATAATAAACATATGTTATAAACATTTGATTATCGGGTGGGCTATGGAACTTTTTGAGAGAATCAAAGTCTTATCCGCGGGCGCCAAATACGATGTCAGTTGCTCTTCTTCGGGCAGCGACCGAAAAAACCCCGGCAATATGACGGGGAATACAGCGGCTTGCGGGATTTGCCACAGCTTTACCGAAGACGGCAGATGCGTTTCTCTATTAAAAATCCTGATGTCCAACGACTGTATCTTCGACTGCCAATACTGCGTCAACAGAAGAAGCAATAATATTGCTCGGGCGTCCTTAACCCCCAAAGAATTGTGCGAACTCACAATGGGGTTTTACAGGCGCAATTATATAGAAGGCTTGTTTTTGTCCTCCGCGGTGGTCGTAAACCCCAATCACACTATGGAATTGCTGCTTCAAACGGTCAAGTCGTTAAGGGAAGAATATGGCTTTAACGGCTACATACATCTAAAAGCCATACCCCACGCCGACCAAATGTTGATTGACCAAGCGGCTTTATACGCGGACAGAATGAGCGTCAACATCGAACTGCCCACCGCTCAAAGCCTAAAGCTTTTAGCCCCGTCTAAGACCAAAGAGTCAATTTTGAAGCCTATGAAACAGTTGTCCAACATATATCTAAACGCTCAAGAGCTGTCCAAGAGCAACAGGCTCTTAGGGACATCGGAAGCGATAATATCCGATTTTATTCCCAAACCCCGACAAAGCGGGCTCAAAAAGCCCATCCCCGCCGGACAGACCACCCAATTGATAGTCGGCGCTACGCCCGATTCCGACGGCGTGATTTTAAAGCTTTCGGAGGCGTTATACAGGCATTATAGGCTCAAGCGCGTGTATTACTCGGCGTATGAGCCTGTGGGCAACCCCACCCTTTTGCCCACCAAACCAGCCAACCTAAAAAGAGAAAACAGGCTCTACCAAGCCGACTGGCTAATAAGGTTTTACGGCTTTAGCGTGGACGAGTTCATCTCGCCCGAGGCTAATTTAAATTACGACCTAGACCCTAAGACCGATTGGGCGCTTAGGAATATGGACAAATTCCCGGTTGAGGTCAACACAGCGCCCTACGAGGTGTTGTTAAGAGTGCCGGGGATAGGCATAAAAAACGCCTGGAGAATCGTGCGGGCTAGAAAGACCGGACGGCTTACCTTGGACGACCTAAAGAGAATGAAAGTGGTCTTAAAGCGCGCGCAAAACTTTATCACCATCAACGGCAAGTTTTACGGCATCAATAACTACAACCGCCTAAATCAATATATGTTAAGCGAAGCAAACGAGCAGATAAGTATGTTTGACGATTTTAAACAAAGTTTAGTTACGGGAGAGTTTTGATATGATATTCGTTTACGACGGAACAATCGAGGGTTTTTTCACTGCGGTATTCGAGGCGTATAGAATGGGCGTAGAGCCCGTGGCGATTCATTCGTCCAAGCAGGATTTTCAGGCAAGCCTGTTGTATCAAACAGCTTCCATTGACACCGACTTAATCAAAGCGGAAAGGGTTATCACGGGCATAAAGCGAATAAGCTACAACGCTTTGGACAATATTTACGCCGCCTTTAGGCACCGCGACGCGGACAAGGACTTGGCTATTTTTAGGTTTATTAAGCTATTGTTTTGCAAAAAACACGAGGCGCTTAATATGCTCAACCATCCCGATGTGATTGCTTTTAACAACCTTGTATACGCGGTAAACCACGAGATACACCGTATGCGCGGCTTTGTCAGGTTTAGGCAGACTGACTTTGGCGTGTATTACGCGCCCATTTCGCCCGACCACGACATATTGGACGCTTTGGCCGAGCATTTTACCCAAAGATATAAAGGTATGCCGTTTTGCATACACGACGTAGGCAGAGAAAAAATGCTCGCTTACGACGGGGTGATTTGCAAAATCGTGCCCGCTTCCCAAGTTCAGATAACTTTAAGCGAGGAAGAGCAGGCGTTGCAGGCGGCTTGGCAGGATTATTTTGACAGCGTGAACATAAGAGAACGCCAAAACCTAAGGCTTCAAAGACAGTTTTTGCCTAAGCGTTATCGTAAGTTTATGCCCGAGTTTAACAGCGATTTGACTTTTAAAAAGAAGGCCAATAAAATCGGTGAATAAAATAGTTTTCGCAAGCGTTCGGCTTCGGACATATATACTATAGAGGTGTTTAAATGGATTTTTGCGAGCTGAACGAGTGCGAGATAAACTTCGCGGTTTCCGCCCTGGCTAACTCCTTGGCTCAAGGGTTGGATAGGGAAGAGATTTTCTTTCTTGCCCGAGTGTTCAGCCAGTTGTCGGGCGCTTTGCAGCTTATAGCCTCGCATAGAGCTTTATGCGATACTAAAAAAGAAGATAAAGGCCCTGAAAAGCCGGGCGTAAAATAAAAAAGTCTTGCTTGGCAAGACTTTTTTTATTCGCCTTTGATTATGCCCTTGTGGTAAGAGTTGTATTTTCCAATATATTGGTTGATTATTTCTATCATTTCTTCCGGCGTGGATACGCCGAAAATTTTGTCGTCAAAGTCTTTGTATCTAATCCTATGGTCTAGTTTTGTGTCCGCCACTTTGGCGCTCCAGCCGTTGACGTTTTTATAAGCTATAATCAGCCTGTGCAACGCCCAAGCGTTGGCGATTTCGGACAATGTGCCCGCGCCGCCGCCTATAGCCACCAGCGCGGAAGCCGAGTTGGCTATAATCACGTTGCGGTATAAGTCTAAGCCGGTAGGGATAACCACGTCCGCGTATTGGTTCGCGTCCAAAGGCGAAAACATAGGCAATATTCCGATGGTGTCGCCTTCTTTGTAGTTCTTTGAGGCGTGCGCGCCTTTAAAAGCGTATTCCATTACGCCGCCCAAACCGCCGGATATAATCCTAAAACCGTGGTCTACCAAAATCTTGCCCGTCTCAAAAGCTATTTTTTGTTTTACGGGGTCGTTGTCAATATTGCTGTCGCCCGCTATAGCTATAGTCTTTCTTATCGTTCCCAATTTTCTAGCATCCTTTAAATTTTATTTTGTCTAATATTACCAAATTTTTTGACAATTTTCAACATTGTTATAAGGATGTTTTGTGAAAATAATTATATTAATTAAAATATGCGAATATTTTTATTTTGTATCTTGTATGAGTTATTATTAAAAAAAATTTAAAAAATAAAAAGACCGCCTAATTGAAGCGGTCTTTTTTGGTGGAGATGATCGGGATCGAACCGACTACCTCTTGAATGCCATTCAAGCGCTCTACCAACTGAGCTACATCCCCGTATTAAATTTCAGCAATAGATATATTATCATATTTTTTTGAGATTGGCTATAGTTTTTAACGAGATTGGCTTATAAAATTATTTCCAATCCGACAAATTCGCTAATTTATTTTTTTATTAAAATTGGGAAAAATTTACATATAGATTACAGTTTGGTCACGGTTTCTTATTTCGCCGTTTTTAGACATTTTTATGCTTGATGTCGATTTTCTTATCAAGTATAATGTCTAAAACCTATAAAAAAGGAGAATAAAATGAATTTTATAATATCCACCGATTCTTGCTGCGATGCGAAAAAAAGCGAATTAACCCAAAAAGATGTCTTTTATATCCCAATGGCTTATATCATCGACGACGTAGAATATAGAGACAACTACGATTCCGAAGCGGAATACAAGGCGTTTTACGACCAATTGCGCGCGGGCAAGATGCCCAAGACCACCCAGCTAAACGCGACAGAGACCGCCGAGTATTTTGAGGATTTGTTGTCAAAAGCCGCGGGCGATATAGTTCATATAACACTCTCAAGCGGGCTTTCGACCACTTGCGAAAACGCAAAAATCGCCGCGAAAGAAGTCGAGCAAAAACATCCCGACCGCAAGGTCTATATCGTTGACTCAAAAGGCGCTACCTTAGGGCAAATGTTGCTAGTCGACACGGCGGTAGAGTTAAGAAAGGCGGGAAAAAGCGCGCAAGAGACAGCGGAATATCTTAACGGGTTGGTCGAAAGGCTTCAGCACTTTGTAATAATAAAAAACCTGTTCTTTTTGCGACGCGGGGGCAGACTGTCCTCCACTTCCGCTTTGGTAGGCTCGCTGTTAGGCATAAGGCCTATCATAGCCGTCAATCATATGGGCGAACTTGTGGTTATCGGAAAAGAGCGCGGGCAAAAAAAGGCGCTAAACGTCCTAGTAAACTATTACATCCGCGAAAAAGCGCCTAACGCCACGACCGTGTATATAGCGCATTCGGACGACTTAGAAACGGCTCTTGAGCTAAAAGAAAAGCTTGCTAGCGCCGGCGCGGCAGATGTAAAAATAGGCTACATCGGCCCTGTAATCGGCTCGCACACCGGCCCTGGAACGGTGGCGCTTATGTTTGAGGGCAAAAAGAGAATAGTCAAAGAGAAAAAATAGCCTTCAACCAAGTAAATCGATTGACGCAATACTGACCAATATAATTCGCAATATAAAAAACGCGCCCTGTCTAAATGGCGCGTTAGTTTTTGTTAATAATACTCTTTTATCGCTCTTTGGGCTTCTCGCTCTTGGGTTTTGCGCTTTAGGGTTTCGCGCTTGTCGTATGTTTTTTTGCCTTGGCAAAGCCCCAGCTCCACCTTAACCAGACCGCGCTTAAAATACATCTTAAGCGGTATAAGCGTCAAACCTTTTTCGCTGACCTTGCCGGTTAGCTTGGATATCTCCGAGCGGTTTAAAAGCAGCTTTCGGTCGCGCCTTGCCTCGCTGTTAAAGTAACTGCCCTTTTCGTAGGGCGTGATATGGCAGTTGCGCAAAAACACCTCGCCCTTGACTATAACAGCGAAGCTGTCTTTTAGGTTGACAGCGCCCTGCCTTATGGACTTTACTTCGTCGCCTTTTAGGACAATGCCCGCCTCGTATGAATCCAGCACGAAATACTCGTGTCTAGCCTGCCTGTTTTCGGCGATAATTTTTATACCTTCCATTATATCCCCTAAACCCTTCTAAGATTATCGATTTTACGCCGGCACGAATTCTACCCTTCTGTTTTCCAAATCCGCGCCCGCGACTATGACTTCTATTTTGTCGCCTAAGCGGTAAACCATTCTCTTGCCCACCAAAGCGTAATTGGCCTCGTCAAAATGGTAGTAGTCTTTAGGCAAGTTTTCCAGCTTAATAAGCCCTTCGCAGGTATTGGGCAATTCCACAAACACTCCAAAATCGGTTACGCCGCTTATGATGCCTTCGTATTTTTCGCCCAATCTTTCGCTCATAAATTGAGCCTTCAGCAAGTCGTCCACATCTCTTTCGGCGTTTTCGGCTATGCGCTCGCGCTCGCTGGAGATAGAGCTTGCCTCCACAACAAATTTCTCATATTTTTTCATATTTTGCAAGCCGTTATGCAAAAAGTCTTTTATTATCCTGTGTATAGCCAAGTCCGGATAACGGCGTATAGGCGAAGTAAAATGGCAGTAAAACTTGCTCGCCAATCCAAAGTGCCCTAAGTTTTCTTCGTAATATCTCGCCTTTTGCATAGACCTTAGGACAACCTTGTTGACTATATTATATATCGGCTTGCCCTCGGCTTGAGCTAAGATTTGCTGAACGGTCTTAGGGAAGATAGCGTTGTTTTTGTTCAGCTTGACCTTAATGCCTACGCCTTCCACAAACGCCAGCATCGCCGCCGTCTTTTCCTCGCTGGGATTTTCGTGTATTCTATAAACAAAAGGTATATCGGCGTGGAAGAATGTCTCCGCCACAGCCTCGTTGGCGGCTATCATAAACTCTTCTATAATCCTGTTGCTTACCCCGCGCGGATAGGGCATAACGTCGATAACCTTGCCGTTTTTGTCCAATATAATCTTGCTCTCGGGTATCTCAAAGTCGATTGAGCCACGCTCTCTGCGCCTTTGGTTTAACAGATACATCAGCTCTTCCATATCTTTGAGCATAGGCAAAAAGTCCAGGTATTTTTGCTCTAAATCTCTGTCTCCGGCTAAGAGCCTGTTGACCTTGTCGTAAGTCATTCTGGCCTTGCTGTTTATGACGCTCTCATAAATCTCAGAGCCGACCACTTTGCCTTCGGTATCAAACTCTATCAAAACAGACAAGGTCAGTCTGTCCTCGCGCTCGTTTAAAGAGCAAATGCCGTTGCTAAGCTCTCTAGGCAGCATAGGCAGCACTCTGTCGGCAAAATACACGCTGGTGCCGCGCTTTAGGGCTTCTTTGTCCAAAGGCGAATTGGGCTTGACATAGTGCGAGACATCGGCTATATGCACCCCTAAGAAATAATGCCCTTTTTCGTCCTTGTATAGACTTACGGCGTCGTCTAAGTCTTTAGCGTCGTCGCCGTCTATGGTGATTATATTCCAGTCGCGGTAGTCTTGCCTGCCTTTTAGGTCCTTTTCGGTTATAGGCACGGCAACCTTTCTTGCGTTTTCCAAAACCTTTTGGTCAAACTCTTCGTAAAGGTTATATGAGCGTATTATAGACAAAACGTCCACGCCTTGGTCGCCCGCGTCGCCCAAGATTTCGATAACCCTGCCTTGGGGGCTTTTGGACTTTTCGTCCGGATAGGCGGTTATCTCCACCACTACCTTTTGGCCGTTTTTCGCGCCGTTGAAGCTGTCGGCGGGTATAAAGATATCGTAGTTAAAGTTATTATCGTCCGGCGTGACAAAGGCGAAATTTTGGTTTTGCCTGCAGTAAAACTGCCCTACCACCGTTTTTACGCCCCGCTCTAGAATACTCAAAACCTCGCCCTCAAGCGACAGCCCTTGGGATTTATGTTTGTTGACCTTAACCATAACGGTGTCGCCGTGAACGGCGTTGTTCATAGCCCTGGGCGGGATAAACACATCCTCGCCTAGTTCGGGGCTTATAAAAAACCCAAAGCCGCGCGCGTTGCCCTGTATTTTGCCCTTATAGGCGTTAATCTTATAGGGCAAAAAATATTTGCAGGTCTTTTTGGTCTCTTGCGCGACCAGCTTGCCTTCTTTGGCTAACTCGTTTAGGGCTTGTCCTATTATCTTATTCTCAAAAGCGCTTTTTGCGCCAAGTTTTTTCAACAAAGATTCTTTGGTCAAGCCTGATAATTGCTCGTTTGTTATTATTTCGTAAATTCTTTCCTTAAAGTTAGGCATACCTTGTCCTTTTAATATTAGTGTATACTATATATTATGCGTATTATTATCTAAAAAAATAGGGCAGCTCAACTAGCCGCCCTAAGTATTTCTCATAAGTTTTTATTAACCAGCGTATATTGCCAAAGAGATAAAGAACAACGCCGCGTTGACAACCAATAAAGCGGCCGTCCATATGGTCAATTTTTTCATTCGACCTTCCAAAGTGTTGCCTTTATGCTTGCCAAAGAAAGTGTCTTGACCGCCGGATATCGCGCCTAAACCCTCGGAATCGCCGGGTTGGAACAATACGACGATAATCAAGAATATAGACAACAGCACTTCTATTACCATAAGCGCCATTCTTATATAAGGGAAACTTACCGACACCCATTCCGGAACAGTTTGCAAAAACAGCGTCAAGACAATCTTCCTCCGTTATAAAAATTTAGCTTTATGATTATAACATAATCCTTTTAATAAAACAAGCGCTTTTAATTAAAATAACGGCTCGCCTTCCATTTCTTGGGGAATGGATTCGCCCAAAATCTTCAGCAAAGTAGGCGCAAGGTCGCACAACTTGCCGCCGCTTCTTAATTTGACGTCCTTTCTTGTGTCGTCCACTAAGATGCAAGGCACGGGGTTGGTGGTGTGAGCCGTGCAGGGAGAGCCGTCGTCGTAGCAAAGCTGCTCGGCGTTGCCGTGGTCGGCGGTAACAATAGCCGCGCCGCCTATTTCTCTGATGACTTTAATTAATTGTCCTACGCAGTCGTCCACGGCCGCTACCGCTTTTATGGTGGCCTCTAGATTGCCCGAGTGTCCTACCATATCGCAGTTAGCGAAGTTCAAAATCATAACGTCTATTTCTTTGGATTTTATTTCCTTTATGGCGGTTTCCAATACCTCGTAAGCCGACATTTCGGGCTTTAGGTCGTATGTGGCGACCTTGGGCGAATTTATCAAAATTCTGCGCTCGTTTTTGTTGGGCGTTTCCACGCCGCCGTTAAAGAAGAAGGTAACGTGCGCGTATTTTTCGGTTTCGGCTATTCTTAATTGGGTGTATCCCAGGTTAGCCAAATATTCGCCCAAAGTGTTTTTTAACTCTTTGGGAGCGTAAGCGGTGTGAAGCCCGGTAAAGGTGGCGTCGTATTCGGTCATCTGAACAAAATACACGGGCAGGTAGCCTTTGGCTCTTTCGAACTTGTCAAAGTCTTCATAAATAAACGCTCTAGTGCCTTCGCGCGCTCTGTCCGCTCTGAAGTTAAAGTAAATTACGCTGTCGCCCGCGTCGACTTGACCATCGTAATAGCCGTTAGCGTCCACAACGGCGAACGGCTCGATAAACTCGTCGGTTACGCCGTTGGCGTAGGATTCCTCTATAGCCTTTACGGGGTCTTGAACTTTTTTATATTTGCCCGCTGTCAAACTGTTAAAGCCCTTTTCCACTCTCTCCCAGCGGTTGTCTCTGTCCATAAAGTAATATCTGCCGCAAACGCTCGCCACTTTGCCTATGCCAAGCTCTTTTAGCTTTTGCTGGGTTTGCTCCACAAAGTGAACGCCGCTTGTGGGAGAAACGTCGCGTCCGTCCATAAGCGCGTGGACATAGACTTTCTCTAGGCCGTTGCGCTTAGCCATATCCAACAACGCGAAAAGGTGGTTGATGTGGCTGTGGACTCCGCCGTCGGACAACAAGCCTATTAGGTGCAGTTTGGAATTATTCTTTTTGGCGTTTTCCATAGCGCCTTTTAGGGCGGGATTCTCAAAGAACTCGCCGTCCATAATGGCCTTGTCTATGCGGGTGATGTCTTGATAAACAATCCTGCCCGCGCCGATATTTAGGTGTCCGACTTCGCTGTTGCCCATCTGTCCCGCGGGCAAGCCTACGTCTAAGCCGCTAGCGCCAATTAGGGTAAATGGATACTCTTCTCTGAGTTTTTTTAGATTAGGCGTGCCTTGGATAGCTACGGCGTTGCACTCCTTGGCCTCTCTTTCGCCAAATCCGTCCATAATAATTAAAGCTACAAATCTGTTTTTCATATGTAGTCCTTCTTTAAGGTCAGTTTTTTATAATTTTTTTTGTGCGTCGGCGGCCTTTATTATCAGGCTAAAGTCCTCCGCTTTTAGGCTCGCGCCGCCTATCAAACCTCCGTCTATTTGAGGCATCGCCATAAGCCCGTCGGCGTTTTTGGCGTTCATGCTTCCACCATATTGTATTCTAATTTGCTGCGCTATGTCATGTGAAAACATCACGCTTAAGATATCTCTAATCTTGCCGATGGTCTCGTCGGCGTCTTGCTCGGTGGCGGTTCTGCCCGTGCCGATAGCCCAAACAGGCTCGTAAGCGATAACTATTTTCTTGGCGTCTTCGGGAGAAATGTCCTGCAAGCCTATGGTCAATTGCCTTTTGTTGACTTCGTCGGTCAAGCCGCTTAGTCTTTCTTGCTCGGTTTCGCCTACGCACATAATAGGAATAAGCCCGTTTTTGAGAGCTTGGATGACTCTTTTATTAACAGTTTGGTCTGTTTCGCCAAAGTATTGGCGTCTTTCGCTGTGGCCGATGATTACATATTTTACGCCAAGCTCGACCAACATCTGCGCGCTTATCTCGCCCGTAAACGCGCCTTGGTCAGCCCAGTGCACGTTTTGAGCGCCTAAGGCTATGTTAGTGCCTTTTATCATCTCGCCCGCGATATGTAAATCGGTAAAAGGAACGCATACGACCACTTCGCATTTAGTGTCCTTAACTTTGGGAATCAATTGCGCCAAAAGCTCTTTAGTCTGCGCAATCGTGTTGTTCATTTTCCAGTTTCCAGCGATAATAGGTCTTCTCATAATAAAAATCCTCTTACTTTTAATTAGGGCAAGGTTTTTTATCCCTTGCCCCTTTATTTATTTTACTTCTTATCGTTTAATCTTGCAATTCCAGGGAGCTCTAATCCTTCTAAGAATTCCAAAGAAGCTCCGCCGCCGGTGGATATATGGGTTACCTTATCGGCAAATCCCAGCTGTTCTATAGCGGCCGCGCTGTCGCCGCCGCCGATTATGGTTATCGCTTCGGGGTTGTCAGCCAGCGCTTGCGCGATAGCCTTGGTGCCTACCGCGAATTTCTCAAACTCAAATACGCCCATAGGTCCGTTCCAGATAACGGTCTTGGCGTCTTTTATAACCTTAGCGTAGTTTTCGCAAGTCTTAGGTCCGATGTCCAAGCCTTGCCATCCGTCAGGAATGTTAAGGCTGTCTACGACTTGGGAGTTAGCATCCGCGCTGAAGGCGTCCGCCGCCACGTTGTCCACGGGCAACATCAGGTTAACGCCCTTTTCTTGAGCTTTTTGCAATAATTCTTTAGCTAAGTCTACTTTGTCAAGCTCGACTTTAGAGTCGCCGACCTTGCCGCCTTTAGCAAGCGCGAAGGTGTAAGCCATAGCGCCGCCGATTAGGAGGCTGTCGACTTTGTCCAACAAGTTGTTGATAACGCCGATTTTGTCGCTGACTTTAGCGCCGCCCAAGATAGCCACGAAAGGACGCTTAGGATTTTCCAAAGCTCCGCCCATAATCTCTAATTCTTTAGCGATTAGGAAGCCGGCTACGCTTACGGGGATGTAATCGCATACGCCCGCGGTGGAAGCGTGAGCTCTGTGAGCCGTTCCAAACGCGTCGTTTACAAATATTTCGCCGTATTGGGCTAATTGCTTAGCGAATTCGGGATCGTTTTTGGTTTCTTCTTTGTGGAATCTAACGTTTTCAAGCAATAACACTTCGCCGGGCTTTAGAGCCGCTGCTTTCGCCTTGGCGTCTTCGCCGATTACGTCCTTAGCCAAAGTAACTACGCCGCCTAACAGCTCGTTGAGTCTTTTAGCTACGGGAGCTAGCGAATACTTAGCGTCGAAGCCGTCGCCCTTAGGTCTGCCAAGGTGAGAACACAAAACGATTTTAGCCTTGTGCTCGATTAGATATTTTATGGTAGGCAGAGCGCCTATAATTCTGTTTTCATCGGTAATATTGCCGTTTTCGTCTTGGGGAACATTAAAGTCCGCGCGAACAAACACGCGCTTATTGGTAACATCAACATCCTTGACCGTTAGTTTATTCATATTTAATCTCCTATTAAAAATTTTTTACTTGTTGACAAATATAATATAACCTTTTTGGCAATTAATGTCAAACACTTTGATAATGTATTATCATACGGGTTGATGCGTAATTCGTTCTCTTACGCTGTAAGCAATATTGGTAAGGTGGTCCGCTATTCTTTCTAGGTTGGTGGTTACCTCGTAAAAGACCTCGCCGCTTTCTACCGAGCAAATGCCGCTGTGCAGTCTCTTGATGTGGTTGTTGGTATATTCTTTTTTCATATTGTCTATTTCTTCCTCGCGGCGGTTTACTTCTCTTATCATATTGACGTCGCGCTTATCAAACACATACAAGGCGTCTCTGTATAATAACTTAACCTTTTGATACATATAGGTTAATTCTTTTTGAGCTTCCTCTGACAAGCCGCCGCCGTTAGTAAGCAAGAGCTGGGCGGCCTCCATTAGGTTCTCGGAATGGTCGCCTATTCTTTCTATGTCGGAAACTACGTGATACAGCGTTCCTATGAGTTTTTCGTCTTTGCGGGAAATATTTAAAGAGCTGATTTTGACCAGGTAGTTGGTAATAGCTTTGTTGAGAAAGTTTAATTGCTTCTCGTTTTTTTCTATTAGTCCGAAATCCTCGTCCGTTCGGTTAATTAACCCGTTCATAGCAAGGTCCATATTGGTTTCGGCTAGATAAGCCATAGACATTATCTCTTTTAG
>DATCKE010000030.1:0-2260 GCA_036562445.1 Clostridia bacterium
GCGAATATCGACATTACCAAAGTTCCGGCGGTCATTAATAAAAGACCGACGATAGATTTTTTATGCAGTTTTTCTTTTAGGAAGATAGTCGAGAAGATTATTGTTATTAATATGCTCATCTTATCGATAGGGACGACTACGCTTACCACGCCGTGCTTGATTGCCCAAAAATAGCAAAGCCACGACGCGCCCGTAGCTAGGCCTGATAGAAAGATAAATATCAGCTCTTTTTTGTCGATGTTTTTTAGCTCGCGTTGTTTGCCTTTTACGAAAACCAAAACCCAAGCCATTGCCAGCACGACGCAAGTTCTAATCGCTGTGGCAAGGTTGGATTCCACATTGTCTATGCCTATCTTGGCGAGAATGGATGTCAGCGCGGCGAACACCGCCGAAAGAACGGCGAAAATAAGCCAGCCTTTTTGGTTTTGAGCGGTATCGGTCTGCTTTTTTTCTATCATCAAAAACACGCCGGCGGAAAACAGAACCACCCCGACTAACCTGATTATTAGGTTGTTTACTTCTTGAAAGATTATTATAGCTAAAACGACGGACAAAACTGTGCTGCTTTTGTCTATGGGGACGACTTTGTTTACATCCGCCATTGAAAGCGCTTTAAAATAGCACAGCCAAGAAAGCCCCGTGGCTAGCCCGGAAAGAATAATAAAGATTAATGATTTTGTGTCTATTTGGGTTATCGTTTTCGCCGAGCCGACAATAAAAACCATTAGCCAGGAGAAAATCAATACGACTATGGTTCTTAGCGCTGTCGCCACGTCAGAGTCGGTCTTTTTTATGCCTAGTTTAGCTAATATCGCGGTTAACGCCGCAAACACGGCGGATAATACAGCCATTACAATCCACATTTGTCTTTCGCCTCGAAAATCAATTTTTAGCCGTCCCTTAAAGTATAGCACTTTGAGAAACGGGTTGCATTTAAAAAAAAGAAATTGGTGAAAGTTGTTTAAAGGTTTGGGGGTTTGGGGGTTTGGGGTGTTGTAAATCGTTATTTATGTTACGGCGTTTTCTATCCGCTGTATTAACTTGGAAAAAAGGCTTGAATTCCGTTTTTAGGAGATTAATAATCATTGTCTTTATTTTAAAAACTAGCTATTTTGCCTTAAATGTTATTATTGGTCGTTCTGTTATAACATCCTCTGGTTCGGGGCGGCCGATTAATAGGGGCGAATATGGGTCGTGGTTTTTTATATTTCGGTCGGCAGCTTTTTCGCTGATATTGGCGTAGCAGTAAACGCAGTCGTGGCGGCAAGAGTCATAAGCGCCTATGTCTACGCTTAGGGCGCAGCCGCAGTTTTGCCTTTGATTTTTGTCCTTAGAAAGGCTAAGCTTTTTGCCCGCGATTTCTTCTATCAGCTTATCGTCCACGCATTTGCCGCGCTCTATCCCAAACATAGTTAAATCCACGCTTTCGCAGCAGGTTTGAAGTTTTATTCCCTTCTTGCCCGCTATGCCGGATAAAATCTCCGAAAGCTCTAAAATTTGCTCGGTATTAGGCGGCGCGATTTTTAACCTTTGGGCATTTTTTTGAATTTTGGGATATAAGTCCAAAAAGCTTATGACGCAACGCTCGGCATAGCCCGCTAAAAGCGAGGACATCTTGTCAAACTCTCTGCGGTGGTAGTCTATGTCTATCTTATCCGCCAAAAAAATGGGGTCGTAGCGCCATATCGTTCGGTTTTTGCCTATCATTTCAGAAAGCTTTTGGAACGATTGGATTATAAAATCTTTGGGCGGAAGGTTTTTTTCGATTAGGTTGTCGTAAGGGGTAATCGTTATCAAAAAATAATATTTATAGTCTTTAAGCAAGTCTAATTTTTCCAATATCTTAGTTGGGTTTTTCGTCCAAAAGACAAAGCAGTCTACCGCCTCGGGCGATAAAGAAATTTTACTCACTTGGCGGTAATTATACGGATTTCTAACCAAAACATACCCTTCTTTAAGGCGGTTAAAAAACCATTCGGCATAAAAAGCAGGAATATCCGTCCTGCGGCTTGCGCTTACAATCAAAATTGCCTCCTAAATTTTAGCGCGCTTTTATCCTAAAAGCGCGCTAAAATTCTTGGTAAATATACCCCTTTTTTTCTAAATGCTTATATTACGACCGCCTTGTCTTCAGCCGTTTTGTTGACAAAGTCTAAATCATATCGGACGGCGTAATGGTCTTTTATTATGGTGGCGCTTGTGATTTTGACGGCAAGTATTATAGAGTTTGTGTCTTGCTCGTTGACGCCTAAGTCATACC
>DATCKE010000048.1:0-18161 GCA_036562445.1 Clostridia bacterium
TTTCGAGTCGTGCTCTTTCAACCGCTCAGACATCTCTCCAAAAAAATATCGCCAGACTATTTTATACTAATATATAGAAAAAAGCAATATTTAGCGGTTTGATATTGTTGGTAATTATTTAAAAATCCAGGTGACCTTATCTTCTATAATATCCATACCAAGCTTTTTTTGAAGCGACAGCGAAGCAAAATTGTCTTCTATAATATGCGCGTAAGGGACTCTGCCCTTTTTTAACAAGTCGCCTATAAGATAAGCTTCCAAAGCGTATCCTATACCCTTGCGCCTATGCTCAGGCAATACCTCCAGCATACCCATAGCGCCCTCGTCGTGGATGCCTATATAGCCCATCAGCTCGCCGCCCGAAAACGCGCCGAACATATAGTTATCTTTTATGCGTCTTTCTAGGTATTCTCTATTATTTACGTGCGAATATGTAGCGGCCACGATATCCAGATAATCCAGAGTAAGCTGTCTTATCTCGCAATCTATTTTGTATTCCGGCGGGTTAGGCTTGGTATAAACCGCGGTGTAGCAGCGCATTTCGCTTTTTAACCCAAACTGCTCTTTTATCAAAGGAATATAAAAATCTTGGTGCGCCAGGAAAACATCGGCATCGGGCTTAGCGCAGACCAAAATCTTTTCCACATCATAATCGGCGCTTATTAAATACGAATCCCCGGCGTAAACATAGAGCAGCACGCCGTTGTCCCCGGCGTAAATAACCTCGGATTCATTGCTTTCCACGCTGTCTATCATATCGATATTAAGCATTCGATTTTTGTTAAGATATTTTAAAGCTGTTTTCTTATCCATAACCTAAAACCGAAAAAAATTTTTTAATCTAACCCGAATTTATAATAAAATTAATCCTTTCCCCTAAAAATACAAAAAGCCCAAAGCCTAAGTTATATTTAGGCTTTGGACTTTATTATGAACTTATTGCAGCAATTTCTCCAGAATATCGTTAACAGTCTTAGGGTTAGCCTTGCCTTTGGTGGCTTTCATTACTTGGCCCACAAAGAACGCTATAGCTTTCTTATTGCCGCTTTTTACATCGTTAGCGGCCGCGGGGTTTTTATCGATTATATCCTTTATTATATTCTCTAGCTCGCCCTCGTCGCTGATTTGAGCAAGGTTGAGTTTTTGGATAAGCTCTTCGGGGTCGGTTTCGCTGTCTTTATCCCACATATACTCAAACAGCGTTCTTGCCGCGGGCTGGTTGATTACATTGTCGGCATATAGCTTGAGCGTCTTGGCGAAGTGCTTAGGCTTAATGGGCAAGACGATATCCTCGCTTTCGTGCTCTTTTAGCTTTCTCATCACTTCGGTCATTATCCAGTTGGATATCATCTTAGGGTTATCGTAGGCGGCCACGCACTCGTCAAAGAACTCCGCTATCGCCCTTTCCGAAGTCAAAATCTGCGCGTCGTATTGAGGGAGTTTATATTCGTCCACATATTTTTGAGCGCGCTCTTTAGGCAGCAAAGGCAATGATTCCTTTATCCTTTGCACATTCTCCCTGCTGATTTTGACTTGAGGCAGGTCGGCGTCCGGGAAGTATCTATAGTCTTGCGCGTCTTCCTTGGTGCGCATTGTAAACGTGCGGCCTTTTTGGTCGTCCCAGCGGCGGGTTTCCTGCTCGACCTTGCCGCCCGAATTCAATACTTCGGTCTGGCGGGCTATCTCATAAGTAATAGCCTTATGAACCGCCTTAAAAGACGCCAAGTTTTTCATCTCTACCCTTGTTCCAAAAGGCTCGCCCGGTCTGTGAATTGAAATATTGACGTCGCATCTTAAAGAGCCTTGTTCCATTCTGCAGTCCGAAACGCCGATATATTTTAAGAGCGCTCTTAAGTTCTCCAAAAACGCTATAGCCTCGTCCGCGCTGGAGATATCGGGCTCGGTCACTATCTCTATCAAAGGAACTCCGCCTCGGTTATAGTCGACCAAGCTGCCGCCGTATTCGGAATGCACTAGTTTTCCGGCGTCTTCTTCTAAGTGTATATGGTTGATTCTAATTTTCTTAGGGCCGTTGGGCGTATCAATCTCCAAGCCGCCGCCTAGGCAGATAGGCGCTTCCGCCTGGGTTATCTGATAAGCCTTAGGCAGGTCGGGATAGAAATAATGCTTTCTTTCCCAACGCGCCACATCTATTATATCGCAGCCGAGTGCAAGCCCCGCTTTTATGGTATACTCCACAGCTGTCTTGTTTAGGGAAGGCAACGCGCCGGGCATACCCACGCAAACCGGACAGCAATTGACGTTAGGCGTATGGCTGAATTGGTTTTTGCAGGAGCAAAAAATCTTCGTATTGGTCTTTAACTCGGTATGAACTTCTAATCCTATAACTGGTACGTAACTCATCCTCTTATCCTCTCAAAAGCATAGGCTGCGTCAAGCATAAGTTTTTCTTTAAAATACGGCACGATTATTTGAAGCCCTATGGGCAATCCCTTGCTGCTGACGCCCCCGGGCACGCTTATAGCCGCGTTGCCGGCGATATTTACGGGAACGACAAACGCGTCCGACATATACTTGACTTTTACGTCTTCTTGGTCTTGGTCTATCTTGAAAGCGGGCGCGGGCGTGGTAGGCGTCAAAATCAAATCGCAAGCCTCAAACGCGCGCTCAAACTCTTTTTTGATAAGAGTCTGCACTTTTTGCGCCTTTCTAAAGTAAGCGTTAAAGTTGCCCTTGGCCGTTACATAGTTTCCGATTAAAATTCTTAGCTTAACGTCTCTGCCGAGGCCTTCGGTGCGGCTCTTAAAGTAAATATCCATTAGGTCGTCGAATTTTTCCGTACGGTAGCCGTATTTAATGCCGTCAAACCTAGCAAGGTTGGAAGCCGCCTCGGCGTAGCCGAACACATAGTATACGGGAATAGAATACTTCAAAGTCGGCATAGACAACTCAACAATCTCCGCGCCGCTTGAGCTTAGATTGTCAAGCTGTTTGGTCATAACGTTTTTGACGTCCTGGTCTTGAATCATCTCCATAAACTCTTTAGGAACGCCTATTCTCTTGCCCTTGAAGGTAAAGCTCTTGTCTATATTAGCTAGATTAGAGCAGTCCCAATGATAGGTAATATTGTCCTGCTCGTCGTGTCCGCTTATAATCTGCATCATAAGCGCGGCGTCTTCTACGTCCTTTGTCATAGGGCCTACTTGGTCGTAGCTGCTGGACAACGCTATAACGCCGTGTCTGGAGATAGCCCCGTAAGTGGGCTTTATTCCTACCACTCCGCAAAAGCTTGCGGGCTCTCTTATGGAACCGCCAGTGTCCGTGCCAAGCGCCGCGTAAGCAAGATTAGCCGCAATCGCCGCCGCGCTGCCGCCGCTGGAACCGCCCGGGACGTAATCTGTGTTTCGGGGGTTGCGAACAATGCCCGTATAAGAGCTTAGGTTGCCCGAGCCCATAGCGAACTCATCCATATTAGTCTTGCCTATGATTATGGCGTCTTGGGCTAGCAGCCTTTCCACAACCGTGGCGTTATAGGGCGGTATAAAGTTATGAAGCATCTTGGACGAGCAAGTCGTGGGAATGCCGTCCGTGCAAATATTGTCTTTTATCAAAATGGGAGCGCCTGCCAGCGCGCCTATCTTTTCGCCGCGAGCGCGTCTTGCGTCTATCTCTTTGGCTTTTTTGAGCGCATCTTCGGCGTTGACATAGTTTAAAGCGTTGAGATGCTTGTTTTTTTCTATTTGGTCTAGGCAGTTTTGAACGACTTCTACGCTTGAGACCTCTTTGTCTTCCAGTAACTTAATTATCTGTTTTAACGTCTTAGTATGCATAGTCTTACTCCACTACTGTAGGCACTCTAAACGAGCCGTCTTCTTGTTCGGGCGCGTTTTGCAAAATTTTATCTCTATCCGTAGAGGGTTTTACGTTATCCTCTCTTAAATCCTCTAAATTAACCATCATGCTATAAGTGGGTTCAACGCCTTCGGTGTCCACTTCGTTTAGCGTTTCGATGGTTTTTAGGATAGAGTTAAACTCCTCCACGAAAGCTTTTACTTCTTTTTCGTTAAGTGTAAGCCTTGATAATTTTGAAATCTTTAATAGATCTTCTGCTGTTATCATATATTATTTCCTCCTGAGTCTTGGAAGGCGCGGGAACATTTTTAGGCAGTTTGCTTATCGAGTATCTGCCGGAAAAACACGCGTCGCAATAACCCATATCTGTCCTTAATCCTATATTTTTTATATCTTCTAGCGGAAGGTATCCCAAAGTGTCCGCGCCGATTTTTTGGCGTATCTCTTCTAATGTGTATTGGACGGCGATTAATTCCTTTCTCGATGGAATATCCGTCCCAAAATAGCACGGCCATAAAAACGGCGGCGAGGCTACCCGCATATGTATCTCTGTCGCGCCGGCATCCCTGAACAATTTTATAAGGTTGGCGCAAGTGGTTCCGCGAACTATTGAGTCGTCTATCAAAATAACCCTTTTGCCCTTAATGTTGTTTTTTAGGACATTGAGTTTCATGCTGACGCTTATCTCCCTTTCGTTTTGAGTGGGCTTGATAAACGTCCTGCCGGTGTAGCGGTTTTTGATGAGCCCTTCGCCGTAAGGAATGCCGCTTTCTTGAGCGTATCCTACAGCGAAGCTCAAACCCGAATCCGGAACGCCCACCACAATATCCGCCTCTACCGGATGGGCCTTGGCTAGCAACTTTCCGGTTTGAACTCTAGCTTGGTAGACGCTCACTCCGTCTATAACGCTGTCGGGGCGGGCAAAGTATATGTATTCAAACACGCACAAAGAAGGGTTGGGATCGTCGGCGTATTTGACGCTTTTTAGGCCTTCCTCGTTTATTATAACCATCTCGCCCGGCTCGACATCTCTCAAAAACTCCGCCCTTATAACGTCCAAAGCCGCGGTTTCGCTCGCTATGATATAAGAATTTTTTAACTTTCCTAGACACAGCGGCCTAAAGCCCTTGGGGTCGCGGATAGCGATAATTTTTCGCGGGCTCATTATAACCAAAGAAAACGCGCCCTCCAATCTAGGCAAAACCTTTAACATCGCTTCCTCTATGGAATGCGTCTTGGTGCGCGCCCGCGCCGCTAGATGCATTATGATTTCGGCGTTGGAAGACGATTGGAAGACCGCGCCCTCTTGCTCTAACATTGTCCTTAACTCATACGCGTTAGTCAAGTTGCCGTTGAGAGCGATAGTTAAGCTTCCCTTAATATAACGGCTGACCAACGGCTGGCAGTCTTCCCGTTGAAACTTAGAAGTGGAATACAACACGTGCCCGACAGCCATTCTGCCTTTTAACTCTTGAATGTTTTCAGAGTCAAAGACTTCGTTGACCAGGCCCTTGCCCTTGTGGACCGTTATTACGCCGTCGTCGTTGACAGCTATGCCGCAGCTTTCCTGACCGCGGTGCTGCAGGGCATACAACCCGTAATAGGTCATTCGGACCACGTCAAAGCCGTCGTTGTCAAAAAAACCAAAAACTCCGCACTCTTCTTTGACTTTGTCTAAAACCATATCGTCCTTTTCTTATCTATAAAATTTACTCCCACTCTATGGTAGCGGGGGGTTTGCTGGTTATGTCATAAACCACGCGATTTATGGACTTTACCTCGCTGACTATTCTAGAGCTTACTCTATCTAAAACAGAATGGGGTATTTGCGCCCATTTTGCCGTCATAAAGTCGGTCGTGTTTACCGCCCTTAGAGCCAAAACATACTCGTAAGTGCGTTTTTCTTTTCTAACGCCCACAGAGCGCATATCGGTTAGAACGGCGAAATATTGATTAATGCTCTTGTCAAGGCCCGCCGCGGCTATCTCTTCTCTAAATATAGCGTCGGCTTCTCTTAGGATATCCAGTTTTTCTTTGGTTATTTCGCCTATTACTCTTACGCCCAGTCCCGGGCCGGGGAAAGGCTGCCTAAACACAAGGCTTTCGGGCATACCTAGCTCTAGACCTAATTGTCTAACTTCGTCCTTAAACAAGCTTCTAACAGGCTCGATTATGCCCTTAAACTTTATGTTCTTGGGCAGGCCGCCCACGTTGTGGTGGCTTTTTACGCCCGCGCTCTCGATTATGTCGGGATAAATTGTGCCTTGAACCAGATAATCTATTTCGCCTAATTTTTGGGCTTCTTCCTCGAACACCCTTATAAACTCTTCGCCTATAATCTTGCGCTTTTTCTCAGGATCGGTTACGCCTTTTAGCCTAGCCAAAAACCTGTCTTGAGCGTTTATTCTTATTAGATTAATGCCCTGGCTTTGCTTGAAAAACCTTTCGACCTCGTCGGCCTCGTTTTTTCTCATCAAGCCGTGGTCGACCAAGATGCACACTAGATTATCGCCTATCGCTCTTTGCACAAGCATCGCGCAAACCGAGCTGTCTACCCCGCCGCTTAGCGCGCACAAAACCCTTTTTCCGCCGATTTGCTCGCGCAAGATTTTGACATAGTTTTGCGCGTAGCTTTTCATCGTCCAGTCGGGACGGGCTTGGCAGATGTTATATAAAAAGTTCTTTAAAACTTTAAGCCCTTCATCGGTGTTAAAGCTTTCGGGGTGGAACAACAGCCCGTATGCTTTTAGATTGTCGTTTGCTATGGCGGCGTTTTTATAGGTTTGGGTGCGGGCTATAGAGCAATAACCTTTAGGTAGATTATCGACCAAAACGGATTGGTTAATCCAGCACTCAAACTCATTTTTAACGCCGTTAAATAATGGATGAGAGGCGTCTGCCGTAACTTGGCAGGTCTTATATTTGTCCGCAGTTTTGACAACGCCGCCGCCAAAGCTTTGGGCGATTAAAGCTTGTCCCAATCCTATTCCCAAAACGGGAACGCCTAACTCAAATATCTTGCTGTCGAGCTGGAAATTTCCTATCCTTTCGGGATCGTCTACGCTTCCTGCTATAATTATTCCTACGGGATTATAGCTTTTTATCTCTTGTATATCGGCGGTATATGTCAGCAATTCGCAATAAACATTGCACTCTCTAACTCTTCTTGCTATTAATTGATTGTTGGGACCGCCTAAATCTAAAATTAATATAGTCTGTCTTTCCATTTTTTGCCTACTTTAAAAAGCGATTTTATTGTATCAAAAATAAACTTTTTTCTCAACTATATGAATTTATTTCAAAAAAACCCGCTTTTTTAGCGGGTTGTTTATTCTATTAGCTTTCTAAGATATCCTCAATCAAGGTATATAATTTAGTCAGTTGCCCATAGGCGGTTATCTCGTATGTCTCGTAAAAATCCTCGAAAATTAGTTTCTCAAACTCCACAAAATACATCTTAAAAGAACGGATTTCTCCCGCGGTGTGTCTTACGACAAAGAACACGGTGTCGTAAGCTATGTCTTTGCCGTCAATCTTTATGGTTTTAGGACCGTCGTTGTTGGAATACCTAAACGCTATCAAATACTTAGAGGCGTTATCCTGAGAAGAGGTCGTAGCCGTTACGGCGTTTAGTTGGTTCTTGTTTAAAGTCTTTAGTTGCTTGTTGCCCTCTTCGTCCTTAGTCGCAGTAATATGAGCCTTTTTAAACCATTGATACTCCAAAATTCCTCTAAAAGCGGAAAAATCGGTGGAGCGAACATAGGTATTATAAAATTTATCTATATCTTCTTTATTGGTTAAATCTACTCGGTCATTTGGAGAATTGAGAGAGCCTTGAGTGATAATCTGAATCGTGTCAGGCTTTTCAAGCTTAGGAGCGGGTCCGGTCTTAATAAAAGCCGTAACAATTCCGAAAACCACCGCCAAAGCCACTATGGATAATATAATTATATTGACAATTAAAACCGATTTGTTTTTTGCTTTTGCCATATTTAATACCTTACGCTTTTTCCTACGCGTTTTAGTATATATGATTTTTATAACTCAGTCAAATAATAAAACGGCTAAATAAAAAATCGCGCGGGGTGTTAATCCGCGCGTTGTTTTTAATTATTGCTTTGGGCGTTGTATTGACGCACCGCTTCGTTCGCTTGTTTTGCCCTAAGCTGCAGTCTTTCTTCCAATTCCCTTTCGATTTCCTCTAAGGGTTTGCCCGCCATTAGGGCGTCCACTTCTTCGGCGTAAATGGTCTCTTTTTCTATCAACAGACGGACCATTTTGTCCATAACGTCTCTGTGCTCGCTTAGAACTTTCAAAGCGGTCTGATAAGCCTTATCCAAAATCTTCTTGACTTCGGCGTCGATAGTAGCCGCCACCTTTTCGCTGTAGTTATGCACGGATTGGTAATCTCTGCCCAAGAAAATTTCGTGGGTAGAGCCTAGGTAAATCGGGCCAAGCTCAGAGCTCATACCCCACTCCATAACCATCTTGCGCGCTCTTTCGGTGGCCATTTGCAAGTCGCCTACCGCGCCGGTGGATATGTCTTTTATAACCAGCTCTTCGGCCGCTCTTCCGCCCATCATCATAGCTATTTCGTCGTTGAGCTTATTAAATGTGGTATGGGCGTCGTCGCTTTCGGGACGAGTCATAGTATAACCCGCCGCCCTGCCTCTAGGTATGATAGAAACTTCGTGCACAGGGTCGCAATGAGGCAAAACTTTCGCGACTATCGCGTGTCCGGCCTCGTGATAAGCGGTGATGCGCTTGTCGACTTCGGTTATTACGCGGCTTTTCTTTTGCGGTCCCATAATTACTTTATTAATGCCTTCGTTGATGTCCAGCATTGTAATTACCTTTCTGCCCGCTCTAGCCGCCAAAATAGCCGCTTCGTTTAGAAGGTTTTCTATATCGGCGCCCGAAAAACCGCTGGTGATTCTAGCCAAAACCTTAAAGTCTACGTCGGGCGCTAAAGGCTTGTTTCTAGCGTGAACCTTAAAGATTTCCTCTCTGCCCCTAACATCGGGGATGTTGATATATATTTGTCTGTCAAATCTGCCGGGACGAAGCAGCGCCGGGTCTAATATATCCGCTCTGTTGGTCGCCGCCATAACTATAATTCCGCTGTTGCTCTCAAAGCCGTCCATCTGAACGAGCAATTGGTTGAGGGTTTGCTCTCTTTCGTCGTGACCGCCGCCCAAACCCGTGCCTCTTTGACGGCCTACGGCGTCTATCTCGTCGATAAACACGATACAAGGCATATTCTTTTTGGCGTCCTCGAACAAGTCTCTAACGCGGGACGCGCCTACGCCTACGAACATTTCCACGAAGTCCGAACCGCTTATGGAGAAGAACGGCACGTTGGCCTCGCCCGCCACCGCTTTAGCGAACAATGTTTTACCTGTGCCGGGAGGGCCTACCAGTAAGACGCCTTTAGGGATTCTGGCTCCGAGCTGCTCGAACTTTTTGGGGTTTTTCAAAAATTCCACTATCTCGGCTAGCTCTGTCTTTTCTTCTTCCGCGCCCGCTACGTCGCTGAACCTAACTTTCATATTCTGATTTAAGCGGGCTTTGGACTTGGAAAAGCTTATCGCCTGTTTGTTGTTTTGGTTTAGCGTGCGGTATACAAAAAACGCAAGCAGGACGAGTATAATCACGCCGGCTAGATACGGCAGGTATTGCCAAATAGTCCCGGCGTTGGGGTTGTTAAACTCGACCGCAAGACCGTATTTTTCGGATATCTCGACCAAGGAAGTTATAGGATCTTCTTCGGTGCCGTATTTAGCGTTGAATTCTCTGATTAAGTCGTTGGTAAAATCCGTTCTTGAAGGAATGTTAAACTCATAGTCAAAGCCTGAACCGCTTTGAGCTTTCTTAGCTTTGGCTTGATAGCCTTCTATATATACAGACTTGATTTCGCCTTCGGTTATAAGTTGCAGGGCTTCGTTATACTTTATAGCGTCAGGTTTATTGCTGAACAAGAAAATGCCGGCAATAACCAAAAAACTAAGCACCAATAACGCCGTAAAGATAACCCCTTTTGTGCTTGATTTCAAATTTTTCCTCCAGGTGATAAAGCTTATAAATTTGTATCGTTATTTTAACATAAAAAATATTACATATCAATGATATTTATGTCACAATAGGTTTAATTTAATTCTATCGCCGCGCAAAATAAAAAAAGAGTTCTTGGTTTATTTTGGGGAAAAACCAAAAAATTTAAAAAAAGCGACGCATTTTATATCAAATCAAGATTAATGCTTTGACCGCTTTCGGCGTCCTGATACATCATCCAATAGCCCTCGCCTTTGGGGTTGTTTTTATCCAAAGCTAGCCACTTGCAGTATCCTTGAAGCTCTTTAGGCGGGTTGACCGAATAGACGCCAGGCACGCCGTAACCTATATAGTCCGGGCCTTCGCCTATTAAGCCCACCACATAGTATTGATTAGGTCCGATTTCCACCCTTACCCAATAGGTGTCGGGCATTAGGCTGTTTAGTTTTTCCTCGGGCGGGTTGTTCTCAAATAATTTCTCAAGCTGGTCTTTTACTGTCAGATAATATTTAGGCTGATCATTAGATTCTTGTGGTTCTTGCTCTTGCTCTTTCAATTCGGGCTCCTTAGGCTTTATGTTGTTGTAACCGCCCCAAGATTTTATATATGTAGGCTCGAACTCCTCGCCTTGCTCTTGGGAATTTTGATAGTCTTGGTAATAATAAATCCTAAATAAGTCGTCCTGTTCTTTTTTAGGCTCTTGTTTGATTTCCTGAGGCTCGGGTTTTTTGTAAAAACTCGAGGCGAATTTATTTTTTATGTAGCTTTCTTGGTCGTCGTATTCGTCAACCAATTCTTTAGGCACTTGCTCAAACGCCTTATAAAAGCCGGGCTTGGACATAGCCTCTTGAACGGCTTGGGACGCCGCCGCGCTTTCTTCGAGGATGTCTCTAGGTTTTATGTTTTTAGGGTAAAAAGACTCTTGAGAGATTTGAGAGTCGTTGTATTCTTTTTCCGCCTCGTCGATTACCTTGGAAATTTTAGCAACCGTTATCTTAGGCACGCTTAAAGGTTGGCTTAAGAAATCTTTTAGTTCGGATTTAGGCGCGTAAGGCGGGACTTTATATTGAACGCTGGATTGAGACGCTTTTGGTTGAACGCTATCTTGCGGTCTAGGGTGAGCGCTCTCTTGAGGCCTAAACATAACGCCTTCTTGCGATCTAGAATGAGCGCTCTCTTGAGGTCTAGTAAGGCTTTCTTTTTTATAATCCACCTTTTCCACCGCGCCGGCAAACATCGCGGGACGCATAATGTGTTTAAAGCCGTCTAATATATTGGTCTCCCAAAGCTTTCTTGCGTTGTTAGCGCCCCAAGCTATGGGAATGATATTTTCGTCGCTTATATAGCACAGCACGCAGTAAAGATTGCCTTTAAGTTCTATGTCGCCAAGCGGCATGGTCGCGCTAATCTTGCCTTTGTTGCCAAGCCTTTGGGTATACACAGGGCTTGTGTCCGAGGCTACGCCAAAAGCGAAGATGCCTTTTTGGACGTCTTTTAGGTTGAATATCTGTATGTCGCAATTGGCGCGGTCGCCTATCTTTTCTATAGTCGCCACGCCTCTGACATCGCCTATTCCAAAGCCTTTGGTTATTTCGTTTAAGATAAGAATCTTTTTAGCGTATCCCATAAAACCCCTGCCGATATGCCCAATCTTACACTTTATATATACTAACTTATCAAAAAATATATACGATAATTGGCAAAAAAAATACTATTATGTCTATTCTTGAAACACAAAAAAAGGCGGCTTAAATTGCCGCCTTTTGCTTCTATTTACGCTCTTATTCTTCGACCAACACCGCTTTTATTCTTCTGACGCCGGCCGAAGAGCTTTCTTCTTTTACTATCTTGAACTTGCCAAGCTCGCCCGTATGCGTTACGTGCGGGCCGCCGCAGATTTCCTTGGAGAAGTCGCCTATGGTGTAAACCTTAACCCTTTCGCCGTATCTGGACTCAAACACGCCCAATGCGCCTTTTTGCTTAGCCTCTTCCACGGTCATCTCTTCCACGGTTACGGGCAAGTCTTTTTGTATTGCCTCGTTGACCAGCTTTTCCACCTCGGCCAGCTCGTTAGGCTCGACTTTGCGACCGAACGAGAAGTCAAATCTTAATCTTTCGGCGGTTATGTTGCTGCCGCGCTGATAAACTTCGTCGCCCAAGACCTTTCTAAGCGCTGCCTGCAGCAGGTGGGTGGCGGTGTGAAGTCTGGTAGTCTGGACGCTCGCGTCCGCAAGCCCGCCCTTAAACCTTTGCTCGGCTCCGCTATGCGACTTAGCCTGATGCTCGGCGAACGCTTCCTCAAAGCCTTTCTCGTCCACCGTCAATCCTTGCTCGGCGGCCAATTCCTTAGTCATTTCCAAAGGGAAGCCGTAAGTGTCATACAGCCTAAACGCCGTCTTTCCGTCTATAATATTGCCTTGTATAGAGCGCAACGCTCTTTCAAATTCTTTTAACCCCGATTTTAGCGTTCTCTCAAAGCGCTCTATCTCAAGCTCTAACTCTTTTTTAACCTTTTGGGCGTTTTGCTCTAGTTCGGGATAGTTTTCTTTATATTGATTGATAATGGTCTCGGCTAAGCTTATCAAGCCCATAGGCTCAAGCTCAATTAATCTAGCGTATCTGATAGCTCGCCTTATAAGCCTTCTTAAAACATAGCCTTGGTCTATGTTGGAAGGGGTTACGCCGCGCTGGTCGCCTAAGATAAACACGGACGTTCTGATATGGTCGGCGATAATCCTAAACGCCTTTTTGTCCTCGCCTTCGTATTTTTTGCCGCTAAGCTCTTCTATTTTATTGATAATGTTTACAAACAAGTCGGTCTCATAAACGGACTCTTTGCCTTGCAAGAAGCAAATCGTGCGCTCCAGCCCCATACCGGTGTCCACGTTCTTTTGCTCAAGCGGTCTAAAGTTGCCCGCCTCGTCTTTGTAATATTGCATAAAGACGTCGTTCCAAATCTCCACATACTTGCCGCAATTGCAAGCGGGAGAGCATTCGGGCGAGCACTTAGGCTTGCCGGTGTCCACAAACATCTCGGTGTCAGGCCCGCAAGGTCCGGTCTTGCCGGCGGGTCCCCACCAGTTGTTTTCTTTGGGCAGGTAGAATATGTTTTTCTCGTCTATTCCAAGGCTTGCCCAAATCTTAGCGGACTCTTCGTCTCTAGGGGCGTCCTGGTCGCCCGCGAACACGGTTACCGCCAGTTTGTCTTTATCTATTCCTAGATATTTAGGCGAGGTTAAAAACTCATAGCTCCAGGCTATCATTTCTTTTTTGAAATAGTCGCCCAAAGACCAGTTGCCCATCATCTCAAAAAAGGTCAGGTGCGAGGCGTCGCCTACCTCGTCTATGTCGCCTGTGCGCACGCATTTTTGAACGTTGCAAAGCCTCTTGCCCGCGGGGTGACGCTCGCCCATTAGGTAAGGCACAAGCGGATGCATACCCGCGGTGGTAAACAACACCGTAGGGTCGTTTTCGGGGATTAAGGACGCCGAGCCTATTACGGCGTGGCCCTTTTCCTTAAAAAACTCAAACCATAATTTTCTTAATTCGTCGCTGGTTAGTCTTCTCATATTATGTATATCTCCGTCTTAGACATCGTCTTTATATGCTTTAAAAATTTTATTCAAAGCGCTTCTATAGGTGGTAAACTTAAACCCGCCCATAATGGCGTTAAGTTTGTCGTTGCTTGCGGTAAACTCTATTCTTTCTTTGCCAAGGCTTATTGAAATAGCGTTTTTGGTCAAGCTTTTTAGTTTTTTTAACACTTCGTTGATGCTGACCAGTTCGTCCGCGGTTATATTATAATCCCCCGGCGGGTAGTCGCGCGTCAAGAAATTATTGATAATTTTAAGATAATCCTCTATATAAACGGCGGATAAAATTATATCCTTTTCCACGCTCAAATTTTTGCCGTTGACCGCTTGAACTATAAGCGAAGTTATCACGCTGTCGGGCGCGTCCTTGCCGTAGACCTCAAAGCTTCTTAGGACATAGACCGAGTTGTCCATCTTGGCCATATTGGTGATGTTAAACTTGGCCTGTCCGTAAGAATCCAAGGGCATATAATCGGCCAAAGCGGACTCTTTAAAGGCGCGAAGGCTGTCCGAAGTTTTCAGTTCCCTTATATTAGAAAATGTGATTATCTTTTTAACATTGTAAGCCTTCGCAAGGGATTGAAGATTTTTAAACATTATAATATTTAAAATCTCAATCTCCTTATCCACTTGGTCGGGCGCGCCAAAAACCTCGGCGAAGTGCAAAACCGCGTCAAATTTCTTTTTCTTAAAAACCGAAATAAGGTTTTTTATGTCGGTGATATCCGTTTGGCTGTCAATTTCGGTTATCTTGTGACGCTTAGAGTATTTTTGGATAAAGCTCTTCGCTATATAGTTGTCAGCGCCCGTAATTAAAAGTTTCATATTAATTCCTAAAAGCTATTTTATTTTGTAACTGTCTTTTAGGCCTACTATCTGTATAAACGCGTTGGTTTTTGTGTCCCAACAGTAGTATGCGTTGCGCAAAAACTGATAAGGAACGCCGGGTTTGGCGTCTTTTAAGGATATTTCCGCCAAAGCGTTAGGGAACTCTATCTTGGAATTAGGGTTAAACCTTTCCATAAAGTCTTTTTTGGCGTCGTCGTCCAATAATAGATAATCGTAATCTATCAGCTTGCAAGGATAGTTTTGGCGCGCGTCCACAAAGTGTATAACGCCCGCGGGCTTTAGACCACTGGTGTCTTGGCCGCTCTTGCTTTCGGGGAAGTATACGCATTTTAGTTCTATCGGCTCGCCGTTGTCGTCCAAGACCACGTCGTCGCAGCGGATGATATACGCGCCTTTTAGTCTTACTATGCCGCCTTTTACCAATCTCTTATACTTAGGCGGCGGATTCAGCTTAAAGTCTTCTTTTTCTATATATATCTCTCTTGAGAAAGGCACTTCTCTTGTTCCGCGCTCAGGGTTGTCGGGATGGTTTTCTATTGCGAGCATCTCTGTCTTGCCTTCGGGATAGTTGGTTATGGTAACCTTCAAAGGCTCTTTAACCGCCATAGCCCTATCGGCTTTTACGTTAAGAACGTCTCTAACGCAATGCTCCAAAAGCGCCACGTCCACCTCTGAGTTGGCCTTCGCAACGCCGATAAGCTCGCAGAAGTTTCTTATCGCTTCGGCGGGATAGCCCCTTCTTCTCATTCCCGCGATAGTGGGCATTCTGGGATCGTCCCAGCCGTCCACCACGCCCTCGTCCACAAGCTTCTTTAAATATCTTTTGGACATTATGGTGCGGGTAAGGTTAAGGCGGGCAAACTCGTATTGGCGGGGTTTAGGGTCAAACTCGCACTCGTTTATAACCCAATCGTATAACGGCCTGTGGTCCTCAAATTCCAGCGTGCAGATGGAATGAGTAACCTTTTCTATGGCGTCCTCGATGGGATGCGCGAAGTCATACATAGGATAAATGCACCACTTGTTGCCTTGTCTGTGATGAGGCGCGTGAACAATCCTGTATATTATGGGGTCGCGCATATTGATGTTAGGGCTTGCCATATCGATTTTGGCGCGCAAAGTCAGGCTTCCGTCGGGGTGCTTGCCTTGGCGCATTTCCTCAAAGAGCCTTAGGTTTTCTTCTATGCTTCTGTCCCTAAAAGGGCTGGGCTTGCCCGGTTCGGTGAGCGTGCCTCGGTATTCTTTTATCTGCTCGGCGGTCAGCTCGTCCACATACGCCTTGCCCTTTTTAATAAGCTTGACCGCGCACTCATACATAATATCAAAGTAATCGGACGCGTAATAAATATCGCCCTTAAAACCAAGCCATTCCACGTCCCTTATAATAGCCTCGCAATACTCCACATCCTCTTTTTCGGGGTTTGTGTCGTCAAACCTTAAATTGCACTTGCCGTTGTATTTTTGGGCAAGCGAAAAGTTAAGGCAAATGGATTTCGCGTGTCCGATGTGCAGATACCCGTTGGGTTCGGGCGGGAATCTCGTGATTATTTTGTCTACTCTTTTGTTTTTTAAATCATCGGTTATAATCTCTTCGATAAAGTTCATATCAAATCGCCTTTGATTTATGTAATAATTTTTATTTATGTATTTATTTTTGACTTCAATATGGATTGTTAAAACAGCCCCGTAATATTGCCCTGGCTGTCGATGGTCATTTTCTCGGCGTTGGGAACTTTGGACAAGCCGGGCATAAGCATAATGTCGCCCGCCACGGCCACTATAAAGCCCGCGCCCGCCCTTAACTGCAGCTCTCTAACCGTAACCTTAAAGCCCTTGGGCGCGCCCAAAAGATTGGGGTTGTCGCTTAAGGAATACTGAGTTTTCGCCACGCAAACGGGCAGATTGCCGAATCCGTCCTCGGTCAGCTTCTTTAGTTGTTTTTTTGCGGCGGGCAGCAATTCCACGCCGTCCGCGCCGTAAATGTTTTTGGCTATTTTGTTTAGCTTTTCCTCGATATCGTCGTCTAGCGAATATGTAAAATTAATGCCGTTGTTGGGCAGGTTGCATAAATCAGCCACTTCGTTAGCCAAATCTATTCCGCCCGCGCCGCCTTGAGAGAACACGTCGGCTACTACGGCCTTGACGTTCTTTTGCGCGCAAGCTTCTTTTATTATATTGATTTCGGCGTCGGTGTCGGTAAAGAACCTGTTAATCGCCACCACGCAAGGCAGCTTAAATTGATTAGTTACATTGTCTATGTGTTTTAACAAATTAGGCAAGCCCCTCTTAAGCGCGTCCAAGTCCTCGACCTTTATATCCTGGGCTTGTCCGTTGTATTTTAACGCCCTTACGGTCGCCACTATTACCACGCAGTCGGGAGATAGATTATTGACGCGGCACTTGATGTTTAGGAACTTTTCCGCTCCCAAATCCGCGCCAAATCCCGCCTCGGTTACCACGTAGTCGGCCAGTTTAAGAGCGCTCTTAGTCGCTATAACGCTGTTGCATCCGTGGGCTATGTTGGCGAAAGGCCCGCCGTGCACAAAAGCGGGTGTCCCTTCCAGGGTTTGGACTAAGTTAGGCTTGCAGGCTTCGTATAATAATATCGCCATTGCCTCGGACGCTTTTAGGTCGCCGGCGGTTACGCTCTTGTTGTCTTGGTCGTAGCCTATGACTATTCTGGACAAGCGCTGTTTTAGGTCGTCAAAATCCGAGCTTAAGCACAAAACCGCCATAATTTCGCTGGCGGCGGTTATATTAAAGCTTTCTGTTCTGTTGCCCGTTACCCTGTTGCCTTCGTAAATTATTTGTATATTTCTTAAGGCTCGGTCGTTTACGTCCAAGCATCTGTTCCAGGTAACGGTTTTTATGTTCAGCTTGTTGCCAAAATAAATATGGTTGTCAATCATCGCCGACAAGAGATTGTTGGCGGCGGTAATGGCGTGAAAATCGCCGGTAAAATGCAGGTTTATATCGCTCATAGGCGCAAGCTGCGCGTAACCGCCTCCGGCCGCGCCGCCTTTTATGCCGAAAACCGGGCCTAGCGAAGGTTCTCTTAAGGCTAGCATAGTCTTTTTGCCAAGCTTTCTTAAAGCGTCGGCCAAGCCTATGCTGATAGTGGTCTTGCCCTCGCCGGCGGGCGTAGGGTTGATAGCGGTAACCAAAATCAGCTTGCCTTTTTTGTCGCTTTTAACGCGATTGACTTTAGCTTTATACTTGCCAAACAAATCGTAGTCGTCGGCGTCCAAGCCTAATTCGTTAGCTACTTCTTGAATTGGTCTTAATTTTGCTTCGGAAGCGATCTCAATATCCGTTTTCAACAGAGCACTCTCCCCGCGAGATTAATATTTTAATAATATCATAATAACTTATAAAAAGCAAAAGTCTAACAATTAATTGTTAAGTCATTGTCTATATTGCTAATATCAATACGCATTTATGGAAATATGAGCATATATCCGGGCGTCGGGTTATAAATCCCCTGCTTAAAGCGGTCTTATGCTCATATGCGAATATGAGCATATATGAATATTTTTTTAGAGTATTATTTTAAATTGGATAGAGTATTATAAAAAGCATAAAAAGCCCCTTTTTTTTGGCTTTTTATGCTTCTAGTATGTCTTTGATAGTTCTCTTGCCCTTGATTAGGTGGGCTGTCGTCCCCGCGCAATATAACGCAGACACGAATATTCCTAAAACCGCCCAAGTGGTTAAAACCCAAAGGGTTAAGATTAATATAAACATTATTAAAAACGCCGCGCTTACGCCTAAGAACACGCTAAGGCGCAAGTTTATCTTGGGCGACATTATTATAAGATAGGTTATAACCTCGGCCAGAAATATCAAAAAAACCCA
>DATCKE010000038.1:0-7468 GCA_036562445.1 Clostridia bacterium
CGTAGTCGTCCCTATCGATAAGATGAGCATATTAATAACAATAATCTTCTCGACTATCTTCCTAAAAGAAAAACTGCATAAAAAATCTATCGTCGGTCTTTTATTAATGACCGCCGGAACTTTGGTAATGTCGATATTCGCCTAAACTCGCTTAAGGACGGACATAAAAGACAAAAACGGTCGAGCAATAAGAATGCTTAGCTTTTTAAACAATCTGACGCTCAAGACCATTATAGATATTCAACTTCGTCAATAAAAGGCAAGCTGGTTTCTGTCAGTTAGAACACGTCAAAAAGATTATAAAAAGGTGATAAAGATGGGCGAACTGTCCAAACATCGGCGCGGAACTAGAAAAACAGCTAAACGACGCCGGCATCCAAACGGCGGAAGAGCTTAAACTATAGGCAGCCGCGAGGCTTGGCTTAAAATCTTAGCTTTATACCGTCCGCTTGCTATAACAGACTGTTCGCGCTAGAGGGCGCTGTCCAAGGCGTCCGCTGGCACAGCTTAGACGTCGCCACAAAACAATCCCTAATAGATTTTTATAACCAAGTCAATGGCAAATAAAAAGGCGTTCCGAATATTTTTTGTTTGCGGGCTATGTTTTTATTTTCCGACAATTCATATTAAAAATTTTATAAAATGCTTTCCGCTTATTTAGCGTCCGTATAGCGATTAATTTCTTTCTCCCTGTTTTTGCGGTATAATGGCTAAGGCTAAATCTTAACAAAGGTTTTTATATGGACTTATCTATCTTAAAAGACTGCGCGCTCTGCCCAAGGAACTGCCGAATAGACAGAACGGTCAAAAAGGGCTATTGCAAGACAGGCGCGCGGCTAATAGTCGCTAGAGCCGCTCTTCATATGTGGGAAGAGCCTTGCGTTTCGGGCGAGCAAGGCTCGGGAACGGTGTTTTTTTCAGGCTGCGCTTTAGGCTGCGTTTATTGCCAAAACAGAAGCATATCAAAAGATTTGGCGGGGAAGGAGATTTCTATAGAGCGTCTTGCCCAAATTTTTTTAGAGCTTCAAGAAAAAGGGGCTAATAATGTCAACTTAGTTACCCCAAGCCACTTTGTTCCGCACATAATCGAGGCTTTGGACATCGCCCGCGCCAAAGGCCTTAATATTCCCATAGTGTATAACTGCGGCGGCTATGAGAAGGTCGACACCCTAAAACTTCTTGAAGGCTATGTGGATATTTACCTTCCCGACTTTAAATATATGTCGGCCGAACCCGCCAAAAAATATTCCAACTGCGAAGATTACTTTGAGGTCGCCTCAAAAGCGCTGGACGAGATGGTTCGTCAAGTTCCCCAAGCGGTGTTCGACTCTCGAGGCATAATGCTAAAAGGCGTAATAGTAAGACACCTAACGCTTCCTGGATGCCTAGAGGACTCAAAAAGGATTATAAAATACCTTTACCAAACCTACGGCGACAAAATTTATATAAGCATTATGAGCCAATACACGCCTATATCAAAGAACCCAAAATTCCCCGAACTTAACAGAAGAATCACCCAAAAAGAATACGACGAGCTGGTGGATTACGCTATAAGCTTAGGCGTCCAAAACGGCTTTATCCAAGAAGGCGAAACCGCTTTGGAAAGCTTCATTCCCCCGTTCGACAACGAAGGGGTGTAGTTTTTCTAAAAATTCGACAACCCTATTATTTTTTTACTCTGGCGTTATTCCATTTTTTACCATTTTTATATACCCTTAAATTGAAATTCTGACCTATATGCTATATAATATATCAGACGTATTTATACAACCATTATATTAATTGAGAAAAACCTTATGAAAATCATTCACTGTTCGGACATTCATTTGGACTCTCGCTTGGAGGGCGCGAACGCCAAAGAGCGAAACAACGAGCTTTTAAACACCTTTAACAAAATGGTCGATTACGCGGCGCAAAACGAAGTCCGCGCGGTCATAATAGCGGGCGATTTGTTCGACTCTTCCGCTGTCTCTTACAAAACCCAAAAATTCCTAATAGACCTGTTCTCCCAACACCCCGAAATAGATTTCTTATACCTAAAAGGCAACCACGACTCGTTTGACGCCTTCCCCCAAACCCCGCCCAACCTAAAGCCTTTTAAAGAAGTCTGGACTACATATACATACGACGACATAGCCATTACCGGCATCCAAACCACTTACGAGAATTATCAATCGCTTTATGATAAACTCTGTTTAAACCCCGACGACATCAACATAGTCGTTATGCACGGGGAAATCTCAACCCAATCCAAGCCCGACTCGGTCAACCTAGACCTTCTAAAAAACAAAAACATTGACTACCTGGCCTTAGGGCATTATCATACTTTTTCTTTTGATAAATTGGACAAGCGCGGGATTTATTGCTACAGCGGCTGCCTAGAGGGCAGGGGCTTTGACGAAGTCGGCGAAAAAGGCTTTGTGTTATTAGACACCCAAAACCTAAAAGAACCCCGCCTTATTACGGGACTAACCCATAGAACAGTTTACGAAGTCGACGCCGACATAACGGGCAGACACAGCTATCTAGAGATAAAAGACGCCGTAACCCAAGCCGTCTCCAAAATAGACTCAAAACACTATGTCAAAGTAAATCTCGTGGGCGAATATCTATTAGGCGCGCAAAAAGATTTGCACCACCTGCTCTTGGATTTCAATCCTATGTTTTACTCTTTTAAGTTAAGCGACAAATCAATCCTTAAGATAAACATAGACGATTACAAATACGATATATCGCTAAAAGGCGAATTTATACGCTCCGTCCTAAGCTCCAATCTGCCCCAAAAACAAAAAGAAGACATTATTAACTTTGGAATAAGGGCGTTAAAAGGCGAGGAAATATTTATATGATTTTAAAAAAGTGCTACGTGGAAAACTTCGGCAGACTGCATAAATTCTCATACGAGTTTAAGGAAGGCCTTAACGTAATCCAGCAAGAAAACGGCTGGGGCAAGACCACCTTGTCCGTTTTCATAAAGTCGATGTTTTACGGCCTGCCGGCAAACCGCAAGAGCGATTTGTCCCAAAACCAGCGCAAAAAATACACTCCCTGGCAGGGCGGAAAATTCGGCGGCTATATAGAATTTGAGGTAGGCAATAAATCATATAGAATAGAACGCTTTTTTGGCAAGACCGAAAGCCAAGACACTTTCGCGCTGTATGACCTTGCCACCAATAAGCCAAGCAATGACTACTCGCCGATGATAGGCTACGAGATTTTCAGGCTGGACGAAGACGCCTACGAGCGCAGCACTTTTTTTCCCCAAGCCAATTACAAAACAGGCGTCAACGACTCCATTAGAGCCAAACTAACCAACCTAATAGAAGACGAGGACGACATCGCCGGCTTTTCACAGGCTGTGGAAGCCCTGAAAACAAAAAAATCATTGTTCGAAAAGCGGGGCAACAAGGGCTTAATAGCCGAACTAGAAGCCCAAGAGATAGATTTGCAAGAGCAGCTACAAGAGTGCTATCTAAAGCAAGACGAAAACATAAAATTGCGCGGTCAGCTAGGCCGATTGGAAAAAGAGCAAGAAGATTTAAAAACCCAAGCCGACGAATTATCCAAAAAAATCGACCAGATAAAAGAAAACAGGGTATATAAAGAAATATACGAGACATATAACCGCTACAAAAACGACTTTGACAGGGCGAACGCGCTATATGAAAGTATGCGCCTTGAGTTAAAAAACCGCCCCATAGACCTAGACGAAGTAAACTCTTTAAGCCAAAAGGTCGCCGAAGTCGCCCAAGCCAAGCGTGCCTTAAGAGAATACGAGCAAAAGTATTCCGCCAACAGCGCAACCCAAAACACTAAGCCTAACAACCTAGGGCTTTTGATTATGATTTTAAGCGCGCTTATAGCGGCGGGCGGAATAGGCGGTTTGTTTATTAATGCGATTTTGGGCGCCGCCTTAATCGGCGCGGGACTGATAGGTTTAATCATTGGATTTTTCGGGATAAAAAGCCCCAAAAAGGATGTATCCTTGAAAACCCTAAAAGACCAAATAGAAACAATCAACGACAAAGTCCAAAACGACCTAAATTATATAACCAATTCCTTAAAATTCTATTACAGCGACGTCAACGAGTATAACTATTACGAGGTCTACAACGATTTTAGGTATAACGCCAAGCTCTTGGCCGAAAAACAAAAGGATATGGAATCAAAACGCCAAATCCTGCTTGACTATATGGAAGAAAAGCAGCTGGACGACCAAAAGATTATGCTCTACGCTTCAATGCAATACGATTACAGCCAAGAGCAAGCCCGGCTTAACAGCGTAAACACTAGATTAGACCAAGTCAAAACTCAAATCTTTGACCTAAAAAACCAAATCAACCAAAACCAAGCGTATATCAACAAGATAGAAGAGCTCAAGGCGCTTTTAAACCAAACCCGAGAGAATTTAGACCAAGCGCGGTATTTTAACGAAACGCTAAAACTCACAATTGAGTATCTAACAAACGCGCGCGAGACATTAACCCAAAACTACCTAGACAAAATGGAAAAGAGCTGCTCCAAATTTATGAGCAGGTTTAATACCAAAGACAGCTTCAGCATAGACACCGACCTAGAGGTAAGGATAGAAAAAAGCGGCGAAAAGAAAGAACTGGATTACTTTTCCGAAGGCTACAAGGACATAGTAGGCCTTTGCACCAGGCTGGCCTTGGTGGACGTAATGTTCGAGCGTGAGAAACCTTTTATCATTCTTGACGACCCCTTTGTAAACTTAGACGACGAAAACCTAGAGCGCGCTAAAAACATAATCAACGAGATTGCGAAAACTTACCAAGTCATATACTTAATTTGCCACACCAGCCGCGCCCAGATAATAAATAATTAATCGAATAACAAAGATAGATTTTTAAATCCCAATAAGCGAATAATAAAAAACGACTATATCAATAGTCGTTTTTTTTGTTGTCTTGACGGGATATTTTCATTAATTATAAATTTTTTTACAGTTTAAAAAAAAGTATTGACAAGGACAAACACTAATGTTATACTCAAATCGTATTTTTTTACTAAGTGAAAAAATATAATTGCAAAAGATAAAATCAAAAAAAACACAAAAGATAAGAGTTACAATGACGGCGAAAAGATTTTTTTCCATTCTTTTAAGTTTTGTTATCTGTTTTTTCATTTTCGGTTGCGATAATTCCCAAACCAACGACCGTCTTATAGTCTTAGAGCGCGGAAAAGAGCTCTACATCAATATTCAGGATTTTCCCAGCTCAACCTGGACAAGCGACGATGAAACCGTAGCGGCGGTAGTGGATACCGGCGTCGGCTTTTTGCGTATTTTAGCGTTATCAGAGGGGATTTCAGTGGTGAAAAATAATCTAAACGGCAAACATAAGAAAGAATACCGCATCCAAGTAATAGGCGGAGAAGCGAAGGATTTTGAGTTTTCCAACGGCAACTTAATTTCTATTAATCTAACCCAAAATGAGTATTACCAAATACAGCTAAACGGCGTTTCGATAGACGAGCTTAGCGATGAGTTTGAATTTGAGATAGCCGACACCAGTCTAGCCAACGTAAGCGGCGGCGGCTTGATTAGAGCGCGCAAAACAGGCGTTACCAAAGTGTTTGTTCGACACAAATCCAGCGGTCTGACCAAGAGCGCCAATATCGTAATTATCGGGGATAGAAGCGCTAGATACCCTAGAACCTTAGACACAGGCGGCGTAGGCACGCCCTACCATGTCCAAGGATTCGCTGCCGATCCTTACGGCGATTACTTCTATTATTCGTTTACCGACAGGCTAATAAAGCAAAACGCTGACGGCGAAATAATGGGCAGCGTGGTCGGATTCCCTGGGCATATGGGCGACGCCTGCTTTAACGAAGCCGACGGAAGATTATACGTAAGCTATATGGCGATGTATGAGGCGGGCCCCACAAAACTGCCTTCGATGGAATATCTGCATTCCAAGAACAACTACATTCTCATTTTCGACGTGGAAAAAATCACCGCCCTTAATATGGCGCCGTCCGACGATATAGTAACGTGCGTCTATGTGGGCAAGCCGGTTGTGGAGCTTGCCACCCAAAGCGGTTACGGCCCCGGCGGCGACCTAATCCAGCTTGGCGGAAAATACGGCGTTACTAACGGCATTGACTCTGTGGCGTTTGGCCCTAAATTCGGCGAGCCCGACGGCAAACTATATCTCACTTTAGGCTTGGCTATGCCCGCGGCGGCTTTGTCGATAGACGGCTTTTCTACCAACAAGCGCAAGGATAACGATTACATAACAATAGTTCAATTTGACGTATCCAATTGGTCGATTTACGAGCAGCCTTATTCCGCTTTGCCCCAAGCAGGCGGCCCTTCTAAGTTCGATAATATTTATTTCTACTATATGGGCTACCACGATTACGGCATCCAAAACATAGAATACGACGCTTACGAAAACGTATGGTTCCTAACCGCCTACGGCCTTACCAACGATCCCGCGGACGAAGTCCAGTTCCCTAACTATATGTTCTATGTCCTTGACGCCGAATACGCCCAAGAACAGACGCTTATCGGCAACGGCGGCGAGAAAGGTTTGGTCTTAAGAGAAAAATACGGAATCTTGCACTCCGGTTCCGGCATCAGGGGATATAACCTAAGCTACAGCGTGGGAATTTACGCGGTAGGTGACGGCTATTACTATACCGCCGCCAACTACAACGACCCCAAAGACGGCCAGGGCGCGAGATTAACTTTGCAAAAATGGAACATCACAAAAGAAAACAAGGAAATAGCAACGGCGCCTATAATCGCGGTTGACTAAATAAACTAAAGACTTTAGGGAGGAATATCCAAAAGATGTCAGGGTGGAATAATAAGATGAGAAAAACCTTTAGACAAAGCGTAAAAATTCTTTGCGCGTTTTTACTTATTTTTACTCTAATTTTTAATATTACTGACCTTAATTTTAAGTTCAAAAAAGTTCATTCGGAAGAAGAAACCGAAACAACCGCGGGTATAGTCTACGACCCCGCGGAATTTACCGTGGTCGAGGACTATGCGGCGTTTGTCGGAGCGACCAAGCAATACGGCAACTACGACGTAGGCAAGCTCGATCCAAACAACGAAATGACTATGCGCCTGGACGCGGGCAAGAGCGGCTTGTTAGTGTCCTCGGTCCAAACAGGCGCTGATGTGGAAGGCAAATCGTTTGGATTTAAAAATAAATTCTCGGGAAACTTTAACATAGACTTCAGAGTGTTCTCTAAAGAGTCGTATTACGGAAAACGCGACCTTTCAGGAAAAGACGGACTGGTAAACGGGGTAATGCAGCCCAACGGAACTTTGCTAGACAGCAGATGGAACCCGTTCTTGGACATCCGCATACTAGGCATAAAGATAACCTCGGCTACCAATCCCGAAAAATCGTTTACAGTGTATGTATACGGCTATCAGCCTTGGGGCGCTTTGGAAACCGCCGCTAGAGTATACATCGAAGGCGAAACA
>DATCKE010000041.1:0-28956 GCA_036562445.1 Clostridia bacterium
TACAAGGCGTATGACTAATCTGTCAAAATCGCCTGTAGATGACCTAAAAAGCCCGAAGGCAATTATGCTTAACGAAGCTGTTAACAAAGCTTTAGAGGAATTAAGTCAGATACGGGTCGAACGAAGCGCTGATAAAGCTGAGGACGAAGAAGCTTTAAAAAAGCGCGAGGAAGCGGCTAAAATAGCGTTGGACAAAGCGCTTAAAGCGAAAAAAGAATTCTTAGAATCGGTTCAAAAACAAGTAAACGACTATTACCAAGAAGCGGCTTTAAAAGATTCTGTAGACAAGACCGATTTAACCGCGCAAGAACTAAAAAAGAGAAAGACCGATTTAGAGTTAGTTGAAGCGGCGGTAAGCGACCTTGAAGCTAAACTAAAAGAAGTTTCAAGGCTTATAAATAAAACAGGAAGCGAAGCCAAGAAAAAGGCTACGATTCCCAAGAGCAAGATAGAAGAAGGCATAGCGGCCGTGTTAATGGAAGCGGCCAAAACAAAATCAAAAACTCAAAATTTAGAGCAAGAGGCTGATAAAGTGGAAAAGAAGAATAAAACAACGACAAAGACCGTTGAAAAAGAAACTATGGTTGACGAAAGCGGCAGATATCGTTTGAAGAAGCTTTATAACGAAGTCGTCGTCAAAGACTTGATCAAGCAGTTCGGCTACAAAAACATTCACCAAGTTCCTAAGATTGAAAAAATTGTAATCAACAGAGGCTTGGGCGATGTTAAAGACGACGGCAAGAAGTTTAACGCCGCTGTGGAAGAGTTAGCTTTAATTTGCGGCCAAAAACCCGTTGTTACCAAGGCCAAGAAGTCCGTTGCCAACTTCAAGGTCAGAGCGGGAATGAACGTAGGCTGTATGGTTACCCTTCGCGGCAACCGTATGTACGAATTCTTGGATAAGTTGATTTCGATGGCGTTGCCCCGCGTTAGAGACTTTAGAGGTCTAAACGGCAATTCGTTTGATGGACGCGGAAACTATACTTTCGGCATTAAAGAACAGCTTATCTTCCCCGAAGTCAAATACGACTCCGTGGACAAGGTAAGAGGATTTGATATAACAATAGTAACAACAGCCAAGACCGACGAAGAAGCCAAAGCCTTGCTAAAAGGCATTGGTATGCCGTTGGCAAATTAAGGAGACAAAATAATGGCAAAAAAAGCATTAATAAACAAACAAAAAAAGCCTGCGAAATTTTCTACGCGCGCATATACTCGTTGCAATATATGCGGCAGACCTCACGCTGTTTTGCGTAAATACGGCATTTGCAGAATTTGCTTTCGCAACCTTGCGTATCGCGGTGAAATTCCCGGCGTAAGAAAATCGAGTTGGTAAGGAGGCACATTAGATGGTAACTGATCCCATTGCAGATTTTTTGACAAGAATAAGAAACGCGCTTACCGCAAGACACGCCACGGTTGAGATTCCCGCGAGCAAGATTAAAAAGCAAATAGCCGATATCTTGGTAGAGGAAGGCTATGTAAAAAGCGCGGAAATCAAGGGCGAAGGCAAAGACAGCAAAATCGTTATCGAGCTAAAATACGGACCCAGGTATGAGAAAGTTATAACCGACCTTAAGAGAATTTCTAAACCCGGCCTGAGAATTTACTGCTCGTATAGAGAAATTCCTAAGGTTTTGAACGGTTTGGGTATTGCTATTTTGTCTACCAACAAAGGCATAATGACAGACAAAAAAGCGCGACAGAACAAAGTAGGCGGCGAAGTGCTTGCCTATGTTTGGTAGGAGGAATTAAAGGATGTCTCGTATAGGAAGAAAGCCCATAGATGTTCCTAACGGCGTTAATGTCGCGGTTAACAACAATGTGGTAACCGTTAAAGGACCTTTGGGCGAACTAAGCAGAAAGATAGAGTCCAAGGATGTAGCCGTAAAAGTCGAGGGCGGCAAGGTATTGGTAACACGCGCCAACGATGACAAAGAATCAAAGGCTTTGCACGGATTATACAGAACGCTGATAAACAATATGATTATCGGCGTCACCCAAGGCTACGCTAAGAAGCTTTTGGTTTCCGGCGTTGGTTATAAGTGCCAAGTTGCAGGCTCTAAGCTTGTTTTGAATATAGGTTATTCTAATCCTGTTGAAGTAGAAGTGCCTAATAATCTAAAAGTAGCGTGCCCCGCTCCCACCGAAATAGAGATAAAGGGCATTGATAAAGAGCTTGTTGGTCAGTTTGCCGCTAAAGTCAGAGCGATTAAAAAAGTCGAACCCTATCACGGTTATGGTATTTACTACTCTGATGAAAGGGTTGTTCGCAAAGAAGGCAAGAAGGCTGCAAAATAAGGAGTAAGATATGATATCCAAACCCGATAAAAATAAAATAAGACAAAAACGCCATTTGCGTATAAGAAAGAAAATCTTCGGAGACTCGGCTAGACCTAGATTAAGCGTTTATCGCAGTCTCAACCACATTTATGCGCAAATCATCGACGATACAAAAGGACACACTTTAGTCGCTTGCTGCACTTTAGAAAAGGGACTAAAGGAAGTCCTAAAAGGCAAGACCAAGCAAGAACAAGCTAGAATCATAGGCCAAGAACTTGCTAAAAGAGCTCTTGCAGCAAACATTCAAAATGTTGTTTTTGACAGAGGCGGATACCTCTATACAGGAAGAATCAAACAGGTAGCTGACGGCGCAAGAGAAGCCGGGCTGAAGTTTTGAAGGAGGAATTTAAATTCATAATGGCTAAGCGTGAAGAAAGACAACAACAGCCCAAAGATGAATTAAAACGCAAACTGGTATGCGTAAGGCGTGTAGCTAAAGTTGTTAAGGGCGGAAGAAATATTCGTTTTACTGCGGTAGTAGTTGTAGGCGATGAAAAAGGTTCTGTCGGCGTTGGCACCGGCAAGGCCAACGAAGTCCCCGCGGCTATTGAAAAGGCCGCAGCTAATGCCAAGAAGAATATGGTGACTATCGCGCTAAGCGACACCACTATTCCGCACGAAGTAATCGGCAAATACGGCAAAGGCTGCGTGTTTATGCGTCCCGCGCCTCCCGGAACGGGCGTTATAGCGGGCGGCAGCGCAAGAGCCGTTTTGGAACTTGCGGGCATTAAAGACATAGCGACCAAATCGCTTGGTTCTTCTAACCCTATCAACTGTGTGAAAGCTACTTTAGAAGGGCTTAAGAGTTTGCGTTCTCCTGAAAAAGTCGCGGCTTTGCGCGGTAAGACCGTAGAAGAGATTTTAAACTAGGAGTAATGCGAAATGGCTAAGAAAAAGGCAACGCAACCTGCCCAAGTAAAAGTAACTTTGGTTAAAAGCACGATAGGCAGCTTGGACAAACATATAAAGACAATAGAAGCTTTGGGACTAAAGAAAGTCGGCAGTTCCAAAATCTTTAACGATAATCCGGCTTTAAGAGGTATGCTGTTTGTGGTAAGACACCTCGTTAAAGTCGAAGAGGTAGGAGTTCAGTAATATGAATATACACGATTTAGGTCCCCAAGAGGGCGCTCGCCGCAAACCTAAAAGACTGGGCAGAGGTATCGGCTCCGGCTTAGGCAAGACTTCGGGCAAAGGCCACAAAGGCCAAAACGCTCGCAGCGGAGGCGGAGTAAGACCTGGATTTGAAGGCGGTCAAATGCCCTTAATCAGAAGACTGCCCAAGGTCGGCTTTACCAATGTGTTCAAAAAGGCATACAACATTGTTAACGTAGACGCGTTGAACGCGTTTAACGACGGCGAGGTAGTTAACATCGATACTTTGTTGGAAAAAGGCGTTATCAAGAAGGTTGAGCCTTACGGCCTAAAAATTTTAGGCAGGGGCGAACTAACAAAAAAACTTACCGTTCAGGCGGCCAAATTTTCAGCCAGCGCTAAAGAGCTGATCGAAAAAGCCGGCGGTAAGGCAGAGGTGGTATAATGTTTGAGACGCTCAAAAACGCATTTAAAGTAAAGGATATAAGAAAAAAGATTTTTATCACATTGTTCTTGCTCCTGATTTACCGCTTTGGATGCTGGCTGCCCATTCCCGGCGTTGCCACGGATTATTATACGGACGACTCCGCGGGCGATACGCTTTTGAATTTAATGTCGGCGATAAGCGGCGGGGCTTTGCGAAACGGTGCGTTTTTGGCGTTAGGTGTTATACCTTATATAAATGCTTCGATTATAATGCAACTGCTTGGCGTGGCTATTCCTTATCTTGAAAGCTTGACTAAACAAGGCGAGGAAGGCAGACGCAAGCTAAATCAATATACAAGATATTTGACATTGATATTAGCGCTGGCGCAGTCAATAGTTATCGTAATCGGCTGGTCTAGAAGCGGCTGGATTTACGAGGAAATTTTTGGCGCGAGCGCAAACCTAAACTGGCTCATTTCGGCCTTTGTAGTAATCATTATGGTAGGCGGCGTGTCCTTTACGATGTGGCTGGGCGAAAAGATTACCGAGCTTAATATCGGCAACGGTATCTCGCTGTTGATATTCATAGGTATCTTGGCTACGGCCGCGGACAGCATTAGAACTACCATAATTAATATGATACAAGGCGACGAAGAGGCTATTTGGTTCTTAATCGCGTTCCTTTTGATGATCGTCGTAATATTCACGTTTATCGTCTTTGTGGATTTGTCCGAAAGACGCATACCTATTCAATACGCGAAACAAATAAAGGGACGCAAGATGTACGGCGGTCAATCCACTCATATACCTATTAAGGTCAACGCTTTGGGCGTTATGCCGATAATATTCGCTTCGGCGCTGGTAACGTTACCTCAAATATTTTTCCAAATGTTCGCGTCCGAAAGCCAGGCATACGGCTGGTATATGAGATATCTGGGCGTAGGAACTTGGCCTTATGCGGTAATTTCGGCTATCCTAATCTTTGCGTTCTCTTTCTTCTACGCTAAGATTCAATTCAACCCCGAAGAAATCAGCCGCAACATCCAACAATACGGCGGTTTCATACCCGGCATAAGACCTGGCAGACCTACCACAGAGTATTTGGCGAAGATAAACAACAGACTTACATTTGTCGGCGCTGTGTTCCTAGCGATTATCGCTTTGGTTCCTTCTGTTATATTCGCCGTAGTGTTTAAGACAGAAGCTCAATTGATAAACGCGTTCAGCGCGACCGGTATGCTGATCGTGGTAAGCGTGGCTTTGGAGTTTGAAAAGCAGCTTCAAGGTCAACTGATGATGAAGCACTATAAAGGATTCTTGAAATAATGAATATAATCTTATTAGGCGCTCCCGGAGCGGGAAAAGGCACGCAAGCTGTTAGAATATGCTCAAAGTATAATATACCCCACATCTCCACAGGAGATATCTTGCGCGCCAATATAAAACAAGGCACCGAAATAGGTCTAAAGGCAAAATCTTATATCGACCAAGGCGCTTTGGTTCCCGACGAAGTGGTCATTGAGATTGTAAAAAACAGGCTTGGCGAGGACGATTGCAAAGGCGGATATCTATTAGACGGATTTCCCCGCACCAAGCCCCAAGCCGAAGCCCTAGGCGAGTTTGCGAAAATTGACATAGTGCTAAATATCGATATAGACTTAGACATCCTTGTAGAGAGATTGTCGGGCAGAAGAGTTTGTTCTTCTTGCGGCGCCCCCTACCACATAAGCACCTATGGCGACACTAAATGCGCTGTATGCCAAGGGGAAGTCGTTCAAAGACCGGACGACCAGCCCGAAACGGTCAAGGCAAGGCTAAAAACTTACACTCTTCAAACCAAGCCGTTGATTGATTACTACGCCGAAAAAGGCCTATTGGTCAATATAAACGGCAACCAAGACATTGAAAAGGTGTTTGAAGATATAGTAAAAGTATTAAATAATAGATGATAACAATAAAAACACCATTAGAAATAGAAAAGATGCGCAGAGCGGGCATAATATTAAGAGATGTTCTTGATATTATGCGCGATAATATAAGAGTCGGCGTTACGACCAAAGAGCTGGATAAACTAGCTTACGAGTATATAACTTCTTGCGGCGCTTATCCGTCTTTTTTGGGATACAGGGGATACCCAGCTTCGATATGCGCGTCGATAGACGACGAAGTCGTTCACGGCATACCGTCCGAAGACAAAGTGCTTGAGGAAGGTCAAATAATCAGCATTGACGCGGGCGTATACCTAGACGGGTTTCACGCGGACGCGGCTAGAACTTTCGAGGTAGGCAAGGTATCCAGTCAAAAACGCCGCCTTATAGAAGTGACCGAGCAAAGCTTTTTTGAGGGCTTGAAGGTTTTGAAAGACGGGACTAGACTAGGCGATTTATCCAACGCGATACAGGTTTTTGTTGAAAGAGCGGGATATTCGGTAGTCAGAGCTTTGGTCGGACACGGCATCGGCAAGCAAATGCACGAAGATCCTTCTGTTCCAAACTTCGGAACGGCTGGAACGGGAATAAAACTTAAGAAGAATATGACAATAGCCATTGAGCCTATGGTCAATATGGGCGGATACGAAGTGATATTTTGTCCTGACGGGTGGACAGTCAAAACAAAAGACGGATTGCCGTCGGCGCACTATGAAAACACAGTCGCGATTACCTCGGACGGCGCCGAGATTTTGACGCTATAAGAGGTGGTTATGGAAGCTGAACTCGGCAGGGTAGCGCTTTCCGTCGCGGGAAGGGATAAGGGCAAGTATTTTGTGATTTGCGGCATCGTGGACGATAGATATGTCCTGATAGCGGACGGCAAATTTCACAAGATAGGAGCCCCTAAGAAAAAAAATCTAAGACATCTAAAGCTGCTAAAACAGACCATTTTGGTCGAAAAGCTGCAAAATAATAAAAAAATATTTGACTCAGAATTATATAAAGCGTTAAAAGTATTTTATAACGACGACAAAAAGGAGGAATAGTGTGCCAAGAGACGAAAATATAGAAGCAGAAGGCGTTGTGGTCGAAGCAATGCGCGGCACTATGTTTAAGGTAAGATTGTCCAACGGGCATATTATTACCGCTACATTGTCGGGAAAACTTAGAGTCAACTACATAAGAGTTATGCCGGGGGATTATGTCAAGGTCGAATTGTCGCCTTACGACATCACCAAAGGACGTATAACCTGGCGTGGAAAGAGTTAAAAAATTTAAACGGAGATACAAAATGAAAGTCAGACCTTCAGTAAAACCTATGTGCGACAAATGCAAAGTTATTAAGCGTAACGGAAAGGTTATGGTTATTTGCTCCAAAAACCCTAACCATAAACAAAGACAAGGATAATCTAGGATACAAATACGAAAAAGCTGTTTTTACACCGCGAAAAACAGCTCATTCCTTTTCGTGTAGTAATATATATACTTTAAAAAAAATCTTAAACAAGGAGATAACAAGGTGGCACGCATAGCCGGTATTGATTTGCCTAGAGAAAAGAGAATAGAAATAGGACTGACCTATATATACGGCATAGGCAGACCTTTGGCAAACGAAATTTTAAAGAAAACCAATGTAAACCCTGATATAAGGGTAAAAGACTTGTCGGAAAGCGATGTCAGCAAGCTAAGAGAATACATCGAGAAAAACTTAGTCGTAGAAGGCGACCTAAGAAGAGAAGTCGCTATGAACATTAAGAGATTGCAAGACATCGGTTGTTATAGAGGCTTGCGTCATCGTAAGGGCTTGCCCGTAAGAGGACAAAGGACAAAGACAAACGCGCGTACTCGCAAGGGCAAAAGACGCACCGTAGGACGCGGCAAGGCGGGAGGTAAGTAATAATGGCAGTTAAAAAAGCGACAAAAAAACGCAAGGTTACGCGCAATATAGACAAAGGACACGCGCATATCCAAGCATCCTTTAACAATACTTTAGTTACAATTACCGACGAACAAGGCAACGCTTTAGTCCAAAGCAGCGCAGGTATGCTGGGCTTTAAGGGCTCTAGAAAGTCCACGCCTTTCGCGGCGCAAATGGCGGCAGAAGACGCCGGCAGACGCGCTTACGAGCAAGGCATAAGAAGCGTGGAAGTTTACGTAAAAGGCCCCGGCGCGGGCAGAGAATCCGCGGTTAGAGCTTTGGCTACGGCGGGATTGAATATAACACTAATCAGGGATGTGTCTCCCATTCCTCACAACGGATGCAGACCTCCCAAGCGCAGAAGGATATAGGAGGTAAGTTAGATGGCAAAATACACAGGCGCAGACTGCCGTTTGTGCAGAAGAGAAGGAATGAAGCTATTTTTGAAGGGCGATAGATGCACCTCCAAAAAATGCGCTATAGATAGAAGACCTACGCCTCCCGGAATGCACGGCGAAGGCAGAAAGAGACTAAGCGAATACGGTTTGCAATTAAGAGAAAAACAAAAAGTAAAAAGATATTACGGACTTGTTGAAAAGCAATTTAAAAACTATTATATAAAAGCGTCTCGTCAAAAAGGCGTTACCGGCGAGATTATGTTGTCTATGCTGGAAAGAAGGCTTGACAACGTAGTTTACCGTATGGGAATTGGTTTTTCGAGAGCCCAAGCCCGTCAAATCGTTAACCACGGTCACATAACCGTAAACGGTCAAAAAGTAGACATTCCGTCATATCAGGTTAACGCGGGTGATGTAATCGCTATTAAGCCTTCCAGCAAAGAAAAGTTCGCTTATTTGAAAGAATACAGGCCTATTATTCCTAAATGGCTTGAGTTCTCGACCGAAACTTTGGAGGGCAAGGTTTTAGCGTTACCCGCAAGAGAAGATATCGACCTCAATATCAGAGAGCAGTTGATTGTCGAGCACTACTCCAAGTAATTAGTTAAAAGGAGAATAATATAAATATGATGGAAATAGAAAGACCCAAAATTCAGTGCGACGAAAGCGCTGACGGCAGTTACGCCAAGTTTACCATTGAGCCGTTGGAACGCGGCTTTGGTATCACTTTGGGAAACTGCTTAAGACGCGTGCTTTTGAGCGCATTGCCGGGCGCGGCTATAAAGGGCATTAGAATTGAGGGCGTAAAACACGAGTTCAGCACCATAAAAGGCGTAAGAGAAGACGTGGCTGAAATCGTTCTCAATCTAAAAGGCGTAGCCGTAAAGACGGCTTCTCAAGACCGCAACTATCAAACTGTTTTGAGATTATACGCGGCGACACCTGGCGTTGTTACCGCAAAAAATATAGAAACTCACTCCGATGTGGAAATACTAAATCCCGACCACTATATTTGCACATTGGACGCCGGCGCGGTATTGGATATGCAGTTGACAATTGGCAGAGGCAGGGGCTATGTAAGTGCTAATGATAATAAAGATCCCAACGCGCCGCTAGGATATATTCCTATCGATTCTATTTTCACTCCCGTAAAAAGAGTCAATTACGAAGTGGGCAACACCCGCGTAGGACAAAACATTGACTATGACAAACTAACGTTGGAAGTTCAAACCAACGGCACTATGTCCGCTAGAGAGGTAGTATCTCTATCGGCTAAGATTGTCGAAGACCATATAAGACTTTTCGTCAACTTGTCGGACAGCATCAGCGAAATGGACATCTTAGTCAACCGCGAAAAAGACAAGCATCAAAAGATTTTGGAAATGAGCATAGAAGACCTAGACTTGTCCGTGCGTTCGTTTAACTGCCTAAAACGCGCCAACATCAACACCATCGAAGACTTGACCAAGCGCACGGAAGAAGATATGCTCAAGGTCCGCAACCTTGGCAGAAAGTCGCTAGAAGAAGTTATCAACAAGCTAGCCGAGCTTGGACTTAGCTTAAAAAAGAGTGATGAGTAAGGAGCTATAATAATGGGATACAAATTAGGAAAACCTACCGATCAAAGAATGGCGATGCTTCGCAACCAGGTTTCGCAGCTTTTTTGGTATGGAAAAATACAAACAACTTTTGCCCGCGCTAAATCCGTTCAAAAGATAGCCGAAAAGCTATTAACGCTTGCCATCAACACCCACGAAGACGTCGTTAAGGTAGAGCTAACCAAAACGGACGCAAAGGGCAAAGAATATAAAGTAGAGCATTATAACGACGGTCCTAAGAAATTGGCCGCAAGAAGAAGATTGATGGCTAGTCTTTACGATTTGCAAGAAATCAAGAGCAAGGACGAATCCAAGACCGCTTTTAAGGCCAGAACGAAGGATATAAAACATCCTTTGATTGAAAAGATTTTTAACGAATACGCGCCTAAGTATTCTCAAAGAGCAAAGGAAGGCCAAGGCGGCGGTTACACCAGAATCGTCAAAATCGGTCCTCGCCGCGGCGACGCAGCCGAGATGGCGATAATTGAATTAATCTAAAAAAATTAAATCCCTTTCTCTAACTTTGAGAAAGGGATTATTAATGACTTTTGCTCATTGCAGGCCTTGCATAGGGCCTGTTTTTTTATTTTTTATGATATTTTCATAATGAAAATACTTGCGGAAATATTAAGCATCGCGTTGTCGGTGTCGTTTACCACCACAAGCTCGCTGGGATCGGGCGCCGCGGGCGTTGTAAACCAAGCGTAACCTACCGCGGTAAATGTCGAGGTGATTAGACCTATCATAGCGTTGCTGCCCGGAACATCCACGCCGTTTAAGCGCAATATAAAGTTTATAATAGCGAGCGCGGCGCTGCTGCCCGTTACATTATATTGGACAATATAAGTAGAGTTGGGCGCAAGCAAAAAGGTGTCGCTTCCGGGCGCGTGGCTGATGTCCGTTCCGCTTATAGAGCCGTTGTTGATAAACGGAACAGTTCCGCCGGGGAGAACGCTTGTTCCAGGCGGAGTGGTATACGCGGTTAAAAGGTTGTTTAATTCGACTGGCGGACCTGTGGGACCTTCGGGGCCTGTGGGACCAGTAGGGCCTTCGGGGCCAGTAGGACCGGTAGGACCTTCGGGGCCTGTAGGACCGATGGGACCTTCGGGGCCGGTAGGACCGGTAGCGCCTTCGGGGCCTGTAGGACCAGTAGGGCCTTCGGGACCTGTGGGACCGATAGGACCTTCGGGACCGGTAGGGCCAGTAGGACCTTCGGGACCGATAGGACCAGTAGGGCCGATTGAATCGGCAGGGCCAGTAGGACCTGTAGGGCCAGTTGGTCCTGTAGGACCTGTAGAACCGGTAGGGCCGATTAATCCTTGAGGACCGATTGGGCCAGTGGGACCGGTTGGACCAGTTGGACCTGTAGGACCGGTAGGACCTCCGGCAGGGCCGGTAGGGCCGGCAGGGCCAGTAGGTCCGGTTGGACCTGTAGGGCCTGTATAACCTCTAGGACCGGGCGGACCGGGACATCCTCTAGGACCTGTAGGGCCAGGTGGGCCTGGACAGCATATGTCGCAGCAACAATTTCTTTTGCAGTCATCAAAAAACATATTCTCGAGTCTCCTTATATTTTTACTACATTATATGAAATTCTATATAATCAAGACATTAAGCTATTTTTAAATTTAAGAATAAATTCGCTAAAAGGGCATAAAAACAGTCTCAAAAGCGAGCCTGTTTTTAATTTTACGCGTCGGCTATCTTAAACAGCGACAACCAAGCGGTTCTTCCGGGTACGCCGGACAGCGTTAAACCGGCAACCGAAAAGAAAGATAATCCAACCAAATCGCCGGCAGCGAATTGAAATATAGTTAACTACGGGCTGAATAAATTCGTCTTGCTGGACAACCAGAACTTGTTCGCTGGTCGCGAGATTAGTTCCGTTTTGCGTGACATACATCTGCAATCCTCCGCCTGGAGTGATAACTTGGCCGCTATAGCTGGCGGAAACAAAATTTACTCCGCTTTCGCCTATTTCCAAAGAGTTGCCGTTCTGGACTACATTCAAGGCCGGGCCTAGAATGTTCAGAGGAACAGGAGTATTACTTACAGGCGGTATTTCAAGAATTCCGCCAAAGAATAAGTCTAATTCGCCGAAAGCGCTGGCAAGCGCAGGGCCGGCAGGACCGGCAGGACCTGTTGGACCTGTGGGACCTGTAGGACCAGTAGGGCCTCTAGGGCCGGGACAGCCTCTGGGGCCTGGAGGGCCGGGCGGTCCAAGGCAGCAGCAAGGATCGCAGCAGTCTATTTTTCTTTTGCAATCGTCAAACATAGTAGCAAAAGCACTCCTTTTTTGTGATATTACATTATATGATTGATATAAATAAAATGGGTAAAATAAAGGACAGGCCCGTTAAACGGGCCTGTCTAATTAATTTTTAGCGTCTCTTAGGATATCTTTAAGATAGATATGCTTGCGGCTACTCCCTCAACTATGCCTAAACTGTTGTTTACTACCACAAGTTCGCTAGGGTCAGGAGCGGCTGGAGTCGTAATGAAAGCGTAACCTGTAGCGGATAAAGTCCCCGCTACTACGCCGGCCGAAGCGTTGCTTCCAGGCAAAGGCACGCCGTTTAACTCAAGGACGAAGTCCATTGTCAACAATGCCGCGGCTGTTCCGCTAATGGTGTATTGAACTTGATAGGTCTCGTTAGGCGCCAGAGTGAACGTATCGGAACCAGGAACGTGTCCTATATCTGTTCCGCCTACAGTGCCGTTAGTAGCAAACGGCACAGTGCCGCCGATATCAATCGTGAGACCAGGTGTAGTAACCGCCGTTAAGAAGGTATCAAAAGCTGCTGGAGGACCGGTAGGACCTTCGGGACCGGTAGGACCAGTGGGGCCAGTAGGACCGGTAGGGCCAGTAGGACCAGTAGGACCTATTAAGCCTTCGGGACCGGTAGGACCGGTGGGGCCAGTAGGACCGGTAGGACCTTCAGGACCGGCAGGGCCAACTAAGCCTTGAGGACCAGTAGGACCGGTAGGGCCAGTAGGGCCGGTAGGACCGGTAGGACCAGTAGGACCAGTAGGGCCGGTAGGGCCGGTAGGGCCGCCGGAAGGGCCAGCAGGACCAGTAGGGCCGGTGGGGCCAGTAGGGCCAGTAGGGCCGGTGTAACCTCTAGGACCGGGCGGGCCGGGACAACCTCTAGGGCCTGGAGGACCAGGCAGGCCGGGGCAGCAGCAGCAAGGATCGCAGCAATCTATTTTTCTTTTGCAATCGTCGAAAAACATCTTTAGCACCCCTTTAATTATTTTTGTATACCATTATATGTTTTGCTCCGAAAAATGTCACAACGCATAAAAAAAGCCCTTTCTATTCAGAAAGGGCAAACACTATAGCCAATAAACATTTTATTATTGTTTATGAAGTGAAACCTTCGCCAATCACTTCGGACGCTTGAGAGATGTATGTAAACGAGTTAGGCGCGTATTCTTTTATAAGTTTTCTCATAGTGGAAACTTGTCTTTTTCTTACCAAGCATATCAACAGGTTGCGTTCTTTATTGGTATGCATTCCTCTAGCTTTGATGCAGGTTACGCCGCGGTTTAGCTTTTGCATAATTACAGCCGCCAGCTCGTCCGGATTGTCGGTTATGATTTCAAACCTAACGGCCGACTTAAAGCCTTGCAAGATAGCTTCGCTTACTTTGGCGCCCACATACATTTCGACTATGGAAAGCATAATAGGGTCAAGGCTGGTGAACAAAACAGCCGAAATCAAGACAATTATAGCGTCAAAGAAGAAAATAAAATACGAAATGCTCGTGGCGCTGTATTTTTGGTTTACCAAGGCCGCGAGAATATCCGTTCCCCCCGTGCTTCCGCCTATCTTTAACAAGATAGCTAGCGAAGTGCCGTTTAAGACGCCGCCCGCCAGCGCGGCTAAGATTTTGTTGTCAGGAGCGTATCTAAACGTCCAGCTGGTATATAGTTCAATTTGCTCTAGCCCTATCAGCATTAAAGATATTAATATAGTCGAGCACAATGTTTTGAGAGCGAACTTCCAGTTTATAAATTTCCATGCGAGCAAAATCAAAGGCACGTTGAGAATAAATATAACGTAACCGGAGTTAATCTTGCCCCCCGATAAAATCTCCACCATTGACGCGATACCCGTAACGCCGCCAGGAGCGAACACGTTGGGCACGATAAAGGAATGAACGCCAAAAGCTCTGAACGCGCTGGCTAAAAAGAGCGCGCCGCAAAAGCCTAAAAAAGAAAAAAATTTTTTGGTTTTGTTCATTTTGATATCTCTTTTGTTTTATAGATTTGATTTTGTTTCTAAATATATATTATCCCAAAATACGAGAAATCATTTTTATATTATTTCTGGGCTAATATAAATATATAAGTTTAATCTAAAATGTCAATCTTTTGAAACAATATTTTTGTTTGGCGCGTTTATGGCTGTTGGTATAATTGCTTAATCAAATAACTTTGTGTTATACTAAACCATAAAACAAGGTAAATAAATAATTATGCCTATAATAGAAGTTAAAAATGTAAAATACGCTTATAATTACAACGCCCAAGACGCCATCATAGCCGTCAATGACGTGACGTTCTCCATCGAGGAAGGCGAGTTTGTGGCTCTTGTAGGGCATAACGGCAGCGGCAAATCCACGCTCGCCAAGATGCTCAACGGGCTTATCATTCCCTTGGACGGCGACGTGCTTATCGATGGTATGAACACGCGCGATGACTCTTTATTATACGACATAAGACGCCAAATAGGCGTGGTCTTCCAAAACCCGGACAACCAGATGGTAGCCACGATTATAGAAGACGACGTTGCGTTTGGTCCAGAAAATCTGGGGCTTCCCCCCAAAGAAATCCGCGAAAGAGTGGATTGGGCATTGGAAGCCGTGGGAATGTCTAAATATAAAAAAGGTATGCCTTTTAGACTAAGCGGCGGTCAAAAACAGCGCGTGGCTATCGCCGGAGTTTTAGCCATAAAGCCCAGAGTTTTGGTCTTGGACGAATCCACCTCTATGCTCGACCCTAAGGGCAGAGAAGAAGTATTGAACGTAATCAAACGCTTAAATAAAGAGCAAAAAATCACCGTGGTGTTGATTACCCATTATATGGACGAGGCGCTAGACGCCGATAAGATTATAATTCTCAACAAAGGCAAAATAGCCTATATGGGCGGCAGGGAGATTTTCCTAGAGGAAGAAAAAATAAAGAGTTTCGGGCTTAGCGTGCCCGCGCACATACACATAGCCAACGCATTGCGCCGGGGCGGTATGGATATTCCCCAGATTTGGACAGAACAAGAGCTGGAGGACGAGATATGCCGATTATTATAGAAAACCTATCCTACACATACAGCCCTAACACCGCCTTCGCGCACGACGCTTTAAAAAATGTGCATATGACCATACAAGACGGCGAGTTTTTGGGCATAATCGGGCACACGGGCAGCGGTAAGTCCACCTTGGTTTTGCATCTAAACGGGCTTATAAAACTTACTTCGGGCAAAATAATAGTCAACGACATAGATTTGAGCAAAAAATACGACTACAAAAAGCTTAGATCTACCGTAGGCATAGTATTCCAATACCCCGAATATCAGCTGTTTGACGAAACGGTCGAAAAAGACATAGCCTTCGGCCCTAAGAATTTGGGGCTTAGCAAGGAAGAAGTGGCTTATAGAGTCAGGACCGCTATGGAAATGGTGGGCTTAGACTACGAGAGCGTAAAAGACCGCTCGCCTTTTGAATTATCCGGCGGGCAAAAGCGCCGCGCGGCGCTGGCGGGCGTAATCGCTATGCACCCTAAAATCCTGGTTTTAGACGAGCCTACCGCAGGACTAGACCCTAAGGGCAAAGAAAATATTTTGGATTTGATACACAAAATAAAAAACGCTACCCAAGCCACGGTTATTATGATAAGCCACAATATGGACGAAGTAAGCGAGCATTGCACGCGCGTGGCCGTCCTAAACCAAGGCGAATTGATGTATTACCTAAAACCAGAGGAATTGGCAAACCACAGCAAAGAGCTTGAGGCTATGGGGCTTGATATATCCACTTCGGCGAAAATCGCTAGAAACTTAAGGGAGCGCGGTATTCCTTTAAGACAGGGCATACACAAGCAGGACGAACTGATAAACGAAGTTTTGAAGCTGTATAAAGGAGAAAGGCCTTGAGAGATATAGCTTTGGGGCAGTATTATCCGGCAAAATCCATTATACACGAAATGGATCCCCGCTCAAAGATAATAATTTCGCTTATTTATATGGTGGCTGTGTTCTTTATAACCACATATACGGTTTATCTTATCAGCTTTTTTATTTTGTTTACAGTCGTGCTGCTCTCAAGAGTGCCTATAAGGCTGATATTAAAAAGCGTCAAGCCCATATTGTTTTTGATTATTTTTACCGCTATTATCAACTTGTTTTTAACTCCGCTAGAAGCCAAGCCCTATGAGATAAATATATACTTTAGAAAATGGACGGTTGATAATATCATTTTTAGGGTAAAATGGGGATTTATTAATTTTGGCATGACCTGGACGGGCGTTAACAACGCTATAAAAATGGCTCTGCGCCTTACCTTGTTGGTTATGGGGCCTTCGCTATTGACCTTGACCACCACGCCGGTAAATCTAACCGATGGCATAGAGTCGTTGATGAGCCCGCTTAAAATAATAAAATTCCCCGTTCACGAGCTCGCGCTAATAATGAGCATTACCCTAAAGTTTATACCCAATATAGTGGAAGAAACCGACAAGATAATGATGGCTCAAAGGGCTAGATGCGCCGATTTTGACAGCGGCAATATCTTTAAAAAAGCCAAAGCGTTATTGCCCGTAATTATTCCGCTGTTTGTAAGCTCATTAAGGCGAGCCGAGGAACTTGCCTACGCTATGGATTCTCGCTGCTATCGTGGCAGCAAAGGCCGAACAAAGATGAAAGAGCTAAAGTTCGGCGTAAAAGATTTTGTCGCGCTGTTCTTGGCGGCGGCGTTTATGTTCTTGATATTGCTGGCTAAATACAATTGGTTTTCGTTTAATTTCATTTCCGCTCTGGTTTAATACATATGAGAGTATTGTTAACCATCGAATACAGAGGAACCAACTATTGCGGCTGGCAGCAGCAAAAAAACGGCGTAAGCGTATCCTCGACCATAGAAGACGCCATTTTTAAGATAACTGGTCAAAAAGTCCGCCTAAAAGGCGCGGGGCGCACGGACGCGGGCGTCCACGCCTATAATATGAAAGCGCATTTCGATATAGATTTTCCCATACCTCCCGAAAAATTCGCTTATGTCTTAAACAACACCCTTCCCCCAGATATTAGGATAAAAAAGAGCGAACAAGTCGACGACGACTTTCACAGCAGATTTCACGCCAAAAGCAAGACTTATATTTATAAGATATTGCTGACCGATAATCCCGGCGGGCTATGCTACGACACGCACTGCGCCGTAAAGCCTCCGCTGGATATAGACGCGATGAAAAAGGCGTCGGAGTATCTGTTAGGCGCGCACGATTTCAGCGCTTTTATGTCCCAAGGCAGCAAGCCTTCCTCTACGGTTAGAATTATTACCGATGTGTCTTTTGAGATAAGGGATTTTGACGGCGGCTACGGCCAAGAATTGATATTCAAAATCACGGGCAATTCGTTTTTATATAATATGGTTAGGGTAATCGTTGCCCAATTAATCAAGGTGGGCAAAAATATCCTAAAGCCCGAAGACATTAAGACTATTCTAGAATCCAAACAAAGAAAAAACGCTAAGGAGCTAGCCCCCGCGAGCGGATTATATTTATTGGATATAGAGTATTAGTGGAAAAAGATATGTTCTATTAAGATTTTTAAGCCTATTACTATTAAGATTATTCCGCCTATTACAAGGGCGTTTTTCTCAAACTTTTCGCCCAAGCGGTTGCCTATTTTAGAGCTGATAAAGCATATCACGAAAGTTACTAAAGCTATAATTAAAGAAGAAACATATATATTGTAATTTTCTACCGTTAATCCCAATCCAACGGCGAAAGCGTCTATGCTGGTGGCTATGGCTAGGATTAATAAAACTTTGTTGGAAGAGTAATCCACCACCTTGTCATCGTTCGCGCTGAAAGCGTCAATAATCATCTTGCCACCGATAAAACTAAGAAGCCCAAACGCTATCCAATGGTCGAACGCGCTGACAAAGTTTATCAACAACCCGCCCAACAAATAGCCCGCCAAGGTCATCGCGCCTTGGAACAAGCCAAAAAGGGTTGCGCACTTTAGACCTAAGACATTTTTTCTCTGGCAGCAGCAAGCCCCGCTGGCGGCGGCTGCAGCCGCGGCGTCGATAGATAAGCTTATTCCTATTAAAACGATTGTTAGATATTTCATTATCCTATACTAAAAAAGACTTTTGACATTAGTCAAAAGTCGTTAAAACTCATAACAAATGTCAAAAGAAAACTTCACTGTGAGTGTCTATTTTTTAAATAAATATAATATAAAACCGCCGAGTATGCTTGTCAAGTTAATTTTAATCAAGTATATTGTATTAAGCGGCAATATTTATTATGCATTATACAGGACTTGGCGATAATTGCTTGACAACGCTATAATTATTTAATAAAATATTTTAGCATCTAATTGATGCGTGTTTTTTATTGTCTTTTTTAGGCCCCGTGAAAAAGAAAATAAAAAGCGCGCAAGAATTTAAAATTTAAGTTCTTAGTTTTTTTAAAAAAGGGATAAACAACTATGAAGACATTTATGGCAAAAGCGCAAGATATAGAAAGAAAGTGGTATGTAGTCGATGCCGAAGGCGTTGTTTTGGGAAGATTAGCTTCCCAAGTCGCCGCTATTTTGCGCGGCAAAAATAAGCCTATTTACACGCCCAATGTTGACACAGGGGACCACGTTATAGTTATCAACTGCGATAAGGTAGTTTTGACGGGCAAAAAGCTTGACCAAAAAGTTAAAAAATCTTATTCCGGATATCCCGGCGGATTGAAGACCGTTAATTATCGCAAATATTTAGCGGAAAAGCCTGAAGAAGCGGTTTATAAAGCTATAAAAGGCATGCTCCCCAAGAATAGTTTGGGCAGAGCGATGATTAAGAAGCTTCGCGTTTACAAAGGTTCAGAACACAACCATCAAGCTCAAAAGCCCGAAGTTTTGGAATTATTTAAAAGATAAGTAAGAGGTTACAATTATGGCGAAAGTCGCAACTAAGAAAAAGATACAATATTGGGGAACGGGCCGCAGGAAAAAAGCGGTCGCGCGCGTAAGACTTATACCCGAAGGCACCGGTAAGATAATTATCAATAAAAGAGATATCGACGATTTCTTTGGCTTGGATACTCTAAAGCAAATCGTTAAACAGCCTTTAGAGCTCACCCAAACCACGGATAAATGGGACATATATGTAAATGTTAGAGGCGGCGGATTTACAGGTCAAGCCGGCGCTATCAGACACGGCATTTCAAGAGCTTTGGTAGAAGCCAACCCCGACTTTAAGACGGCTTTAAAGCAAGCAGGCTTCCTAACCAGAGACCCTCGTATGAAAGAAAGAAAGAAATACGGTCTCAAAAAAGCTCGCCGCGCTCCTCAATTCTCCAAGCGTTAACAAAACCAACCATAAACCAAAAAAACCTCTTTGCAATAAAGAGGTTTTTTTTATTTTATTAATAAAATTTTTTAAGCTTTAGAAATTGGTTTGATAAAATTTATTATGGCTAAAATATCTGGATTTTAGGTCCTCGTAAAACGCCGCTCTAGACAGCTGTAATAAGGGATGATGAACAAAAAGCCTGCAAAAAACGTAGCGATCCCCAGTAAAAACCAGCCGATAAAGCTTAAATCCAGCAAGAATAGCCTGCCCTTGTTTCCTTTCATCATATCGTTGCTCATTTTGATGCAGTCGGCCGGGCTTAATTCCGGATATTCGACAGCTATATACGGCGTCATAGCGTAAGCGTAGGCTTTTATGAACCCGGGGACGATTAGCAATAACGACCATAAGGTTAAAAAGATGCTTTACAAAACTCGTAAATAAATTATTCTTATAAGGGTTTTAAAAAAGCCTTGAGCCATTATGAATTCAAATAACGCTGTGTATGAAGCAGATGAATCCCTTAAAGCTCTCAGATAGTATAGCAGCATACCTAAAGCTAAAGGCGCGATTATTATCGCCCCGATAATAGTAATCGACGCTAGTATGATTATGAATATCGCGAATATATTAAAAACCATTATTCTTAAAACATTGTTTCCATAGGCAAGCCAGGCGGTGTTTTTTATATCTCTAATGGAAGTCATTTGCGTCTCCTATATCTTGTTCTAACAAAAAACTACATAACGGCCGCGCTGGACTTTAGGTCGTTATAAAAAGCGGCTTTGGCCAAATTATGATAAGCTTGCACAAAGATTGCGCCTATAAACAATGCCAACGCGCCTAAAATATACCAGCCAAGGAAACTTAAGTCCAATAAAAATAATTTAAATTTATGGCCTTTCATCATTTTCTCGCTTTCTTTTATGCAGGTTTCGGCGTCCATAGACGGATTGTCTATAGCGATAAACTCAGCCATAGCGTAAGAGTATTTTTTCACAATGCCGGGGATGATGAAAAGCAAGGACCACAAGAAAATAAAAAGGTTTTTTAGGATATACAGTATTATCGTCCTTAAAAAGTCGTTTTTCAGAATAGGCTCGATTAATGCGCCAAAACTTAAAGACTCTCCCCTTATTGCTCTTAGATAGAAAAGCAGCATACCCACGATAAACGGGCCGAGTATAAAGATACCGAAGCCCGTGCCCGAAACAGCGGATATTACAACCGAGCACAATAAAGAGTAAGCAAAAAATTTGCCCAGGTCTTTAAATAATATATCCCAGGCTATTTTTCTATATTCTTTGCAGCTTCTCATCCATTATCCTCCTTATAAACATAAAAAAATTATACCATAAAGACTTATAAAAATATATTGATTAATTTGTTGATTTATGTTTTTTAGCGATATTTGCTTTAACGAAACATCTAAAAGTGTTAAAATAGGTATGTTTATGAATACCGGAATATTTTATTTCAGCGGCACGGGAAACTCTTTATTCGCCGCCAAAAAGCTAGCGGAAAACCTAGAAGGTCAGTATTTTAATGTTTCCAAAAGCGTAAAAGACCAAGAGATAGTTTTGGATTATGAAGTCCTAGGTTTTGTGTTTCCTGTTTACGCTTACACATATCCCAAAGTTTTGGACTTGTTTATCAAAAAGGCAAAGTTAAAAACCGCCCCAAAATTCGCGTTTATAATAATCACCTACGGCTCTACGCCCGGGCGCGCCGCCCAAAAATTCGCTAAAAAGCTAAAAAAGCTGTTTAAGGTAAATTACATCAGCGGCGCGCGCATGCCCGAAAACTATGTGGCTATTTTTAAGCCGGACAGCCCCGAAATAGTCGAGAAAAAGATGACCGAGGCTTTAGTTAAGCTGGACAAAATAAGCCAAGACATAAAGGATAGGATTGAATTTATTGAAAAACGCGACACGCCTTTGGATTACATTAAGACGGGCTTTGTGGGGACTGTGTTTAATATGTTTTTGCCTTTTTCGCATTTGTTTTTTAAAGCCGGCGGCCAATGCAACGGCTGCGATTTATGCGTTAAGGTTTGCCCGGTAAACAACATTGTTAAAGCGAATAATAAACCTAAGTGGCGCTCTAAATGCGTTCAATGTATGGCTTGCATAAACTGGTGCCCTAGAAAGAATATTAATTACACGCCGATAACCAAAAAACGCTCTAGATACACCAATCCTAATATCAAGATAAACGAGCTTTTTTAAGGATTGCTTATGAAAAAAATAATAGAATGCGTGCCTAATTTCAGCGCGTCTGACGAAAAAATAGTAAAAGCGCTTGCGCGCTGCTTTGAGAAGCGCAAAGTTTTGGTAGGCTATGAAAGCGATATAGACCATAATCGCGCGGTCATAACCTCGGCGGGCAACCCTAAAGCCGTGATAAAAGCGTTGGTCGAGGCAGTGGGCGTGGCGGTAAAACATATAGACTTGACCAAGCACAAAGGCGCGCACCCTAGAATGGGCGCGATAGATGTCATACCTTTTGCGCCTATAAAAAACATCACTTTAGAAGAAGCGGTAACGATTTCCAAGAAAGCGGCCAAAAAGATAAGCAAAAAATACGGAATACCCATCTTTTTATACGCGCGTTCGGCGACCAGCGCCAATAGAGTTCAATTGTCCGAGATAAGAAGGGGCGGATTTGAGGGTATGGCGGAAAAGATGAAACAGCCTGAATGGAAACCCGATTTCGGGCCTTCCGCGCCTCACAAAACCGCGGGAGCAACGGCCTGCGGGGCTAGGGACTTTTTGGTGGCGTTTAATATAAACCTTGACACCAACGATTTGTCTATAGCCAAGTCAATCGCTTCCAAGATTAGGGAATCAAACGGGGGAATAAAGGGCTTAAAAGCCTTAGGATTAGAGTTAAAAAGCCAAAACCTAGTCCAAGTTTCTATGAATATAACCGATGTTTGCGCCGTATCGTTCTATGAGATATATAATACCGTTAAAGAACTGGCTGCAAGCTACGGCGTCCAGATAAAAAACAGCGAGCTGGTCGGATATGCGCCTATGCGCATATTAGCGTCTACCATAAAAGAGGCCGTAAAATTAGATAATTTTGACGTCCATAAGGCTTTGGAATACGAGTTTTGGGATAAGAAAATATTATAAGCAATTTTACAAATTTAATTATAATCAGTTTACGACTTTAATATAGTATTGTATAATTGTTTTATAATATGATAAGGAGGGATTATAATGGCTTTTGGCAGCACAGCCAGAAAGGCGCTGGACATTATCAGCAAAATCTTAGCGTTTTTGGTTATATTGGTTTTAGCGGTATCCTATATTAACGCTCAATTTCACTTTTTAGACAGCGTTCCTATCGTGCTCACAATATTTAACTATATTCAAACATACGCCGTAATAGGCGTGGTCGCTATCGTAGGCTTGGAGTTTGTTATAGATAAGGGTATAATACTTACCATTATCTATCTGGCTTTGGTAGCGGTGGTAGTAATATTCTCTTTCTTGCCCAATGTTCAAAATCAGCTCCTGGATTTGATTAAAAAATAAAGCTTTTAAATTTTTTAGAAAAAAAACAGGTCTAATAATTTAGACCTGTTTTTTATTTATAAAGAATACTATGTTTAATAAAAATATTTACAGGGGAGAGCGTCGGAATATTGGACAATTGCGCATATGCGCATATAACGGCGGACAAAACATCTAAAAAGCTTTTAACATCAACCGTTTGTAAATTAACTTGATGAGTGATATAATATTTTCAACATTTTGGTAGCAGAGGGAGGAAACTTGGAACCCGTATATTTATACAGCCAAGACGAGTTTACTAAAGTAAAGCGCGTGTTTAAGAATTATATCTGGGCGATGATAATCAGCTTTATCATTATCCTGATCGCCAATACGCTAATCGTGGTGTTTAGGCACAGCTTTGGCAGGGGAACAGCCTTAGCGCTTAACATCATAATTACGGCGATATATTTTTGCGCGTTTTGGTTTTTCTTTTCGATAAAATTCCGCTTGACTCGTAAATATTATCATACTTTAAGAAATATCTTTACAGGTCTTGTGGAAGAAAACACGGGCAAGTTTTTGTATTTTGACGACACGGTTACCAATAAAGACGGGGTGGACTATTATCTAATGATACTTGAGGAAAAGGTTATAAAACGCCCCGATATGCCGCAAAGAAGGGTGTTGATAAGAAAAGACTTACCCCATCCTCCTTTTTCTGAAGGCGACATAATAAAATACCATACGCACGCTAGTATTTTGCTAGACTATAAAATCATAAAAAAAGCGGAGGAACATTAATGCGAGCAGTCGTAACAGTAGTAGGAAAAGACAAGATAGGCATTATAGCCCGTGTAAGTGCGTATCTTAGGGATATAAAGGCCAATATCGAGGACATCAGCCAGACCATTTTGCAAGATTATTTTGTAATGATAATGTTGGTCGATTTGTCCAAGAGCGATAAAAAAATCGCCGATATCCAAAAAGACTTTGACTTAATCAGCGCTGAAATCGGAGTAAGCGCGCGCATTCAACACGAAGACATTTTTAATACTATGCACAGGATTTGAGAGGCTATGATAAATAAAAAAGAAATATTGGAAACAATACAAATGATAGAAGATCAAAACTTGGATGTTCGCACCATTACTATGGCGATATCCTTGTTTGATTGCATCGATTCTAACCCTAAACTGACAGCGGAAAAGGTATATGAGAAAATTTGCAGGCTCGCTAAAAACCTAGTTCAAGTGGGCAACGACATAGCGAGCGACTACGGTGTCCCGATTGTAAACAAACGCATTTCGGTTACGCCTATAAGCTTAATCGGCGCGAACAACCTAGGCTACCTAGAGATAGCCAAAGCTTTGGATAAAGCCGCCTGCGACACCGGCGTGGATTTTTTGGGCGGTTACAGCGCCTTGGTTCACAAGGGAATGACTTCTTGGGAGAGCTATTTCTTAGAGACCATCCCCGAAGTGCTCGCGACAACTTCCAAGGTCTGCAGCTCGGTAAACGTGGCCAGCACCAAGTCCGGCATTAATATGGACGCGGTAGCCAAAATGGGCAAGATTATTAAGCATACGGCAAGGCTGACCGCCGCGCAAGACAGCATAGGCTGCGCCAAACTTGTGGTTTTCGCTAACTCTGTAGAAGACAACCCGTTTATGGCGGGCGCGTATAACGGCGTAGGCGAAGGCGACGCTGTTATAAACGTAGGCGTCAGCGGACCGGGCGTAGTCAAGGCGGCGTTGGAAAAGGTTAGAGGCAAAGACCTAACCGAAGTAGCCGAGACCATAAAAAAGACAGCCTTTAAGATTACAAGGGTAGGCCAGCTGGTGGCTAAGGAAGCCGCGCGAAGGCTAAACGCTCAGTTTGGAATAATAGACCTATCGCTCGCGCCCACTCCCAAGGTAGGCGACAGCATAGCTGATATTTTGGAAGAAATGGGCCTAGAAAGGGTAGGCGCGCACGGCACGACGGCTTGTCTTGCTATCCTAAACGACGCTGTCAAAAAAGGCGGCATAATGGCAAGCAGCCACACGGGCGGACTAAGCGGCGCGTTTATACCCGTTAGCGAGGACGCCGGAATGATAAGAGCTGTGGAAGAAGGCGCGCTCAATCTCCAAAAACTAGAGGCGATGACCTGCGTTTGCAGCGTAGGATTAGATATGATAGCTATTCCCGGCGACACGGACGAGAAAATCATTGCCGCTATCATCGCGGACGAGTGCGCGATAGGCGTTATAAACAATAAGACTACGGCTGTTAGAATCATCCCCGTTGAGGGCAAGACGGTAGGCCAAAAAGTCGAGTTCGGCGGACTATTGGGCAGCGCGCCTATAATGGACGTCAACCAGTTTAGGCCTGACGCCTTTATAGACCGAGGAGGAAGAGTGCCCGCGCCCGTTCATTCTAATAAAAACTAAAAAAAGGAATTGGTATGGAAGTTTTGACCAGGGATAAGATAGACGCTAAATATAAATGGAAATTAGAGGATATCTATCCTGACGACGAGCTTTGGGAAAAAGACTTTGAGAGCCTCCAAAAAGAGCTGCCTAAATTTTCCGAATATATTGGCAAGCTCAAGGACGCTAAGACTATTTTGGAGCTTTTGAAGCTATCCGACGATTTCAGCGCTAAGCTGGAAAAGTTGTATGTCTACGCTTATTGCCGAAAAGACGAAAACACCACCGTGGACAAATACGTGGCGATGTATAATAAAATTTCTATGTTCGCCAACCAAGCCTCCACGGTTATGAGCTTTATCAATCCCGAGTTGTCAGAACTTCCCCAAAAAACCCTAGAGGAGCTTGCGGCAAACCCCGACTTTAAAGACTACGACTATATGCTTAAGCTTTTGATTAAGCAAAAACAGCATATATTAAGCAAGGACGAAGAAAAGCTCTTGTCTATGGTGGGCGATTTTGCGGGCGACTTTAGGGATATATTCGTAATGATAGACAACGCGGACTTTAAACCGCCCGAAATAGAAGTGGACGGCAAGCCCGTCAAGGTAACACACGGCAGCTACAGCCTTTTGATGCAAAACAGAAATAAAGAAGTCCGAGCAAAAGCGTATAAAGCTTTTTACGCCGAGTATAAAAAATTAATCAACACCTTGTGCGCCAACTATTACGCCAATGTGAAAAAGAATATATTCTACGCCAAGGCAAGAAAGTATAACTCTTATCTAGAAAAGGCGGTTATGGCGGAGGACGTGCCTATCGAGGTCTACAACGCTTTGATAAAAGCGGTCAACGACAACCTCGAGACGCTGCACAGGTATATAAGGCTTAGAAAAAGGGTTTTAAATTATTCCGAATATAATATGTATGATATGTATGTGCCCTTGGTGGAGGACGCCGACCTTAAGCTCGAATACGACGAGGCGGTCGAGGTGGTAAAAAAAGGTCTTGCGCCCTTGGGCGAAGAATACCAAGAACTGCTAAACACCGCTTTTTCGCAAGGCTGGATAGACGTTTACGAAACGCCCAATAAAAGAAGCGGCGCATACAGCATAGACGCTGTAAGCGTTCATCCTTATGTATTGCTAAACTACCATAAGACCACTCACGACGTGTTTACTATCGCGCACGAGCTTGGCCACGCTATGCACAGCTACTACAGCTCAAAATATCAGCCTATTTCCAAGGCTAGATACGAGATATTCGTGGCAGAAGTCGCGTCCACCGTCAACGAAATGCTCTTATTGGAGTATTTGTTAGAAACGACCAAGGACGAAGCGGTTAAGAAATATTTATTATCCTACAGGCTGGACGCGATAAGGACGACTTTGTTCCGTCAAACTCAGTTCGCCGAGTTTGAGAAAAAGGCGCACGACCTTGTCCAAGAAGGCCAACCCTTAACGCCCGCTTTGTTAAACTCGGTTTATTCCGACATCAACAAACGCTATTACGGCGACGCGGTAACTTACGACGACGAGATTTCTATAGAGTGGGCAAGAATACCCCATTTTTATCGCGCGTTTTATGTGTATAAATACGCCACAGGCATAACTTCGGCGATAGACATATCCCAAAGAATCATAAACGGCGAAAAAGGCGTTTTAGACAGATATATGAACTTCCTAAAAGCGGGCGGCTCCAAATCGCCTTACGAGATAATGAAAGATTTAGGCGTCGACCTAGCCACCGCGGAGCCTTATAACAAGGCTATGGCCGTATTCAAAGACACCGTCGAGCAATTGGAAAGATTGTTATGAAAAAATTTTTATGCCTAATTTTGGTTGTGACGCTTTGCGCAAGTCTTTTGGGCTGCGCCAAAATCGAGTATGTCTTTACGGAAAACACCGACGAGTCGCTGTCTCAGCAATATAATATTTATCTTGACGAAAACTATTTGGAAAGTCACGGTTATTCCGTTGACATGATGAGAAGATTCTTGTTTAAGTTTTTCGCCTTATACTGGGACGTAAAACTAACCGATACGCAATTGAACAACGAAAGCGTGCTCTTATACGGCGGCCAAAACAATAGCATAAAATACGTTTTCAAATTAAACTACGACGAGAAAATTTTGACTTTCGCGATAGTATTTAAAAACGCGCAAACCTATTATGACTATTACGGCATAACCGAAGATTCAAACAGAGAAGCTTACGAAGTCAAAAAAGGCTTTTTCTTCTATAAGATTATCCAAAGGGTAGAGTCGCCTTTTATAACGGTAAAGCAGGCTTGGAACGAGCTGTATGACAAGACCTTGGATGATACGTCTATCAAGGCAGATTTTGCCACGGCGTTTATGCTGGGGATAAAAGACTCAGCCGGCAACGTAATCTTTAGAGGCTTTAGAGAGACCTTCCCCGACATCCCTAAAGAAGACGGCGAAAAAATTATTTATCGTTTCGCGGTGTCTTACGCAAGAAGCAAACTTCAAAACACCGCTCATAAAACTAGCCAAGTAGGGACCAAAACATATTATATCTGGGAATACGACAGCGAAAACTTAGAAACCGACAAAGAGATTACCATAATAACTCTTAAACCCAATAGGGCAGGCTGGAACATTTTAGCGCTGGGACTAACCGCGGCGTTTGCCGGCATTTTGGTTTTGATAGCGTATATAAAAAAGAAAAATGAACCTATGAAGATAGAGAAGATTCCTTCTCCGCCCAAACCCCCTCCTTCGATTTTTGGGGATCAATACTAGAATAAAAATTTTTATTCCAATAATTAATATAAACTAATAATAACTAGTTAAAGAAATTATACTTTAACTAGTTCTTAATTTTGCCGTTTGAAGAGTGAGAACAAATGACTAACGAAAACATTAGAAACATAGCGATTATAGCGCACGTAGACCACGGTAAAACCACATTGGTAGACCAAATGCTCCGCCAAGGCGGAATTTTTAGACAAAACCAAACCGTCCAAGAAAGGGTTATGGACTCTAACGACCTAGAGCGCGAAAGAGGCATAACCATTTTGGCCAAGAATACCTCCATAAAATACAAAAACTACAAAATCAATGTCGTCGACACCCCCGGACACGCCGATTTTGGCGGCGAAGTCGAAAGGGTGTTGAAAATGGTGGACGGCGTGTTATTGGTGGTGGACGCTTTTGAAGGGCCTATGCCTCAAACGCGTTTCGTGCTGTCCAAGGCGCTAGAGTTAAACCACAAGGTCATTATTTGCATCAACAAAATCGACCGTCCGGACGCGCGCCCCCAAGAAGTGACCGACGAGACCTTGGAGTTGCTGCTTGAATTGGACGCAAGCAGCGAGCAGTTGGACAGCCCGATTATTTATTGCTCGGGCAGGACGGGAACAGCTTCCACTTCGCCTGCCGAAAAAGGCAAAGATTTTGAGCCGTTGTTCGAGGCGATTATAAATCATATTCCCGCGCCCGCGGGCGACGCCGAAGGGTCTTTGCAATTGCTCGTTTCGGCTCTAGACTACAACGATTACGTGGGAAGCATAGGCATAGGAAAAATCGAGCGCGGCACGATTTATATAAACCAGCCGGTTATAATAACCGACTATCACAACCTGCGCCCTGTAAGAAAAGCGAAAGTAACCAACCTTTATCAATTCGAGGGCTTGACAAGAATTCCCGTTCAAAAAGCCACGGTGGGCGACATAGTTTGCGTAAGCGGCATGGAGGGCGTGACAATCGGCGACACTATTTGCGACGCCGAAAAACCTGAGCCTTT
>DATCKE010000003.1:0-8164 GCA_036562445.1 Clostridia bacterium
CCTCCGCCGTTTTGAAATCTTGAAAAGTTATAGCTATCTTTCTTAATTCGGCGTCTATTCCTTCGGGGAAACGCTCGCGGAAAAATTCCTTTGCCGCGCCTACCGCTTGTGCGTAATCTTTTGAATGGGCTTTCTTTGCGGGTAACTCAATCGCGCCGTAAACTTCCACCCATTCCCAAACGCATTTGCCGGGCATTTTGATATGCTGCAATTGGGTTTCGGCAAGCCCCGCTTGGATTTCTATATATCTGTCGCCGCCGGACAAAAAGTTGTTCCAATTATTACCGCCCTCGCTGCGCCCCCAAACAAACATCTTGCGACCTATAAGCTCATTGGTGGACGCTTGAAAAAGCCCCTGCCCGTTTTGGTCAACCGACGCAATCCATTTCTGCTCGCCTTTGTCCAATATATAAAAATAATCGTTGGAACGAATTAGGTTTTCGGGATAGGACGCGTCGCGGCCGTCCATTACGGGCATATCCGCATAATCAACATAATACCCGTTTTTGCTTCCGCCGCCCACAAAAGCCCTGGACGCCGGAACTATTACCCTCGTTCCTTTCTCTTCGGGCACGGCTATGTTGGACCACCAATACATATACTTTTCTTTATCCTCGGCGTTTTCTATCCTGGGACGAACATATAAAAACCTTGAATTTTCGGGCAGCCAAAAATCTATAGAATATACTATAGACCTTTTGCGCTCGTATTCGTAAATCCTTACGCCCTCGCGGCCGCCGCTTTGGATTTTAACGGCAAACATGGGCGAGCAAGTCAAGGGATTGTGTCCTATTATTGAAACATTCCATTCCACTCCGCCCGAAAACCACGCGTTTCTTAACGCCAGGTTGGCAAGTTGAAATATCCTGTTCTTGTATAATAATTCTCTATCCGCCTTTTTGTCGTATAAAGAATATAACCGTCCGCCGTATTCGGTTAAAATAGTAGCCCTTAAGTTTTGGTTTTCCAAGATTATTGCTTTAAACTCTTTTTCCCGCAAAACTCTGTCGTAGTTATCCTGACTCAAATACGGCAGCATATCCGAAACCATTCCTTCGCCGAAATTTTGGGGAAGGTTTTGACGAGCGGATAAAGAAAAATCAAATTTGAGGGGCTGTTTATCTTTTATTTCTAATGTCGGATTTTCTTGCCCGAAACCGCAACCGGGCATTTTTATTGTGGTAAATGTTATGGACATAAAGTATCCTTTATTTAAGGCAAAAAACGACTATGTAAAAATAGTCGTTTTTTGCCATTTTCTTGGGGGTTTGTCTTTTGTGTTAAACGCTTTTTTTACTAAACTTTTGTCCAGCGTTATTTTTATATATTTCGCTGACTATTTTTTGTATTTTTAACGCTTCTTTGCCGCTGATTTCGGGCTCGGTGTTGTTTTTTACGCTGTCGTAAAACTGGCGTATTTGCTTAATATGCTGGAAGCCCCAATAGTCTTGCGCGTTTTCATAAACAATACTGGGATCTATTGATTGTCTAACGCTCAAAACCTGGCCGTTGTTGAATTCTATTCGCGCTTCTTCGTAGGACAAAACAGCTCGACCGTTTTCGCACAACAAGCGGATTTCTATGGGCTCGTTGCAAGCATAGTTGTTCATAGCCCAAAACGCAAGCGTAGCGCCGTTTTTGTATTTTACAAATCCTTCGCCCGTGTCCTCGACTTCCATTACTTTATGGTTTCTGTTAAACAGGCAGGACTGAACGGATACGGGTTCGTCGTCTATAAACCAGTTGGCAAGGTCGAGCGAGTGAATTGCCTGGTCTATTATAACTCCGCCGCCTTCTTTGTCCCATGTGCCTTTCCAATCGGATTCAGCGTAATATGAATCAGGTCGATACCAGGTCAAGACTACCCTTGCGGCTAAAACCTTGCCCAAGCTCCCGTCCATGATATGCTTTTTTACCAATTGGGAAGCGTCGTTATAACGGCATTGCAATATTACGCCGTATTTTAACCCCTTTTGCTCGGCGATTTTGACGTTTTCTTCAGCGTCCTCTAAACTGATGCTCATAGGTTTTTCGGACAACGGGTTGACGCCGTTTTCCAGCGCGAATTTGGAGATTATCGGATGCAGGTAGTGCGGCGTGCAGATATGGACTATATCGGGTTTTTCTTTTATAATAAGTTCTTTATAATCCAGATAATAAGGCACATTGTATTTTTGGCCCGCTTTTTTTGCCCTGTCTTCTTTTACGTCGCAAACGGCCACAAGCTCGGCGTCGTCAAAGTGTAGTATGGGTGTAATATGCATGGGCACAATACTGCCAAGCCCTATTACAGCTACTCTTAATTTTTTCATAACTTAGACTCAAGCTCCTTCTCGATAAATGCTACAGCCTCGGCGCCGTGCTTTAGGGTGGCTCTTTGAACCTTTTCACCCTTAGCCAGACAATCTGTAAAGTATTGAAGCTCGTTGTAATATCCGCCTAAATCGGAAATGTTTCCGCCCAGGTTGTCCTCGTTGGTCATGTCCAGTTTTTTAAGCTCGGGCGTAAACGCTGTTTCTTGGGTATATACTTTTAGACCGCGCAACGAAGAGAACTCTACCACCGCCTTTTCAAATACCGCTCTGTAATACATCTCAAAGGCGTATGTCGAGGGCAAGTCCCAGGTGCCTTCAGCGCTGACGGTGAATTTGTCGTAATCAAAAATAGAAAGTATGTAGCTGTCTTTTTCACCTGTTTTATTGGTAATAGTTTTTACATTATTGGGCGCGCCGAATAGATATAATAAATAATCGGTGTCGTGCACGTGCAGGTCAAGCGCCGCGCCGCCGCTGTTGTCATGGTTTAACAGCCAGCTCTGCCAGCCCCACAAAGGTCTGGGACTTAGACGCTTAAAGCTTGCGTTGACGAGGTTGCCGTAAACTTTGGAATCAAATATTTCTTTTAGATAAACATATTCGTCCCAAAACCTTATGCATTGGCCTACCATGGCGATTACGCCTTTTTGCTCGGCAAGCTCTGCCAGTTCATTAGCCTCTTGCGAAGTTCTGCAAAGCGGCTTTTCGACAAACACATTGTAACCTTTTTCAAGCGCTTTTTTGGCGTATTCAAAGTGCAAATATGTAGGCAGGCAGATATCTATGGTGTTTACATCAGCGTTATCAAGCAAATCTTGACCGCTTGTGTAAGTCTTGGCTCCTAATTTTTCCGCGAATTTGGCCGCGCGCTCGGGTATTAAGTCGGCGATCGCGGTTACTTGGAATTTGCCTGTGTTTTGCAACTGGGCGTAGGCGGCTAAATGGGTGCTGCCCATAAATCCCGCGCCTATTAATCCTATTTTTATCATTTGTATTTCCTCTCTTTATTTGCCTAAAATTTTGTCCATAGAAAATGAAGTGTTAAATATAATAGCTTCGGAATGATGCTTATAAGGCGGTATCATCTCGCCGGTTACCCAGCCGTCATAATTTATCGCTTTAAATGCGGCCATAACAGCGGGATAATCCACATCGCCCGCCAATAAATCCACAAAGCCGTCCAAAGAGCCTACCGCTCTTCTGTAATCTTTGAAGTGGACTTTTTTGATTCTATTTCCCAAAATCTTTATCCATTGTTCAGGATAGCCGCTGAAAACCACGTTGCCTACGTCAAAATAGCTGCCGACATATGCGCTTCCGATTTTGTCTATAAAATCTCTAAATTCTAAGGGAGACAACAAGAAATTGTTCCAGACATTTTCCAAGCCGATATTGACTTTTAGTTTTTCGGCGTAAGGGGCAAGCTCTTTTAATGCCTCAAGAGCCCTATCATACGCGACCGCGTAATCTACCACGCCTAGTTCGGGCGCGAAAGACACGCTGACCGCTCCGGGAACAACGAGTATGGTATCGCATCCTAAAACAGCGGCGACTTCAAGTTGTTTTTTGACGATGCTCTTAGCTTTTTCTCTTACGCTAGAGTCGTCCGAGGTTAGAGAGTATTTCCAATAAAGCCCCGTAGCTACGCTGTATAATTCTACGCCGCAATCTTTTGCGAGCGCTTTTATTTTTAACAATTCTTCTTCCGTCGAGTTTAGGCTAATTTCGCCCTGTTCGTCTAGCGCTACTTCCACGCCGTCAAAACCTGCGACCTTGGCAAGTTTAAAGGCTTCTTCCAGGCTTTTTCCGCCAAAACTCCAAATGCTGATGCCTTTTTTCATTTGTATTCCTCCTAGCGTTTGTTCTATAAGCATTCTATATTAATTAAAATTTATTTCAATATATGTTATTTCGCGTTTTTTGTATTTTTGTTCGCGCATAAATAATATTAAAATTTTATTGCAAACATATAATTTGAATGTTAGAATAAGCCCATGAAGAAAAACATCTTTTATAAACACAAGATAGAAAACCTTATCGTAATAGAAAAAATAGTCACAATACACTATTTTGAGTTCACAAAAGACTATCGCTTTGAGGGCGAATCCCATGACTTTTGGGAAATAGTTTACGTGGATAAAGGCGAAGTTATTTGTTCAAGGGGAGAAGAAGACATTGTCTTAAAGCAAGGCGGAATTATCTTTCATAAGCCCAACGAATTTCACACTATCCGCGCAAACGGCATAACAGCCCCCAACGCGTTTGTTATGACCTTTGTGTGCCGTTCGGAAGCTATGTCCTTTTTTAACGGCAAGCAGTTTGATTTGAATAAGAAGCTAAGGCAATATATCTCCTGGATAATGGAAGAAGCGCGGCAAACATTTGATATCCCGCTGTTTAACCCCGCGCTAAAAAAATTGGATATTCTCAAAAATCCAATTCTTGGCGGACAGCAAATGATAAGGACTTATCTGGAACAGTTTTTGATACTGTTAATGCGGTTAGAGTCCAACAAAAGCTCCAGCCACGAGGCGTTTATTCCCAAAGAGTCTTTGCCCGGACATATAGAAGAAATGATAATAGAATATCTTATGGAAAACATAGACAACAAAATAACCCTGCAGGATGTATGCAAAAAGTTCAGTTACGGCAAGACTTTTTTGTGCACGCAGTTTAAAAAGAGCACGGGAAAAAGCATAATGAATTATTTCATGGATTTAAAGATAGAAAAGGCCAAAAAACTCATTAGGGAAAAAAATACAACAATCAGTCAAATATCCGAAAATCTAGGCTTTAACAACCCCGCGCATTTTTCCAACACTTTTAGAAAAATCACGGGCATGACGCCTAAACAGTATTTAAACAGCGTAAAGTAAATTATGCGGCTAAACTATAATCCACTCTATTTTTTCCCATTTTGCGTATAGTTTTAGTTCTTGAAAGACTTCCGCTCCGTTTTCGTCTATCACTCTTTCGGGAAGAGAGTGGTCATTAGTCCAATCGTTGACGCATTCGGGCTCTTTAAACCAGCCTTTAAATCTGTAACCTCTTCTCTTGGGATTTTTAGGCGTGAACGAAATCTTTTCTCCATATGGAACATTATCTACCCAATATACGCCAAAGTAGGGCGCATCTTCGTAATTTAGCATAAAGGAGACATTACCCGGTTTTACGTAGTTTTTAATATCCCCATCCAAAGAAGAATAAACATCGGCCGCAATATAACAAGACCTTTCATCGTCAATCCACTCCATTATGCCGCGGGGTAAGTTTTCGTCTCTTTCGAAATTTTGGATAATTACGCTTTTTAGGCGCGGACATTTCTTAAAAGGATTTTTATCCGCTTCAAAGTTATCTTCCAGAAAAATTTTTTCCAGATTGTAGCTTATCCAGCTATACTCATTATCCTTTAAACCTTCGATTTTAACGACTCTTTTTCCTCCAATCTTTTGAGGCACAACTACAATTTGTCCAAGCTTGCTATATGTATTTAAACCCGTTATTTGAATACTTTCATGGTTTTCATCTAGGTAAATATAGAAAAAATCGTCATTGCTGTATTCAGTCGGCTCGTTTTTAGGCGGGCTTGAGGGAAGGCTGGGCTGTTTAGTCTGCGAGTGTATGAAAGGAAAAAACACTTGTAATAGCACAAATAAAACGGCCAAAGATATAACTATCCAATAGATAATTTTCTCTTTATTTGGTCTTGAAGACTGCGAAGTATTCATATTCTATCCCACTTTGCATATAATCTCTTTTCTTGAAAAATTTCTTCTCCTTCGTCGTCGAGTAAAGCTTCCGGAACTGAGTCAATTTCAAAATCCCATTTGTTAATACATTCGGGCTCTTTATACCAACCGACAAACCGGTAACCCTCTCTTTGAGGATCTTCGGGAATAAAATTAATTTTAGCGCCGTATGGAACTATATCTACCCAATAGATGTTATTAGGCGCGTTTTCATAATTATATACAAAAGCAACATTGGCGGGTCTAGCGGCTTCTTGCCTATTTTCTTCTCTTTTAGAAAAGTACGCGTCAGCCGGATAGTAGCAATAAATTCCGCTAAAAGAGCTCCATATTGATAGATCTTCACATAAATAATCGTTTTTTTCAAAATTAATGATTATGACAGCCTCTAAATTAGGACAACCGCTAAAGGATGTGCAATATAAGTAATTTTTGGGTAAATACAACTTCTTTAGTTTATTGCTTATCCAAGCTTTTTTTGAACCGCTGGAAATCTCTTCAACTTTTATATCGTTAATTTTTTCGGGAATTATTAATATCTCTTGCTCTTTGCCTGCTTCGGTCAATCCCGTAATTCTTACCCTGGTTTCGCCGTACTCGTTATAGGAATATCTATAAAGATAATACCCGTAAGAATATTCTTTATCAGAATAATTTTTATTCCATCTAAAGCCGTAAATAAAGACAAAATGGATAATCATAGCAATCAAAAAATAACTAGCGACCAGTAAAAAGCCCTCAAAATTGAATTTCTTCTTCATACCTAAAAACCCTAATTTTTAATCCATTTTGCGTATAGTCTTTTTTCTTGGAAGACTATATTTCCTTCTTCGTCCAGCAAGGCTTGAGGGGCTGTATCGGTTTCAAAAATCCATTGGTTGATACATTCGGGCTCTTTATACCAGCCGCCAAATCGGTAGCCATCTCGGACGGGAGGTTCGGGAACTGTCTCTACCTTTTCGCCATAGGGAACTACGTCTATCCAATAATAGCCGTAGTTGGGACTGTCTTGGTAATTATACATAAATGAAATATTGGCAGGTCTTATGGCTATGGATAATTCTAGGCTATTATAAAAAACCTCTGCAGGAATGTAGCAAAATCTATTATTGTTGCACGCAGCGAAAAGTCCGCTATTTAAACTTTCGTCTATCTCGTGGTTGAGAATTATTATGTATTTTATATTAGGACAATAAGCAAAAATGTCGCTTTCCGTTTCATAGTCGTCATATAAAAATATCTTTTGCAGAGCAAGATTTCTCCAGGTTTCAAAAGATGCGGAAGAGTTGCGGGGCCTAACCCATTCAGGTTCAATTTTTACAACATCTTTATCCTTAATGGTTTTAGGGAAAATGAGCACTTCCTGCTTTCTGCCTTCTTCTGTTAGCCCGGTTATTTTTACACCCCAGACTTTTCCATCTTTATATACATCTAAATACCTGAAATATCCGTATATTTTCGAGTTGGTGACGCTGGAACAGCTTTGGGCAAGACTGCTTAAGAATAAAAAGAAAGCAACAACAATTAAAGATATCACGCAGCAAGAAGCCAAAAAAAATAGCGTTCCTGTAAGACTATCCGGAAATGATTTTTTCATAAAACCTTCCTATTATTAAGCTATGTTTTCCATTTGACTGCGTATAGAGTTATATGAATAAAAATAAAATAAGAACATTTGAAAAAATCTAATTGTATTGTAAATCGATTTTAATCAATTTGTCAAGATAGTAAAATAAAATGCGCTAAATAATTTGAGCGCGACTGGTGTGACAGATTAGATATATTACTTGATAATTTTTTGCGATTTCGTAAATTATGTTTTTGGCGCGCTCTAGGTTTAAGTCGTCCAGGTTTACGAAGGGATCGTCTAGGATTAAAAAAGGCTTTTCGCGCTCAAACATTACATCCACCAAAGCTAGCCTTGTGCAAAGTCCGACTATGTCTTTATAACCCTCCGAAAAATAATCAAGCTCCTTTCTCTCCCCGCTTTTTTCTATCATTACGGCCAAGTCGGTGTCTATGCTGAAGCTGTCTTTGGTTTCAAATCTGCTCATATATTTAGAACAGCTTTTTTCCATTTTGTCCAGGTAGTTTTGCGTA
>DATCKE010000024.1:0-25486 GCA_036562445.1 Clostridia bacterium
TCAAGGCCCCCAAGGACCGCAAGGCTTTCAAGGCCCAACAGGTCCTACCGGTCCCATGGGCCCCATGGGTATTGCTGGCGCCACAGGCCCTACAGGCTCAACAGGTCCTACCGGCCCCGTCGGTCCAATAGGCCCTACCGGCCCTACCGGACCAACCGGCCCTACCGGACCAACCGGTCCAACTGGTCCCACCGGCCCGGGCGCTTTGAATGAAGGCGTTTTCGCGCTTTCTTTTGGACCGGGCAATTCGGCTCTAGCCCCCGAGCAAAATTATATATTTAGGAACCTAGAGGTAAACACCTCTCCTAATATTAGCTATAACCAAAACACAGGCGTGTTCAGCCTCCAAGGCGGGCTGTATTTTGTATACTGGCGGCTTTCTTTAGACCCCCAATGCCAGCAAGACTGTATTCAATTCTCATTGATTTTAAACGACAGTCCTGCGGCGGTTTCGACCTTGGCTTGCGTAAGCGGCGAAATCTCCGGCGCGGCGTTGATAGAGGCGCCACAAGGTATAACCTCTACGCTTGCGCTAAGGAACACGTCCTGCAATGAGGTTCGGCTGGCTAATGTCGAAGGGCAAAGCTCTATAGTAATAATAAAGGTAAGATGATGCGGAAATATAAGATAGCGGTTTACGCGATAGCCAAAAACGAAGAGAAATTTGTAAACAGGTGGGTAGACAGCATTCTGGACGCCGACGAGATAGTCGTCCTGGATACAGGCTCTGCCGATAACACCTTTGAGCTTTTAAAAAGACGCGGCGTCAAAACGCTTAAACAAATAATAACGCCCTGGCGGTTTGATACCGCTAGAAATATAGCTTTGGCCAACGTAAGCCCTGACGCGGACATTTGCGTCAGTATGGACCTAGACGAAGTAATGGAAAAAGGCTGGCGCGAAAAAATAGAAAACGCCTGGCGAGAAGGGGCGACCCGGGCCAGGTATGCCTTCGCCTGCTCGCACGACGAAAAAGGCAACGTCCTAAAAACCCATCCTATAGAAAAAATTCACACCCGCCGCCATTACAAATGGGTTCATCCCGTCCACGAAGTTTTGGAATATATCGGCCCGGGCAAAGAGGTTAAAATTTTTATCCCCGGCTTGGTGGTTCATCATTTTCCAGACTACTCTAAGCCCCGAGAGCAATATCTGCCCTTGCTGGAACTATCGGCTAAGGAAAACCCCGATATCCCCAGCGTAAGCTTTTGGCTTGGCAGAGAGTATTATTTTAAAGGCAAATACGACCAGGCCATCAATGAGCTTAATAGATATCTAACCTTAAAAGACGCCGTGTGGGAGGAAGAGCGCGCGGCGGCGTTGAGATTTATCTCAAGGGCTTACGCGAGTTTAAACGATATCTACAACGCTAAGATTTATTTATATAAATCTATTTCCCAATGCCCGTATATAAGAGAGGCGTATCTAGATTTTGCCAAGATAGGCTACAAGACTAAGGATTGGCCGCTTGTGTATTGGGCGTGCTCACAGGCGCTAAAAATAACCCAAAGCACGGGAAGCTACCTAATCGAGGAAGAGGCGTGGGGCTCGGCCTTTTACGACTTCGGCTCTATAGCCTGCTACCATCTTGGGCTGTTTGAGCAGGCGCTGGATTTTATTGAGCAAGCTATAAATCTAGCCCCCGAAGACGAGCGATTAAAGCAAAACCTAATAATCATCCAAGAAGCGTATGAAAAAAACAAAAAATAAATACAAGGTAGTAGTTTACGCCATAGCAAAAAACGAGGAAAAGTTTGTCGACAGGTGGATGGACTCGATGTCCGAAGCCGACCAAGTCATAGTGCTGGACACCGGCTCGACGGACGACACGGTAAAAAAGCTCAAAGCCCGCAAGGCTAAGGTTTACCAAAAAATCATTTCGCCTTGGCGGTTTGACGTGGCGAGAAACGAGTCTTTAAAGTTGGTTCCGCGCGACGCCGATATCTGCGTTTGCACCGATTTGGACGAGGTTTTTAACAAGGGCTGGCGCGATATTCTAGAGAAGGCTTGGAAGCCCGGCGTCAAGCAGGCTAGGTATAGATATAATTGGAGTTTGGACTCTCAAGGCAATCCTTTGGTGTGGTTTTATTATTTTAAAATCCACGCTAGGGAAGGCTTTGTCTGGAAAAATCCCGTCCACGAGTATCTGCAATACGTCGGGGACGATTATAAGGTCATATGGATTGACGACATTGTCCTAAACCACTATCCGGACCCCAATAAATCTAGAAGCAATTACCTGCCCTTGCTGGAGTTATCCGTCCAAGAAAACCCCGAGGACGACAGGTCTTGGTATTACCTTGGGCGGGAATATATGTTTTGGGAACAATGGGACAAAAGCATTGAGACTTTAAAGCATTATCTAACGTTGGAAGAAAGATTTCCCCAAGAGCGGTGCGCCGCTATGCGTGATATAGCCAATTGCTATTTTAAAAAATCCGATTACCCAAACGCCTTTAAATACTACATTATGGCAATAGGTCAATGCCCGTATATGAGAGAGCCTTATGTGGAGCTTGCGCTCGCGGCTTACCACAACAAAGACTATCCTACGGTGTTTTTTATGGCGGAAGAGGCCTTAAAAATCAAGCAAAAATCCCGAACATATATAAACCAAGGCTACGCCTGGGACGCTACCTTGCCCGACATAGCGGCTATAGCGTGTTTTAACCTAAAACTCTACGATAGGGCGTATTATTATGCTCAATTAGCGCATTCGCTAAACCCCGCAGACCAAAGGTTAAAAGAAAACTGCGAGATTATTAAGCGTTACGCCAGCTCTAACAATTAATCTGTTATGTTATAATACTCTAAGAAATTTGCTTGATTTAACATATGCGCATTTGCTTACATGTTAAATCTTTCGGGGGATAGGCGGCATCGACAAAAACCGCCGGAATTTTCTATTATTTTCCAGTTGATTAAAATTTGATTAAAAACCCTTAACTTAAAGGACTATTTATTGAAGTTGAACAATTTTGTATGATATAATCCTACTTATATAGGAGTTGTTATGAACGACATAAGAGTGGAGTTTTCCACCGCTCAGGCGATTAACTTTTTTACAGCTTACAGCGGAGCAAGCTTAATAGGCGAATTATATATAGAAAACTTTAGCGACCAAGACATCTTTAATGTGGATATAAGCGTGTCTTGCCAATGGTTGATTAAGCCTTGCCATTATAGGCTTGATATTTTGCCTCGGCATTTAAAGATAGACGTAAACACGCTTAATATAGAATTTGAATACGACTATCTAGTTTCTTTAACCGAAACCACAAAGAGCGAAGTTGTCTTAAAAATAACCGCTCAAGGCGGGGAGATTTTTTCCCAAAGAAACGATATAACTATTCTGCCCTACGACTATTGGACAGGCGCTCAGTTTTATCCCGAATTGCTGGCCGGCTTTGTCAATCCCGACGGCATTGACGACAAAAGCGTATTAAAAGACGCCCTAGGCTACTTAAAAAAATGGCGCAAGGCTAACACATTTATCGCTTACCAAGGCGAAGCGGATAGGGTTTTGTCAGAGGCGGCGGCGGTTTATTGCGCCCTAAAGGACCGCAAACTAAAGCTTCACCACATAAAAGACAACCGCGATTTAGGTCAGCGCATTAACGTAACCGACGCCTTAAAGGCCAAAACAGCCACTATCACAGAAGCCGCGCTTATTTACGCGGGCTTGTTGGAAAAAAACGGGCTTAACCCGATTTTGGCGGTTTTTGAGAAGTATGTCCTAGCCGGCGCTTGGCTTAGCGACAACACCTTCTCGGACTGCGTAGGCGACGACCTTACCGTTTTGACCAAAAAGTCGGCTTTGGGCGAGTTGTTTTTGATAGACACAAAACATCTCGACCAAGAGTTTAACGTCGACTTTAATACCTCTTTGGATTGGGCAAAAGAGCCTTTGGCGAGCGAAGACAAATTTTTATATTTCATAGACATAAAGCGCTGCAGGCTGAGTTTTATTAATCCTATGCCCAAGAGGGTTTGGGATAACGGCTGGCGGTTAGAGCAAAAATACCAAGACCTAAGCGGATTAAAGCCCAAAAAGATAAAGGTCTTTCCCGTTCAGACTTTTGACGAGCCTTTGTCCAAGCAAAAGTATTGGGAAAGAAAGCTGCTTGACTTAACCTTAAAAAATTCCCTTCTTAACTTTAAGGTAACCAAAAACGTCCTGCCCGTTTTGGCGGACTCTATGCCTAATCTTGCGGCTTGTTTTTGCAACGGAGTGGAATACGACATCCTGCCCATAATGAAAGAAGCCCAAGATATGACGGTTAATTACGACATCAACCAAGGCGCAAAAATATCGTCTATTTTTTATAAATTGCTGGGCAAAGAGCTGTCCAAGGCGAAAATCCGCGCCGCGCTGGATGAGAACCATCTAAAGACGGCTATAACCAACATTTACAGAAAATACAAATACAGCATAGAAGAAAACGGCGTATGCACTCTGTATCTAGCCATAGGGCTTTTGAAATGGTATGACACCGACAGGGCCGAGCGCCCGTTATACGCGCCGTTGATTTTGATACCCGTAGACCTAATCCGCAAGAGCGCGAAAAGATATATCCTAAAAGCCCGCGACGACGAATCGCACTTTAACATCACGCTTTTGGAAATGCTAAGGCAGCAATACTCTTTGGAAGCGGGCGGGCTTGACCCTCTGCCCAAAACTTTCCAAAACGCTATCGACGTCCAAAGCGTGTTTAACATTGTCCGCAAGCTAGTAATGAATCAGCACGGCTGGGATATCATAGAGGAAAGCTATATCTCAAACTTCTCTTTTTCCGGCATCGTTATGTGGTATGATATCCGTAACCGCCTAAACAGCTTGGAAAAAACGCCCATAGTAAAAGGGCTTATAACCGGCATTCCGTTTAACAAGACATCGTTGGAAGTAAACGACATTGACGAGCGGTGGCTAAAGGACGAGATAATCCTGCCCATAGAGGCGGACAGCTCTCAACTTGAGGCTATATACTACGCGAACAAGGATATGAGCTTTGTTTTGCACGGGCCGCCGGGCACCGGCAAGTCCCAAACCATAACCAACATTATCGCCAACGCTTTATTAAAGGGCAAGAGAGTGCTGTTTGTCGCCGAGAAAATGGCGGCTTTAAGCGTGGTAAAAAACCGCTTAGAAGAGATAGGCATAGGCGATTTTTGCCTAGAGCTTCACTCGGACAAAACCAATAAAAAAGAAGTCTTAGAAAACCTAAAAAAGACCAGCGAAATTGTCAAGGTTTACGAGCCCGAGGACTTTAAGAGCATCAAAGACAGACTGGAAAAGAGCCGTCAAGCCTTGGCGGTGTATATGCGCAAACTCCACCAGCCCCAAAAATACGGTTTTTCGCTGTTTGAGGCTATCGACGAGTATATAAGCTATGACTTTTTGAGCCATTTTGAGCTTGCTCAAGAAACGGTAATAAACCTTGATAAAGACAAAATAGAGCATATAGAAAACAAACTCTACGAACTGCAAGCTCTAGGCCAAGAGATGGGGCATCCTTATGAATCCGATTTAGAGCATATCAATCAGACCGAATACTCTTTGGCTTTAAAGAGCGAGAGCGAAACCGCGGTCAAGAGATTTTTGGCGGCGTTAAACAAGCTGCGCTCTTATAACGACTGCCTAAGGGAAGTCTTAGACCTAGGCAGAATAGACGCTTACGAGCAGTTTAACTATTTAATGAGCGTCTGCTCCTATCTTGCCCAAAACCCTCAGGAAACGGCTAGACTGGAAAGCCTAAAAGAGCACGACCTAAAAAAAATTATAGATTTCGCCGTTTTAGGGGCAAGCGCCGAGCAAGAAAGAGCGGTTTTGAGCGCGCGGTATGATTTGAACGCCTTTAAAACCCTAAGCCCTAAATTAATAGCTGACTATAACAATTCGACCGGGCTAAAGAAAGCTCTAAAAAAGAATAAGATTATAAACACCCTAAAGAAAGCCGCTTTGGGGGGCGTAAAATACAAAGACAGCTTTATAGAAGACTATGACCAAGTCTGCGCTTTTCAGCAAAAGCTTAAGGCGTTGAAAAAATCCCAAGACTTTGTGTTTAGCGCTGTCCCGCAGTATAAGGGCAAAGATTCCGCTTATATCTATAAGAGCCTTCAGGAATTCGCCTTGTATAAAGAGAGCCTGTCAAAATCAATCTTAAGCCAAGACGAGATAAGCCGATTAAGCGCGGTTGTTCCTAAGAGCTTAAAAACAGACTACGAGCGGTTTAAGACGGCAAAAGATGAGCTAGATAGGCTGTTGAAGGTGGATTTTCAAAAAATACAAAATAAAGGGCAGTGGTGGCTGGACGCGTTGAACGCCAAGGCTGTTAGATGGTCTATGGACGGCCTAAAAGAGCGCTGCGCTTATAACCAGCTGAGAGCGAAATTAATCAATATGGGGCTAAAACCCCTGACCGACGCTTACGACAACGGGCTAGACCACGAGACACTTATCCCCGCCTTCAGAAAGGCTATGCTGAAGGCGATAATAGAACATATAGTTTCCAACGACGCCGATTTATGCAAGTTTACTGGCAGACTGTTTGAGGAAAAGATAAGGCGGTTTAAGGATTTAGAGCAAAAATACAGGACTGTCTCAAGACAGCTATTAAGCGCGCGCCTTAAGATGAACCTGCCTAACTTTGACATAAAATCTTCCCAGATGTCCGAGCTTGGCATATTCCAGCGCGCGGTCAAGGGCGCGTCCAGAAACTTGACCTTGAAAAAGCTTTTTGAGCAGATTCCAAACATCCTGCCCAAGGTCGCGCCGTGTATGCTTATGAGCCCGGTTACCGTGGCGCAATATATAGACCATCAAGAGAAATTCGATTTATTGATATTTGACGAGGCGTCCCAGCTTACCACCGCAAAAGCGGTGGGCGCGCTCTCTAGGGCCAAAACGGCGATAATAGTCGGCGACCCTAAGCAGTTGCCGCCTACGTCCTTCTTTGAGAATGTAAACAGCAACGAAGACGACACCCTAAGCGAAGACTTAGAAAGCGTTTTAGACGACTGCCTTGCCCTAAATATGCCCGAAATACACCTAAGGTGGCATTACCGCAGCAAGGACGAAAGCTTGATAGCTTTTTCCAACCGCCAATTCTACGACAACAGCCTTTACACCTTCCCTTCGCCCAGCTCAAAGCAGTCGGCTATAAAGTTAGTAAAGGTTCAGGGCGTTTACGACAGGGGCAGAACCAAGCAAAACGTGGAAGAGGCGCTCGCGGTGGTGGAAGAAGTAATCAAAAGGCTTTCGCATCCCGAGGCGAGAAAATACAGCATAGGCATTGTAACCTTTAACATCGTTCAGCAAAACCTAATAGACGATATGCTGACCGAAACCTTCCGCCAAAGCCCCAAACTAGAGCAATACGCAATGCAAAGGTCAGAGCCTTTGTTCGTCAAAAACCTAGAAAACGTCCAGGGCGACGAGAGAGACGTGATTTTGTTCTCTATCGGCTACGGTCAGGACTCTCAAGGCAAGTTAAGCCTAAACTTCGGCCCCTTAAACCGAGAAGGGGGCTGGCGCAGGCTTAACGTCGCCGTGTCCAGAGCAAGGCGCGAAATGGTGGTTTTCTCAAGCATAACATACGATATGATTAACCCCTCGGCTACCACGGCCCAGGGCGTCAAGGCTTTAAGAGCGTTCTTGGAATACGCCCAAAAAGGAACGGATTCGCTAAGTTATAAAGCAAGCCATTTGCAAAAATACGCTCAAGGCTTAGAAGAGCAAATTCTCAATATGCTAAGGGAAAAAGGCTACGACGGCGAGGCAAACTACGGCACTTCGGGCTACAAAATCAACGTGGCGATAAAAGACCCCGATATCCCTCAAAGGTTTATTTTGGGCGTTATGTGCGACAGCGTAAGCTACTCTAAGGTAAAAACCGTTAGAGACCGCGAGGTCGCGCCTTTTGGCGTGCTTAAGAAACTGGGCTGGAATCTAATGAGAGTGTGGTCGCTGGACTTTTGGGACAGCCCCGAAAAGACTGTCAATAAGATAGTCAAAAAAATCGAGGCTTTAAGAAAAGCGGACGGCATAATAGACGACGAGGAGGATATCGAAGTCCAACCCGCCGAGCCTGTGGAAGCGGTCATCCAAAACACGCTAGAGGCTGAATATAAGCCCGCCGCCATACCCAAAAAGATTATACCCAGCTCGTATTTTTCCACCGAGCTTAACCAGCCCCACCTTATCAAGATAACCAAGACGATTATAGATGCCGAATATCCGGTCAGCTACCGCACTATTTTAAAGAGCGTGCTAAACTCTAGCGGCATAACCCGCTCGGGCTCTAGGATAGAAGCCCAGATGAAACACGTCTTAGAGCATATTAATTGCGACAGCGAAACCGAAGGCGACAACGTGTTTTATTGGAAAAAGGGAGTAAACAAGAGAAAGTATAACATCTATAGAATAAACAGCAAACGCAATATGGACGACATAAGCGTTTATGAAATCATAAACGGCATTAGGTTTATAGTCCAAAACCAAATAAGCCTGCCTAAAGACGCCCTAGAGCAGGAAGTTTTTTCGCTGTTTGGCTCAAAAACCACAGAGGAAGGCTTAAGGCAGGTAAGGCGGGCGATAAGATACGGCATAGAAAACGATATAATAGCGATACAGGACGGCAAGATTGTTTCGGGGCAAAAAATCAACGTGTTTGAGTAAAACTTAAGGCGGTTATAAAACCGCCTTTTTTTAGGTGTTAGCCGCTAGCCTAATCAACTCTGACAACGCTCTTTTTACTTCGCTTGCCGAAAAGCACGGATTATTGTTCTTATCCTTGCACACCCTAAAGGGCGGGTATTCCAAAGCGTTATTCTCTAGATGCGCTATAAAATCGTCCGAGATTCCCTTTATTTTGTGCGGGATAGCGCCCACCACAAGCCCTAAGTATTTGTTTTTGTTCTTTAGGTTGTCTAGGTTGCGGTTGGTCATTTTTGAGTAGTCGTCTCTTATTTCTATTTGGTGTTCCTCAAAACCGTAGGTTTTGCAAATGTTTTTTATGTCCTGCTTGCTTAGCGTATTGGTTGAGCCCAAAAAGGCGACCTTGCGCATCTTAATGCGCTTTTGGAGATAGTTCATCTTTACGATATGGTTCTCAAACCCTATCATCCTTGACAGGATTTCTATCCACTCGTCTAGCTTGTCCATATCGATAGCGCCGTCGTTGGCGTAATAATGAAAACACATATCGTGAATTATTTTTTTGATATTGTCTGTTTTTTGCTTGGGCGACAGCCTTTCGTAGTCGTTGACCGTTATGAATCTTTCGTTGTTTTTGTAAAGTTTGGCTAAAATCTCATTAGAGCTCAATCCGCTGGCTTCGCCGATAGTAACGAAACTATTCGCGTGTTCATCCATAGCGGACACCTCCTTTGTATTAATTTAATTATAACACAATAATTCAGATAAAAATTAAAATCGTATTAAAAAAACAACTCAAGCGGCACAATAAATCGCCCGCGAGTGTGTTAAAATAACTATGTTATATTTTTTAATAATATTTATATATGCTATAATTCATATGACAACCCTTAGGAGTTATTGATATGTATGACCTTATTATTATAGGCGGCGGGCCCGCCGGATTGACCGCTGCTTTATACGCTTCGCGAGCGGGGCTTAAGACTATAGTTTTGGAGAAAGAAATTCTAGGCGGCAAAATCACCACCGCGCACAACGTTGAGAACTATCCCGCCTTTGTGGACGGCGTAAACGGGTTTGAGCTGGGCGACCTAATGGCCAACCAAGCCAAAAAATACGGCGCCGAAATCAGCTTTGACGAGGCGGCGGCTGTAAACTTAAAGGACAAGATAAAAACCGTAAAACTAGCGGATAGAGAGCTTCAAGCCAAAGCCGTGGTTTTAGCTATGGGCAGCAAAAATAGAAAATTAGGCATAGATGACGAAGATAAACTAATCGGCAAGGGCATTAGCTACTGCGCCACCTGCGACGGCAACTTTTTTAGGGGCTTGGACGTGGCTATAATCGGCGGGGCTAACAGCGCGGTTATGGAAGCGTTGTATCTAGCCAATATCGCTAAGACCGTTCATATAATCTATCGCAGGGAAAATTTTAGGGCGGAAAAGGTTTATGTGGACAGGCTCATAAACACGCCTAATATAGTAAGCCACTTAAACAGCGAAATAGAAAAACTAATCTCCGATGAAGTCTTAAAAGGCGTAAGGATAAAAAACAATAAGACTTTAGAGATTGCCGAGCTGACGGTAAGCGGACTATTTGTGGCGATAGGGCATATTCCCAATACCGAACTCGTGGAAGGGCAAGTCGAGTTGGATTCTCAAAAATATATAATCACCGACGATAAGATGTCGACCAATCTAGAAGGCGTTTTCGCCGCGGGGGATATAAGGTCGGGGGCGTTTAGGCAGGTGGTTACCGCTTGCGCCGACGGCGCGCGCGCCGCCGAGAGCGCTATAGAATATTTATCCAGACTATAATCATATATAATAAAACATAATATAATTGAAGCCCGCGGCAGGTTTACTTGATTTTTTTGTATATAGTATTTATAATAGGTTTATATCGCTGTAACCTATTTGTTAATTTATCGCTGTAGTTATTTATTTTTTTATTTGAGAGTGTGTATATAAGATGAGAATAGCTATTCTTGTAGATACATATGACGACACCGGTCAGGGAACTACGGTGTCGGCAAGAAGGTTTATAAACGAGTTAAGAAAACGCGGGCATTATGTTAAGGTTCTTTCTTACAGCACTCAGCCTGAGCCCAATAAAATAATATTCGACCAATACCATCTTCCTCTGTTTCAATTCTTGGTTGACAAAAACGGCATAAATTTAGCCAAGCCCGATATCCCAAAATTTAAAGAAGCTTTCAGCGACGTGGATTTTGTTCATATATATCTGCCTTTGCCCTTTGGCTGGACTGCGGCCAAGGTCGCTTATGAGATGGGCGTTCCGGTGTTTTCGGCGTTCCATATGCACCCGGGCAATGTTTTATACAATATAAAACTTGAGCATATACCTTTTTTGGAAAAGTTCTTATTCCGCTTTTTCTATAAAAAACTTTATCGCTATTCCACCGATATACATTGTCCTACGAAGTTTGTATACGACACTCTCAGAGCCCACGGGTATAACCAAGAATTGCACGTTATCAGCAACGGTTACGACGACAAAAGGTTTTACCCTATGGAAGTTGAAAGGCCCGCCAGCTGGAAAGATAAGTTCGTCGTAATGTGCGTGGGCAGGCTTTCCAGCGAGAAAAAGCAGGACGTGGTAATTAAGGCCGTGGCAAACAGCAAGTATAAAGACAATATATTAATAGTTTTTGCCGGCAACGGCCCTAAGAAAAAAGAATACGAAAAATTAGTAAAGAAATATAAAGTCAACGCCGAATTTAAATTCTACTCTCAAGACGAGCTGCCCAAGGCGCTCAACGCGGCGGATATTTACGTTCACTGCGCACAAATCGAGATAGAATCTATCTCTTGTATGGAAGCGTTCGCTACCGGGTTAGTTCCCGTAATAGGCGACTCAAAAAAGAGCGCGACGCATTATTTCGCGCTGGACGACCGCTCGAAATTTAAAGACGGCGACTATAAGGACTTGTGCCGCAAAATTGAGTATTGGATAGAGCATCCGCAAGAGCTAAAGGAAATGTCCGCTAGATACGCTCAACACGCGAAAAACTACACGCTTGAAAAATCCGTGGACCAAATAGAAATGGTTTACGAAAAGTTTTTGGCAAAGCACCGAAATAAAACATCTTTGCGGGTTGGCCAGCAAGAGCCTGTCGAGCTTGAGCAAGGCTATGTAAAGCCCATAGAGGAAGAAATGGGTGAGGAAGTTTTGTCATAAAGCGGCGTTTTTTATATCCTTCAAGGCATAAAAAACGACGGTTTATATATTTATTAATTTATTTTTGTAGTTATTATATTATTTATTAGGAGACTTTAAAATGAGAATCGCAGTTGTGGTTGACATGTATGACAACATGGGCCAGGGAACCACTATCTCGGCCAGAAGATTTGTCAGCGAATTGAGAAAACGCGGTCATTACGTCAAAGTGCTGACTTTTAGCAGCGTTCCCGAACCCGACAAGGTCTTATTTGACCAGTATCACGTGCCGTTTTTCCAACCCCTCGTTGAAAAAAACGCGGCCAATCTAGCAAAGCCCAACGTCAAAAAATTTAAAGAAGCTTTCAGCGACGTGGATTTTGTTCATATCTATTTGCCTTTGCCCTTTGGCTGGACGGCGGCTAAGGTCGCCTATGAAATGGGCGTTCCGGTATTTTCAGCGTTCCATATGCACCCGGGCAATATCTTGTATAACCTAAAATTAGAGCGTTTGCCCTTTATGGAAAAGTTTGTTTTCTGGCTGTTTAAGAGAAAGCTTTACCGCTATTCCACCGATATACATTGCCCTACGCAGTTTGTATACGACACTCTCAGAGCCCACGGATATAACCAAGAGCTTCACGTCATCAGCAACGGCTACGACGACAAAAGGTTTTACCCTATGGAAGTAGAAAGGCCCGCTAGCTGGAAAGATAAGTTTGTCGTAATGTGCGTGGGCAGGCTCTCCAATGAGAAAAAGCAAGATGTGATAATCAAGGCTATAGCCCATAGCAAATATAAGGATAACATTTTGCTGGTTTTGGCGGGCAACGGCCCTAAAAAGAAAAAATACGAAAAATTAGTCAAGAAATATAAAGTCAACGCCGAATTTAAGTTTTATCCTCAAGACGAGCTGCCCAAGGCTTTAAACGCCGCGGACATCTATGTCCATTGCGCGCAAGTCGAGATAGAATCTATCTCTTGTATGGAAGCGTTCGCTACCGGGTTAGTTCCCGTAATAGGCGACTCAAAAAAGAGCGCGACGCATTATTTCGCGCTGGACGACCGCTCAAAATTTAAAGACGGCGACTATAAGGACTTGTGCCGCAAGATTGAATATTGGATAGAGCATCCGCAAGAGCTAAAGGAAATGTCCGCTAGATACGCTCAACACGCTAAAAACTTTACTGTGGATAAATCTGTAGACAAGATAGAACAGGTTTACGAGAAATTTTTGGCAAAACACCGCGCTCAAAAAGCTTTGCAGGCTCAAGACCAAGAGCTTGAGGAAAGAGTAAAGTCTGTGGAAGAAGAAATGAGCGAAGAGAATGTTCTGTCGCGAGGAGTCTAAAGATGAGGTTTGATTATTCAAAAAAGGACTATTTATTCCCTAAGTGGTATATAAAGGTATATTCGTTTTTACTGTTTTGGATTTTAGTGCCTGTTTTGTTGGTAATCAAATACTTTATCTTAAGGGTTAAGGTAAGGGGCAAAAAATATTACAAGCAAGTAAAAAAACAGGGCGCCGTTATCGTGTCCAACCACGTCCACGAATTTGACGCGCCTATGATAGGAATGTCCATATTGCCTCGCAGAATGGTCATCGTTTCTTTGGAAGACAACTTTACCAAAAGCGACTTTATGGGCTGGCTGATTTACGGTCTAGGCGCTCGGCCCTTGCCTAAAGACATAAGATATGTAAAAAGCTTTATCGATACCTGCGCTGAATTCGCTAAATCGGGCAAAAAAGTATTAATTTACCCCGAGGCGCACCTTATTAGGCGCTGCCCTAAACTAAGAGAGTTTAAAACGGGCGCGTTTAGAATAGCGGTTCAAGCGGGCGTGCCTATTCTGCCTGTTTGCTATACCTACAGGGGCAAAAGGCTAACGCTTAACTTCTTGCCGCCTGTTTACGCGCAAGAAGGCGAGGACGCCAAGGCGCTCACCCAAAGGACTTATAATATAATGAACGAATTCTTCACCGCCGAAATGGCCAAAAACCAAGCGCGTTATCCTATGCCCGAAGATGAAGAGCCTATGGTTGAGACCATTGAGGACGACGAGATTGTTTCCAAACACGCGTAAAACTAAAATAAACCTTAAAACTAAAGAAGCCCTTTGGATTCAAAGGGCTTCTATTGCTTAAATATAATAAATAATGGTATAATATAGTTCATATGGAAAATCACGAGTTATTTGAGCAAGTAAAAGCGTATTTTATTGACTTTGACAGGACCTTGGTGGATTCCATTAAGATAGAGACCAAAGCCTTGACGGCGACGCTTAAAGCTTTGGGCGTTTACCGTGAAGGTATGGAGTTTGAGCACAAAAACAGCTTCAAAGAAATGATAAATAATATAAACGAAAAATACGGTCTTAGTCTGGATTTTGACACGGTCGATAGAGAGTTTATTAAGCAAGCGATGCCGCTTTATGAGAAAGAGTGCGAGCTAAAAGACGGCGCGTATGAGTTTTGGCTGTGGGCAAAAAACAATAACAAAAAGATATATATAATAACCCTAAACGAAAGGAAGTTTGTGGAAGCCGTATTGCAAAAATACGGGCTGGAGGCGGACGGCATTTACACCAGAAGAGACACGGGAATTCACAAACGCGACGGCGCTTTGTTTTTATACGCTTTTTCGGACGCCGGGTTTGAGCCCAGCGAGTGCGCGGTGATAGAGGATTATCCTTATTATATAATCTCAATAAAAGACTCGGGCTGCAAGATTGTTGGAATGTATGACAATCAGTCCGAGGACGAGGTCAATCTGTTATACGATATTTCGGATATCTTTATTAAGGATTTTCGGGAACTGATTTTTTAGACTTTAGGTATTTAATCTTGGTGGCTAGCCCCCCTCTAATATGCCTTTCGGACAGGTTAATATCCAAAACCTTGCGCACCTTCTCGAATAATTTCTCGTCTATTTCGGGCAGTCTTTCGGTTATGTCCTTGTGAACGGTGGACTTGCTTATATTGAAAACCTTAGCGGCTTCCCGAACGGTCTTTTTTTGCTCCACAAAATAATAACCTAAATCCAACGCTCTTTTTATAATATACTCTCTCATACGCCCCCGAATCGGACATAAAAATCTATTGTATATAAATTTATTTTTTAAAACGCGATAATATGCCAAAATGCGACATAAGCCCCAAAAAAGCCTTTAAATGGGCGTTAGGGCGGGGCGTTGATTTTTTGTGTTTTATTTTTTGGGGAGCGATATTAAGCGGATTAAAAAAATTATTATCTAAATAAAATAGGGGCGTTAATTGGGAACGGCAAGGTTAGAAAAGACATTTCGAAAATGGACGCTTATTATTATTTTTATTGGGCTTTTAGGAAGCTTTTAAATAGTCACAATAAACTCTTCCCAAAGCTCTTCAATTTTCTTTGCGTTCTCGAAGGTATCAAAGGCTAAATGCTTGGTCTTTTGGGCGCTTAGCCCGCAGTCTATATAGTGATATATAAAAAAGTCTATGATTATCTCGTCTAAGCTTGGGCGGTATTTTTCCAAAATATCCGCCCAGTTTGAGTCGTTTTTGCGCCTGTGTCTTAGCATAGCGTAGACGGCGGTTTTGTTTAAGTTGATTAAAGGATTCACAAAATGCCCAAGGCACGGCTTGTTTCTTATATAGTCCGTTCTATCCGTTCCGCCCAAGATGACGCATTTGTTTTTTTCGGCGTAATCTATCAATTGCGCGTTTTTTATGTTTTGGGATTTTAAGTCCAAATTAATGATATTAATTCCAAAACCCGATATATCGATTAAATCTTTTTTTTCAATCAATCCGTCAGCAAGCAATGTAATGTTTGCGGGCTTTAGTGGATAAAGCTCGCTGGAATCCAAAAGCAGGGAAAAAAGCGTCCAAAAATGCTCGCATTTATGATACACCGCCAAGCGCTTTTTGGATAAAGTAAGCTCGTATAAAATCTCGGCGAGCCTTTTGTAAATATGCTCAAAATTTTCCTCATCCGCGTAAGGCATTTTGGGATGCCTTCTTTTTTGGGCAAAGCGGGGTGTTTCCTCTATAGGTATTTCTATGAAACTGCTTTCGGACAGCGTCGAGCAAGAGTCGGAGAGCGTCCTTAGGCCGGTAATTCTTTCTATATCTATTTCCGCCGTTGCTATAGGTTGGTTGGATTTGCGGGCCAAAACCTTGCCGCATTCGGCGATTAGACAGCTTTTGTCCGCGTAAGGCGTTTTATTGAGCGCCCCGCAAACCGATACTATCGCCTTAGGGGGCGAGGAGGATAGACTTTTTATCTGCTCGTAATAATTGTCAAACTGCTCTAAGTCCGCCGAAAAAGGGTTGAGAATGATATTGGCTGAAGAGTTAAATATAGAGTTTAGGTCTTTGCCTATAATAATAGCGATATTTATGGGCAGGTCGGTGTCCGTCCGCATTACCGCTTGTTGGGCAAAGGGTATGGTGTAGTCGCCCAGAGTTATTTGGTCAAAATTAAATTTGATATTGGATTTATAAATAATTCCCCAAACCTTGCCCATCCCTACCGCCGCCGCGCAGTTTAGAATTTTTTCTTCCACCCTTAAAGGCAGGCCTATTACGCTTAAGACGCCTCGGTTTTTGGTAAACTGGGCTATCTCAAGCAAGGCGTCCTCGCATTCTTTTATCAGAGTGTTTTGGGAGGCTATAGAGGTTTTGCTTGCCCCGTATAAGCACATTTCAGGGAACACGGCGATATCCACGCCTTGGCCGTTTAGGTCCATTATTAATTTTTTTATGCTTTGGGTGTTTTGGTAAATGCCCCCCGCGAAAAGCTGCGGCAAGCAGGCTGCGGCTTTTAGATAACCGTTGTTCATATTAATTAGTGTTTAGATAGGCATATTTTTTATACCATTAATTGACAAAAAGCGTTTTGCCCTTGTTGAGTTTTTTTTAGGGTTACTATATAATAAATCCGAAAACAATAATATCGGAGACTAAAGAAAATTGGAACTTAAAGCTCTTTTAAGCGGCAGCGATATCAGAGGCAACGCCGTAGCCTATGACGGCAAAGAAGTAGAGTTAACCGACGAAGTCGTTTATTCCATCACAAAAGCGTTCGTTTATTGGCTTTCCGCCAAGGTCAAAAACAAAATCACCGTAGCGGTAGGACACGATTCAAGAATTTCCGCCCAAAGGATAGAAACCCAGGTTATAAAAGCGCTGGTGGACAGCGGTTGCACGGTTTTGCGGTGCGGGCTTTGCTCGACGCCGTCTATGTTTATGATGACCAAGCACGAGAAGGTAAAAGCCGACGGCGCGATAATGATTACCGCAAGCCATCACCCTTACTATAAAAACGGCTTAAAATTCTTTGACGAGCAAGGCGGGCTGGAAAAGGACGACGTCCGCAGCATTTTGAATTTGGCTGAAGCCGGCAGCGGAATAAGAGGTAGAGGCGGCAAGGTTGTCGAGGACGATTATTTGAAGTATTATTGCGATGCCTTAATAGAAAAAATCAGAAAGGCGACCGGCGAGACCTATCCGCTAAGAAACCTTAAAATCGTGGTTGACGCGGGCAACGGCGCGGGCGGTTTTTTTGTGGACAGAGTGCTAAAGCCTCTTGGCGCGGACACCACGGGCAGCCAATACCTAGAGCCCGACGGAATGTTCCCCAACCACGTTCCCAACCCCGAAGACAAAGAGGCTATGCGCCATATCTCTAGGTGCGTTTTGGAAAACAAGGCCGACCTTGGAATTATATTTGACACCGACGTGGACAGAGCGGCGTGCGTCGCCCCGGATGGGCAGGAAATCAACCGCAACAGGCTTATCGCGCTTGTTTCTGCGATTTTGTTAGAAGAACACCCCGGCGCGACCATAGTTACCGACAGCGTAACCAGCGACGCTCTAACCGATTTTATCATAAGCCGCAAGGGCAACCATCACAGGTTTAAGCGCGGATATAAAAATGTCATAAACGAGGCAATAGAGCTAAACGGCATAGGCGTTTACGCGCCCTTGGCGATAGAGACCAGCGGACACGCGGCGTTCGCCGAAAACTATTTCTTGGACGACGGCGCGTATTTGGTCATAAGGATATTAATCAAACTTTGCCAGCTCAAAAAACAAAACAAGCCCTTGCTTTCGTTGATAGAGGACTTAAGAGAGCCGGCGGAAACCTTTGAGGCTAGAATAGGCTTTAAGCCCTCTTGCAAGGATTGGAAAAAGACCGCCCAAACTGTTATGGCAAGAGCGGAAAAGGTGTTTTCAAAGAAGATGGGATTTAAGCTCGCTCAAAGCTACGAAGGCGTGCGGATTAATTTCGCCGACGGCTGGATGCTGTTAAGGCAAAGCGTGCACGACCCTATTTTGCCCCTAAACGTCGAGAGCGACAAAGAAGGCGGAACGCTGTTTGCCGTCAAGAAGTTATACAAAGTCCTTAAAAAACATAAGGATTTGGATTTGGGCGTTTTAAAATCTTATATATCCGACCAAAAGCGCAAAAGCAAAAAATAATTTTTAGGAGAGATAAATGGATATAAATTTAAAATCAATCAACGCTATAAGGATGTTATCGGCTGACGCTATCCAAAAGGCCAACAGCGGCCACCCCGGCTTGCCTTTGGGAGCGGCGCCTATGGCTTACGAGCTTTGGGCTAACCATATGGTTCACAACCCCAAAAACCCTAAGTTTTTCAACCGCGATAGATTTGTTCTGTCGGCTGGACACGGCTCAATGCTCTTGTATTCGTTGCTGCATTTGTTTGGCTACGGGCTTGATATAGAAGAGCTCAAAAACTTCCGTCAACTAAATTCCAAAACGCCCGGCCACCCCGAATACGGCCACACCGTGGGCGTGGAAACCACTACCGGCCCGCTAGGTCAGGGCATAGCGAACGCCGTAGGTATGGCTATAGCCGAGACAATGCTTGCCGCGCGCTTTAACAAGGACGGCTTTAACATTGTCGACCATTACACATACGTAATCGCAGGCGATGGATGCATGATGGAAGGCATCGAGTCCGAAGCCGCTTCGCTCGCGGGAACATTGAAACTAGGCAAACTAATCGTTTTATACGACAGCAATAATATATCCATAGAAGGCAATACCGACATAGCGTTTACCGAGGATGTCGCGGCGCGCCACAAAGCCCAAGGCTGGGATATCCATTACGTAAACGACGGCACCAATTTGGAAGAAATTTCCAAGGCTATCCAAGCCGCTAAAGCTGTAACCGATAAGCCTTCTTTAATAGTGGTAAAGACCACAATAGGCTACGGCAGCCCCTTGGCAGGCTCCGCCGATTGCCACGGTTCGCCCCTAGGCGAAGAAAACCTAAAAAAGACTAGAGAGGCTCTAGGCTGGGATTATCCGCCCTTTGAAGTGCCTCAAGATGTATACGAGCATTATAAGATATTAGCTAAACGCGGCGAGCAAGCCGAGGAAGAGTGGAACAAGCTCGTGGAAAAATATAAAGAAAAATATCCTCAAGATTATCAAGAGTTTGTAAACGCCGTAGAAAACAAGATTCCCGACCTAGAAAACATCGATAGTCTATGGGAATTCGCCGACAAGCCCGACGCCACCAGAAACACAAGCGGCATAGTTTTAAATAAATTAGCCGATATCTTGCCCAACCTAGTGGGCGGTTCGGCGGATTTGGCGCCTTCCACCAAGACATATCTAAAGAACAAAGGCTCTTATTCGGCGCAAAATCGCCTAGGCAGAAACCTGCACTTTGGCGTAAGAGAGCATGCTATGGCGGCTATCGCCAACGGTATGTATCTGCACGGCGGTCTGAACGTGTTCTGCTCGACATTCTTTGTGTTCTCCGACTATATGAAAAACTCCATCAGGCTGTCCGCACTTATGAATATTCCGGTTATCTATGTCTTAACGCACGACAGCATAGGCGTAGGCGAGGACGGCCCTACCCATCAGCCTATTGAGCAGCTTATCTCGCTAAGGGCTGTGCCTAATCTAAAGGTATTCCGCCCCGCGGACGGTTTGGAGACTGCCGCCGCCTATGTGAGCGCGCTAAAAGAGAAAACTCCTACCGTTATAGTGCTTACCCGTCAAAACCTGCCTAAGGTAAGCTCTGACCGCAAGGGCGCGCTAAAAGGCGGATACGTGTTGTCCGATTGCGAAGGCAAGCCCGACGTAATCTTAATGGCGAGCGGTTCCGAGGTGGAAGTAGTCCTAAAAGCCCAAGAGCTTCTAAAACAAGAGGGCGTAAAAGCGCGCGTTGTTTCCATGCCTTGTATGGAAGTGTTTGACGCTCAATCCCAAGACTACAAAGACAGCGTCTTGCCGCCCGATGTAAGAGCGAGAGTGGCTGTGGAAGCCGGCTCAAGCTACAGCTGGTATAAATACACAGGTTTAGATGGCAAGATTGTGGGAATAGACCATTTTGGAGCGTCTGCTCCCGCCAACTTATTGTTTGAGTTATACGGCTTTACCCCTCAAAACGTGGTTAAAGCCGCAAAAGAAACCCTCAAAAAATAATAAGAAAGGATATATCAAAAAACGCCTTTTTTTATAAAATAGGAAAGGCGTTTTTTTGATTATTGCGCCGATTGGTTTGTTTTTGGCTTTATGATAAGTTATAATAAATTATTATTTGATAAGATTTGCTTATAATTTGTTTAATTAAATATAATGCGAAAAATATAGCGTTTTGTTGACATAAAAATTTACCGATAATAACATAATGATATGGATAATTATTTAAGAGGTTAGGTCTATGCCCAAGTACACCAAGGAAGATATAAAAAGAATAGTCAAAGAGCAAGACGTCAAGTTTATAAGACTGCAATTTACCGATATATTCGGCTCGCTAAAAAACGTAGCCATAACCCCTAGCCAGCTGGATAAGGCGCTGGATAACAAGTGTATGTTTGACGGTTCGTCCATAGAGGGCTTTGTCAGGATAGAAGAGTCCGATATGAACTTAAGACCTGACCTGGATACTTTCGCGATCTTTCCTTGGAGAACGGCTCAGGGCAAGGTGGCAAGGCTCATTTGCGACGTGTATAAGCACGACGGAACGCCTTTTGAGGGCGATCCTAGATACATACTAAAGCGCGTGATAAAAGATTTAAACCAAATGGGCTACACCGCGAACGTGGGCCCCGAGCTAGAATTTTTCTTATTCCATTTAGACGAAAATCAACAGCCTACGCTAAAGTCCAACGACAAAGCGGGATATTTTGACATTTCGCCGGCGGATTTAGGAAGCGGTGCTCGCAGAGATATGTGCATAATGCTGGAAGAAATGGGCTTTGAGGTAGAGGCGTCGCACCACGAAGTAGCCAACGCTCAACACGAAATCGACTTCAAATACGCGGACGCTTTGACCACCGCGGACAATATAGTTACTTTTAAGTTGGTCGTAAAAACTATCGCGCGCTGGCACGGTTTGCACGCGACCTTTATGCCCAAGCCCAAGCACGATATGGCGGGCAGCGGAATGCACGTGAATATGTCGCTGTTTAAAGACGGCGCAAACGCTTTTTATGACGAGAGCGACTCTTTAGGACTTAGCAAGATAGCTTATTCTTACATAGCGGGCATAATCGACCACATTGAGGCTATGACGCCCATAACCAACCCCTTGGTAAACAGCTATAAGAGATTGGTTTCGGGCTTTGAGGCGCCGGTGTATATAGCTTGGAGTTTCGCAAACCGCAGTCCTTTGATAAGGATACCTTCCTCTAGAGGCGTGGGAACGCGCGTGGAATTGAGAAATCCCGACCCGTCCTGTAACCCTTACTTAGCGCTCGCTTTGTGCATAGCCGCGGGCGCGGACGGAATCAAGCGCGGACTAACCCCTCCCGCTCCTGTTAACTCGAACATTTATCATCTAAGCCAAGAAGATATCAAGACTCACAATATAAGAACGCTGCCCTCAAGCTTAGAGGAAGCGGTCAAGATAATGGAAAAGGACGAATGGGTAAGAAAGGTGCTGGGCGACCACGTGTATTATAAGTTTATAGAAGCTAAAAAAGCCGAGTGGAACGATTACCGCACCAAGGTTACCGAATGGGAAATCGCCAATTATTTGGGAAGATATTAACAATAATTTTGTAATCGATATTTATTAACGAAAAGAGTTGACAAAAGGTCGCAAAAATATTAACTTTTGAATGCGATAAAAAAGTCGAGGCGTTATGAGATTCACTAAAATGCACGGGGCGGGCAACGACTATATTTATATAGACGCCCAAAGAGAAAAGATAGAAAACCCTTCGCTGCTGGCTCAAAAGTTATCCGACAGGCATTTTGGCATAGGCGGGGACGGATTGGTGCTGATTCACCCGTCCGACAAGGCGGATTTTAGAATGCAGATGTTCAACAGCGACGGCAGCGAGGCCGAGATGTGCGGCAACGCTATTAGATGCGTGGCAAAATTTGTTTACGATAAAAAATTAACCTCAAAAAAGACAATCGCTATAGAAACCTTAGCGGGTATAAAATATATCGATTTGATTATAGGCAAAGACGGAAAAGTCGAAGGGGCGGCGGTGGATATGGGCGCGCCCATATTTGAGCCTAATTTAATCCCAGTAGACCTAGACGGAGACAAAATAATCAACAGACCGCTTGAGGTGGACGGCAAGACATATTACATAACCTGCGTAAGTATGGGCAACCCGCATTGCGCGGTGTTCTTAGACGAAATCCAAAGCCTTGATTTGAACGCTTTAGGGCCTAAGTTTGAAAACCACAAGGTTTTCCCTAAGCGGGTAAACACCGAGTTTATTAAAGTTATCGATAAAAACAATATCGAGCTAAGGGTTTACGAGCGCGGCTCGGGAGAGACCTTGGCTTGCGGCACGGGCGCGTGCGCCGCGGTTGTAGCGGGCTATATTAATGGATATACTAATAACGAGGTAAACGTGAGCCTAAAAGGCGGGTTACTAAAGATTAAATATGATAAAACTGTTATAATGACCGGCAACGCAGTTACAGTTTTTGAAGGAGAGATAGATGTTTGGCATTAACGGCAACTTTTTAAAATTGGCGAATAATTATTTGTTCGCTATAGTAAACAACAAAGCTAGCGAATACGCTAAAGCCAATCCCGACAAAAAAATTATCAGATTGGGCATAGGCGATGTTACTTTGCCGCTGCCGCCCAGCATAGTGGACGCGATGGTAAAGGCGGCTCAAGAGATGGGCAAGGCGGAGACGTTTAGAGGCTATCCCCCTTATCAGGGCTATGACTTTTTGTTGGAAGCTATAGTTGAAAATGATTATAAAGCAAGAGGCGTGGACATCTCTGTGGACGAGGTGTTTGTAAGCGACGGCGCAAAAAGCGACGTAAGCAATATTTTGGATTTGTTCTCGCCCGACAATAGAATCGCCGTTCAAGACCCCGTTTATCCCGTGTATGTTGATTCCAACGTAATTGACGGCAGGGCGGGACGAGCAAGGCCCGATGGAAGCTATAACAAAGTCATTTATATGCCTTGCGTAGAGTCCAATAACTTTATGCCCGACCTTCCCGATCGCCAGCCCGATATTATTTACCTAAACTTCCCCAACAACCCTACGGGCGCTATGGCGGATTACGCAACTCTAAAGAGATGGGTAGATTACGCTTTAAAAATCGGCGCGATAATCATATACGACGGCGCGTATGAAGCGTTTATAACCGAAGACAAACCTAGAAGCATATACGAAATACCCGGCGCCAAAGGCTGCGCTATTGAGATTAGAAGCTTCTCTAAGACCGCGGGCTTTACGGGCGTTAGATGCGCTTACACCGTAGTTCCTAAGGATTTAAAGTTCAGCGGCGCCTCGCTAAACGAACTATGGTTTAGACGCCAGTCCACTAAGTTTAACGGCGTGTCCTATGTGGTTCAAAGAGCGGCCGAGGCCGTTTATACGCCCGAAGGCAAAAAGCAAATTAAAGAAAACATCAACTACTACCTAGAAAACGCTAAGATAATCAAGCAAGGCCTTGAAGAAATCGGGCTCAAAGCATACGGCGGCGTCAACTCGCCTTATATCTGGGTAAAAGCGCCCGATAAATTCGGCTCTTGGGACTTCTTCGATTATCTGTTAAGAAAGATTCAAATCGTAGGCACTCCCGGCGAAGGCTTCGGACCTTCCGGAAGGGGCTATTTGAGACTTACGGCGTTTAATTCCCGAGAAAACATTTTAGAGGCAGTAGAAAGATTTAAGTCGCTAAAAAATAAACTATAAATTTTTAATGCCAAAAATATAAGGCATTATCGAAAGAATAATGCCTTATATTTGGTTTTTTAGCCGGCATAAAAAACTTAAGGAGTTTAAAGCAATGTCAATAAGAGTAGTCGTGGGAACACAATGGGGTGACGAAGGCAAGGGCAAGATGGTAGATTACTTTGCCCAGACCGCTGATTTGTGCGTTAGGTTTCAGGGCGGGGATAACGCGGGACATACGGTAGCCAACGAATACGGCGTGTTCAAACTGCATTTGATTCCGTGCGGCATATTTTATCCCAACTGCGCTAACTTAATAGGCACCGGCACGGTGGTCAATCCCGATGAGCTCTTAAAAGAGATTAACGAACTAAAGTCAAGCGGAATCAGTCTTGATAAATTATACATATCCGAAAAAGCCAATATCCTTATGCCTTACCACGTCGACATAGACAGGTTTATGGAAAAAAACACTAGCGTAAGCATAGGCACCACCAAAAGAGGCATAGGCCCCGCTTACGCCGGCAAGGCGATGAGGACCAACTTAAGGTTTGAGGATTTAGCCGATAACGATTATATAAGAGAGCGCCTTAAAAAGGTCTTGCCTTTTATAAACGCTCAGGTAACATTCTTAGGCGGCGAGCCTTACGACGCCGACCAATTGGCGGATAAATGCGCTTATTGGTATCAAGAACTCAAGCCTTACATAGTAAATCCCATAAGCCTAATCCAAGAATACAAAAAGCAAGGCAAAAAGATTTTGTTCGAAGGCCAATTGGGCGTAATGAAAGACTTGGATTTGGGCATTTATCCTTATGTTACCTCCTCTCATCCTATAGCCGCTTACGCCGCGGTTTCGGGCGGTATTTCGCCTAAAGAGCTGGACGACGTGGTGGGCGTAGCCAAAGCCTTTTCTTCGGCGGTAGGCGACGGACCGTTCCCCACCGAAATGTCGGACGAAGAAGCGGCTACCCTAAGAGGCAGCGGCGAGAACATAGACGACGAGTTTGGCGCAAGAACAGGCCGCGCTAGACGCATCGGCTGGCTTGACCTGGTGGTCTTAAACTACGCCGTCCAAGTAAACGGCATTACCTCTATAGCCCTAAACAAAGTCGACAAACTAGACAGTCTAAAAGAAATCAAGGTGTGCGTAGGATACGAGCTGGACGGCAAGGTTTTGGAGTATATGCCCAACAGCCGCGATTTGTATAAGGTTAAGCCCATTTATAAAACGCTAAAAGGCTGGAACCAATCCACCCGAGGCTGCAAGCGCATAAAAGACCTTCCTAAAGAAGCCAAAGAATTCTTAAAATTCATAGAAGACAGCATGGGCGTTCCTATCAAATACGTCGGAATGGGACCGGATAGAAAAGATATAATTTTGTAAGATTTTTCAAATAGGCGAAATTTTACGAACCGATACATTAAAATGTATCGGTTTTTTTATTGTATTTATATAGACATATCAACTATTTTGGTTAAAAAATATGTTCGCTTATGTTATACT
>DATCKE010000042.1:0-14720 GCA_036562445.1 Clostridia bacterium
ATATTTGACATTTCGATATCGCGAGAATATACTATTACTACATATAGTTTAGGTTAGATTAGATTTAGAAATAGTTTAGAGGAGTTTTAGATTAGTTATGCGCAAAGAACAGATTTTTGGTTTACGCCAAGGTTTTGGCAAAGTTCCCGTTTTTAGAAAAATTTACGCTGATTTTTATACCCCTGTTTTGCTGTTGCGAAAAATAGCCGCAAAGAGCAAAAACTATTACCTTTTTGAAAGCGTTAAGGAAAAAAGGCAGTCTAGATATTCTTTTTTGGGGCTTGACCCGGATATTATTGCCGAAGTTATTGATGGCAAGCTGTATTTAAAACAGGGCGAAAAAGTCCAAGTTTTAGATAATCCCATCGACGAATTAAAAGAATTATTTAACCGTTTCACTTCCCCCCGCGTAGAGGGTTTGCCTGTGTTTACCGGCGGGGCCGTGGGGTATTTTGGGTTTGAGAGCGCGCGTTATTTTAACCAGTCTATAAAATTTGGTTATCCCCCTATCGACGATTTGCCCGACATTAAGTTGATGTTTATAGATAAACTAATCGTCTTTGACCATTACGAGCAGTATCTTTATCTAATATCAAATTTAGATACGTCAAAAGACTTTGAGGAAGAATATCAAAGATGTCAAAGCGATTTAGATTATCTTGAAGAACTCATAAAAACTCAAGCTGACTATAGACCTTCCGCCTTGGGCAAAAAACCTGTATTTAAAACCAATATTACCCCCAAACAATTTATAAAAAATGTCCAAAAAGCCCAGGAATATATCAAGCAGGGCAAAGTTTATCAAGTAGTGCCTTCCCTTAGGTTTTTTGCCCTCTACCAAGGCGGATTATTTGAAATCTATAGAAAGCTAAGAACTATTAACCCTTCCCCCTATTTGTATTATATCAAAATGAACGACCTGGAAATAGCCGGTTGTTCGCCCGAAACTCTTGTCCGCTTAGCCGACGGAGAGGTTATCACCTATCCTATAGGCGGAACAAGGCCCAGAGGCAAGACCGAAGAAGAGGATAAAGCGCTGGAAAAAGAGCTTTTAAGCGACCCCAAAGAAATAGCCGAGCACAATATGCTGGTGGATTTGAGCCGAAACGACCTAGGCAAGATATCCGAAGTCGGCACGGTTAAGGTTCGAAACTACCTAAACATCGATAGATATTCCCACGTTATGCACCTAACCAGCGAAGTCGCGGGCAGGCTGAAAAAAGACTGCCACTTTTTAGACGCGTTGGGGGCGGTTTTGCCCGCCGGAACTTTGTCCGGCTCGCCTAAGGTCAGGGCTATGGAAATCATAAGCGAGCTGGAGCCTCACAGGCGGGGGATATACGGCGGGGCTATATGCTACCTAGGCTACAACGGCAACTTTGATTGCTGCATTGCTATAAGAACGGTTATTAAGTATAAAGGCATAGTCAGCGTTCAAAGCGGCGCCGGCATAGTGCTGGAGAGCGATCCCCAAAAAGAATACGAGGAATGCTTAAACAAAGCCAAGGCGCTTTTTTCCGCGCTCCAGCAAGATTTCTCGGACAGAGAGGTTGCGTTTTAAATGACTGTTATCATTGACAGCGAGGACGGCTTTACATACAATCTTTATCAAGAATTGGCGGGGCTGGGCGCTGCAAAGATAATAAACGGCGGTCTAGACGCTCTAGACCTAATAGCCCTTAACCCTTCGCGCGTGGTGCTTTTGGGAAGCGAGAAAGCGGATATCATAAAACAACTGGGCGCGACCATTCCAATATTAGGCGTAGGCGAAGGACTTAGGGCGATATGCGAAACCTTTGGCGGGACGCTAAAACCAGAGATTATGCACGGAAAAAGCGCGCTTGTCAATTTAGACAACGGTTGTCCCTTGTTTAAAGGCCTGCCGCCCAAAATAAACGCCGGTATGTATTATTCTTATATTATCGACGCTTTGCCCCAAGAGCTTTTGCCGACGGCTTTTGACAGCGAAGGCAGGATAATGGCGATAAAGCATAGAGAATATAAAATTTTTGGCTTGCAGTTTGAGCCTAGCTCAATACTAACCGAAAACGGCAATATGATATTGCGGAATTTTTTGGAGGTTTAAAAAATGCAATCGATTTTGAAAAAAGCAGCGGAGAAAAACAACCTTACATATGAGGAAGCGCGCGAAGCGATGACCAAGATAATGAGCGGAGAGGTAAGCGACGCTGTATTGGCGGCGTATCTAACCGCGCTCAAATTAAAGGGCGAAACGGCCGATGAAATTTTAGGCTCGGCTATGGCTATGCGTGAAAAGGCTTTGAAAATCGACGCTCCCGACGCGCTGGACATAGTAGGCACGGGCGGGGACGGGCATAACACTTTCAATGTCTCGTCCATAAGCGCTTTGGTAGTGGCGGGCTACGGAATAAAGGTCGCAAAACACGGCAACAAATCCGTTTCGTCTAAGTGCGGCAGCGCGGACGTGTTTGAGGCGCTGGGAGTTAAGATAGACATTCCGCCCGAAAAAATGCAGGCGGTGTTTGAGAAAACGGGCGTGGCGTTTTTATACGCGCCGGTTTATCACACCTCTATGAAATACGCGTCCAAGGTAAGAAAGGAACTGGGCTTCCGCTCTATATTTAATATCTTAGGCCCGCTGTGCAACCCGGCTTTAGCTAAATACGAGCTTTTGGGCGTTTTTGACCGCTCCTTGCAAAAGCTTTTGATAGAAGTGCTGGCAAGACTTGGCTTAAAGTCGGCGGCGGTCGTTCACGGCGAAAACGGCCTAGACGAGGTCAACCCCGCGGGCTCGACATATATAAGCGAGCTGATTGAAGGCTCTATTGTCCATTATACCGTAACGCCCAAAGACTTTGGTTTTGAGCCTTGCAAACTAGAGGACATTATCGGCGGAGACGCCGAGACCAATAAGCAGATAGCTTTAAGGATTTTAAAGGGCGAAAAAGGCCCTATGCGCGACACTGTCATTATGAACAGCGCGCTAGCGATTAAGCTTGTTTTATCAAAACCTATGAAAGAATGCGTCAAACTTGCCACCGAGAGCATAGACAGCGGCAAAGCGATGCAAAAGTTAGAGGAACTCATCCGTGAAACCAATAAATGATTTGCTTCAAACGGTCTTGGATAACAAAAAGCTTCAGCTGGAAGAAGAAAAAGCGGCTTTGCCCCTAAAAGACTTAGAAAAAAGAGTAGTCGCCAAAAAAAGCGGGGCGTTTGCCCAAAGCATCTCCCAAAAGACCGGCAAGCTCAATATCATAGCGGAATTTAAAAGGGCGTCGGCTTCGGCGGGCGCGCTAAACCTAAACCTAAAAATAGACGATTTCGCAAAAGAAGTTTTGGACGCCCAAGCCGTAAGCATTTTGACCGAAAGAAAGTTTTTCTTAGGCCGCGAGAGCGACTTAGAGGAGTTTAAAAAACTAAGCCCGTTGCCCGTCCTAAGAAAGGACTTTATAATAGACGAATACGATATCATAAAGTCCGCCGCGCTCAACGCCGACTGCATACTGCTAATATGCGCGGTATTGACCAAACGGCAGTTAAAAAGCTACTATGAGCTTGCGACCAGCTTAGGATTGGATGTCTTGGTGGAAGCCCACGACCGAAAAGAATTGGACGACGCGCTCGAGCTGGGCGCTAAGATAATAGGCATAAACAACCGAAACCTAAGGACTTTCGAGGTGGACATTCAAAACACCGAGAGATTAATAAAATACCTGCCCGACAGCGCAATAAAAGTTGCCGAAAGCGGGATAAAAACGTCTCAAGACGCGCTTTACATAAAATCCTTGGGAGCGGACGCCGCCTTGATAGGCACGGCGTTTTCCCAAAGCGAGTCAATCAGTCAAACAATAAAAAGCCTAAGGGTTTGATATGTGCAAGATAAAAATATGCGGAATAAAAACGCTGGACGACGCGGAAATAGTCAACGAATATCTGCCCGAGTTTATCGGCTTTAACTTTGTTCCTTCGTCCAAGCGCGCGATAGACTTAGAGCAAGCCAAAATTTTAAAGGCTGCGTTAAACCCGGAGATAAAAACCGTAGGGCTTTTTCAAAACGCCAAGATAGAGATAATACTAAAGGCGTTTGAGGCGGGGGTAATGGATTTAATCCAATTGCACGGCGAGGAAGAACAAGATTATATAGACCAAGTAAAAGCTCTGGGCTTGCCTGTGATAAAAGCGTATAAGATAACGGGTAATGTCCCAAAGTTTTTAGACAGCGACTATATCCTGTTAGACAGCGCGCAAGGCGGCAGCGGAAAAAGCTTTGACTGGGGGCTTATAAACTTTAGTCTGGATAAGGCGTTTTTAGCGGGCGGGATAAATATAGACAACATACGCGAAGCGAAAAAACTAAAGCCGTTTTGTTTAGATATCTGCAGCGGTTCTGAGACAGACGGCAAAAAAGATAGAAATAAAATTAAATCTATAATAAAGGCGGTAAGAAATGGATAAGACAAGGTTTGGTATTTACGGCGGACGTTACGTGGGCGAAACGGTAATGTCCGCGCTGGAAGAACTGGCCCAAGTATATGAAAAACTTATCGATGACCCCGATTTTTTGCGGGAGTATAACGACTTGTTGGTCAAATACGCGGGCAGGCCTTCGCTGCTATATTACGCCGAAAGGCTGACCAAAGAGCTGGGCGGCGCTAAGATTTACTTTAAGAGAGAGGACCTAAACCACACCGGCTCGCACAAGATTAACAACGTCATTGGCCAAGTGTTAATGGCAAAGAAAATGGGTAAAAAGAGAGTAATTGCCGAAACGGGCGCGGGACAGCACGGCGTAGCGACCGCCACCGTAGCCGCCTTGATGGGGTTAAAATGCACTATCTTTATGGGCAAAGAAGACACCATTAGGCAGGCGCTTAATGTTTACCGAATGAAGCTTCTGGGCGCGGAAGTAGTGCCCGTAACCAGCGGCACCCAAACCCTAAAGGACGCGGTAAACGAGGCGTTTAAGGATTGGGTGGCCAATATTCAAGACACATTTTATGTAATCGGCTCGGCGGTAGGCCCTTATCCTTATCCAAAAATGGTAAGGGACTTCCAAAAAATTATCGGCAAGGAAATCAAACAGCAGATATTTGAAGCCGAGGGCAGACTGCCCGACATCGTTTGCGCGTGCGTGGGCGGCGGCAGCAACGCTATCGGAGCTTTTTATGAGTTCATAGAAGACAAGTCGGTTAGATTGGTGGGACTAGAAGGCGGCGGCAAAGGCGTCCAGACGGGCGAGCATGCGGCTACTTTGACGGTAGGCACTCCCGGCATATTCCACGGCATGAAAGCGTATTTTGTCCAAAGCAAAGACGGCAATATCGCGCCTGTATACTCTATATCCGCCGGTCTTGACTACCCCGGCGTAGGCCCTGAGCACTGCTACCTAAAGGACATCAAGAGAGCGGAATACTACGCTATAACCGACGACCAGGCTGTAAACGCTTTTGAGACATTGTCCAAGATAGAAGGCATAATACCAGCTATAGAAAGCTCGCATGCTGTGGCTTATGTTTTAGAGCAAGCGCCCAAGATGTCCAAAGACCAAATTATCGTATGCAACCTTTCGGGCAGAGGCGACAAAGACGTGGCGCATATAGCAAGATATAAAGGAGAGACGCTTTATGAGTAGAATAGACGCGGCATTTAAAAAAGGCAAAGTTTTGATAACTTATATAATGGCGGGAGACCCCGACCTAGAAAAAACTTACCAGCTTGTTTTAAAGCTGGAACAGCTGGGCGTGGGGATTATAGAATTGGGAATTCCTTTTTCCGATCCTTCCGCTGACGGCAGCGCGATAGTTCGCGCGGGCGTTAGGGCGTTGCAAAATAATTACGCTACCGAGGATTACTTTAAGCTGATAGAAAGAATCCGCAAGGTCAGCGAAATACCTTTGGTGGTAATGAGCTACGCAAACACGGTATTTTGCTACGGCATAGATAGATTTTTTGCCCGCTTAAAAGCCGCGGGCGGCGACGGAGTGATAATCCCCGACGTGCCTTATGAGGAAAGCGCGGAATTCGCCCCTTACGCTAAAAGCCACGGCATAGACTACATACCTCTTGTTTCGCCCGCGTCCAAAGACAGGCTGGAGATGATTACCAAGGACGCCGCGGGATTTGTTTATTGCATAAGCTCGTATGGCGTAACGGGCGTAAGAGAAAAAGTAGACCACAACAAAATCTACGACGCTATAAAACTTCCTAAAGCCGTAGGATTTGGGATATCCAAAATAGTGCATATCAAAGAACTCAAGAAATACTTTGACGGGGTTATCATAGGCTCTAAGGTGGTCGAATTCATAGAGGAAAACAAATACGACGAAATGGAAAAGTTCATATCCGAAGCGGTAAACGCTTTAAAATAATGTAAACGCTTTTGAATGCCTACGAATTAACGCGAAAAACACGGTCTTTGCGCCGTGTTTTTTGCGTATTGACAAAAATAGACAATTTTTTTATACTGTAAGTGTAAAACAAATTTTTTAATGAGACCGCAAGATGTAGCTGCCAAAAGGAATCTTGGTATAAAAGGAAAAAGAGGGGTAAAAAATATGCCAAGAAACTATCAACGACGAAGATTTTTTATAATAGCTACGACTATTACTGCGGTTGTTTTGTTGGCTTTTATTATTTCCGCGATGTATAACAAGCAGTTCATCACTTACTCTTACGCCCTGCTCGGCGTTTACTTTGCCTTTTTTATTCTCTACCAAATTTACGACATTTTAAAAGGTCAAAAAAACTAACTCCTTATTTCCCCCCTTAATTTTAGCTTTTGTTAAAAAAATGTTTTTTGTAAAAACATTTATTGTTATGTCCTTGTCTTAATTTGTCGAAAATTATACATTGAAAGCGATTATAAATTTATTATGGGAAGGGGGACATAATGATTTATAAGCGCTTTTATTTGATAATTATTTCTGTTTTTATTTTTTTGTCGGCGTGTTCCAGCGGGCACAATGTCAGAATTTGTCTTATATCTTGTCCAAACAATTTTTCCGTTCTAACAAAAAAGCAGTTAATCGAGCTGCCCGAGCCTCAAAAAGATGGGTTTATCTTTGAGGGCTGGTATTTTGACAAAAATTTTCAAAACCCATTAACACAAGATAGTTTAAGAAAACTAAACAAAAATGTTACGCTTTATCCCAAATGGAAGCCTATAGTATATAAAATCAAATACAATCTAAACGGCGGACAAGCCCTAGGGGAGTTGATAGAGCAATACACTATACTGTCCAATGAGATAGTTTTGCCCAAGGCGGAAAAACGTGGGTTTAAATTTTTGGGTTGGGCGGACGAAAAAGGCGAGTTTCGCGAGAACATCAATCCCAAAGAGCTTAGGGATTTTGAGCTTAGCGCGGTTTGGTCGCAAAGGCGTTTAATTAAGATAGAAATTGCCAATCAGCCCGATAAATTGGAATATCTAATAGGGCAAAAGCTGGACCTAACCGGGCTCAAGATAAAGGCGGAGTTTGACAACGGCGAGGCCGAGATAATAGATATCCAAGAAGCTCTAGTAGAGGGATACGATTGTTTAACGGCGGGACAACAGACCTTGACGGTAATTTACAACTATGACGGCGAGGAGTTTTATTGTCGGTTTGACATTATTGTTATCGGCGATGACCAAGATATCGGAATAGGCGATGACGAGGGCGACAAAACAGAAGGCGACGGCGACGAAATTAACGATGAAACGGACGAAATCGGAATAGGCGACAACAACACAGGCGAAATTGAAGACGACAAACAAGACGAAGAAAACGACGCCGCCTTAAGGAATGTTTTTGAGTTTTTGGAGTTAGACAACGAAGTATGGATTACGGGCGTAAAATCTGGAATTTACGGAAATTCTTTAACCATTCCCGCCCAATATAACAACAAGCCTATAACCAAGGTTTTAAGCTACGCTTTTAGTTTTTTGCTGGAATTAAACGAAATATATGTGGAGCCTAGAAACGCTTTATTGACCGTATCCGCAGACGCTTTCTTTATGTTCCACCAAGTGGATTTTTATATAAAGTGCGGCGCGCAATATTTCGCTTTGGAAGGCGATTTGGGTTTTTTGTTTTATAATATTTATTATCTATAGGCTTTTTTAGGTTTGTTATCTATAGGGGAAAAAATAAAAAAGGGACAGCTCAAGCTGTCCCTTTTTGATTTCATTTTAGTAATTATTAGTAATCCATTCCGCCGGGCGCGGGCGCGTTGTTGTTCTTTTCGGGGATGTCGGCTACGACAGCCTCGGTTGTCAAGAACGAGGAAGCAACGCTTGCGGCGTTTTGCAATGCGGAACGAGTAACTTTGGTCGGGTCGATAATGCCCTTAGCTACCATATCGCCAAACTCGCCCTTTAGAGCGTCATAACCATAGTTGGGGTTCTTAGCCTCGAGAACCTTGCTGATGATTATGCCGCCGTCAACGCCTGCGTTTTCAGCGATTTGCTTTATAGGAGCTTGGATAGCCTTAAGAACGATGGCAGCGCCGGTCTTTTCGTCTCCTTCAAGCTTAGAGATAAGCTCGTTTAACGCGGGTATAGCGTTGAGCAATGCTACGCCGCCGCCGGGAACAATGCCTTCTTCCACAGCGGCTCTGGTCGCCGCCAAAGCGTCCTCGATGCGGAGTTTCTTTTCTTTCATTTCTACTTCGGTAGCGGCGCCAACATTGATAACCGCTACGCCGCCGGCGAGCTTAGCCAGACGTTCTTGCAATTTTTCTCTATCGTAATCGCTGGTGGTTTCCTCGATTTGCGCCTTGATGGCCTTGATTCTAGCTTGGATGTCTTCTTTGGAGCCTGCGCCCTCAACGATAGTGGTGTAGTCTTTGTCAACCTTGACTTGTCTAGCTCTGCCAAGTTGATTGAGCTTGACATCTTTTAGGTCTAGACCAAGCTTTTCGGTAATAACTTGTCCGCCGGTCAAGATAGCGATGTCTTGGAGCATAGCTTCGCGTCTGTCGCCAAATCCAGGAGCTTTAACAGCCACGGTAATCAAAGAGCCGCGCAGCTTGTTCAAAATCAAGGTAGCCAAAGCTTCGCCTTCGATATCTTCCGCGATAATCAACAACTTCTTGCCGGTTTGAACTACTTGTTCTAGAACGGGCAACAGTTCTTGGATGTTGCTTATCTTCTTGTCGGTGATTAAGATGAGCGGATCGTCCAAGACGGCTTCCATCTTTTCGGAATTAGTTACCATATAAGGGGAAGCATAACCTCTATCAAATTGCATACCTTCCACTATGGTAAGTTCGGTCTTCATAGTCTTGCTTTCTTCAACGGTGATAACGCCGTCGTTGCCGACCTTTTCCATAGCCTCGGAAATTATCTTGCCTACTTCTTCATCGCCGGCGGAAATAGAAGCTACTTGGCTGATAGCTATTTTGGAGTTAATGGGCTTGCTGATTTTCTTTAGCTCAGCTACCACAGTATCGCAAGCGGCGAAAATACCCTTTCTCAAAATGATAGGGTTAGCGCCTGCTGCTATGTTTTTGAGACCTTCTTTGATGATAACTTGAGCCAAAACAGCCGCTGTGGTTGTTCCGTCGCCGGCTACGTCGTTGGTCTTGGTAGCTACTTCTTTAACCAATTGAGCGCCCATATTCTCAAAAGGATCGGGAAGCTCAATTTCCTTAGCGATTGTAACGCCGTCGTTTGTGATTAAAGGAGCGCCAAACTTTTTATCTAAAACTACGTTGCGGCCTTTGGGACCGAGAGTAATTTTGACTGTATCTACCAAAGCGTTAACGCCAGCTTCTAAAGCTTGACGAGCTTCAATACCGGATTTAATTTGTTTTGCCATATTTCACATCTCCTTTTTGTATTTTTTAGATTATTCTACTATTGCAAGGATATCGCTTTGACGCAGGATTGTAACTTCTTTGCCGTCAATTTTGAACTCGCTTCCGGCGTATTTGCTATACAATACTTTGTCGCCGACTTTTACTTGCATAGTAACTTCTTTGCCGTCAACAAGCCCTCCGGGACCTACGGCGATAACTCTTGCAAGCTGAGGTTTTTCTTGAGCTGTGTTAGGCAAAACAATTCCGCTTTTCGTCTTTTCTTCTGCCTCGACAGCCTCAATAACGACTTTGTCGAACAAAGGTTTAATCTGCATAAAGATTATACCTCCTCCTTTATATTAGATATTTTTTTGCTGTGTGGTGAACAAAATAACCTTTGGTATATTCTACCAAAAATCATATGATATTATACAATATCAAAATCAAAAACGCTAGCATTTAATTTCAACAAATTGGTCAAAATCAGGCAAACTCTGATGCGCGAAAAAGCTTTTTTTGGTATACTTAAATCAAATGGAAACCGAAAAAAACCAAAAAAAGTGGGACGACAGATTTATGCAGGTGGCGCGCTTGGTCAGCGCCTGGTCGTCCTGTATCAGGCCTAACCGCCAAATAGGCGCAGTCATAGTAAAAGACAAACGCATAATCGCCACGGGCTATAACGGCGCGGGCAGCGGAATAGAGTCTTGCGCGTCCAGAGGATATTGCTTAAGAGAAACGCGCAACATACCCAGCGGCACTATGCAGGAAATTTGTTACGCGGTGCACGCCGAGCAAAACGCCATAGTCCAAGCGGCCCGACTAGGCATTTCTATCAACCAGGCCACATTATATTGCACCCATCAGCCTTGCGTGATATGCGCTAAGTTGATTATAAACAGCGGAATAAAAAGGGTAGTTTACGAGCACGGCTATCCTGACGAGTTTGCCGTGCAGTTGTTTAAAGAAGCCGACGTGATTTTAGAGCAGTATAAAAGCCCCACAGAGGCGGAATAATTGTCTAGGAATTAGTTATAATCCGCTAAAGAAGCGGATTTTTTATTTAAGCTATACCATTATTATAGTGATATCAAATCAGCGGGCTGATTTTATCTTGCGTAAACAAAAATATTTAGTTATAATTAAACTATGTTCAAGTACGTAAATATTGCTACGCGATATATGTTCAAGACTTTCCCGTATTTTTGCTTGATCGCGCTCGTTCCTTCCATAGTTTTTGGATTGTTCGGCGCGCCTTTGTCAAATATTCTGTTTTTCTATGACAATTTCAATGTGCCCATAGACGCGATGCCCTACGGCTTTTTGAAAGTTTTGTCCGATATGTTCGGTTACTACGACAACGGCTGGTATCTTGTGACCAAGTTCGGGCTGTCTTTGATAATTATTTCATTAATAATAGGGCTTATGGAAAGACACCTGCGCTCGGGCAGGTTTGGCTTTAAAAACCCGATTCGTCGAATAAACGAAAGCCTGCTAGCCATTTTGCCTTTATTGATTTTGGTAATGGTTATTCAAATTTTGTTTTCGCTTATAGCGAGCGGTTTGGTGGTGTTAGGGCATTACGTGTTCTCGGAGTTTGGCCGCAATCCAACCCTTTTAAGCTGGTCTATAACCATCGTTATTATATTAGGTCTTCAATTGTCAATAATAGATATATATTCCCTTTGCTTGCTTGTTCCGCCTGTTTATATTATTACTGGATATCCTTACGCCTCGTCCATAAGCTACGCGGTTCAACTAAGACATAAAGATTCTTTCAAGATATTTTTCGCGTGCGTGTGGCCGTATTTTGTGGTATTTGTTTTGGGGCTTATAGGCAGATTAGTTAAGGTGTTAATTATTCCTTTTAATATAATAAGCTATTTATATTTAATTTTGTATTTTTGCTCGCTTTCGATGACTGCCTACTACGAACTGACAGGCGCCGAAAGAATGGATTATAGAAGAAAGCTGGGCGCGGGAGTATAAGATGAGATTTAAAAACGCTTTTAAAATATTGGTTTCAAAATTCGCTCTGACTTGGCATATACTTATTTATTACCTGTTCGCAACAATTATCATAGCAAGCATAGGCGCGGCGGTGTTAATCCCGTTTTTTGAGACCTATAAGGCAATGGGATTGGGGCAGGATTTTAATAAGATAATAATCTCCTTGCTCCAAAACCGCTCTATGGAAGAAGTCAGCGCGCAATTTATGAGCTTATATACCCGCATTATAAAAGAATTTTTGGCCGTGCCTAAGGTAGGCTGGAGTTTGAGAATATTCTTATTGGGCATAATAGGCGTTTTGGCTAGGCTGTTATATGGTTTTTGCGAGCTGCCCGTAGTAAGCGTGTTAGAAGGGCATATGTCCGCCAACGCGCATTACAGCTTTTCGGGCGCGTATTTGAGCAACCTGGGCAAGTCCATAAAATACCAAGTGTTTAAGATGGTGTTTACCTTGCCGTATGATATCTTTATTGTCTTTGTGCTGTATCTAATGACCTATCTATTTAAAGTCCCCGGGCTTGCGCTGTTTATGCCCGTCTTGATAATGTGCATATTGATTGTTTTGTTGGCGTTTAGATTGACGGCTATGTCCCATTGGGGCGCGAGCATTATAGTAGACAACAACGGGGTGTTTAAAGGCCTAAAGCAAGGGCTTAAGCTTGTGTTTAAAAAGAAAAACTTCTTGTCTATATTCTCTTCCTTTGTGGTAATGGTCATAATCGCCATAGCCCTGAATGTTTTTGTCACATTCTTTACTTTGGGCGCGGGGCTGTTCTTGACGGTGCCGCTTACCATACTATGGTGCAACTGCATTAATATGACCTCGTATTATATGGCGACCGGCAAGAGATTTTACGTTGACAGCGACACTATATATACTTCTCCCGTAGTTTAGATATAAGATGAACGAGCAAGAATTAATAGCCAAACGAGTAAAGCTTGTAAAAAGCGAGATTGAGCGGGCAAAAGCCGAATACGGCATAACCCAAGAAATCAAAATAGTCGCCGCCACCAAGACCAAATCCGCCCAAACTATCAACGCTCTATACGACTGCGGCGTAAGAATAATCGGCGAAAACAGAGTGCAGGAGTTCTTGCAAAAATACCCCGACCTTAACAAAAATTTTGAAATGCACTTTATAGGTCAGCTTCAATCCAACAAGGTAAAATACATAATAGATAAGGTGAGCCTTATCCACTCTTTGGATAGGATAAGCTTAGCGGAAGAGTTAGACAAAAGGGCGGGGCAAATCGGAAAAAAGGCCGAGGTTTTGATAGAAGTCAACTTTGGCGAGCAGTCCAAGGGCGGGGTAGAGCTGGACAAGGTCTTGGAGTTTTACGAGCGGGTTAGAGCCTATCCCAACATAACCGTCAGAGGCTTAATGAGCGTAATGCCCATAAACGCGCCCGACGAGATGTATTTACAAATACGCTCGCTTTATGATATATTGAAATCAAAGTCGGACGAAATCAAATATTTGTCAGTAGGTATGAGCGACGACTATCTAAAGGCGATACGATACGGCGCCAATATGATAAGATTAGGAAGAGTTTTATTAGGAGAAAGAGCATAGTGGAGAACGACAAAATGGGCAGATACAACGACTTTTTGTTCAAGGGCTCTGTCGACGAAAACGAACTTGATTATATTGAGGATGTAATCAATAAGCCCCGAACACGCGCTTATCCTAGAATACCTGTCCAAAAGCGCAGTATGAGCAGCGTGGTCATACACAGTCCCACCACGCCCGAAGAAGTCGAAAGCCTGATTGACTATTTAAGAAGGCGCGAGCCTGCGATAGTCAATCTGGACAAACCGCCCGTTGAGATCGCTCAAAGGATTTTGGATATGTTAAGCGGGGCTATATACGCCCTAAACGGAAGCATGCACAGAATACAAGACAATATATTCCTGCTTACGCCCGAGGGCGTGGAGATAACCGCTCCTAAAGAGGACGAATAAAAGACCAAAAAAAACCTTAGGCGCTTCAAAAAAGCGCCTTTTTTAATATGTATTTTAAGTTTTTTAGCCGCGCTGCCCCTTGAACCGATTATCTATAATATAGATAATCGGCAAGTTTTAAAAAAAGATAAACGGGATTTTTGGTTTTTTGGTTTTAGTCGGTGTATTTTAGGTATACATAGGTTTGGTCAGGTTCAGGCGTGGGCGGGAAAGTTTCTCCTTTTTTAACGGTTAATTGAATGTCGGTCTTGTCGCCGTATTTGCTTACTACGACTACTACGCCCGAAAAAGGAATAACTTGACCAGGTTTAAAATTCATATACCAAAACCCCCTCTATCTATTTTTCTAAAAAAATAATAGTCTTTTTGTCGAAAGTTGTCAATATATTTTTAAAATTTATTTTTATAAATATTTATCAAAACATCGTTTTTTGGCGCCTAATTTATATTTTTTTGGCAAAGTCAAATAATAGTTATATGGCTCGAGTTTATTCTTACAACCAAAAACCTTCAAAATATAAATATTCCAAGCTCAAGCGAATTAGAAGCAATATGTTGTCCTCTTTTGTGTTTGGGATAATAAGAGGGCTGGGAATGGCGGTGGGCTTTTCGGGAATAGCGGTGATATTGCTCTATATAATCAGGTTTATACCTCTGTATGACATTCCCATTATAGGCGAAATCGTGCGGGCGATAATTGAGAATCCCAATAAATAGTTTGATAATAACATAAAAAAATACGATTATTATTGGATAAAGTGTTTTCAAAAAGTTGTAGATTTTGTCACAATATGATAAATTATTATCGATGGTTTCAAGAGGTTTGAAACCAAATCTAATTCAAGGAGTTTTTAAAACTTATGTCCAAGTTTAAAAGCGCTTTAGACCGCTTTTTTGGCATCAGCGCCAAGGGCAGCAAGATTTCTACCGAAATCATTGCTGGTATCACCACCTTCTTGACAATGGCGTACATCCTCGTTGT
>DATCKE010000057.1:0-12015 GCA_036562445.1 Clostridia bacterium
GATTTTGCCCGCTTGGTTAAAGAAAATAATCAAAAAGATATTAAGAAGACCCAGCGCCGCTAAAGCCAAATTATAGCAATTTACGATTTTGTTTATTAATATAATTTTATGGTTATTGTAGTTATACAATAACAATGCGGGCATAAAGCTAATAGCCTATTTTTATTATCATTTAAAATACTTTGTATAGATAATAATTGACACCAAAATAATTTATAATCCATACTAACTATTTGCCAATTTTTTTTAAGAAATATGCGGCGCTAAAAATGATTTTTTTCTTGACTTTTCCGATAAACTATTGTATATTTTTATAGTCGGTTTGCCCCAATAAACCGCGCGCTTTTGCAACACAACAAAACCAACTAAACATATGGGCCTTTAGCTCAGTTGGTTAGAGCGCTCGGCTCATAACCGATCGGTCCGGGGTTCAAGTCCCTGAAGGCCCACCATACATGGCCCGGTAGTTCAGATGGTTAGAACGCTAGCCTGTCACGCTAGAGGTCGAGGGTTCGAGCCCCTTCCGGGTCGCCAAAAAAATACCCGCCAAGATTATTTGGCCTAAATTTTTAAAAAGCGAACATTTTAAACTTAGGATACGCCAGAGCTTGCCTCGGTAGCTCAGTCGGTAGAGCAGAGGACTGAAAATCCTCGTGTCGGTGGTTCGATTCCGCCCCGAGGCACCATTGCTGGCGTAGCTCAACAGGCAGAGCAGCTGACTTGTAATCAGCAGGTTGATGGTTCGATTCCGTTCGCCAGCTCCAATATATGGGTAGGTTCCCGAGCGGTCAAAGGGAGCAGACTGTAAATCTGCCGCCTCCGGCTTCGGTGGTTCGAATCCACCCCTGCCCACCAAGAAATATAAAGCGCGGTTTATTTATACCGCGCTTTTTTATTTCTTTTTCGTGATATTCTCTTTTTAAGGCATCTGTTTTAATCTTGCCTTATAGACTTTGGGATGTCTTTAAATCTATTTTCAAGCGTTTTTTATAAAGCTTAAAGCGCCTTAAGTTTCTTTCGGAAAGCCCTTCTTTATAGGTTCAAGGATTTTGAAGCAAATCTCAACAGGCTGTTCTATTTATAAAAGATAGCCCGTATCATTTCAAGATGCGTAAGTTTTAGGTTGATTTAAAATTCAATTTTACCCACTCAAAAATCCTGCCCTTGTAGTCATATCCCCATAACGCCCCTTCATATAATTAATTATATCAAAATATGCAAGGAGTATAGTATGGAGAACTTTGACCTATACCAAGATATAGCCACCCGCACAAACGGAGATATATATGTGGGCGTAGTGGGCCCTGTAAGAGCGGGCAAATCCACCTTTATAACCAAGTTTATGGAAGCTTTGGTTATTCCCAATATAACCAACAAAAACGTAAGGGAACGCACCATCGACGAGCTGCCCCAAGCGGCCGCGGGCAAAACCATCATGACCACCCAGCCCAAATTCGTCCCCAACGAAGCCGCCAAAATCAAAATAAGGGATAACATCGAGATTAAGGTCAGAATGGTAGACTGCGTAGGCTACTTAGTCGACGGCGTCCAAGGCCACACCGAAAACTCCAAACCCCGCCTGGTTAAAACCCCTTGGAGCGACGCCGAAATGCCCTTTGAAGAGGCGGCCGAGCTAGGCACCCGCAAAGTTATAACCGAGCACTCGACCATAGGCATTTTGATTACCAGCGACGGCTCTATCGGCACGGATATTCCTAGAAGCGCTTATGTCAAAGCCGAGGAAAAAGTAGTTGCCGAACTTAAGGCCACCGGTAAGCCTTTCTTAATAGTTCTCAACACCACCAATCCGCTTGCCACCGAAACCATTAAGCTAAAAAACGCGCTTGCAGAAAAATATAACACCGCGGTCTTGGCAATCGACGTTCTCAACTTAAAGATGGAAGAAATCAATCTCATCCTAGAGTCCATATTGCTTGAGTTCCCGATAAGAAAGCTCGAAATCGAGATACCAAATTGGCTGCAAACTTTGTCGCCCGACAATTCCGTTATAAAAGATATCCTAAAATACACCCAAGAGCTTGCGGGCAAAATCAACAAAATGCGCGACTACGCTATAGGCGAGCTTATCAATCTCAACAATGAGAATCTCGAAAAGCCCATAGTAAGCAATGTAAACTTGGGCGAGGGCAAGGTGGTTTACAGTATCAAGGCTAAAGACAACCTGTTCTACGAGGTATTAAGCGAAGAGTGCGGCTGCGAAATCAACAGCGACTTTAAGCTTATGTCCTACATAAAACAAGTCGCCGAGTCCCGCAACCTATACGAAAAGCTAAAAACCGCCCTAAAAGACGTCGAGGAAAAAGGCTATGGCGTAGTAAGCCCTTCTTTAGAAGAAATGACCTTGGAAGAGCCCGAAATCGTTCGCCAAGGCTCAAAATTCGGCGTCAGACTCAAAGCGAGCGCGCCTTCGCTGCACATAATGAAAGTCGACTTAGAGACCGAAGTCAGCCCTATCGTTGGCACAGAGCAGCAAAGCGAAGACTTGTTAAGGTATCTATTGTCCGAGTTTGAGAACGATCCCAAAGGCATTTGGGAAACCGAAATGTTCGGCAAGTCTTTGCACAAATTGGTCAAAGAAGGGCTTAACAACAAACTCAACTCAATGCCCGAAGAGGCTCAGAAAAAGATGCGCAAGACGCTATCCCGCATCGTAAACGAAGGCCGCGGCGGCGTGATTTGCATCTTGCTGTAATAAGGATGTTATAAAATAATATAAAAAAAGGACATATAAAATTATTTATATGTCCTTTTTTATAACTAAAAACTCATAAATACCGGCGGTTTGTTAAATGCCGCATTTTCGAACAAAAATCTGACATCAAAAAAGGCAGGCTTTTTTAGCCTGCCCTCGCATTTTATTGAGAGTTTTGGGATTTAGCTTTTTTTCTAAACCAAGAGCCGGTCTCTTGAATCTCACCCGCGCCTTTAAGAGCGAGTTTGGTAACAACAGGCCCTATCAGCTCATAGATAACCGTAGCGCACAGCACTACTGTTTGAATTTGAACGCCGAACGCCGGTAGCTGTCTTAGCGCCACGCTGGCTAATCCTATCGCCACGCCCGCTTGAGGAACTAGGGCGAGACCCAAGTATTTAGCGACAACGGGCTCGGCTTTGGAGATTTTCGCGCCCGCCAAAGCGCCTAAGTATTTGCCAATTACCCTGACTATGATGTAAATAACGCCCACGAAACCTACGCTGGGCAAAACGCCTATTTTGAGCGTAGCGCCTGAGACCACGAAAAACATAGTAAAAATAGGCGGCGTCATTCTGTCCACCAGCTCGAACACTTTTTCGTATTCTTTAGACATATTGACATAAAAACAGCTCATTGTCATACAAGCAAGCAGGGTAGAGAATCCCGCCCAAACGGATACGCCTAGGCATAGAAAGATTATGCACACCGCGCAGCTTAGCCTGTTGCCCCGGCCGGTAAACCATTTGGTAAGCCCGGTCAAAACCAAGCCCGCCAAAGCGCCCAAAGCGATAGCGCCAAAAATCTCTTTCAGAGGCTCTAAGAGCATAGCTATCTCAAAGCCCGCGCCCCCCAAGCTTATAACCTTGGCGATAGCCATAGAAACTCCAAAGCCGATTATCGCCACTGCGTCGTCTATAGCCACGACGGATAGCAGCGCGCTTGTTACAGGGCCTTTGGCTTTGTATTGGCGCACTACCATAAGAGTAGCCGCGGGTGCGGTAGCCGAGGCGATAGCGCCCAAAGCCAAGGCGAAAGATATATCGTAGCCGCAAAGAATCAAGACCGCGTCCACCAAAATCATCGCGCCGAAACCTTCTAAGAAAGCGATGATTACGGGCGAAGGGCCTATTTGCTTTAGATAGGAGAGCTTAAACTCCGCGCCTATGGAAAACGCGATAAATCCCAAAGCGATTTCGGGGATAATAGACAGCGTATCCAAAGTAGATTCTGACAACAATTTCAAACAATACGGTCCCATTATAATGCCCACAATTAGATAGCCCGTGACATTGGGCAAGCGGACCAGCTTCATTGCTTTGCTGCTAAGCAATCCTAGCAACAAAACCAAGGCCAAGCTAAGATACAGATTCAAGTTCATTTTTAATCCTTAAAACCTTCTACCTCTTCAATGTCAATAGCAAACATTATTCCTGTATTAGGCGCGCTTAAATCGCCTATTACGTCTCTTATAATTTTTTTGGCGGTCTGCAACTGCTCGTCTTTTAGCGCCAAAAACACGATTTCGCTTTCGTAATTTGACTTGCCCGAAAGGATGTGCCTAAGCCCGCCAAACATTGGCACGTCTTCTCCTAGGTGCGCTAACGTTTGAGCCATACCTTTGCCGGACACGACGGTGCCGCCTTTAAAACCTGCCTCCGCCAGCCTTAAAAAAATCTCGTCCAATAGCTCGATTTTTTTAAGGATAAGAATTAATAATTTCATAATAAAAACCTCGATTTATTTATTAATCCAATAAGCAATACTATCCCTTTTGACAATCGTTGTCAAGATAATAGGCATTGACAAAAAGATTTGAAAAGGGTTTTTACGTCTTTTTAAGCGTTTTACTTATTTTATTTTACTTTTTTTATTACATTTTTAGCTTTCATTGTTACATAATTGAACAAAAATTACATTGAAAAATCTTGTTAAATATATTAAAATAGAAACAGTGATGAGATATAGGAGGAAAATATGAGAGAGGCTGCTAACATTCGCAACATAGCCTTAATAGGGCACAGCGGCGAGGGCAAGACAAGCACAGCCGAAGCAATGCTTTTTTGCGCTAAAGTAATCGACCGTATGGGCAAAATCGCCGACGGAAACACGGTAATGGACTTTGACGCCGAGGAAATTTCGCGTCGTATCTCTATAAGCCTTGCGGTCGCTAACTTTGAATGGAACGGATATAAAATTAATTTAATAGATGTTCCTGGCTTTTTTGACTTCGAGGGGGAAATGATTCAAGCTCTTCAAGTAGCCGACGGCGCGGTGATAGTAACCAGCGCGGGCGGCGAAGTAACGGTGGGCACGGAAAAGGCGATAGAGTATTGCCTAAAGCATAAAATACCCGCTATGATTTTCATCAATCAAATGGACAAAGAAAACGCCAATTACGCGGCTACCGTAGAGGCTTTGAAGGCAAAATACCTAAACAAAATCGCGCCTATCCAAATCCCTATTATGGACGGCAACAAGATGACGGGTTACATAAGCTTGATTTCGGAAAAAGCTTATGAGTTTAAGGACACGGGCAGGGTAGAGATACCTATTCCTGACAGCCTAAAGTCCGAGTTTGAATCGCTAAAAGAAAACCTAAAAGAAGTCGCCGCCTCCAACGACGACGAATTAATGGAAAAATATTTTGAAGGCGTGGAATTGACCAAAGAAGAAATTTCTATGGGATTATCCAAAGGCCTGGAAGCGGCCGACGCTATTCCCGTTTTAGCGGGCAGCGCGTTTTATAATAAAGGCATAATCAACCTTCTTAACCAAATAACCAGGCTGTTCCCCAGTCCCGCCGATAAAAAATTCAAGGCTAAAAAGAACGGTCAAGATATAGAATTGACAACCAATTCCAACGAAGGCCTAGTCTGCCAAGTATTCAAGACTATATCCGACCCGTTCGTTGGCAAGCTTACATTGTTTAGAGTTATTTGCGGAACATTAAAAACAGGCGCTAACTTATATAACACTACGGCGGACAAAGCCGAAAAATGCGGCGCAATATTGACAATGAAAGGCAAAAAGCAAGAACCCGTGGACGCTTTGGGCGCGGGCGACATAGGGGCTTTCGCGAAACTGCAATACACCCGCACGGGCGACACCATAACTGACGGCGCCAAGATTGTCTTAGAGCCGGTAAAACTACCCGAGCCCGTATTCACTATGGCTGTTAATTGCACCAAGCAGGGCGAGGAAGAAAAAGTTTTCAGCGGCTTGACCAAACTAATTGAAGAAGACTCTACCGTCCAAGTTATCAGAAACCCTGAAACCTCCGAGACATTAATAAGCGGCTTGGGCGAAACTCAAATAGACGTATTGGTAAAGAAACTCAAAAACAAGTTCGGCGTGGAAGCCAAACTATCCGATCCCAGAGTTCCTTACCGCGAAACCATCAAAAAGACCGCGGTCGCCGAAGGCAAGCACAAAAAGCAATCGGGCGGTCACGGTCAATACGGTCATTGTATTATTAAGTTTGAGCCATATTACGAAGGCGACTTCTTGTTTACCGAGACCATAGTAGGCGGCAGCGTTCCTAAACAATATATCCCCGCCGTTGAAAAGGGCTTATTGGAGAGCATCACTAGAGGCGTTTTGGCGGGATACCCGGTAGTCAATATCAAATGCACTCTCCAAGACGGCAGCTACCACGAAGTCGACTCGTCCGAAATGGCGTTTAAGATCGCGGCGTCTTTGGCGTATAAGAAAGGCTTGGCCGAAGCGGCGCCTACTATATTAGAGCCTATCTACAGCTACAAGATAACCGTTCCCGAAAGCTATCTTGGCGACATAATGGGCGATATGAACAGAAGACGCGGCAGAATTTTGGGAATGACCTTGGAAGACGGCAAGCAAATAATAAACGCCGAAGCGCCTTTGGCTGAGATGTTCAAATACGCTACCGATTTGCGCAGTATGACTCAAGGCAGAGGCAGCTTTACTTGCAAGTTTGAGCGATATGAAGAAGTTCCCGCCAACTTGATTCCCGGAATAATCGCGGCTTCTCCTTACAAGAAGAGCGCTGAAGAAGACTAATTAAGATAAAAACGCTGTTATTACGCTTTTTTTGGGCGTAATAACAGCGTAAAAAAAGCTATATAAAGGACTGAAATGATTTTAACTGTTTGCGCGAATGTTTGCATAGACGAATACGTCCGCACCGACAACACCCTTGTTCTGCCCGCAGGAAAGGGTGTTAATGTTGCTATAAGCCTAAAAAACATCGGCTTAGATTCTCAATGCTTAATGTTTATGCCCCAAGAGTCTTTGGATATCTTTCAAACGTATCTAAAGGAACACGATGTGACAGGGCATTATGTTTTGACCAAGGGCAAGGCGAGAATCAACAAAAAAGTAATAGACGCTTACGGCAATATCACCGAATACAGCGGCTCGTATGAGCCTGTCGACCAGAAATTAGAAGAAGAGTTTATCGAAAAATTCGAAGAGCTTTCAAAAGACGCTCAATACATAGTGATAAGCGGTTCGCTGCCCGCGGGCGCGTCTAATGATTTTTACAAAAAGCTTATCGAGATAGCGGGCGGCAAGAAATGTATTTTGGATTCCAGCCGCGAGGCGTTAAAAGAGGGCATAAAGGCTAACCCTCTAATGATTAAGCCCAATATTTTTGAGTTTAACGCTCTAACGGGCAGGCACTACCAAAATGAGCAAGAAATAGTCAAAGAGTGCAAAAACTTAGTCAACAATTACGGCTTCAAATACATCCTGTTGTCAATGGGCGGCGAGGGCGCGTTGATTACGGACGGCAAAAAGGCGTTCAGCGCGCATATGAACAACGACGATATCGTAAACACCACGGGCGCAGGCGATTCTATGGTGGCCGCGTCCATTAAATGTCTGAAAGAGGGCTTAGGCATAGAGGACATTTTAAAATGCGCGGTGGCCGCCGCTAACCGCAAGATAGGCCATCTTGAGCCGTTCATAAAAGACACGGGATATTTAGAAGACGCTAAAAAGCTCAATATAAAGGAAATAGTATGATTAAGATTAAAGTTCCAGCCACCAGCGCGAACTTAGGAGCGGGCTTTGATTGTATGGGGCTGGCTTTGGACATTTACAACGAGATTTTTGTTGAGCCTGCCGACAGTATAATTATCGAAACGGACGACGACCTGCCCAAAGACAAGACCAACTTAGTCGTAAGCTCAATGATACGAACTTACGAGCATTTAGGACACGAATTTAAGGGCGTTTACATAAAACAAGTCAACAATATCCCCAAAACCAGCGGTTTGGGAAGCTCGGCCGCCTGTATAGTCGGCGGAGTAACAGCCGCTAATATTTTGTTAGGCAGCCCAATGTCCCAAGACGATATAATAGATTTTTGCACTATGATAGACGGGCATCCGGATAATGTAGTCCCGGCGATTTTGGGCGGGGTTACCGCGAGCGTAATCAACGGTCAAAACAAAGTCCATACTTTTAGATGCGTTCCAAACGGCAACCTAAAAGTGGCCGTGGCGATAGCGGACTTTCCTTTGTCTACCAACGAAACCAGGGCGATTTTGCCCAGAATGTATACTAGAGAGGATATGGTGTATTCGCTTTCGCGCGCGGTGGCTACCTTCGCGGCGCTATCCAACGGCGAATTTAGTAAACTAAAATACATAATGGACGACAAGATTCATACGCCGTATAGAAAGCATCTTATAAAAGACTTTGACGATATCGTCCAATCTTTTATGGACGCCGGAGCATACGGAGTGTTTTTGAGCGGCGCAGGCCCCGCTATCGCGGCTTTTGTTGGCAATGACTTCAAACCTTTTAACCCTCCTAAAGATTGGCGAATAGAAATACATAAGATTATCCCCCAAGGAGTAACGGCCGAAGAAGTTTAAATAATCACTCAAGATGCTCATTTTGGCTTTGACATTAATTAATTATTAGGGGGTTAAAATGAGAGTTAAAGTAAATATAATAACTTTATAGGAAAGTTATATCTTTGCTTTAATATTTTCTGTCTGGTCGCGTTAGGCGCGTTATATTTTATTGATGTTCTTTTTTCATTTGAGCCTAAAATTGAAAAAACTATTAGGTTATCCATTCTTTGCGTCGCGTTATTTTTAATTGTTTTTAATGCTATAGTAATAGCATTTGATATTATTGGCAAAAGAAAGATTGTAAAACAAATAAAAGAATATGTTAATCAAAAAGATTACGACGCGGCGTTAGAATATCTTAAAAGTTTATGCCAAAAGAAAAGGACATTTTCCACCAATCAATTGTTTTTATTTTACTTAGGCTCTATAGAGTTGAAAAAAGACAATTTCGACGACGGGCTTTATTATTTAGAGCAATTTGATTTAAAAAATCAAAGAAATATGAATGCGCACGCGCTGGCTATGACTATTTTGTATTTATATATTGCTTATTTATGCAAAAAAGACGAGCAATCATTAGAGAGAGTAAAATCAGCTTACGAAGCGAAAAAGAAGTTTTTGTCTTCGTTTACAAAAGACAATAAAACAACCGCCGAAATGCTGGGGGTATTAGATTGCTTAATTAATAATGATCCCGATGCTGCGTTAAGACTCAAAGAGCATAATTATTTTGATATGCCTTTTATACAGCGTTTTGCGGAAGAAATGAATTAATTAAAAAAATGCAAGACAGCAAAAAACCAATTATTGACGCATTGTTCCGCCGTATTTTGTATTATTATCCCGAGATTGAGCGTAGCTTTTATGTGGTTTCCAAATTTTCTTTTATGTTTTTTCTTTAAATTCACCGCTTTAAATCAATAAAATGCGTATTGACATTGCTTTTATTGATGTTATAATTAAACTATGTATAATATGGAAAACAATACAAATTCCCTTGATAACAACAATCCAGATACCCTTGAAAAACGCAAGCCTAATAAGTTTGCCAAGTTCTTAACCATATTAGGCATTTTTGCTTTTTTAGGCGGCGTTGTATGCACGCTCGCTCCTTTCGCGAGCATTTTGTATGTCTTAGTCCTGGCGGTCTTGTTGATAATAACCTTAGGGCTGCTGCTTTTTGACGACAAATTTAGGTCTTTATTTGACAAGTCCGAAGACTTTATGGGCAAAGCTATAAAAATGAGCGAATATATTCCTTATTTCGCGGGCGCGTCCATAGGTCTTTGCGCGTTGTCATTTTTGTTATTATTAGCATCCAAAAAGGCGTCCCACAGAACATCCGGGCTAGTCATCAATGGCGTTTTGATTTTCTTGAATATCGTATTGATAATAATTAGATATACGATAAAATTCAATTTAGGATAAGGGTATAATATGCAAAATTATTTAGTTAAACAAAGGCTTTTTAATCTTTGGCGCAGCAGTTTTTACATCCAAAACGAGGCAGGCGAGAATTGCTTTTTGGTCAAGTCGGACGTCAGCCTTCTATATAGGTTAACGATTTATGACCTAAACAATCAGCCGTTAATAAAAATCAAAAAGAGATACTTTAGAGTATTCCCCAGATACGACGTTTACTCGCCCGATAAGAAATTTTTATTTAAAGTAAAAGCTAAATTTTCTGTATTTTCTAGAAAGGCAAAAATTAAATCCAAAGACCCCGCTTACAACGGGCTGAAGATTAAGGGCGATATTTTGGCGTGGGAATTCGACATCGAAAAAGGCGATAAAGTCTTGGCGAGAATATCCAAAAAATTATTGAGATTGACCGATACGTATACCGTATCCGTTTTGGACGAGCAAGAAGCGGTAAAATATTTGGCTATAGCGATAATTTTAGACTGTATGCACCATAGGCAAAAGAGCAAATTTTTAAGAAGCTAAAAATCTTTTTATATAAAAAACGATGACGCTAAAAAAAAGGACATATCTTTTACGATATGTCCTTTTTTTACGGCTTTTTTATTTATTATTTTTTCATCGCTTCCACGGGTTTCTTGCGAGCGACGCGCATTACAGGGAAGAAGCTTGCTATAAACGCTACGCCTACGCTGATAGCGAGCATCAAAACAATCTGCCTGATGCCAAATACCAATAAAGTTATTAGTAATTTATATTCATTTCGTAATAAGCTGTTAATCCAGAATACGCCGAGAACAGTAGCGATTATGGACAAAGCGTAGTTAATTAAGGCGATTATCATACTCTCGTTAAAGAATATGCCGAACACGTCGCTGCTTCTTGCGCCTATCGCGCGCAGAATACCGATTTCCTTGCTCTTATAGCTTATGCTGATTGTGATAAAGTTCATAAGCAGCAACGCCGAGAACACCGCGAAACCTATGCCTATATATAAGAACACTTTCGCCAAGTTTTCTATTAAATTGTTAACTTCGCGCATTATGCTCATTACATTGTTTCTCATTTGATACGAAACGCCGTTTTCAAAAGAGTTGTCATAGCCAAATTTTACGAGTCTGGATATTTCGCTTTCAGAAGAGGGCATAGGCGCGATAAGATAGTAGTAATAACCGTTGTATTTTAACGCAAGTTTATTATAAAAATCATCGTTTATGATTAAAGGCAATCCATCCCCTCTTCCACGAAGATCGAAATAATATTCATAAAAATCGGACGGGCAATACACGCCAACAATATTGTAATCATTTTGCAAGTATATGCGATCAGAACGAACTAGACCGATAGCGGCATGCGCGTTTTTTGGATTCACGAAATTTAAAAATTCATTTAATTTGGTCTCGTCTTTTAGCGCCTTTGTTAAGCTGTAGTATTTGTAAACATCACGCAAATAATTATAAGTATATTTATCCCACTCATTATAATATTGAGATTTTAAATATGTAAAATATATTTTATGTTTTTCATTTTCGTCAAGCTCAGCCATTTCATCTGGAGTATATGCTTTGTAAGATAAATACTCAACATTTTCTCCGTCATTGTAAGTGGCTGAAATTGGTTCCTGCACATAAAAATCTTGAGGATAATTCTGAGGAATAAACTCTTCAAGCAGGTAACGGTCGAAATCTAGAGTTAAGTCATCATACCAATTGGGCCTTTCTTCGTAATATTTATCATCACTCCCATACCTTTTCTCATAATATTTTCGCATAAAATATTCGATATAATTATAATAAGCGTAAGCGGGAAGAATAATATCGTTTGGCTCTAATTTTGAGATATTGCTGAAATAAACTTTGTTTTCTTCTGGAATGATGCTGTTTTTTGTAACAGAATAAAAGTCAAATCCGCTATAATTATCGTCAATTTGTATCATAATTGAAAAATTAGATAATTCTAGAAAATCAAAGTTTTTATTCATTAACTTATTAATAAAACCCTTTTTCGTAAATATAATTCCGTGATATCCATAAG
>DATCKE010000006.1:0-27586 GCA_036562445.1 Clostridia bacterium
TAAAATTTTCATATAATAACTCCAAAAAAATGATTTATTAATATTATAAACAAAACTATTATAATCAAAAAGCGTGATTAAAACAAGTAATATAAAAAAACCCTAAAGCAACAAGCTTTAGGGTTTTTATCCCATTAAAAAGTTAATTATTTTTCTTTTTTAACATCCACAACTTTTTGTCCGTCGTAATATCCGCACGCTTTGCAAGCGCGATGAGAAACCCTAGGCTCGTGACATTGAGGACATTCTACTAGATTGGGCGCTTCAGCCTTCCAGTTGGCGTATCTTTTATTAGATCTTTGTTTGGATACCTTTCTCTTGGGAACTGCCATTTATTATTCACCTCCGATGCCCTTTAAAATTTCAAACGGGTTGTTTCCCGTCTCCTCGACTTTGCAGCCGCAGTCTTTAATGTTTCTATCCGTTCCGCAAACAGGACATAAGCCTTTGCAATCCGGTTTACATATCAATCTGGAAGGCAAACTCAAAACTATCGCGTCTGTTACCAATTGAGTTAAATCTATCTTTTCGCCTTCGTAATGATATGCGTCTTCCTGATAATCTCTTTTAAAGACTTCGTCAAACTCTACAGTCTTGGAATATTGCGACAGCGCAATGCATAAGTCGCAATTAAACTCAAAACTGTAACTTATCTTTCCTTCGGCCTTAAAACCGCCGTCTATCTTGGTAAGCTTGCCCGTTATACGCGCAGGCCCTAGGGGCTTGACATAATCGGGCAAGAATCTTTCCGCCCCTGTCTCAAAATCGAAATTGACGACTTGGACAGGACCGGCAGGTATATTAATAATCATTCTTAACCTCGCGCGCGATACGCGCTAGCATATTATATTAGATTAGGTCTAAAAAGTCAATTGTTTTTTACTAAGGCTTGAGTTTCGCGGGCGATGACCAATTCCTCGTTGGTGGGAACCAGCAGTATCTTTACCTTAGAGCCGGGCGCGCTTAGGTCTGTGAGTTTGCCTCTTTCTGCCTTATAGTTCATATCGTTGTCAAACTCTACGCCCAAATACTCCAATCCCTTGACAATTCTTTCTCTGACTTCGGGGTTATGCTCGCCTATGCCGGCGGTGAACACTATGCAATCCACGCCGTTCATTACCGCGGCGTAAGCGCCGATGTATTTTTTTATTCTGTAGCAGAATATATCCAAAGCGAGTTCCGCTCTCTTGTTGCCTTCGTTTACGGCTTTAATCAAATCCCTAAAGTCGCTGCTTACTTCGGATATTCCCAAAACGCCGCTCTTTTTGTTTAGGCATACCATCGTCTCGGATATAGTCCAGCCGGTCTTTTGCATAATAAACTCTATTACCGCCGGATCTAGGTCGCCGCATCTAGTGCCCATAACCAATCCTTCCAAGGGAGTAAAGCCCATAGAAGTGTCCACGGACTTGCCGTTTTGGACTGCCGTTATGGACGAGCCGTTGCCTAAGTGGCAGGTTATTATCTTTAGGTCTTCTATATTTTTGCCTAAGAATTTTGCGGCTTCTTGGGAAACATATTTATGCGACGTGCCGTGGAAGCCGTATTTTCTTATCTTCCAGTCTTCGTAGAACTTATAAGGCAAAGCGTACATATAAGCGTATTGAGGGATTGTTGAATGAAAGGCTGTGTCAAACACCGCCGCCATTGGCGTGTTAGGCATTACTTCTTTGCAAGCCTCTATTCCTATGATGTTGGCGGGCACGTGCAAAGGCGCAAGGTCGCTGTTTTTGCGGCAGATTTCTAAGACCTTGTCGTCGATTAAAACGGACGAGTCAAAGTCTTCAGCGCTGTGAACCACTCTGTGCCCTACGGCGTCAATGTCCTTTACGTCGCTGACCACGCCGCGCTCTTTGTCCAGCAATGCCTCCAGCATCAATTGAACGGCTATCTTGTGGTTGGGCATAGGTTTTTCAATCACAAAGTTTACGCCGTTCTTTCCTATAGCCTTTAGTTTAGAGCCGTCTAAACCAATTCTTTCGCAAGTTCCTTTCGCCAGCACTTCCTCAGTGTTCATTTCAATCAGCTGATACTTTAAAGAGCTGCTGCCGGCGTTAACAACCAAAATATTCATTTTATATCATTCTCCAATGAGTAATTTTGCGAAGCTGTTATAAAGTAGCTTGAACAGCGGTTATGGCTACGGCGTTGACCACGTCTTCTACCGAGCAACCGCGGGATAAGTCGTTTACGGGCTTATTGAAGCCTTGGCAGATAGGGCCGATAGCCTCCGCTCCGGCCAGTCTTTGAACAAGCTTGTAAGCGATATTGCCCGAATTTAGGTCGGGGAAGATTAAGACATTGGCCTTGCCCGCCACCTCGCTTTCGGGGCATTTTAGTTTTGCAACGCTTTCAACCAGCGCCGCGTCCACTTGGAGTTCGCCGTCTATCTTTAGGTCGGGCGCTAGTTCTTTCGCCTTTTGGGTAGCCAAAACTACCTTGTCGACAAGCTCGTGTTTTGCGCTGCCCTTGGTCGAGAACGAAAGCATAGCCACGTGAGGCTCCATACCGGTTAGGATACGGGCGGTCTTTGCGCTTGTAACCGCTATTTCGGCCAATTGGTCGGCGTCGGGGTTTACGTTTAGACCGCAATCCGAAAATAAAAACGCCCCTTTGTAACCGTATTTGCTGCCTTCTAAGACCATTAGGAAGAAGCTGGATATGGTCTTAATGCCGGGGGCGGCTTTTATTATTTGCAGCGCGGGCCTTAAAGTGTCCCCCGTGGAGTGAATCGAGCCTGCTACCATTCCGTCCGCGTCCCCCGCTTTTACGGCTAATGTTCCGTAGTATAAGGGGTTTTGAGCTAGTTCTTGGGCTTGCTCATAGGTCATTCCCTTGGACTTTCTGGTTTGATACAAAATCTCTACATATTTTTCGCGGTTAGCGTCGGTAGAGGGTTCTATAATCTCAATACCGTCCAAATCTCCGCCTAGTTGGCGAATTTTTTGGGGGTTTCCGATTAAAGCAACTCTAGCGATTTTTTCTTTTACCAAAATCTTAGCTGCTTCTATGATTCTAGGCTCTTCGCCTTCGGGTAAAATAATTTTTTTATTCGCGAGCCTTGCTTTGCCGCGAATTTCTTCTAACAGTGTGGACATCTCTATACTCCAATGTTATAATAAATTTGCCGTAATTATTATACTCTTCAAAACCGTTAATGTAAATTAAATATCATATTTAAGGAAATATAAAAAATAGTTTGTTTCTTTGTTGTCTAATTTTGGGATATAATTATCATTAGCATAACCGAATATTTTTAATATTCTCTTGGCGGTTTAATTTATGAAGCTTGCGGCGATTATTTGCGAATACAACCCAATGCACAACGGACATATAGAGCATATCCGCTACACGAAAGAGACCACAAAGTGCGACGGGCTTGTGTGCGTTATGAGCGGTAACTTTGTCCAAAGGGGCGAGCCGTCGATTTTGGACAAATACACAAGAACCGAGGCGGCTTTAAGATACGGGGCGGATATGGTCGTAGAATTGCCCACCGTTTTTGCTGTGGCGGGCGCGGATATATTCGCCGACGGCGCTGTAAGGGTTATAAACCAAATAAAAAACATAAATTGGCTAAGTTTTGGCAGCGAAAGCGGCGATATAGACGAGCTAACCAACGCCGCTAAAATTTTGGCGGTAGAGACTCCCGAATTTAAAAAGGCTATTAAAGACGGGCTGGATTTGGGATGCAGCTACCCTAAGGCGGTGTCCGTCGCCGCTGAAAAATGCTTTGGGGAGGAACTAGGCAGGATTACTAGCTCGCCTAACAATATCTTGGCTATAGAATATATCAAGGCGTTAAACAGGCATAACAGCCCTATACAGCCTATCACGCTAAAGCGCATAGGCAGCGGTTACAACGACACAGATTTAAAAGGCGAGTTTGATTCAGCCTCGGCTATAAGGCGGGCGGTTTTGAGTTCTTCTTGGCAAAGCGTTGCCTCTATCCCGCAAGACTTAATTGATTTATACATTCGCGATTCTTACGACTTTGAGAAAGCGCTTAGCGCTTTTTCGGATATCTGCATTTATAACATAATGAACAGCGACGCAAAAGGATTAAAACAATTTTACGACTTTAAAGAAGGCATTGAGCACCGCGTAAAAGACAAAGTTAAAACTAATCACACTTTGGAATCTTTAGCCTTGAGCGTAAAGACCAAGCGTTACACGCTGGCAAGGCTCAGGCGGATGTTGTTATATCCCACCTTTAAGATAACCAAAGAATTAATGACCGCGGCTAAAAAATGCGCGCCTTATCTAAATGTGCTGGGCGTAAGAAAGGACAAAAAAGAGCTGCTGGAGTTTTTGACCATTAACGCTATTACCCGCAAAAAAGACGCCGATAAGATAACGGATAAAGACACGCTTGATATATTAAACGTTAATATTTTAGCGGACGATATCTATTGCCAAATCACCCGAAGGGAAAAGGGAATGTTTTTTGGGCGCGGAATGATTATATATTAAAAAAGCCCCCGTTTTGTTTCGGGGGCTATTTTTTATCTTGCTTTGGTTTCGATTTCGTGTTTGATTTTCTTAATAAACTCGTCTAACGCGAACGCGCCCAGGTCGCCGTCTTTTCTGCCGCGCACGCTGACTACGCCCTGTTCTTTCTCCTTATCGCCGATTATGAGCATATAAGGCACTTTGTTTACTTGGGCTTCTCTAATCTTGTAGCCGATTTTTTCGCTTCTGGTGTCTTTTTGGACGGCTATGCCTTGAGCTTTTAGCTCGGCGTAAACTTTCTCAACCTCGTCAATGGTGCGGTCGGTCAAAGACATTACAACAACTTGGACCGGCGCAAGCCAGGTCGGGAAAGCGCCGCCGTATTTTTCTATCAATAAGGCAAGCGTTCTTTCGTAGCAGCCGATTGAGCTTCTGTGCAAGATGATAGGACGCTTCTTTTGACCGTCCGCGTCGGTGTATTCCAATCCAAATCTTTCAGCCGAAGCGAAGTCGATTTGGATAGTGATTAAGGTGTCTTCTTTGCCGTAAACGTTCTTTATCTGCAAGTCGAGTTTAGGCCCGTAGAAAGCCGCCTCGCCGTCAGCCTCAACATAGTTAAGACCAAGTTCGTCCAATATCTCTTTCATCAATTTTTGGGTGGATTCCCATTTTTCAGGCTCGTTGATATATTTTTCGGTGTTGTTAGGATCCCATTTTGAGAACCTAAAGGTTATGTCTTCTCTAATGCCTAGGGTATCCATTATATAGTAGGACAGCTCTAGAGCGTTTTTAAACTCGTCTTTTACTTGGTCGAGCGCGCAGATGATGTGGCCATCGCTTAGGGTAAATTGGCGCACTCTTATAAGCCCGTGCATTTCGCCGCTGTTTTCGTTTCTAAACAGCGTGGAGGTTTCGGCGTATCTAATGGGCAAGTCCCTGTAGCTCTTTATGCCGTTTTTGTAAATCATATATTGGAACGGGCAGGTCATAGGCCTTAGAGCTTTTAGGCCGTCATCCACGCCTTCCTCGCCCAAAATAAACATTCCGTCACGGTAGTGATCCCAATGTCCGCTTATCTTGTATAAGTTGCTCTTAGCCATTAAAGGCGTGCGGGTTAACACATATCCTCTCTTTTCTTCTTCGTCCTCTACCCAACGGATGAGTTTTTGCAAAATTTTGGCGCCCTTGGGCATAAAAAGCGGCAAGCCTTGACCGACATTCTCCTCGGTCATAAATATGCCTAGTTCTCTTCCAAGCTTGTTATGGTCGCGCTTTTTGGCTTCTTCTAACGCCTCTAGGTGTTTTTCCAATTCTTCTTTGGTCGGGAAGGCCGTGCCGTAAATGCGGGTGAGCATTTTGTTCTTTTCGTTTCCGCGCCAATAAGCGCCCGTAATTGACAAGAGCTTAAAGTGCTTAATCTTAGCGGTGTAGTTTACGTGCGGGCCCCGGCAAAGGTCCACAAACTCGCCCTGTTTATAAAACGAGATTACTTCGCCTTCGGGCAGCTCGTTGATAAGCTCTATCTTATAGGGCTGGTCTTGCATAAGTTTGAGAGCCTCGTCTTTGGGCAGCTCAAATCTTTCTATCTTTAGGTTTTCCTTGGAAATCTTAGTCATTTCTTGTTCTATCTTTTCCAAATCCGCCATTGTGATAGGCGTGGAGAAATCGAAGTCATAATAAAAACCAACGTTGGTGGCAGGGCCTATTCCTAGTTTTACATCGGGATAAAGACGCTTAACCGCTTGGGCTAACAAGTGCGACGCGCTGTGCCTTAACATTTCTAATTCCATAGTTATATATCTCCCAATTGAAAAAATTATTTTTACTTTTAAACTGCCTTTGGATAATTTATTAGATTATATACCCAAAATATTTTACAGTCAACCTAATGACATTTTTAGGAAAAAAATTTAAAAATGCCCTTGTTGGTTAAGGGCATTTTGAGAGGGGATTTATGTATGTTTATGTAATTTTCATCTAACTTCTATCCTGTTTTCAAATATGCTGCTTATCATATTAAGTATCACCACAGGCATATTGTCTACCTGATAAAATACTATTTTATTGGGGCAAAGGTTTATCAGCGAGGGTATTAATGTTTCGGCGTTTATCTCGTCGTCTAGGTTGTATTTTTTGTTGGCAATCTTGTTCATATTTTTATCGTAGAACACAAACTTGCCGTTTTCGTCAAATACGTGCACTTCGTCTAGCTTTGCGCTTATGGTGTTGACTAAAAACTTCAAAAGTTCCAAAAACGTTTCGTTATACGATAAGTATACAGCGTTGCTGTTGGCAAGGTCGCATATCTCCTGCCAGCGTTTTCTTAACTCTTTTAGTCTAAAATTATAAAAGCCGTCCAGCATTAGCTCTTTATCAAAAAAGAGTTTGCGCACCACGACTTCGCGGTCATATTCGCGGTCAAACTCCACCAAAGCCTTTAAAAACGCGTTGTAGTTGATTTGGTTGTTTATGGGAAGCCTAGAGTTTTCTTGCAGATACTCTAATTTAAAGTCGGTCGTAATAATATCCGAGATAATGTCCAGCAAGGCGTCGATAATTATTCGGCACTTTTCTTCTTCGCAAGCGAGCGCCAAATAATCCCTGGTCAAAGCCTTGCCGCGCGCCATTACTCCGCCCGCTTTCTTTACATAGGGGCTAATGTTTTGCATTATGTCGTCGATACAGGACGCTTTTTTGGAGTCAATACTGATGCTGAATTCCCACATAAAAACCTCTTGCAATAGTTTATGCAACACGAAATTAAAATAAACTCATTAAAAAGTATTAGACGCCTAATTTAAAGGTAACTTTTTGTAAACTTTTAGCAAAAACTAGTGGCATTATTTTTATTAAAAATTTTTAAACAAATATTTATTTTATTAATACAAAATCTCTGATTTTTAGTTGCTAATAATTTAATAATCTAATATACTAATGTATGAAAATTTATATAAAAAAATTATAAAAATACATTAATTAGGATGCGAGATGAACATTACCAACATCAATGAGTGTTTGCCTATTTGTTCCGCTTTAAGCTCCCAGGTAAGAATTGACATCATCAATCTTTTGCTGAAAAACAAAAGTATGAACTTAGACAATCTTGCTAAAATCTTAGGACTGACCAACGGGGCGATTACCGCTCACATCAAAAAACTAACGGACGCGGGGCTTATCAACGTAACAACTTCTTCGGGCGTTAGAGGCTCGCAAAAACTATGCTCTTTGGCGGTGGACAAGATCTTAATCGATATTATAGGCAACGATATCAACACCAATTCATACGATTTTGAGGTGGATGTTGGGCATTATTCGGACTACGAAGTGTATCCTACTTGCGGAATAGTAACCAAGGACGCTATTATAGGCGAATTTGACGACCCTAGATATTTCTCCTACCCCGAAAGGTTTAACGCCGGGCTGTTGTGGTTTGCGGAAGGCTATGTGGAATATAAAATCCCCAATGCCTTAAAGCAAAACCAAAAGGCCGTAGAACTCCAGTTTTCGTTTGAGATAGCGAGCGAAGCGCCGGGATATTCTTCCCAATACCCGTCGGATATATATTTTTCGGTCAACGGAAAAGAGCTAGGATTTTGGACTTCGCCGGGGGAGTTTAACGACAGACCGGGATTGATTTCGCCCAATTGGTGGTATAAAAATCTAGGTCAATACGGCCGTTATAAAATGCTTATAATCAACAAAGACGGAACGTTTATAGACGGCCTGCCCATAGGCTCGGTAACTATAGACGACTTAGGAATCTATCACAATTCGCCTATCACTTTTAGGATAGAATCGCCCAAAAAAGCTGTTAACAAAGGCGGGGTTACGCTGTTTGGCAAAACCTTTGGCGACCATCCAAGCGGAATAAAAATAAGGCTGGTCTACGAAACAGTAAAAAGCGAATAAAAAAAGGTCTAAAGCAAGCTTTAGACCTTTTTGTTTGTTATCAAATTGATCTTTGATTTTTTCAGGCTTTTAATTGCTTTTGTGCGTTAGTTTTATGTTTCTGTCTTTTAGCCAATCGACGCTTAACTTTAACCATTGGTCGACGCCGGTAGCCGATATGGACAATGCCCAATCGTTGTTGGTGTCCAATTGCCCGGTGGCTAATCCGTGTCTGCCCTTTTCAAAAACGTGCACGGCGTAAGGCACGTTGTGTTCCTCGCACGCCATAGCGTAAACAAGGCTGTTGTAAGGCGGAACGGCGGTGTCCTCGTAAGTGTGCCATAAAAACGCCGGGGAAGAATCGCTTGTTACCCTTTTTTCTAGCGATAGATATTGCTTTAACTCCTCGTTGTCGCCGCACAGGTTATCAAAAGAGCCTTTATGTCCCTTAGGGCCGCTGGTAATGACGGGATAGGATAAGACCACGGCGTCAGGTCGTATCAGGCAGGCTCTATCGCCAAATTTTTCTTTTAAAAACGGTTCGTCAAACAAAGTGGCTAGACAAGCGCACAAATGCCCGCCCGCCGAAAATCCCACCGCCGCAGCCATATTAGGGGCTATATCAAATTCGGCGGCGTTTTCTCTTATATAAATCATTGCCATAGCGGCTTCGGTTAATTGCGCGGGGTATTTTTGGACGCTTCCTACGGTGTAGTCTAAGATAAAGGTTTGAAAGCCATACGCGGCGTATCTTATAGCTATGGGATCCGCTTCTCTAGGCGAAACATAGGCGTAAGCCCCGCCCGGCATAATCAGCATAGCTGGATACGCGTAATCTTGGTTATATGTTTTAGGCTCGTATTGAATAATGCATTTTAAATAGCCCTTTGAGCCTTCTTTTCGCTCAAACCCAAAATACTCATATAAATCTACCGTCTTAATCTTCATTTGTAAACTCCTATGCAATAAACGCTTTTATTTTTTGTCCCGATGACTTATTATAACTATAAGATAGCATTTTAAAAATATTAATTCAAATACTATTGCAAAAAAAATGAGCCAAAAGAAAAAAAATTTAAAACTCTATTTGACTTTGTTTCTGACAATGCTTAAAATCAGCGCCTTTACTTTTGGGGGCGGTTTTGTGATGATTTCCTTTATAAAAAAGGAGTTCGTTGAAAAGCGCAAATGGCTGTCGGAAGAAGAAATGCTCAATTACACCGCCATAGCGCAGTCTTCCCCCGGCGCGGTGGTCATAAACACTTCGTATTTGGTGGGCTACCATATAGGCGGGGTTTTGGGCTCGATTGTTACCGTGCTGGCCGCCGCCTTGCCGCCTTTGATAATAATCTCTATTATCTCGCTGTTTTATAACCTAATACGAGATAACTTAATCGTAAGCTATATCCTAATGGGTATGCAAGCGGGAGTCGCCGCGGTGCTATGCGACGTGATGATGGGCTTAAGCGCGTCCGTTTGGAAAGAGAGCAAAGCGTTCGCCTTGGTTATTATGATAGCGGCGTTTATATGCATAGCGTATCTTTCCGTTAACGTTATCTTTGTCATCTTAGCTTGCGCGGCCGCGGGAATTAATTTCTTCGGAAGAAAAGGAACGAGAAATGGTTTATCTTAAGTTGTTTTGGGCGTTTTTTCAGGTAGGACTGTTTTCTATAGGCGGAGGGTATGCCGCTTTGCCCTTAATCCAGCAGCAGATAGTAATTAATTACGGTTGGCTGACCGTGAGCGAGTTTGCCGACCTTATAATAATAGCCGAGTCCACTCCAGGCCCTATCGCCCTAAACGCCGCCACATTTGTTGGCAACCAAATAGCCGGTTTTGGCGGCTCGATAATCGCCACTATAGGGTTTATTACGCCGTCTGCGATAATAATAGCGTTATTGCTGTTTTTGTATAACAGATACAAAAATCTCAAATACGTCAACGACGCCCTAAGAGGTTTGCGTCCCGCCGTGGTGGGATTTATAGCCGCCGCCGCTTTGACCATACTTAAGCTAACGTTCTTTTCGGAAAGCGCGGCGACCGTAGGGCTGGTAAACATAGCATCGATAATTATCTTTGCTCTGGCGCTTATAGCGTTACGAAAGTTTAAGACCAAGCCTATAATGGTTTTGATAGGCTCAGGAATTTTGGGCTTGGTAATTTACGGCGGATTAAGTTTGATATAAAAAAAGCCCCTCGTTATAAGAGGGGCTTTTTTATTATAGACGCTTAATTAGAATTTTTTCTTTAGCATTGAAGCGCCGTAAGCCAAGACTAACAAGGCTAGGGTTTCAAAACCAATCAAGGATTTGCAGCCTTTCTTCTTTGCGGGCGCGGTGGCTACTTTCTTAAAGCCTATATTAATCGAAACGTCTTCTTGGATATCGGTTAGCTCAAAGATACCGTTGTTAAGAGCCACAGGTTGGTCGTTAACCAAAACATATTCGATTTCGTAGCCGTCATCGGGAGTTACTACGAAGGTTTGGCTTGAGCCTGCGGTAATACGGTCGATGTTAGGAGTAATTGAGCCTTTGCCGGTTATCTCAATCGATATGTTAATATAAGCCGAGAATTTAGCGTATAGCGTGAGCTTGCCGTGGGTGCCAGGTATGATTTCGGTGATAGGTCTGCCCTTGAACTCAGGGTTGAGATACCAGCCTTCGAAGCCGTAACCCTCTTTAGTAGCTTCTTTCAAGGTGAATTGAGAGTTGATGTTGTACTTGGTAGGGTTATCGCCGTTTACGCCGCCGTATAGAACGTATTCGATATCGCAGTCAAAAGGCGTAGCTGTGTATTCAATCTCGGAGTTCTCGCTTGCGAACAAGATTTCGTCCAAGATAATCTTGCTGCCGTCTTTAATCTTGTCGTTGACTACGGGCAGATACAATACGATGTAGTCTTGGGTTTCTGTCGGGAATGTATCCGCGTCAGAGTTTCTTGCCGCGAAGACTATTTCGTTGATAGGGATATAGATATAGCCTTTGAAGCCTGCGGGGATTATCGTAGTCTTTTCGGCCGCGTAAGAGGTCGAATTGTCTTCGCTTACGAATATTACTCCGCCCAAACCGGTCATAATCCATTCGTCGTCGGCGTGCGTGGAGTGCCAAGGTCTAACGCCTATCGAATAAGGTATATCAAAGTCGTTAGCGGAGTTGTCGACAGCGATTCTGATAGCGTCGATATTGCTCCAAACCGCGAATCCTTCTTTATTGAGCATTCTGGAATCGACTCTGATTCTTAGGTTGGACTGGGTATTGGTAAATCCGTAAGGCTTAAAGTCTTTGAACAATAATTCGTTAGCTCTTACAAAGTCCAAAGTAGCGTAGTCGTCGGCGGTCTTTCCAGCGGGCGTGCTGCCGGTAGGATCTGCGTAGTATAATAGATAGTCTACGTTTCTTTCAGCGCCTTGAACAGTCCATACCAAGGTCTCGCCGCTTAGAGTCATCTCGTTCTCGTCGAAGTTAGCGATGAAGATATCGCCTATAAAGTATTTGGACAAGAAGTCAGACCACCAGCGATAGTCTGTGAAGACTAGGACGGATTCCATATTGGTGTAATCCAACGCGCCGGTGGAGGTTGCTGCCGAGTAGGTCGAAGTAAAGGCGTTGAAAGGAATAATCAAGTATCCGCTGAAGTCGGGCTTGCCGGTAAACAACATATTGCCGCTGATTTGAGAGCCTCTGGAAATCAAATCGCCTTCTTTGAGGTAGAACGACTTGCCTGTGGCGGCTAGTCTTGCGTTGCCGTTGCTGTCGAACATAGCGACTTTAACGCCGCATTCGTTGTAGGTGGAAACGCTTGTGGACAATGTTCTATATTGAATTACCAAAGCGTTCTTTTGAGAGAAGTTCTTTACTAATAGATTCTTAACTTGCAAGCCGACAAAAGGCGCTTGACCGTCTTTTATGGGCGCGTTGAACTTACCGGAAACGAAGATAGAGTCAAACTCAGCGTAAATGCTTCCGAACTCTTGTCTGCCGTCCATTATAACCGCGCCGGTGCCTTTCATAGGAGCTTCGTATTCGTAAATAACGTTTACGCCCATTTCAACCACTAGGTCGGTTTCAACTTCGGGTATGGTGTACTTGCCGTCGACTAGTTCCACCAACTCGTCGTTGACTTTAAACCAAGCGACTTCGTAGCCTAAATCGGCCTCGACGGTAAATGTAACGTCCGCGCCGTTAGGAACAGGGTTTTTGTCCGCGGTTATAGTGCCGTGAGGATTGGATTTGATAAATATATATCTAGGTTCGGCGTTGGGATCGGGTATGATGTTAACGGTAATGTTGGTTCTAGCGTTGATATTGGTTATTGTGTATTGACCGTTTTGGTCAAGAGCGACAGATTGTCCGTTTACCAAAACTTGGTCTACCACATAACCGGTCTTAGGCGTTACGGTTAAAGTAGCCGAGCCGCCCGCTATAACGTTGGGTTTGTCGATGGTTACAGTGCCTCTGTTGGAAGCGTTGGTCGTAACGACTATAGGATAGGATACGACGTTGATAGGCTCGTTGGTTAGATAAGCTCTAGAGATTTTAATAATTCCGCCCACGCTGTTAACAGGAGCCGCGTAAACCTTTATGTAAGGGAATACGTAAGAGTAATTGAATACATTGGAAGGCGTTCTAGCGAGCAAGGAGTCTAGCTTAATATAAACCTTGCCTTTGAATCCCTTAGGCATATAAGGTCTGCCGTCGTTTATAAAGTTGTTGTTTTCGTCTTTGCCATACAGGTAATAAACAGCGCCGTTGTCGCCTACGCAGATAAATTCCACGGGCTGGAATCTTTGAGCGTTATACAGATTTTCGCTGTCGCCGCTGAACAACGCCATACCAAGGCGAATGTCCACAGGGCTTTCGGTCGTATCGGCTTCTAGAACAATAGCCGTAAATCCAGTCAAATCGGCGTATTCATAAACGCCCGCGGTATTTGATACTTCGGTCTCGGAAACGCCCAAAATTTCTTTGGGGAATTTAACCCAAGTAGGGTCGGTGGTGTCGCCGTTGGTTGCGTCATAGAACTTAAATTGGCCTTTGGCTAAGAATTGAGCCACATAGTTATTGACATCGCCTTCGGCCGTAAAGTTATCGGCGCTGGGAGTGTAAATAACTTCGTCAAAGCCTTCTTCGGTTACTGTGTAGATCTTGCCGATGTTGTATCTGACAGGAACGGTAAGCTGAGTCGTAAAGACGATTGTGTCTATTGTTATTGGTTCTTCGGGCAGGTTAAACTCGCTTAATTCCAATACCAAATAACCGTAGAAGTTTTCATAAGCGGTTTGGGTGGCTTTCATAACGCCGCCGGCTGCCGCCGCTTTTTCTTTTAGGTCTTCTCCGACCAGCTCGTAATATTTAGAGCCTTCGGACATATCGTAAGAGTCTTCGCCGGATTTTAATGTGACTTTTAGGTTGTCCGGCGCGACATTGGTCATTAAGTTGTTGTATTCAATCGCTATGCCTTTCGCGTCAGAGTCAAGCTCTACAGGAACGCTTATGATAGCGCTTCCGTTAGCGGACTTAGTGTAAACGGATATAGCGTCAAAGCCCGTAAAAACAGTCGCACCGGTCAAAGCTACCGAGGGAGCGTAACTATCGGCCGTAAAGTCGTAAGTTACGACACCGGTATCCTGAGCGCCGACTAAACGCACAGACAATGTCAGCGTCATTAACGCTGTCATCAAGAGTATCAGAATACTCTTTTTTCGAGTGTGTTTCCTCATTCTTTTCCTCCTTTGTTTTTCTATATAAAATTAGCTGCTTAGCTTTAAGGTTTTTTGAAAACAGCGAAAGCTAACGCTAATATTGACGATGCTGCGATAGCCGCGACGGCTGATTTGCAAGAGCCAGTCTTTTTAGGCTTAATCATCTTGACGTTGATGGTCAACATATTATAAGTGTCTTCCAAAGTCTCGATGAGTTTGGTGTCAAACTTTAGTTTATAATCGGTGTTGTCGTCCACATAACCTACCGTTTTCCAAGTTCCAGCCAGGTAGTAAGTGTTGCCGCTTTCGTCGGTGGCGCTTACGTATTTAGGCAAAGAATCGATAACGCTTTCCAAAGGCGTTCCTTTCTTGACCTCTAGGGTTTTTTCAACGTTAATAGAAACTATTTCGTGCCAGTTTTTGTTTTTAGCGATTAAAATTTTGGCTTGAGATTTTTCGGACACGAAAGCGCCCGCCTTGAGGTCAGCTTCGGTAAACTTAGCTAAGCGTATTTCTTGGCTGGGATAGTTGTTGCCCGCTTGAGCGGCCGAACGGTTGCGGTCGTAGATGACATATATTGTTCCGTCATCGCCTTGAGCCGCGTCGGGATAGGATACGATTGACCTTTCGTCCAATAGCAGCGCGCCGCTCCAGGTCTTTCCATCGTCTTCGGATAGATAAGCAGTTAGGTTGTTTCTAACCGATGTGGAGTTGTGGCTTATAAACAACAAGTTGCCGGATTTTAGTCTCATTATATGGAATTTAGAGCCAGGGCCGATTAAAGGATAGCCTAATCCGCTTTGCATAGTTGTCCAAGTTCTGCCGCCGTCCGAGGAGAAGCTTTGCTCGATGCCGCCGCCGGAACCGCCTTCAATTCTGGAAAGCATCCAAAGCCTTCCGTCTTTTAGCTCGACTATCTGGGACTCGTGGAAGTATTTTCTATTAGCCACAGAAGTAGCGCTTCCTATCAACGACCAGGATTTGCCTTTGTCATAGGAAGCCCAGACAAAGCTCTTCATAACGTCCACGCTCGCGCGTTCGGTGGTAAACACCCAAGCGCCGGTAGAAAGAGCGGTGGGCTTTTTGGCTATGCCGTATTCCGCCACTCTTACGGGCTGGGTGCAGGTTATTTTGGAGGGATCGCCCGCGGGGTTGTTAATCTTAAACGCCCAAGTGTCGAATTGGCAATAATAGCACCATAAAGTTCCGTCCGGATCCACCCACAAACTAGGAATATAAGTCCTAACTTTTACGTCGTTTTTTATGATGATAAACGGCTCAACCCAGGTTTTGCCTCCGTCATCGCTGTAGCCAATCGTTATATAGTTGTTGTCGTCAGGCTCGGTTAAACCGCCTACAGTCATAGCCGCCCATATGCGATTGCCGGTTACTTCTACGCTGGGCATAGATTGGAAGAATCTAGTGGCGGGGTCAAAAGTTTCCGTGGTGTCGTTTGAGAGCTTTGTGTTATACAAAGTCTCTCTGTTTTGATCCGTAACAATAATTACGTTGGCGGGATCGTGAATGCCCGCTTTAACGGCATTGGATTTAACGCCCATCGTTAAACTTCCCCCTATAACTAACAGCGCTACGATTAATAGCGGTAGTCTTTTCATCATTTCCTCCTTTTTCAAGGTTTTTCTATCGTTCCGCTTTGGTTAAGCAGTCTAAGACAAATTCCTCAAAAGCCTCGTTGTCCACGCTTGTCGCGTATAAGACTTCGTTGCCGTTTTCGGATTGAACGGTATAGCCTCTTTTCTCGCCGTCTAAGACAACTTCAAGCTTATGCTTTTTAAATTCGCAGAACGGCTTAACATACGACGCTATAGTCAACGGGTCGTGGAGAATGGGTCTTTTTTTGTTGTTGTCAATCCAAATTTTCATCATAGACGCAAGCAGCTGGTTTCCTCTGCCCTTAAAGCTTAGTATTTTGTCCAGCGTTTCTTCCTTTAGGACGCATTTGAGCGTAACGTCTAATCCTACCATTTGGATTTCGACGCCTGACCTTAACACGATATCTGCGGCTTCAGGGTCGCATTTTATGTTCCATTCGGCGTAAGGCTGGTCCATCATTCCGCCCATTATCACGATTTTCTTAAACTTCTTAAACGCCTCGCTGTCTTGCTGATAGGCTCTTGCCAGGTTAGTCATTGGACCTAAGGAAAACAATACGATTTCGTTAGGATATTTTTCCGCGCTTTCCAGCAAAAACTCCACGGCGGATTTTTCCTCGCAAACGTAGTTAGCCATATCGTCTTTGTAGTGAGTTATAATGACCTTTCCGTCTTTGTCCTTTTTCTCAAAAGGGAACATTTTGATAGGCTCTTTTAACGGATTGTCTTCGCCGCAATAAACTTTAACGCCGCCAAAATTATAGTAATCCAGTTCGGCCATAGCTATTTTGGAACGCATTAAAGTGTTTCTGTAAACGCAGGTAACTCCAAGCAATTCGTATTCAGGCATCGCCAACGCGACCGCCAGCGCGAAAGCGTCGTCAATATCGTCGCCAATGTCAGTGTCAATAATTATTTTGTGTTTTTCCATATATTCTCTCTCTTCTAGCCTTATTTTTCGCAATGTTTATCCAGTAGAGAGGACTTAATTGTCCTCTCTACCGTTCTTTTGTAAAAACCATTTATTGTTTTATTGAAGCGTTATATCGGAAGGTATCTCAAGAACGCGCGATGTATCGCCAAATATGCTGTTGACAACCCAATTGCTGTATCCGGAGTTAGGATCGTTGGGCGGCCAAGCGTATTGGATACCAAGCTTAGCTTTGTGCGCTTTAAAGCAGCTGTTTTGGAAGCTCAATAATGTCTTGTATCCCTTCAATTCCGCTTGAGCTAGGGTGCTGTTATATAGGTTTTCAGCGGCCGACTTAGAGGATTGCGAAATTATTCTAGGAATGTTTTCATACCAGAGGTTGTTTAGCTCTGTCCGCAAATACGCCATAGCGACATATCTGCTGTCGGACGCGTCAAGGCTGAACTCTAGACCTTTTCTGCTGTAGGTGTAAGGCTGCAAAGCCGCCTTTAGGTTGTAGTCAACATATTTTAGGAAGTTGTCCAAAGTCTCGCCTTTATAGTGGGTAAGTCTAGCGTACATAGGATTGATTAGCAGCAACATACCGCCCATAAATCCGTATTCGCCGGCTTGACCGTTTTGGATTTCTTGGAACACTTCGTCTGTGTATTTGATTTGGCCGTATTTATATGTAACGGTCTTAGTTTGCTTGGTAACGGGATCGATTATCGTGCCGGTTTCGCCAGGGCGCTTTATGTATTCAAAGGTTTCGCCTTCTACGCCGTATTGAATCAAGCGTTGGCCTTCTTCGCTCCACAAGAAGTCGAATAGTTTGATTACTCTATCGGGATATTTGCAGGATGTGGTTATCATGCTGAAACGGTAGCCGTTGCCCGATAGGTCTCTTAAAACGGGAACGTCGCCTTGGTAGTTGGTCAGCACGATAGGCACATACTCTATGCCGGAGTTTAGATAAGCGTTTCTAAAGAACGAAGCGAAGTCTTGAGGCGAAAGCATACATACAAAAGGCAAGCCTTGTTGGATGTAGGTGGAAATTTGAGAATAGTTCGCGCTCAAGTTACCGCTGGAGATAAGTTTATTTCTGTATAGCTCGTTTAGGAACATCAAAGCGTCTTTATATTTTTCTTGAGCGGGCTCGTAGGTTTTGTTGCCTTCTTCGTCTTCAGGCTCTACGGCAAAATATTCCATAAGCCAGCTTATACCCTTGCTGCCGTTGGTAGTCGCGCTGTCAAACTGTCCTATGCATACGGTGGGATTGGTAGCGGGCAAATTATAATGCTGCTTTACCCACAAGCACATTTCTATAAAGCCTTGGGGCGTAGTCGCTTGAACGTCGGACCAATTGGGGTTTTGAGCTTTTTTATGCGCAATATACGCGTCCAAATAGTCCTTTCTCGCGACTATAGCGCCGTTAGAGTTCAAGGTCATTCCGGTTATTTCTTTATAGTCGTTAAGGTCGCTGTATGTATAGTAATGGTTAGGCAAGCCGTAAATTGTGCCGTTGCCGCCGTCAAAGAACGCAACAATCTCGTCGTCAATGCGGTTTAAAAGCGAAGGAGCGTATCTTTTAGCAAGTTCTTGCAGCGGATATACGTATTTTTCTTGTTGAAGCTGAACTCTTAACGCCGTGCCGTGGTTTACGGTAACAACGTCGGGCAATTTGCCGCTCGCTATCAAAGTGTTGAGCTGTTGTCCCGTGTCATCGGCGGGCGTTATGAAGTTAATGTTGATCTTAGTCTTTTCTCTGATTACATCAGACACGAGCGAGTTGCCGTTTCCCGCCCAGCTGAATGTCGAATAGTTTACAAACCAGTCTATGGTTATTTCTTCGTCTTGGTCGGTTAGCTGCGTCCAGCTGTCGCTTTTATCGTCAGCGTAGCCGCGGTCGGGATACCAATAATCCGACTTGCTTTTACCGCCGCCAAAACATCCGATAAGGCTGCAGCAGACCAATAAGACGCAAAGCATAGAAGTAATAAACTTTTTCATCGTTTTCCTCCTTTGTTTATCGTTTATCCCTTTAAGGAACCAATCATTATTCCTTTGGAGAAATATTTCTGAATGAAAGGATACAGCGTAAAGATAGGTATTGTGGAAATAACTATCGCCGCGAAAGATATGGTGGTAGCCGAGGTTTCTTTTTGGATTTGTCCCAAGTCGCCTTCTAGGACGGGAACGCTGGCTTGTTTTATCAATTTGACTAGGTAGTATTGCAAAGTCAACAGGTCCGTTCCTTGGGTGTATAGCATCGTTCCTAAATAGGAATTCCAGTGTCCTACCGCTATCCATAGACCTATGGTGGCTAGACACGGCTTGGACAACGGCACGTAAATTTTCCACCAAATCGTAAATTCTCTAGCGCCGTCTATTACCGCCGCCTCGTTGATGTCGTTCGGGATAGATTTAAAGAAGGACGACATAACCAGCATATTGTAAACCGAGTAAATGGACGGAATGACATAGACCAAGAAGTTGTCGTAAAGCCCTATCATGCTTATGACCATAAAGTAAGGAATAAGGCCGCCGCTAAAGAACATAGTAAACAGGTTTATCCAGTGGAAGACTTTTTTGAAGCGGAGTTTGCTGCTGCTAAGGCCGTATGCCGTGCAAGACGTAAAGGTCAAAGAAGTGATTACGCCGATTACGGTCTTCAACACGGTGTTTCTAAAACCCAGCCACAATCTATCGTCCGCGAACACCACTCTATAGTTGGCGGTGGTAAACACTCTAGGCCACAACCAAATGCCGCCGCCCGAAAAGTCTTGACCGTTATTGAAAGAACCTATCAACACATACCAGAAAGGATACAGCGTGATTAAAGCGAAAAGGCCTAGTATGATGTAGTTAAAATAGTCAAAGGCGTGCATCTTTTTGATGCGCTTTTTCTTTTTAAGACCGACTGACGCTATCATCAATAAATACCCCTTCCAGTAGTTTTTTTGCTTATGTAGTTGGCTAAGATGAGCAGTATCAAGCCTATGGTGGATTCAAACAAGCCGATAGCCGAGCTTAAGGAATACATATTTTGCAGCAAGCCTCTTTTGTAGATATAAGTCGTCAAAACTTCGCTGCGCGATATGTTTAATACGTTTTGGAATATGTAGAAATGCTCGAAGGAGTTACCCAAAAGGTTGCTTATGCTTAGCAGCAAGAAAATGGTAATCGTGTTTGCCATCATAGGCAGCGAAATGTATATCGCCTTGTGGAAACGGTTTGCGCCGTCAATTTCCGCGGCTTCGTATAGATTAGGATCGATTCCCGAAAGAGCCGCGAGATATATAATAGATCCCCACCCTGTGCCTTTAATTAATGAAGTAATTATTATGGTCGCCCAGAAGAAGTCCGCAGATTGCAGGTTGACCGGATTGTCTTTTGTGGACAAGCCTATTTTTTCTAAGATAGGATTAAATATGCCTGTTGACATATCGGTCAAGGCTATGCATATGCCGCCGAATACTACCCAAGAAATAAAGTGCGGGAAGTTGGTTATAGCCTGCAATGTCTTTTTGTATTTGGTGTGCCATACCTCGTTTATAAGCAGCGCGAAAATTATGGGCGCGGGGAAGTTTATAAATAGCATTAACACGTTAAGCCCAAGGGTGTTGAAAATGACGTCTCTAAAGTTAGGATCAAGCAAAAACATTTTGAAGTTGTCAAATCCCACCCAATTGGACTTAAGTATTGCGTCCATAATGTTTAGCTTCATATTGCCGTCTTTAAAAGCCAAAACCACGCCAAACATCGGCGCGTAAGCGAAAACGGCAAGGTATATGACGCTGAGCATTGACATTAGGATGACTTCCACCTCAGCGAATTTCCATCTTCTTTTTTTCTTCAATGAATCTTTAGGCGCGGAAATATGTTTAGAAAAAATCATTAAATAATCATTCTCCCCTAAAGCTTTTTTCTGGCTTTAGTTTACGCTAAATAAAGTATCAAAACAATGCAAAAAAACAATGCAAAGTTATGATTTTACGATATAGTATCTTGAAATATTATGATTTTATGGCAAAAACAATGCAAAAACTTAATAATAACCGATTTTGCCAAAAATTTTGGTATTGACATCTTATATGCTCTTATTTATAATGACATTTGAAATACTATAAATTTTTTAAAAAGAAATACAAATGATAAATTTTAAGTATATTTATATCAATAATTATAAGACCATTGTAAAGGTTCCGCCTCACTTGCATAACTGCTACGAATTGGTTTATTTCCACAGCGGCTCGGGCGAGTCGGGCTATGTAAATCTTGAAAGCTCCAATTATCATTCCGAAAATTATATAAAGTATTATAATAACTTTAACATCTCGAACTTAGATTTTAAGTTCAGCCCGGGAACTTTTATAATCTACTCCCCTTACGCTTTGCATAACGAAATTCATTTTGACCCTTCCAAAATCACCGCTATAGGCTTTACTATTGATAAAAATTTGGATTATGAATTTGACACAAAGCTCTATAACGATTTTGATTCGTTAATCCATAAATACATAATGGACATAGAGACCGAGTATTTAAATAGGAATTTCAACTACATTAAGATGATAGAGGTGTTGATTTTCCAACTGCTCACGCACCTAAAGAGACTGGACAACAACCAGCAGTCCACCAGCATTCAGTTTGCCAAGGCGTATATAGACCAGTATTTTATGACGGATATAAAACTGGACAAACTGGCCAAGCAGTCGGGATATTGCACGGATTATTTTAGGATTAGATTTAAAGAGGAATACGGCTGCGCGCCTAAAGCGTATATTCTTAAAAAACGACTGGAATACGCAAAACACCAAATAGCGACCAGCGACCTATCTTTAAACATAATCGCGACTAACTGCGGGTTTACGGAATATAATCAATTTGTGGCGTTTTTCAAAAAGTTTGAAAACATCTCCCCCAGTGCCTATAGAAAGATGATAAAAAATAACACAAACGCAAATTAAAATTTAAAAGGGCGTTAAATATAACGCCCTTTTTCGATTTATTCTTCTATTTCGTGGTCCACAAAATATATGTCGTGCCTGTTAAAGTCTACGGTAAACATAATATGTTTTTGGTCAGAGGTTATAAAGCCGTCGGGATAAGAAAAACAACCGTCGAAATCGGTTAGGTCTTTTTTATAATACCAGCTCTTTAAATCGTCGTTGCTTATCCAAACGCTCAAAGGATTTCTTGACCTTAGCCCTTGCAGCGAGCTGTTAGGCGTGTGCAGCAATGCTATGCGTCCGTCATTAAATTTTAAAAGCTTGACTTTGTTGTTGGGGTTAGGGATATCTGTTTTTATCGGCTCTGTCCAGCTCTTGCCCCCGTCAAAAGAGTCGCTTCTGTATAGATATCCCGCTCCGTCCATTCTTAAGAGCATAGTTATCGCGCCGTTTGATAATTCGACAATAGTAGGCTCGGGCCAAATCCAGCCTCTTTCTAAAGAAATATCTATAGCGCCTCCTTTTTCAAAGGTTTTTCCGCCGTCGTAGCTTATTATGACGCCCGCGCGAACAGTTTTTACACCCGATTTCCAAACATAGGTCTTATTAATTTTCAGCCACTCCCGCTGCTCTCGCGTTAGAGGATATTGCTGATAAGGTATTAAAATCGCGCCGTTTTTTAAGGTAATCTGTCCCCTAACAAAGGTGTAGGAATCTAGATAAGGCGGCGGCCCGGCGTTAACCCAAGTGTAGCCGCTGTCATAGCTTTTCATCATAACGCATTTCCAATCGTCAAAATACCCGTTGTGCAAAGTCAAAAACAGCGTTACCTCGTCGTTTAAGACCATAACCTCGGTGTTATAAACAGCTTGCCCGTCTTCGGGATAGACCAGCTCTTTTGGGCTCCAAGTTTGGCCTTCGTCTTTGCTTCTAAAAGCGTATACCCTGTTTAACGGCGCGGGCTCTTTCACATCCCCGCACTGGCATATTGTCAACAAATCGCCGTTTGGCATCCTGCGCGCAATAGGCTCGCAGCTTAAGGTGTCCATATGAATTAACTTAAATCTTGTCATACGCGGTTCTCCCTTATAATTTTTTGAACGCAATTATAATATAAATAAAATCTTAGTCAAAAAAAATTATAAAAACCGTTGAGTTATTAATATTTTGCGAAACAAAAAAAGAAGTCTTTATAAGACTTCTTTTCATTTTTGTTTTTTTCTTTTCCCCTAATTATCTTTCCTCTATAGGTATATATTTCTTTCGCTCTTGGACGCTCATATAGGCGGGGCGGATGATTTTGCCGGCGTTGATAAGCTCTTCTAGTCTATGCGCGCTCCAGCCTACGATTCGGGATATGGCGAATATGGGCGTGTATAGCTCGGTAGGCAAGCCCAGCATACTGTAAACAAAACCGCTATAAAAGTCCACGTTCGCGCTTACGCCCTTATACATCTTGCGCTCTTCCGAAATGACTTCGGGCGCCAGTTCCTCTACCAAGGAATATAAAATATATTCGTCGTGCAGTCCTTTTTCCTCTGAAAGCTTTTCTACGAAGGACTTAAACACTTTGGCTCTAGGATCGGACACCGAATAAATAGCGTGGCCTATGCCATAAATCAAGCCCGATTTGTCAAAAGCTTCTTTATGCAAAATCTTCTTTAGATACGCCTTGATTTCGTCTTTATCTTTCCAGTCTTTTACGTTTGCTTTTATGTCATCGAACATTTCCATAACTTTAAAGTTAGCTCCGCCGTGCTTAGGTCCTTTTAGGGACGCTAAAGCCGCGGCTATAGCCGAATATGTATCCGTGCCCGAGGAAGTAACCACGCGCGTGGTAAAGGTGGAGTTGTTGCCGCCGCCGTGCTCGGCGTGCAAAACAAGCGCCAAGTCTAATATTACGGCCTCAAGCTTGGTGTATTTGCTGTCCAGCCTTAGCATATGCAATATGTTTTCGGCGGTGGACAGCTCGGCGCGGGGTTCGTGTATGAAAAAGCTGGTTCTGTCGTTTAGGTAATAGTCGTAAGCTTGGAAGCCGTAGACAGCTAGCAACGGGAAGGTGGCTATTAGCTGCAGGCATTGTCTTAGCACATTAGGTATAGATATGTCGTTAGCCCTTTTGTCGTAAGAATACAGAGTAAGCACGCTTCTTGCCAGCGACACCATCATATCGTTGCTGGGAGCTTTCATAATGACGTCGCGCACAAACGAGCTGGGCAAAGAGCGGTAGCTTGCCAATAAGTTTTTAAACTGCTCTAGCTCGTCAGAGGTAGGCAGTTGCCCAAACAGCAATAAGAAAGCGATTTCCTCAAAACCGAATCTGTCCGCTTTTATAAAGCCGGCGACTAGCTCTTCCACGTCGTAACCGCGGTAAAACAGCTTGCCGTCCACAAAGACCTTTTGACCGTCTATAATTCTATAGGACTCTATCTCGGAAATCTTGGTAAGCCCGGTCAAAACGCCGTTGCCTTCTAAATCCCTAAGTCCTCTGTAAACCTTATGCTGGACAAACAGCTCGGGATCAATTTGGTTGTCTTTATATAGCAGTTCGCTAAATTTTAAAATTTCGTCAGTAATCGCCGAATAATCTCTGCTCATAATCCATCCTCTCTTTTTAAATTTTTTTGACCTTAAAAAAATTTTTAGGGTTTTAAATTTTTGAGTTTAGACTGTTTGGGTTAGTTTTTTGGGTTAAGCTTTTTTGAATTAAGTTCTTTGAGTTAATTTTTTAAGTTAGAACAATCTTGAAAAAACGAAAAAGACAAAAAGAATAATTACAGAAAAACAACCCCAAAATTGATTTTATAATTATAACAAATTTTTATATTTTAGTAAATAATATAAATAAAAAATTATAAATATAAATTTTATAAATTTAGGATTAATTTAAGAAATTTGTAAAAATATCAAATAATTTTTAATATCAAGACGAAAAAGGCATTAAAAAAGACGAGAAAATCTCGTCTTTTTAAAATTATATACGCTTTTTCCACCCTAATCTATAACGAAATTTCCGTTTTTAAAGAACTTAATCTCTTTGCCGTCGAGGGTAATGCCCGTTATTTCTAGGTCGGCTGTGCCTATCATAAAGTCTACGTGCATTAAAGAATCGTTGATTCCCGCTTCCTTTAGCTGCTCTTTAGTCATATTTTCAGCGCCTTTTACGCAAGGATAAGCCTTGCCCAGCGCGAAGTGGCAGCTTGCGTTTTCGTCAAACAAAGTATTTAAAAACAGCGTGTTCATCTTTTGGATGGGGGAATCATAGGGAACAATGGCGATTTCGCCTAAGTATCTTGCGCCCTCGTCGGTATCCAATATGTTTTTTAATATCTCCTTGCCTTGCTCGGCGTTAAAATCCACTACCTTGCCGTTTTTAAAGGTTAAAGAGAAATTCTTTACCATAGAGCCATTATACGCAAGGGGCATAGACGCCACAAGAGTGCCTTGGGTGGCAGAATATTTAGGCGCGGCATAAACTTCCTCTGTGGGCATATTGGCCATAAACATTCTGCCCTTGGAATAATCCGCGCCGCCCATAAAGAAATAGTTTTCCGGCAGCTCTACATACAAATCAGTGCCCAAAGAGTTTTTGTATTTTAGCGCTTTAAAGTTAGCCGAGTTTAGGTAGTTTACTCGCGCGCTTAATCTTTCCTGGTGTTCTTGCCAAGCTTTATAAGGGTCGGGGGTATCCAATCTCATTGCTTTGGCTATTAATTCAAACAGCTTGTCCACCGCATTCTCGTCGTTGGGAAACACTGTTTGCGCCCAATCGGCGCTCGGGTAAGCCGCTATTGTCCATCTGACGTCGTTGCTCATCGTGGCGTCGTAAAACTTGACAAGTTTAGAGCGGAACGCTTTAGTGTAAGCAGCCATTTTATCCGCGTCCACGCCCGCGAAAACTTCGGGGCTTTGGGAGTCTATAAAGAGATACGCCGCGTCTTTTTCTACGACATATTCTAATGATTTTATCTTCCATTCGGGAACGTCGGTCAGGGTTTGAGCGTCTTCGTAAAGATAACGAAGTTTCATTATCTTGTCGGAGTTAAACAACACGGTTACCTTTTTGGCTCCCGCTTGATATGCCGCTTCGGTTAAATACGGCATAAACTCTTGGCTGTTGACGTCGGCTCTTATAACAAGCTCGTCGCCTTTTTGGATATTGCAGCCGATTTTGATTATCACTTCGGCGTATTTTTTAAGCAAGTCTTTATTCATTCACTCACCTCGCCTTTATTTTTTACAACATATATATACAATAGTCAAGCTAAAGGCATAAAAGATTAAAATATTTTATATGAAGCTAAAATTTTTGTAAAAATATTAAATCATAAGATATATTTTCTACTTAAAACACATTTTATTAGCCTTAATTTTTTATACCAAAAGGTATAAAACCCAAAAAATAGCTGACTAAAATAAGCCTAAAAACCCAATAAAATTATATTTTTTTATTGCAAATTTGCCTGTATTTATGCTAAAATATCTATGTTTTTAAGCGAGAGTGGCGGAACTGGCAGACGCGCACGTTTGAGGGGCGTGTGGTTACACCGTACGGGTTCAAGTCCCGTCTCTCGCACCAAACTCCGATAAAAGTCGGAGTTTTTTTTATTTTATTTTTGTTTTGACGTTCTAACGCGCTAAACCCCGAAAGATAACGGTGTTTTTTGCTTCTATAATTACATTTTTATGACGCTTAATTGCCGATTAAGCAAGAAGCTCTTTGAGTATTAAACGGCGATAAAATATTATCAAGAGCACATTGGACATTTAAGCTAGTTAAAAAAGTTGCCGAATAAAACCTTCAAAATATCAGATAGTAAAAATGTCCGCCAATTGTTTTCCCAATAAATTCATTTTATAGTATAATCTATTTACTCTTATGAAAAAGTTTGTTACCGCATTATTAATCATTATCTTGACGGCAAGCTCTGTCTTGCTTTCTTCTTACTCGAGAAAGATTAAATATCTTTCGTTTCGCGAATATGTGTTCGGCATAGGAGATCAGCAAATCCCTCTTGAAGCTACGCTTTATGGAATTAACCTAAAATACTTAAGAAACGCTAGAGACGAAATTCTTGATGTTTTAGGAGACCTAAACGCCGAATTGAACACCGCGAACAACGAAAGCGTTATAACTAAATTCAACAACTACGGCTCTGACGGGCAGGATTTTAATCCCAATGAAAAGTTTTATGTATCTAAGCACGCTTATCATATGCTAAAATACGCAAAAGAGCTGCACGAGAAAGAAAACGGATTGCTGAATATAGACGGCGAAGATATTAACGCTTATGAGTTATTCAATCCCGCGATATACCCTTTAATGGAGTTATGGGAGTTGGACGCTAAAAACTATGACAAAAACGAGCTGGAAGAAGACAAAGAAAGAAAAATCCCAACCTCTGCCGAAATTCAAGAAGCATTAAAATATATTGACTATAGCAAAGTTCAGATAGGCGAAGACGAAAAAGGCTATTATATTACCAAAGACGATAGAAATATTAAAATCGATTTAGGAGGGCAGGCAAAAGGCTACGCCGCTGACTTGGCGGTAGAAATCTGTAAGAAATATTACCTAAAAGGCGCGATTATTAATATAGGCGGCAACGTGTATGTGTATAAATCTAAGCCTTTGGCGGGCGGCGGCGCTCAAAAATTTACCGTCGGTCTGAAAATGCCCGTAACGAGCGAACATAAATATTTTTGCGCTATACTTGCCGAGGACACTTCGCTGGTTACCAGCGGGGATTATGAAAGATATTTTACTTACGACATAAAAGATGAAAACGAAACAAGAACAATAAAATACGCGCACATATTAAACCCGTTTACAGGCCTTCCGGTCAACATAAAAAGAACCGGCGAGGACGCTTCTTCGGATGCTTTTGACAATACAGGTTTGACCTCGGTTACCATAATCAACAAGAGCTCGGAGTTAGCGGATATATGCGCCACTATCGTAATGCTTCTTGGCATGGAAAACGGCATTAAATTTATGGAAAAAAACGGCCTAACCGGAGTTTTAATCTCTCACGACAAAAAATACGCAGCGGTAGGCAATGTGGAAATA
>DATCKE010000031.1:0-14366 GCA_036562445.1 Clostridia bacterium
CCTAATCTCCGGTATCATCTTCTTGATTTTGAGCATCGCCGGAATCAGAGAAAAGATTCTCAACGCCGTGCCCGAGACAATTAGAAAGGCTATACCCGTTGGTATCGGCTTGTTCATAGCTTACGTTGGTTTGCAAGGCGCCAACGTTATCGTAGCCGGACCTACCATCACAACCCTTGCTGCTTTGTCTTCTTGGGAATCCGCTAAAGCTCCCTTGGTATGCTTCATCGGTCTTTTGGTAATCGCTATATTATCAAAACTCAATGTTAAAGGCGCTATACTTATTGGTATAATCGTCGCCACTATCGTAGGAATACCCGCTGGAGTAACCGATTTATCCCGTTTGAAAGGCGCTCAATGGCTGCCTCACTTTGACAAGCTGTTCTCTTCCGATTCTTCTGTAAGCAGCTTGATAGCTACCTGGACTAGCTGGAAAGATTTCGGCGCGTTGTTCACTACTTTTAGCGGCGCTCTTTCCGTAATCTTGACAATACTTTCGTTCACAATGATCGATATGTTCGACACCTTCGGAACATTGTATGGCACCTGCAGACGCGCTAATATGCTTGACGAAAACGGCAATGTTCCTAGATTCAGACAAGCTTTGATGTCTGACGCTGTCGCTACCGTTGTAGGCGCTGCTGTTGGTACCTCTACCGTTACCACCTATGTAGAATCCGCTTCCGGCGTCAGCGTAGGCGGCAGAACCGGCTTGACCGCTTTGGTTGTCGCATTGTTTTTCTTGCTAGCGTTGTTCTTGACTCCTTTGTTTATGATTATACCTAGCGAGGCTTCCGCAAGCGCGTTGATTTACGTAGGCGTATTGATGATAGCTACCGTTAAGGATATCAACTTTGAGGATCCTTCCTTGGCCGTTCCCGCGTTCATTACCTTGTTTGGAATGCCTTTGGCATACTCCATCACCGACGGTATTGGCTTAGGTATTATCTCCTATGTTCTAATCAAAGTTATCCTTTATGTAATCAACATCATCAAATACGCGTCGAACAAAGAAAAATACGAAAAACCTGTTTGGGAAATACATCCTATAACTTTGGTTATATTCGCTTTGTTCGTATTAAAATATGTTGTTCCCACCGATTTCTAATTAATAACGCGAGCATTTAAGACGGTCTTCTTTTAAAAGGAAGACCGTTTTTATTATGCTTGCTAAAATTTTCCATTGGGACTACAATAAACATAAGGAGATGATTACAATGAAAAAGTTAATCGACGCCGCAGCAAAGAGAATAAAACCCGACAAGGTTCTAAAAGGCGGCTATGTGGTAAATGTTTTTAGCGGAAAAATTATAAAAGCAGACGTCGCTATCGTAGGCGATAAGATAGCCGGAATAGGCGATTACGACGGGCTTGAAAATATAGATATCACAGGCAAATATGTCATTCCCGGGCTTATCGACACGCATCTGCATATAGAGTCCACAATGCTAACGCCCGCAGAATTTTGCAAGACCATAATTCCTTACGGCACTACCACCATTATCGCCGACCCGCACGAGATTGCCAATGTCTTGGGAATCGAGGGCGTAAAGTATATGATAGAGCAGACCAAAGGCCTGCCCATCAACGCGCGCTTTATGCTGCCTTCTTGCGTGCCCGCGACATTTTTTGAGAACGCCGGCGCGGTAATAGACTCTAAGCAAATCAGAGAGCATATATCCGACCCCGACATATTCGGATTAGGCGAATTTATGAATTTTGTGGGCGTGGTAGCAGGCGACGAGGAGTGCCTGGCTAAAATCGAGGCCGCTATAGAAGCGGGCAAAATCATAGACGGTCACGCGCCCGAACTCCAAGGCGAAGGCCTAAACGCTTACGCCGCTTCCGGAATCAAGACCGAGCACGAATGCACGACCGTGGAGGATATGCTAAGAAAGATAGACAGCGGTTTTTACGTCCAGATTAGACAGGGCAGCGCTACCCGAAACGTCTCCGTCCTAGTCAAGGGCGTAACCCCGCAAAATATGAGAAGGTGCGTTTTCTGCACGGACGACAGACACATAGACTCTTTGTTATACGAAGGACATCTCAACTATAACCTAAAAATAGCGGTCGAAAACGGCTTAGACCCCGTAAGCGCGGTAACGATAGCCACTCTAAACGCCGCAGAATGCTACGGCCTAAAAGGCTACGGCGCGGTCGCTCCCGGATATATAGCCGACCTAGTCGTTATGAACGACCTAAAAGACTTTGTCGCCGATATGGTGTTCTTTAAGGGCGAGCTGGTAGCCCGCCAAGGCAAACCGCTCTTTGAGGCTAAACCCAAACCCAACGACAAGGTCTTAAACACCGTTAAAATAAAGGACGTAACTCCCGCCGACTTTGAGTTATATTCTACCAGCGACAAAGTCCACGCTATCGACCTTATCCCCGCCAACGTGGTGACCAAAAAGGCGGTAGTGGAAGTCAAGAGAAGATCCGACAACTCGATAATAATCGAAGGCACGGATTTGCTAAAGCTTGCCGTAATAGAGCGCCACAACAACACAGGCAACATCGGCAAATGCTTGATTAAAAACTACGGCTTAAAAAACGGCGCTATCGCCCAAACCATAGCGCACGACTCGCACAATATCATAGTCCTAGGCGACAACAACGAAGATATGGCTTTGGCGGTCAACAGCCTAAAGCAATTGGGCGGCGGCTTGATAGTGGTTTCCCAAGGAAAAGTCTTAGGTTCGCTGAAGCTCGAGGTAGCCGGTCTTATGACCGCGCGTCCTATAGAGGAAGTAAACCAAGAGTTCCAAAAGATGGTCGAAATCGCGCACTCTTTGGGCGTAACCAAAGAAGTGGAGCCTTTTATGACTCTGTCTTTCTTGGCTCTGCCCGTTATACCCAGCTTGAAGTTAACCGACAAAGGCTTGTTTGACGTGGATAAATTTGAATTTGTTTCGCTGGAAGCTTAAGAGTAAAAGTTAATTGAGCGTATAGAATAGGGATATTTTTAAAATATCCCTATTTTTTTGTTCAGGAAATTACCATTTTATAAATAACATATTTATTTTAAGCGAAAAAATGCTATAATCATATAGATATCCTTTTTGAGACACGCAAGATGATTTATAATCTATCTAACCAAACATTAAGCGTCAAGATAAACGCCGCCGGCGCCGAGATTGTCTCGATAGTAAAACGCGGCGCGGAATACATAAAAACCAATTTTGACATTTTAGACGGCTGGGCGTTTAATCTGTTTCCCATAATAGGAAGGCTCAACCAAGGCGTGTATACTTATCAGGGCGAGACATTTAAGATTCCCAAAAACGGCTTTTTGCGTAAAGCGTTGTTTGATGTGACGGCGCGCGAAAAAGACAGTATTGCGCTAGAGTTTAAATACAACGACTGCACCCTTAAAATGTATCCGTTTAAGTTTTCGTATTCCATAACCTACACATTAAAAGACAATACCGTTAAAGTCGACAACAAAATAACCAACCTTGACGACAAGCCCATATATTTTTGCGCGGGAGCAAAGCCCGGCTTTAACGTCCCCATAAGCGACCAATTGGATTTTAGCGACTATTACATTGAGTTTGAGCAAGCCAAGAGCATAAAAAGACTGTGTCTTGACTCTTCTTTTTTGCTAAACGGCAAGTTTGAGTCCTTAGAGCTTATGGAAGGCAATATACTGCCTTTGAGGCACAAAATGTTTGACAACGACGCGCTTATTTTGTCCGGCTCGACAAAGTCTATAGCGTTAAAATCCAATTACGACTCAAAAAGCGTAAAAATTTCATACCCCGATATGAGCTACATAGCCTTATGGAAACCGCCTAGAACCGAAACGCCTCTATTGTGCATAGAAGGCTGGACAGGATTGCCTTCTTATAAATATAAAATCGACGATATCCAAACCAAAGAAAATATAATAAAACTTGACGTTAAAGAAAATTATACAAACGCTTGGACGATAGAAATAAACTAAAAACAGCCTTAAATCAAGGCTGTTTTTTAGTTTTAAGATTACCCGTTTCGCTTATTTTATAAATAAATCTTTAGCTCTTGGATGTGTCTTTCCAGCATTTGGATATAGTCTTCAACAAGCTGGAGAATATCCGGCTCGGCGTCCATATATTTTCTTTTGTTTTTTAAAGCCTTAATCCAGCCCAAGCAATTGCCCATTAAGGTTAGCTCGGCAAGTTTTGAGGGCGTGTCGTTCCACATTGTCTGCATATTTAAAGACATCATAACGCACATCTTGGTGCAAAAACCGGGGCTTGTCTCCTCAAAACCGTTTTTGTTTAGAAGCTCTTTGGTCTTCTCAAATATTTCTCGATAGCCTTTTAGCTGATTTTCCAAGACTTCCTCAAATTTGGCGTCGCGGTTGATGCAAATAGTCTTTTTGAGGGAGATAAGGCCCATCGTGGAGTTTTTATGTATTAAGTTAAGCAGTTCTCTATTGCTGTTAATTTTGCTTTGAGTCTTTTTTTCTTCTTCGGTTTGCGCGCTGGCCTTTTCTTCTTTTTCCTTATTGTTGATTGCTTCCGTTACCATATCTCTTTCTCCTTTTTTTCATATTTAAATTGTTTGCGTATAAATATGTTTTTATTCAAAATACACATTAACTTTTGATTATATAAAGGCGTTAAGATATAAAAATTTACTATATTATTTTTGGCACAAACCTCTTGTAAACATATGTTCAAATATGGTATTTTAATAACGCGGAGGTAATTATGAACTCAATTTTTATAAAAGCAATGCTGGATTGTTATAAACACATCGACAAATTAGCCGACGCTTTGGACAAAAGGGTTACGGACATAGCCCTAAAGTCATCGGGTTTTGACGGAAGTTTTTTGCCGGCGTCGCACTATGTCCGCGCGATTACCGACTTAACCAACCAAAAAATAGACCTAATCAACATTAAGGTCGTCATAATGGATATGATAAAAAGCCTGCCGTATAGATATCGGATAGCGGCAAGGTATAGATACATAGAAAACTTAAAGATAAGAGAAATAGCCCGATTCTTAGGGGTAAGCTCAAGAAGCGTTTTTAGATTGTTGGAAAGAACGCCCATTTATTGCGACGAATATCTGACCAAGCGGGGCTTTGACGACGAATGGTTTATCAACAATTTCTCAAACAAACAATGGATGTCAAAGCGCCTAAAAAACAATACCCCAAAGGAAACTTTGAAGGGAAAACCTATAAAAGAATACGCGCAAATATGCGTAATCCACGCCCAAAGCTAATTCTTTCGGGGTTTGAAAATTAAGTATATAAAAAACACCACGGGAACGCATATGGCTATAGCTATTAATAGCTGCGTCCAAAAGTTATAAGTCTGATTAAGCTTTTCGTCGGGATCGTTGATTGGCTTGACGGGCTTAGGCGAGATGTCGTTGGGTATAAGGATTTCGTTTTGGACATCCACATATTCTTCATAGATATAACCGTATTTGGTCTGGGCGCCGTTTTGTATTTTGACATAATACCAGTAATGCGAGCCCGCTTTTAACTCTTGGCCTTTGATTTTGTTGTAGTATTGCAGATTGGCGCCCGAAGGCAACGAAGCCACGATTTCCGAGCTTGTGTCAGGCAGCGCGCGGATATTGGCCGTAATATCGCCTGAAACGGTTAAAAATAAATTGGTTGGGAATTTCGAGGCGGGCTCGTAATCTTTTATGTTTATAGCCGAAAACTTGACATAGCCGATTATGTCGTCGTAGCGAACCTTATAAAAAACTTGGTCCACTTGTTCCAAGACTTCCACAAAATATGTCTCGGGCAGATAAAAGTAAAGATTATCCGAGGCGTTTGTATCCACAGGATTGCGGTAAAGAATGGAATTAGATTCCACTATCAAGCCGTATCCTAAAGGGCTTGCGGCCCGCGCGGTTAAGCCCGCGGACGAAAATATCAATAAAAATCCCAAAAACAAGCAAAGCTTTCTCATTACCAATGATTATACGCCCTAAAGACGGGGCTTTATACTACGTTTTTTTAACTTATAAGTCGAAAAATGGATTTAGACCAAAAAGTCCGAAGATATTTGGCGCTCAAAGCCGAGCTAGCCAAAAGAGAGAAAGAAGACAATCTTTCCAGATACAACAAGGGCAAAAAAATCCACCTAAAGCAAATGCAGTTCCACCAGTGCCCCGCCCGCAACAGATGGGTGTTCGGGGGCAACCGCAGCGGCAAGACCGAATGCGGGGCAGTGGAGACCGTTTGGCTGCTAAGGGGCATACATCCTTTTAAGCCCAACCGCCCTAACGTCAGCGGGTGGGCAGTTTCTTTAACCGCTCAAGTCTCGCGCGACGTCGTTCAGCAAAAGATATTGCACTACCTGCCCAAAAGATACATAGCCGATATAGGTATGCAGTCCGGCTCAAAAGACAACTACAAAGAAGGCGTAATAGATTATATCTTGGTCAAAAACGTCTTTGGCGGGGTTTCCAGGCTTGGGTTTAAAAGCTGCGACCAAGGCAGAGAAAAGTTCCAGGGCGCAAGCCTCGACTTTGTTTGGATAGATGAAGAGCCCCCAAAAGAGATTTACGAAGAGTGCCGTATGCGCCTGCTTGACAAACTCGGATATTTGTACGTGACGATGACGCCGCTGAAGGGTATGAATTGGGTTTACGATGTTATATATAAAAACTCTTGCGGCGACCCCGAGCTAAAGTGCTTTTTTATGGAATGGGCGGATAATCCTTTTTTAGACCAAGCCGAGATAGAACGATTGACGAAAATCTTAGACCCCCAAGAGCTGGAAAGCCGACGCTACGGCAGGTTTTCGGGAACGGGGGGATTGGTCTATAAAGAATTCGATCCGTCGGCGCACGTTATAGAGCCGTTCAGCGTTCCGCCCGCCTGGTATGACGCTATATCCATAGATCCCGGGCTTAACAACCCTTTGTCGGCGCATTGGTATGCCGTGGACTTTGACGGCAATATCTATGTCATAGCCGAGCATTACGAGGCGGGCAAGGATATAAAATACCACGCCGAGCGAATTAAAAGAATATGCCAAAGCTTGGGCTGGCCGACCGATAGACAGGGAAAAATCAGCGCGCTGATAGACAGCTCGGCGGCCGCAAAAACCTTAGCCGGCTTAAAGAGCGTAAGCGAGCTGTTTTACGAGGAAGGCATTAACGTAAACCATAAGGTCAACAAGGACGTGTTTTCGGGGATATCGCGGGTAAAGCATTACCTAAAAAAGGGAGACAACGGCAGGCCTAAGCTATATGTGTTTTCCCACTGCGTCAATATGATAAGGGAGTTTTTAAGCTATAGCTGGGACATCGGCGACGTCCCCAAAAAACAAAACGACCACGCTATGGACGACCTTAGGTATTACATAATGTCCCGCCCCGAGCCGCCCGAGCTAAAACCAATAAAAAGCGACATCGCCCGCGACAAAGAGCGGTTGATAAGACGACTAAACAACTCAAAAAGGGCTTTACTGTGAAGAGCGATTTTTTAAAGTTATTAAAACAAAAGGCGCAAGGTTACGAAGCGGACGAGGTAGTGGAAGAGTATGTAAACGACCAAGACGGCCTAAAGCTTGTCAAGCGCAAGGTGACCAAAAAATACGTTCCGCCGGACACCAGCGCCGTAAAACTATTAATGGATTTAGAGCCTAATATAGAGGATATGTCGGACGAAGAAATTTTGAAAGAGATAGAACGGCTGAAAGCCCAGATAAAAGAGGAGTTAAAAAATGGAGATAGTCAACCTAAAACTTAAATCCCGCTGCGAAATAGGCGTTTGCAAAAACTTCGCCGATTTCGCCGTCAGAGCCAAAAGGCTGGGGATAAGAAACGAAATTCACATTTGCAAAGACTGCCTAACCGAGCTAAACAAATTAAGTTCCAAAATCCTAAAATCCCCTAAAAAAGGTGCAGAATGAAAAAACAGGACGCGATAGCTATACCTAAGGACAAACTCTATCTTTTGGACGGCAAAACAGTAAAAGAGCTGGTCGTCGAAGTCCGAAAGGATTTTGAGACGCGCCAAAACGCCCGAAAGAGCCTAGAGCTTCAGTGGCAGTTAAATATCAACTTTGTCTTGGGCAACCAATACTGCGACATTGCGCCCAACGGCCAAATTGAGGACAGCGGCAAAAGATATTATTGGCAGGAGCGACAAGTTTACAACCACCTTGCGCCTATCCTAGAAACCCGCCTAGCCAAGCTAAACAGGGTGCGTCCCAAAATGGCCGTTTTGCCCGCTACCGACGACGACTCGGATATCTACGCGGCGAAGCTTTCGACCTTGCTGTTAAACTCCGCCTACCAAAAGGCCGAGTTGGATAAGGTTATATCCGAAGCCACCGTTTGGAGCGAGACTTGCGGCACGGCGTTTTACAAGGTGGATTGGAACCCAAACGGCGGACGCCAAGTGGGGATAGTCGACGGCAAGCCTATTTACGAAGGCGACATTATGATTTCGGTTGTCCCGCCCTTTGAGATTTACCCGGATTATTTAACCGCTTGCGAGATAGAAGACTGCAAGAGCATAATCCGCGCCAGAGCGTTGGAAGTAAAGACCATTAAAGAATTTTGGGATATAGACATCCCCGGCGAGCAAGTCCAGCTGTTTGGCTGCGCCTCGCCCGCGACAGATATGGCGGTGGTGATAGAGCGCTACGAAAAGCCGTCCAAGCAGTTCCCCAACGGCAGGCTGATTATCATAGCGCAGGATAAGCTGCTTTATATCGACGAGCTGACCTTAAAGATAGGCGCGGATTATTCTTTGACCTATCCGTTTGTAAAACAAGTGTGCGCCAAAGCGGCGGGAAGCTTTTTTGGAATAAGCGTTATCGAGAGAGCTATCCCAGTTCAAAGGGCATACAACGCGGTCAAAAACCGCAAGCACGAGTTTTTAAATCGCTTGGCGGCGGGCGTGCTGGCGGTGGAGGACGGCGCGGTGGATATCGACGAGCTTGCCGAGGACGGCTTGCCGCCCGGAAAGATAGTGGTCTATCGCCAAGGATCCAACCCGCCTGTGTTTATGGACACGGGCAGGCTGCCTTCCGAACTAAACTACGAGGAAGACCGCTTGATGAACGAGTTTATAACCATAAGCGGCGTGTCCGAGATAATGCGCAACAGCCAAGTCCCGAGCAGCATTTCTTCCGGCGTGGGCTTGCAGCTATTGATAGAGCAAGACGACACCAGGCTGTCTATGACGGCCGAGTTTATAAGGACGGCGGTCAAGACTTTGGCCAAGATGATTTTAAGGCTGTATAAGCAGTTTTGCGAGCAGACTAGGTTGCTTAACGCCGCGGGCGAAAACGGCGAGCTTGAGACATATTATTGGCGCTCAAACGATATCACCAGCGACGACGTGGTATTTACCACCGAAAACGAGCTAAACCAAACGCCCGCCAACAGGCGCAATTTCGTGTTTGATTTATTGAAAACCGGGCTGTTAGCGGACGAAAACGGCAGGATAAGCAACCATATGCGCCATAAAATTTTGGAAATGCTGGGGCTTGGCATATGGGAAAACGCCAAGGACATAGAGAGCCTGCACATAAAAAAAGCCAAAAAAGAAAACCGCGAACTGCTAAAAGCCGAAGTCCTAGCCAGCGAAATAGACGACCACGAACTGCATATTCAAGAGCATATAAAGTTTATGCTCTCGGACAGCTTTAAGAAGTTATCCCAAGAAGTCGAGCAAAGGTTTTTGGCGCACATTCGCCACCATAAAGAAATAGCCAGATTAAGCGGAGAAACTCAATGAGCGAATTATATTTAGGCAAATTCCAAAGCGTGGAAGAACTAATAAAAGCCTACCAAAACTTAGAGGCCGAACATACCAAAAAATGCCAGCTGATTTCGCAGTTAAAAAAAGAATTGCAAGAGTTAACCCAAGTCGCGCAAAAATCTCCCGAACAAACACCCCAAGCTTCGCCTGAGCCTATAGACAACTCTGCCGAGCCAATTCAGACAGAGCCTTTAGGCGTGGACGCGGAGTCGAAGGACAATGTTTGCAAGACCGATCTTTACGACCTAGACCAAGAAATCGAGAGATTTTTCCAAGCCTTTCCGCAGGCTAAAGACTACGCCGCCCTTATCGGCCAAGCGATAACCGTCCAAAAACCCGTTTACGCGGACTTTTTGGCGGCGTTTGTCCAAGTTTTGCTTCAAAAAAGCCCGCAAGATTATCTAGACGACTCTGAGTTTTTGGAAAGGTTTGTCTACAACAACGAAAACATTCGACAATATTTTATCCAAAGCTATCTTGACGGGCTTTTAAAGGGCGGCAAACCCATTTCTATTTTTGAGCGCGCGTCGGCGATAAGCGTTACGCCCCCGGCGCGGGCTAAAAACCTAGCGGAGGCGCGCGATTTGGCCAAAAAAATACTAACAAAATAAGGAGAAGCTTATATGGTAACCCTTCAAAGCGCCGAAAGCGTGTTAAAAACGGTTTATCTGGATGTGGTAAGCAACCAGCTCAACACCGAAATCAACCCGTTTTTGGCAAAGATTAAGCAGTCCACCGAGGATGTTTGGGGCAAAGAAGTCAGAAAACTCGCGCCCTTCGGCATCAACGGCGGCATAGGCGCGGGCGCCGAAGACGGCGACCTGCCCTCGGCTTACGGCAACCAATACGTCCAATTCGTAAGCGCCCTAAAAAACCTTTACGGTCAAATCGAGATTTCTGACAAAGCCATAAGAGCCTCGTCCAACAGCGTGGGCGCGTTTGTAAACCTTTTAAACGCCGAAATGGAAGGGCTGTTAAAGGCGAGCGCGTTTAACCTGGGCAGAATGCTCTACGGCGACGGCAGCGGGCTTGTGGCGGAAATCCTAGAAGGCGGTCAAGGCTCGTGCGTGGTCAATACCGTAAGAAACCTTATTGAAGGCCTTGCGGTGGATATCTACGCCAACGATTTGAAAATCATATCCGCCCAAAGAATCATATCCATCGATAGAGACACCAAGACCGTATACTTCGCCAACGCCCAGCTGGAAATCCCCGCCGGCTCAAAGATGTATGTCCAAGGCTCTTACAACAACGAGTTAACTGGTTTGGGCGCGATATTTTCGGACAGCGAAACCCTATACGGCGTCAACCGCAACGTCCACAAATGGATGAAGCCTTATGTCAAAGCCGTCAACGGCGACTTGACCGAGATAGTTATGCAGCAAGCTATAGACAGGCTTGAAGAAGTCAACGGTTCCAAAGTAGACTTTATAGTCTGTTCGGCGGGAGTAAAGCGCAACTACCAAGAGTATATGCTATCGTTTAAGCGCAATATCGACGTTATGGAACTCAAAGGCGGCTACAAGGCATTGACCTTTAACGGCATTCCTTTGATATCCGACAGGTTCGTGGGCGAAGGCGAGATGTATCTGTTAAACAGCTCGGAGTTTAAATTGCATCAACTTTGCGACTGGAAGTGGTTGGAAAACGAGCACGGCAGGATCTTGCGCCAAATGCCCGGAAAACCCACTTACGCCGCAACATTGGTAAAATACGCCGAGCTTGTTTGCGACAAGCCCGCCGGTCAAGCAAAACTCACGGGCATTACCGAAAGCTAAAAATTTGCCGCCTTTAGCAATAAAGGCGGCAAAATAATATTGTCAATCAGCTTATGAAAATAAGGATAGAAAAAGATTTATACGACATAGCCGATAGACTCAAAGCCATAGACAGCGGGTATTTTGTGGTCTACGACACAGAGCGCAAAAAATACGAAGTCCACAATACCAATAATATCGGAAACACCTACTGCCTTACCGTTCCATACGGCTGCCTAGACGCCCGAACTATAGACTTTGTGAACAAGACCAGGCGCGAACGGTTTGATAAATTGTTAGAGGAAAAATTATGGTATTAAAAGATATCCTAATCGAGGCCGCGACATTGCTAAAACTTGACAATGTCTTAGCCCTAAAAGAGTTAGGCGGCGAAGGCGAAGACGAACAGGCAAAAAAAGACTTAGAGCTTTTAAAAACCTGCGTCAACTTAGTCATCAACGAAATAGCTAGCGACTATGTCCCGCTAAAGACGGTGGAACAGGTCTTGGTAAAAAACTCCAAAATCCCTTATGTCAATCTGTCCAAGACCGCGCTAAATATAAAATCGGTCAAGGACGCTTACGGGCAAAAGCGGTATTTTAAGGTATACCCGTCGTATATTTACACCGACTGCGAGGGCGTTTGCCATATCGAATACGCCTATCTGCCCGCTTATGTGGAGGACTTGGACGAGCGGATCGAATACCAAAACTCTAAGATTACCGCCCGTATTATAGCCTTAGGGGCGGCGCGTGAATACTGCCTTATTATGTCTATGTATGAGGAAGCCCAAACCTGGAACGCGCGTTTTAAAGAAAGCCTGTCTAACGCCTGCCGTCAAAACAATTACTTAACCTTGCCTAGCAGGCTTTGGAGATAAAAAATGATATATCTATCTAGGCTTAAAACTCCCCGGGTAAGAAAAACCATTTTACAGTTTGCCGATTTTTTGGGCGGGGCAAGACGGGATATAGACGCCAACATTTTGCCTATAAAATACGCGTTTAACGCTTATAACTTCGACATCTCGGACGGCGCGCTAAAAGACGGGCTGGGGATAGAACGGCTTGACAAAAAACATCTAAACAAGCAAAACGACCTGGTCTATCCCGAGGGCAAGGTTTTAAAGGCTTGGCAGTATTACCGCTACGACTTTGACGACCAAAGGCGGGACGATAAGCTGGTCGTGTATATGTCCGACGGGTATTTGTATTATGTGGGGTTGTTTGACGATAGCTTTATCTTCGAGCAAATCCCTAATTCCTACTTTGTGTCCCCGCCTAACTTTCTCAACTACCGCCTAAACAGCCAAGACGTTTTAATCGCCACTTCGCCCGAGGACGAGATGCTGGTGTTTGACGGGACGGAAGCGTATAGAGTGCCCGACGCGCCCAAGATAACCTCTATGAGCATTCACTATGAACGGCTTTTTGCCACTTCGGCGGGCGAGAGCAACCAGATATGGTTTTCCAAAGAGCTTGACCCTATAAACTGGGACATAAACCTAGAGAGCGCGGGCTTTATTGAGATGAATGACCAACGCGGCGCGCTTTTGGAGGTTATGAGCTTTTTGGACTATGTGTATGTGTTTAGGGAATTCGGCATAAGCCGTATAAGCGCCTACGCCGACCAAACACAATTTTTTGTCTCGCACTTGTTTACCTCCAGCGGACGCATCGCCAAAAACACGGTGGCTCTTTGCGGCGACAGGGTGATATTCTTGACCTCCAGCGGGCTTTACGCTTTTGACGGGCTTCAAACGCACAAAATCTTAAGCGAAATCACCGACGCCATTTTGGACATAGACAGCGCGCACGCCGTTTTTTACAACGGCAAGTATTACCTAGCCTGCAAGTTTGATTTTTCCGACAACAAAAAAATCCATTGCGAGACAGGCGACTATGTCCTAAACGCTGTCATAGAATACGACATAATAAAAAAAACCTATGTGATTTATCGGGGCATAGACGCGTTGGATTTTTGCCCTTTAAAGATAGGCTCTAAGGAACTGCTGTGCTTGACAGTCAGAGGCGAGCAGGGGGCTTTTTTGAGCGCGTTATGCGAGGGCGCCAGATACTACCAAGAAAACCTAAAAAAAGTCTGGCAATCGCCTTACTCGGATTTGGGGCTTGCTAATTACAAAAAGATTTTAAAGGCGCTTTATATCACCAGCCACTCGCCTTGTGAGATAGTCGTCAACGCGGACGGGCGCGAATATAAATACTCAATCGTGGGCTCAAAAGGCATAACCAAAATCGCGCCCAAGATAAGGTTTGAGAAGATAAGCCTATCTTTTGAGTGCGAGCATTCGCCAAGTTATATTACCCGCCCTATGCTCGAGTTAGACATTACAAGGTAAGGTGGTTTATGGATTACGGAAAGCTAGCCTATATAGGTCTAAACGACGTAAACAAAAGGCTTCAAAACCTTGAGAAAGCCAACAGGTCGGCTCTAACAGCGTATTCCCATACCAAGACCTTAAACCAAAATATAATCTCGAGCTTTGCCTACGAGCTAAGGTTTGGGGCTAACGCCGGCGCGCTGTCGTTGATAGGTAAGATTAGGCTTAAACACTCTAGCCCCCAAAAAGCTAGCGTGATCTTAAAGGTCAACGAGCTTGTGTGTTATTACGATGAGTGCGGCTTTGGCGAAGGCGCTTTTGATTACATAATTTTCGCCTCCGCCCAAACCCAATCAGGCAACAATGTCTTAAACATACAAATCTCAGGCCCAGACTACCAAGGCGAGATTTTGGGCATAGACCTAAATTTGCTGGGCGACAGCATTAAGGGCTATGAGCCGGACGCTTGTTTGCAGCTTGTCAACCGAGAGCAAAAAAGCCTTGCGGCGCATCTATTGGGCGATAAAATC
>DATCKE010000036.1:0-34190 GCA_036562445.1 Clostridia bacterium
AGCAAAGTGTTTACTTAAAGCTTTTTATCCCGTCCTCTCAAAAGAAAGGACCACGCTATCGTTTTTCCTTGCTTGTCTCTTATTCCCTTGTCAATGTCCAAAATCGCTACCGTTCTTGATAGCCTAGTTATAATACCAAATCATATTGGCCTTGTCAACATTTTTGTCGATTATTTTTTTGAAATTTTTGGGATTTTTATATAAAAATATTAAGCCGCAAAACACAAAGCAAAAAAGAGTTATATTAACAGCAATTATATAATAAATAAGCTAAAATCTTTAGGGCTTATTAACACGCTTTGGCAAATTGCTTTATACTTAGTATAATTAAAAAGCGTTATATAATATGCGATAAATAATAAAAAATCAAAAAAGGGGTTAAAATGAGATTTTATCTGATTCAGCCGCCTTATCCGATCACAAAAGATATGGCTCAAAAACACATTGATTTTATCTTGCGAGAGCTTGAAAACTGCCCTATGGGCGTAGACTGCATTGTTTTGCCTGAATACACAGGAAGTATGGGGCAGCGCCAGCGTTACGCGTCTTTAAAAGAATCCTGCGAAATTATCTTAACCGCGTTAAGAAAGACAATCTCAAGAGTAGGCTGTATGGCTGTAGTCAATATGGCCTATCCGGATGATAATACTCAAAAATTCAAAAACACCACCCTTTTATTAAATCGAAAAGGCGAAATAGCGGCGGAATATTGCAAACAGCACCTGCCTATAAGCGAAAAACAAGAGCCTGATATCGATTATGAGTATTCAAAAGAATATAGATTGCCTGAAATAATAGAGATAGAAGGCGTTAAAGCAAGTTTCTTGACTTGTTACGACGTTTACTTTAGCGAATATATAGAGCAAATAGCAAGACACAACATAGATGTTTTATTTATCTGCTCTTTTCAGCGAGCCGAATTAAAAAGCGTCCTAGAAACGCAGGCAAAATACTGCGCCTATAGGTGCAACGCTTTTGTGATTAGGTCGTCGGTTTCTATGGGAGAGGGAAGCAAGACAGGCGGCTGTTCTATGGTAGCCGCCCCCTGGGGCGAGATTATTCTCAATATGGAGCAAAAAACCGGCTCGGCAATAGTGGATATAAATCCCAAAGAAAAACACAAAAGGTCCAACGGCTTTGGAAAGCCTATGATTTTGTCCCAAGATTATATCGAGCAAGGACGGACGCCCTGGTGTTATAGACCGAGCGGGCCTTCGATAGTCCTGCCCGACGAGCTTATGCCCTATCCTAGAGTTTGCGCCCATAGGGGCTTTAACACCATCGCGCCCGAAAACACTATGCCCGCTTTCGGCGCGGCGGTAGCTTTAGGCGCGCAAGAAATAGAGTTGGATTTGTGGCCGACTAAGGACGGAAAACTGGTCGTCATCCACGACAACAGTTTAGACAGAACTACGGACAAAAAGGGCAAGGTCTATGAGATGACCTATTCCGAAATATTAGAAGCGGACGTCGGAGTAAAGTTTTCGCCCTACTACAGCGGTTTGCGCGTTCCTTTGTTTGAGGATGTTTTGCGTAAATTCGCTTGTCAGACGATAATTAACATCCACATAAAATCCTTAAACGCCGACGAATACGACAGGGAAACCTTTAAGAAAATAATCGAGCTTATAAAATATTACGACTGCGAAAAATATGTGTATATCGCGGGCGAAGAAGACGTGTTGAAAGTGGCTTGCGAGCTTGCGCCCGATATAGCCCGCTGCGCCATCGACGACAAACGCGATTATACCGTAGTGGACTTGGCCATCAAATACCATTGCCAAAAAGTTCAGTTTTTCAAACCGTATTTTACCCAAGAAATGATTAATAAAGCGCGCCAAAACAACATCATATGCAATGTTTTTTGGGCGGACGACCCTCAAGAGGCCGTGAGATATTTGAATATGGGAATAGACACAATTTTGACTAACGATTATCTTAGGGTAAAAACTGAAATCCAAAAATCTATGAAATAATATTTAAAATTAAATATCTAACGCAATAAAAAAATCCAATAATCAAAAAAGACGATTATTGGATTTTTTTTATAATTTTATCGCTAAAATATGCCGCTTATGTAACCAAAGCACTTTTTTTAAGAAAGCGTATAATATAAAATTTATTTACAAATAATGAAGGAAGTAATAATGAATAGGAAAATTATAGACCTAAACGAAACCGTCTATTCTTTATGCAAGGACGACGCAAATCTTAAGCAAATCCTTTATGAGCTGGGCTTTCGAGATATAATAAAGCCCGTTGTTTTAAACACGGCGGGCAGGTTTATGACATTAAAAAAAGGTTCCAGTTTTAAGAATATTCCTTTAGATAAAATTATTCAAACGTTAATTGAAAACGGATACGAAGTTACAGGAGTGTAAAATGGAAAATCAAAAAAAGCAAATATTAAAAGAAATTATCAAATCGCTGCACAATGGGGCTAATTTTGAGCAGGCCAAAGCTAGGTTCCAAAAAGAATTCGCCAACGTAAGCTCTTCTGAAATCGCTCAAATCGAGCAAGAGCTGATTAGCGAAGGCTTGCCCATAGAAGAAGTCCAAAGACTGTGCGATGTGCATTCGTCGTTGTTTAAAGACTCGATTCAAAACGATATAGAAAAACCTAATATTTTTATAGAGCAATCCATTTTCAATTTTAATCAAGAAAACAAAGAGATTGAGAATCTAATTAAAGAAGTCGAAGGCGGTCAAAAAGACGCCGTAAAAAAACTTTTGGACGCAGTGGACAAGCATTACCAAAAGAAAGAAATCGTTTTGTTTCCTTATCTAGAAAAACACGGCGTAACTTCGCCCCCTAAAGTAATGTGGGGCGTGGACGACGAAATAAGAGACGCTTTAAAAGATGTTTTGGCTAAAACAGAAAATAACGCCGATTCAAATGTTGTCAAAGACTTGCTAAACGACTGCATCGCTAGAATCAAAGATATGATATTTAAAGAACGCAATATTCTCTTGCCTATGTTGATGGACGCTTTGGATAAAAACGAATGGCAAGAGATATTGCCCCAGTTAATAAATTTTAATAAGCCAGACGACCAAAAGACCGATTATAACGATACCCAAAGAGCGCAAGCGACTGGTTATAGCCTTGATATGTCAGATTATATTAATCTGCCTAGCGGTAAGTTTAAGTTAAACGAATTAATCGCCTGCCTTAACACTTTGCCTTTTGATATAACCTTTGTGGATAGAGAGGACAAAGTAGCGTATTTTACAGAGGGCAAGGAAAGGATTTTCGCGCGCGAACGCGCGGTAATTGGCAGAAGCGTATATAATTGCCATCCCCCCAAAAGCCAGCATATAGTCAGAGAAATAATGGAAAGCTTTAAGCAAGGGAAAAAAGACTTTGAGGACTTTTGGCTTAAACTTGGGGATAAATACGTATTAATAAGGTATTTTGCCGTGCGCGATCAAGATGGAACATATTTAGGAACATTGGAGATTACTCAAGATATCGCGCCCATACAAAAAATCACAGGCGAAAAGAGATTATTGTCTCAAAACTAAACGCCAAACGCTTCCATAAAATTCCATAAAAAACAGCGGGATTTTTCCCGCTGTTTTTTTAACGCAAGAAGTTTCTATAATTGCTTTTTTTGAATTTAGGCGTCATTATGATGTCGCCGATGACAAGCTTTTTCAAAATGTCTTGGTCTTCAAATATCTCTGTTACCTCGTCGTCTTCATCCGCTTCATAATAATTAATGTTTTTATGCTTAGCGGCAGCGCCTTCTTGCGATTTTGTCTTAGCGTGCCCGCTTCCAAAGTCTTCCTGTTTAGCCGCCTTAGAAAATTCATATTTAGCTTTTTTTAACGCTTCGGAACCTTTTTCAGGCTTTTGGGCTTCTTGCTTTGAACTTTTATATTTAGCCATTTCAATGATTTCCTTGCTTTCGGCCTCAAAATTGATTTCATCTTGGCGAATGTCGTTCAATAAGTCCTTAAAATAGCCTTTGAACCGCGTCGGAGAGGCGTTGCCGTTTTTCTTAATTTGGTTGGAGATAACTCCCAACACGACAGCGACTATCGTTCCAATCAAAAATAACGCTAATATCGGAGCAACCGCTTCATACATCTTAGTCGTTATTGTCCTTTTTCTTGGATTCTTTGTCCGCGCCGCCCAAATGGTTGCGCATATTGGTGTCGGCTATTATATTTTGCAATTGATAATAATCAAACACGCCTAAATTGCCCTTTCTAAACGCCTCGCTTAGAGCCTTAGGCACTTCGGCCTCGGCGGCTATGACGTTGGCGCGCATTTCTTGGGTTTTAGCTTTCATTTCTTGCTCAAGCGCTATAGCCATAGCTCTTCTTTCCTCGGCTTTGGCTTGAGCGATGCGCTTGTCGGCCTCGGCTTGGTCTATTTGAAGTTCGGCGCCGATGTTTCTGCCTACGTCCACGTCAGCTATGTCTATGGACAATATCTCAAAAGCCGTTCCGGCGTCCAAGCCCTTATCCAAAACGGTTTTGCTTATTAGGTCGGGATTTTCCAAAACATCCTTATGGGAGTTAGACGAGCCGACCGTGGTAACTATGCCTTCGCCTACGCGCGCGATAATGGTTTCTTCGCCCGCGCCGCCGATAAGTCTAGAGATATTGGTTCTTACGGTTATTCGGGTTTTTACCTTGACTTCGATACCGTCTTTCGCCACGGCGGATATCATAGGCGTTTCTATGACCTTGGGAGTAACGCTCATTTTTACGGCGTTAAACACGTCTCTGCCCGCCAAATCTATTGCGCGTGCCGAATCAAACGAGAGCTTAATATTGGCGCTGTGCGCGCTTATTAGGGCGTCGACAACTCTTATGACATTGCCGCCCGCCATATAATGCGTTTCCAAATCTTCTATGTTTATGTCCAAGCCGGCTTTTCTGGATTTAATATAAGCGTCGACTATGGTTTTGTACTTTATTCTCCTTAGCTTCATTCCTATGAGCTTGCCCATTGAAACATAGGCGCCCGAAACAGCCGCCGTAAACCAGGTGCCCATAGGGAATATTCCGGTGATAAACACCAATAACAAGGCTACTATCGCGATAATTACCCAAGCCCACCATTCCATTTTTACGCTACACTCCTTAAATCTTTTTATTTAAACACAATAGCATACCTATTGTTTGCCAAAATTAATAAAAACTTGTGATAAATCAGTAGAATTTTTCTTTTGAAAAAAGCCAAGGGATTTTATTTTGCTTCTCTTACCACTATGCGCGCGCCTTCTACTTCTATGACTTTTATCTCAACGCCTTTGCTTATAAACGCGCCAGAGGCGACGACATCGTATTCTTTGTCCTCTATTATCGCCTTGCCGCTAGGCCTTAAAGGCGTGGAAGCAATTCCGGTTTTGTCCAATAGATAACTAAAGTCCATTGTGGCGTCCGACCTAACGGGATTAACCGCCGTTCCTTTTTGAACAAGGTCCGAACGCGACAGCCACCCGTATTTCATAGAGCGCACCATTATCATAAACGCCGCCAAGAGTATTACTATGATAATGAAAATCATAATAAACAGCATTAACAAGGTGCCGCCCTGGAGCATTCTTATGACCAAACCGGCTATAATTAAAAGCGCGCCAAGTCCTCCGAAAATTCCGAATCCGGGCTGAAATATCTCAATTATACAAAGAATCAAGCCAAGCACAAGGCAGACGCCCGCGGCGACGCCCATACCGGCAAACAATTCTACGAATTGATCCCAAAAAGAAGCGCCTAACAGAACATTTAAATTCATTGCCCGAATCTCCTCTTTATTTTTCATTTTGATTATATCATATATATTCAAAATATTCGATTAAAATAAAATTAAAATTTGGTAAAAAAGATTTTATTAATATATTTCTTGAGCAGCTTCTTTGGCTCTGTTTTTAAGCTTTTCTAAAAACCTAAAATATATAAACGCCTCGACCGCGCACGCTATAGCTATATACGCAATAAAATCGCCCATTAAAGTATAAAGCGTTTTACGGTTAATCAGCGGGACATTGTATAAGACATAGCCGTCCTGGCGTGTTTTTAGGCTCTTTAGGGTAGTCCCCGCGGATGAAATCACGCCGGAAACGCCGGCATTGGCGGCTCTTACCACAAACCTGTTATTTTCCACCGCTCTTAAAACCGCGTGGCCGTAGTGCTGGCGGATGGACGCCGAATCTATATACCAAGAATCGTTGGTGGCTATAAACAGCGCTTGAGCGCCTTTTTTGACCGACTCAACTCCGTATCTTTGGATTATGGAGTCAAAGCAAATCAGTCCGCTGAACTTCCCGTAAGAGGTGTCAAACGCCACAGCTTCTTTTCCCGAAGTCATCATTTGGTCAAAGAGATTGAATTTTTGAAATATCTTAAATTTTGATAAAAATTTCTCAAAAGGCACAAACTCCCCAAAAGGCACTAGTCTTCGCTTAAAATAAAGCTGACGGTCTTTAGCGCAATCAATGCAATACAGCGCGTTAAACACATTGTCGTCCTTTTCGTATATAGAGCCTATGATAAAGACAAGTTGGTTTTCTTCCGCCAAATTTTTAAGCTGGCTGTAATACCCTGACCGCTCAAGCGGTATAGGAATAGTAGTTTCCGGCCAAACGATTACCTTAGCGCCCGCGTTGACAGCCTCAAGCGTAATCTTGTAATAAGCGTCAAAAATCTCATCGGGCCGCGCGTCCCATTTTTCTTCGGACGCAAAATCAGCTTGGACAGCGGCGATAGGAACAATCGGGGCTTTTTTAATTTGAGCGTTAATTGCCAGCATCCTTGCCGCACCAAAACAGATATTGGCCAAAAATATGACCGCGGCGGCTAGGTATAGCGATTTCGCCGATGTCTTTAGGTTAACGCGCGTCCATAAATATAAGGCTATAAGTCCGTTGATGCACACTATTAAAAAAGTTACAAACAGCGAACCAAAGAGCGAGGCGGATTGAACCGCGGGAGCGAAGTTGTATTGAGAAAGCGCAAGCCTTCCCCAATTCATAGCCAGCGCGCCGTAGCCTTGCGCCCATTCCAGTATCACCCACAGCAAGCCTAAAACAAGCGGGGCTGATACGCCTTTGGGCTTTATAAGCCCGTATACTAATCCCACCAAAGACATTTGGAGGCTTTGGGCGACGCTTACCGCGCACCAGATGATTATAACTACTTCTACGCTTTCGGCTTTCGTAAAGCCCATTATATCCAAGGGATACAAAGAAAAAAACCAAGTGTAAAGCATAAAATAATACACGAGCGCCCAAAGCAACATAAGAAAATAGCATTTTATAACGCTCTCTCGGCGGTCTATCAAAAAATAACACAAGGGCGCAACGCTAACCCAAGCAAGCAAAAAAAGTTTATTGGAATATAACGTAAGCGAGGTTAACGCGCCCGATAAAACAATCCAAAAAACGCTTGAATGAAAAAACTTTACCCTAAAAAAATTAAATATCTTTTGTAAAGCCGTTTTCATCTATAAGATTATTTCTTATTGATAAAAAATAAATACGGCTTAGGAAAAAGATATCCTTAAAAAGACTTCCTTAAATCCCTTTCAAAACTTCTCTTATAATAAAAGAGATATTGCTGAGCGTATCCCGACAACTCCCCGAATAAATCTATAAAATACCGCCTTATCTCTTTGGGCGAGTTTAACTCTCCAAAAAAATTCTGCCTATAAACCTTAAGTATCCAAGTATCCACCGGAAAGACATCGTATCTATGCAAGCCAAAGAGCAAAATACAATCCGCGACCTTAGGGCCTACGCCTTTTAGGCTGATGAGTTTTTTTTGCGCGGTCGAAGTATCAGAGCTTATTAAGTCTATATAAAAATCGTTAAAATTATCTTTCAAAGCGTTCAAAGTGTCGACTAAGTAACCGCTTCTATAGCCGCAGCCGGCTTTAGAGAAAAAGCACTCGGGCATTTGAGCTAAGGCTTCCAAATCGGGGAAGGCGTAATAGTCGCCCATATTTTGCCCGCACTCTCGGCAGATATAGGCTAGAGTTTTTTTAATTCTCTCTATATTGTTATTTGAGGATATTATAAAGCTTATTAGCATCTCAAAAAAGTCGTTTCTTAATATCCTAATGCCTTGACCGAAGTTTACAGCCTCTTGCATTAGTGGGTTGACGCAAACGGCTTTTTTGATTTCGCTATAATCCTTATCTAAATCAAAGAAATTAAAAAAATACTGAGCGTCGTCGCAATGAATTGTTATTTTATCCCCGTCTTTGACCACATCGGCGCAATGGTTTTTGGACAAAACCCTAGCGTAAGCGGGCGTTATAGTATACCTAAAAATTTGCCCGCAATCTAGGATATGTCTTATATCAAAGCTGTCGGGGCATATAAGCGTAATAGTGTTTGAGTTAATCAATATTTCCATAAGCTTATTATAGTTTAATTTAATCGGCTAATAAAATAAAAACAGCCTCTTAAATTTAAGAGGCTTTAATATCGCGTTTATTAAGTAGAACTTATTGAGCGTAAACCGAAACCTTGGTTCTCTTTCTGTCCAACGGCTCGAAACGAACTACGCCGTCAATCAAAGCGAACAGAGTGTCGTCTCCGCCTCTTTTAACGTTGTGGCCGGGGTGGATTTTGGTTCCGCGTTGACGCATAATAATGCTGCCTGCGGTCACGAATTGACCGTTGGTAGCCTTCACGCCCAAACGCTTAGCCGCGCTGTCGCGACCGTTTTTGGTGCTGCTTGCGCCTTTCTTGTGGGCGAATAATTGAATATTTATCTTAAACATTTTATTTTACCTCCAACTTGATATAATCCGAATAGCTTTCCGCCAGGTCCGCTACTCCCATATACATTGTCGCCAATATCACATCGGCGTCGTGAGCTTGTTCTTCCGTCATATCGTCAGGCAGCTCAAACATCAAGTATCCTTCCTCGTCGTCTCTGTCGTATACCACATTAATGGCGGCTACCTGCAAGAGCCCTAATAATGCGGTTTGAATCACGCTTGACAAAGCAGCGCAGACTATATCCTCGCCTTCAGCCGCGTAACCAGTATGCCCTATCGCCTGCACGCTTTTTATGGATTTGCCGCGTTTTTTTATCCTGACGATTGTCATTATTCGATGCTTAGAATCTTAATCTTTGTATACTTTTGACGGTGACCTTGTTTTTTGCGGTAGTTTTTCTTGGCTTTGTATTTATAGACGATAATCTTTTCGCCTTTTACCACGCCCAAAACTTCCGCTTTTACGGTTTTGGCTTGAGCGTCAGCCCCGGTTAGGACTTTGCCATCTTCCACTACCATTACGGGTTTTAGTTCCAATACGGAACCTTGTTCGGCGTTGATTTTTTGGATTTCCAAAACGTCGCCTACTTGAACCTTGTACTGATGACCGCCTTTGTCTACAACAGCATACATAATTGTTCAGCCTCCTTGTTTTCAAGTCTCCGCCAAAAAAGGCGTATGCCAAACGCATAACTTTTAAAAAACCTTCTTTGAGCGACTCAACTATAACTTTAACATAATATAATCTTAATTGTCAATTAAAAGGGAATAAATAGTTATAACAAATCTTTCAAAATCTCTTCTAGGCTTTCGGTCGGATGCAAAGCCTCTTCCAAAGAAAAAGCTGATTTTGAGTCGTAATATTTTTTTATGTTTTCCAAAGGATTAAACGCCTTTTGGCTTTGGTTTAATCTTTCTTTTTCGGACTCATACTGCAAAAGGGCGTCTTCTTTCTTTTCAGCGCGCGCTTTAGCCGCTTCTATAGCGTTTATCGCCTCTTCTTCGGGCGTAATAGCTTTTTCTTCTTCCGCCTCAAGCCCTAGCGCCTCGGACATATTTTTGTTAAACTTGGCTATCTTAATCAATTCGTCGTCGATAGGGTATTTTTCTATGATTTTTTTATAATAAGACAGCCACTTGGCGTGGAACATCTTGAGGCTTTTTATTTCCATATCGTATTTCAGCCTTGCCGCCTGCTCTAACTCCTCCGCCTTAGCTACCGCCGCCATAAGCGCTTGGTTGATTTGTCTGGCGCGGCTTCTGTAGGCCTCAAGTTTCGCCTCAAGCTCTTTTATTTGCTCGCGCATCTCAAAAATCCTGTCCTTTTGCTCAGACAGGCTTTTTTCGTAGTTGCGCTTTAATAACTCGATATATTGTCTTACTTCTTCTGGGCTAAGACTTTTTTTGTTGAGGTTTATCTCGTCCATTGTAATCTATTATATTATATAGCTTAATATAAATTTGTCAATTTTGGTAGTAAAAAATATTTTTATGTTATATTTTTAGATTAATATTTTAATTGCCTTAACTCGTTTATCATTTTTTGTTTTAGCTCGTATAAGCCGTCGGATAAGTCCACTTTATATATGTGCGGGTTGCTGATGCGCTTGTATTCGGGCCAGAAAGTAGCTAATTCTTGCTTGCTGTATTTAGCTATGTCTTCTAGTTTAGGGAAATCGTAAACAACTTCGCCGTCTTTCATTATATCCACAAGCAGTTTTCTTAATTCATAGTCCTCAAACGTCATAGTCTTCCACCTTTCGATAGGGTGTATAATAGTCAAAGGCTTGGGGATATACTCGCCTTTTAGCGCGATTAAGTCCGCCTCGGCGTAGCCGTTGCTCTTGTTGTAAATGCGATAAAGCTCTTTTATGCCGGGGTTGGTAATTTTTTCCAAAGAGTCCGACATCTTCATCTTGGGCATCCACTGCCCGTCTTTTTCTATCGCGACGACTTTGTATACTCCGCCTAGGCTGGGATTGTCTTGGCTGGTAATTAATTTTGTGCCTATGCCGTAAAAGTCTATGCAAGCGCCTTGGGCGTTTAGGTGCAAGATTACATTTTCGTCCAGGTCGCCGCTAGCGAAAATCTTTGCATCGGTGTGTCCCGCCTCGTCCAGCATCCTGCGCGCCGTTTTGGACAAATACGCCAAGTCGCCGCTGTCCAGCCTGATTCCCAAAGGCTTATGGCCTTTTGCCTTTAACTCGTCAAAGACTTTTATGGCGTTGGGGACGCCGCTTTTTAAGGTGTCGTATGTATCGACTAATAATAGACACGAGTCAGGAAACGCCTCGGCGTAAGCCCTAAACGCGTCCAGCTCGCTGGGAAAGCTCAACACCCAGCCGTGGGAATGCGTGCCTTTTAACGGTATGTCCCACTTAAAGCCCGACAGAACATTGCTCGTGCCTAGGCAGCCGCCTATAATGGCGCTTCTTGCCCCGTATATGCCCGCGTCCGGGCCTTGGGCGCGCCTTAGGCCGAATTCTATAACGGGCTTGTCGCCCGCCGTCCAGCAAATCCTAGAGGCTTTGGTGGCGATTAGGGTTTGGTGGTTGATTATGTTTAAAATCCCCGCCTCGATATACATCGCCTCTTTTATGTCGGCTTCCACGACAAAGATAGGCTCGCCGGGAAAGATTACCGTGCCTTCGGGAACGGCTCTTATATTGCCTCTAAACTTAAAATTAGAAAGATACTCCAAAAAGTCTTCGGAAAAAGCGTTAAGACCGCGCAAGTATTCAATTTCTTCCGGTCCGAATTTAATATTCTTCACAAAGTCAATAGCCGCCTCCAAACCCGCGGCTATAGCGTAATTAAAGATTGAGCTTTGGCGGAAGAACACCTCAAAAACCGCTTTCTCCCGACGTCCTTGATAAAAAAGCCCTTGCATCATAGTAAGGGCGTAATAGTCCGCTAATAAAGATAAGTTTTCCATTTTAAAAGAAATCTATATCCTTTAGTTATTTTTTGTCCTCTTCATTGGCAGAAGGATAAGGCGTGTCTCTTTGAGGTCTGTCTCCATCGTCCCAACGACCTTTTCTGGACGTAATGGCGTTGATGAATATAAACGCGCCTATCATTACGACAATCAACGGTCCTAATACGAACCAAGAAACATCGCCTAAAGAGTTCAAGAACAAAATAAACGAAACAATCCCAAAGAATACTATGGACTTTAGATGGATGTTTTTATCTTTAGAGAAGAATATCGTTCCTGCGCTGGCTATAGCGGGAATCGCGATATAAATAGGATAAATCTCAATATATTGTTTTCCGCCCACATTGACAAGCAGCCAAGCGGCTAGACAAGTTAAGAAAATAAAGCTAATCCACAAGGTTATGGTGTTTTTCACAACCACGCTGTGGGTTAGACTGATTAGCCAAACTATTCCTAAAGTGGCGGGCAACCATATAGTTTCAACTTGCCAGATATCGGGCAAGGGATTTTCTTTGTTAATGAAATACAAGGCCAGCAAAAATACGCCAAATGCTATCAACTCCAACGAGCATAAAACAGTAGATAGCAGACTACGATTAGCGCTAGGTAGTTTTTGTTCGGCGTTTTTGGAAGACATATTGGACTCCTTACTCTTAAATTCTGTATTATAATTATAATATAATTTTTTGTATAATTCTATAATTTTATTGTATTATAATCTTTCTTATCGAATTTTAATCTTTCTGGCCTTTTGACTCGTCTTTCTTATCCAAATACTCCTGAACGCTTTCTTCCTCTTCTTCCACATATTCGTATTCGTCTATAGCCAAAGGTTTGCCATAAATAGATTCGGGCAAGCCCGTCTTAGGCCAATCGTCATACATAACCAGAATAGGCGGTTTTTTGCCCGCTTTTTTTGCCTTCTGATATACATATATTATGCCGACTGCGCCCAAAAGTATAGCTATCGCGCTGACCACTTGGGATACAGGCAAGATATTTGGGATTAGATATAACACGAATTGGGATTTATCTCTAAACGATTCAAGCACGATTCTGATCGCGCCGTAGTAAATGCCGTAACAAGCGAACACAAATCCGGGGAAGCTACGCCTGCGTCCCAAGAAAAGCCACAGCAAAATGAAGAAGCCTATCAAGTTAAGCACGGATTCGTAGAAAAACAGCGCTTGATACCACATTCCGTCTACTTTTACCGCTATGGGGAAGAATTGATAAGCGGGGTTTAAAATGGGCTGGCCGTAGACTTCCTGGTTGGCAAAATTGCCCCATCTGCCTATCGCTTGTCCCAAAATCAAAAACGGCGAGCCTATGTCGCACATCATTAGGAATGTCTCTTTCTTTTCGCCTGTCTTTTTTTCTTTGCGTTTATATACAAGGCTGTTTAAATAAACGCCTAAAACCGCGCCTAAAACCGCGCCGTAAATAGCCAACCCTTGCAGCCTAAAGCCGTCGTCATAAAAGCCGAACACTTCGGGAAATGTATAGGTAGCGCCCGAGCCTATTATGTCAAAGATGACATAATACAGTCTCGCGCCGATTATAGCGAAGGGCGTCGCCCAAATCACTATATCAAAAACAACATCGGGATTATAGCCTCGTTTTTTCGCGGTAAAATACGCGCATATCGTTCCGGCGATTATGCCTAGCGCGATTAAAAAACCATACCAATTAAAAGTAAAAGCCGCCAAAAACTTTACCATAGCGAGCTCCTGTAACAAAATTGTTAAAATTCGATTAATTTATTATATTATAGTTATTTCCAATAGTCAATGTAAAATCTAAAAGGTCTTTGAAATATTAAGATGAATTGAATTCTTTTGATATTGCCAAAATATTATAGTTGATATATAATAAAACTTGGTGATTGTTTTTTTATTTTTTCAGGCCTAAATTCTAATTACCAGCGAGGTTATTAATGTCTAAAAAATCTCCTCAAGAGCTAATAGAGGATTTATTGTGTTATGCCAACACGCATTTGTTTTTGCCGCTTTCAGACAACATCTATGCTAGAAACAAATTATTAGCCAAGCTTCATTTGACAGAGCCGTCTCAAAACGAGTCGCAATATTCCGAAAACGACGATATCTCTTTGGTAAAAAGCCCTTCAAAAATATTAGCTCAGCTGTCTGAATACGCCATAGAGCAAGGCATAATCGAACCGAGCAAGAGAGTAAACTTTGAAACAGAAATAATGGACATAGTTTGCCCGCCGCCTTCTTTTATAATCGATATGTTTGACCAGATAGCTTGCGAGAAGAATATAAAAGAGGCGTGTTTGTTTTTATACGACTATTGCATAAAATCCAATTATATACGATACGACGAAGTGGCGGCCAATCTCTCGTGGACCGCGCCCGCCGAAAAAGCGGACTTGGAAATTACCATTAACATCGCCAAGCCCGAAAAGGACAATAAAAAGACCGCCGAGCTTCTCAAAAAGCCTCAGACGGGCTATCCAAAATGTCCGCTTTGCAAAGAGAACGTGGGCTTTTGGGGCAACGACAGCACGCCTTCTAAATTAACATTAAGAACCATTCCTATCTTCTTAAACGAGGAGCTGTGGCATTTTCAATTTTCGCCGTATAGGTATTACAACGAGCACTGCATAGTATTTAGCGATGAGCATACGCCTATGAACGTCAACCAGACTACTGTGGTTAGGCTGTTTGACTTTATAGACCTATTTCCCCATTATTTCATAGGCTCTAACGCCGCGCTGCCGCGTATCGGCGGTTCTATCCTAAATCACGACCATTACCAGGGCGGCGCGCATAAAATGCCGCTGCACAAAACCAAGATTAAATATAGATTTTCTTCGCCCAATTATCCGGACGTTAGAATCTTGGTGCCCGATTGGTATAACAATGTGATAAGAATAGAGAGCAAGAGCCGCGCGTCCTTAGAAAAGCTGTTCGGCGAGATATTGGACTATTTCTTGGAATACAACAACGAGAAATTAAATATCATAGCCCACACCAACGAGCAGCATAACGCCGTAACGCCTATAGCTAGGTTTAACGAGGACGGCGAGTATTCTTTGGACATAATCCTGCGCAACAACCGCACGGACAACGCTCATCCCGACGGAATATTCCACGTAAGCCCCGACCTGCATAACATCAAAAAAGAAAGCATCGGTCTAATAGAAGCTATGGGCGTGTTTATCCTGCCCGGAAGATTGGCGCAAGAGGCGGAAGAGATAAAAGATTTCTTAGTCGGCAAGAGCAAGTTCCACGAGCTTAGCGATCCCAGCCATCCATTGGTGCATCATACAGGTATGATAGCGCAGTTAATCAACGACTACGGCACCAACCTAAGCGACGAGGACGCGGGCGCCGCTATCGAGCAATATATAAACAAAGCGTGCGAGCGGATACTAAAATGCACCGCGTTGTTTAAGGACGACGAGCAAGGCAATAAAGCCTTCTTAGAGATGATGAAAAATATGGGATTTATATTAGTTAACTAAAATTAAAAAATAAAAAAGCAACCCGCTAAGATAAGCGGGTTTTCTTTTGTTTATTTTATATTTTTATGGTCAAAAAAACCCTAACGATATCAAAATAGCCTTATTGACGCTCTCCATTGTTTCGGCGTCTAGTTCGCCTATCTTTTCGCGCAGGCGTCTTTTATCTAATGTTCTTATTTGCTCCAATAATATTACCGAATCCTTGTTTAGTCCGAACTTTTCGCCTTTTATTTCTATATGGGTGGGCAGTTTAGCCTTATTTATCTGACTGGTAATAGCAGCCGCTATAATAGTTGGGCTGTGCTTATTGCCTATATCGTTTTGAATAATCAAAACAGGGCGTAAACCGCCTTGTTCACTCCCCACTACCGGACTTAGGTCGGCGAAAAATATTGAGCCCCTTGTTATGTTCGGTTTCTCCATCGCAACAATCCCCTATGTTAGCAAGCTGAAGATTGATTGCTCCCATTTCCTCATATCCCTTTTCAAACTCTTCTCGGTTTATACTATGCGAAGCGCTCAAAAAAAGTTTCGCCAAATTATTAAGATATTGCTCTTTTGACACGCCTTGGGCGGAAGCCCTTTTTTCTAATTCTTGGTCTAAGTCTTTGGTAAGTCTTATTACATATTCTTCCATTAGATTATTCTCCCAAAAATTAGTTTTTAAACCTAAAAACATAGTTTTAGGCAAAAAAATATTTAGTCTTTTAGTTTGCCTATCAACAGAAAAAATTATTAATAAAAACGAGAGGAAATTAGAAAATTTTTAAAACAGGCTGGGAAGTTGGTAGCCCGCTAAAGACACAAGCATAATAATCAATCCGGCGACCAGATTGCCTAAACTGATAATGGCCATACCTTTTTTTAAATCCAAGCCCATAAACGCCGCTATGCCCGAGCCCGTCCAACAGCCTGTAAGGGGAAGCGGGACGGCGACAAAGAGAAACAACGATATGTATTTAATCCACTCAATCCTTTTGCGCTTGGCGGCTTCTTTTGTCTCTTGTTCGGCGTCTATTAGGCCGCTTTCGGCTTTTTGCTCGGCTTTTTTGTTAATTTCGGAGGTCTTTTTGGAAAAGCGGTTGGTAAGCCAAAGAGATAGCTTTTTAAAGAATTTAGTCTTGGATAAATAGTTTAAGACAGGTTTTAAAAATAAAATAATAAACGGCGCGGGCAGGCACGAGCCTAAATACGCGAATATAAAATAAACCCAAGGGTTAAGCTCTATGCCGTAATGAAGGGCAAGCCCCATACCCAAAGGAATCGCGCCTTTTAACTCAATTATGGGAACAGCCGCGACTCCAAACGTAACCAATAACACCAATAAGGTTTTCATCCGGCTGTCTCTTGAATAGGCTCTAACATAACGCCTGCTTCTATATTGTTTTTTAGAATCTCAATTCCTTGTTTTTCTCCGTTATACGCCACGTCCATTAAGATGTTAACGAGCAACGGTATATCGTTTTGCCTTAGGGCCTTTTCAAATCTCTCAAGAGTCTTTATGATAAAATCATAAGAGATATTGGCGAGTTTTTCCATATAGATTTTTTCGTCAATTTTTTCCGCTCTATCTTTGTGCAAGATGAGCTCTTCATACATCTTCTCGCCCGGCCTTAGTCCTGTATAAACTATTTTTATGTCCTTGTCCGGAACATAACCGGCAAGAGTAATCATCTTTCTTGCCAAATCGTCTATTTTCACGGGCGCGCCCATATCCAATACGTAAACAGAGCCGTTTTTGCCCTTTGCGCCTGTCATCAATACAAGGCTTACCGCTTCGGGTATGGTCATAAAGTATCTGATTATTTCCTTGCTGGTGACATACACCGGGCCGCCCCTTTCGATTTGCTTTCTAAAGAGCGGTATAACCGAGCCGTTTGAGCCTAAAACATTGCCAAATCTAACCGCCATAAACTGGGTGTTTGAGCGACCTTTCATAGACTGAATAATCATTTCGCAGAAACGCTTGGTCGCGCCCATTACGTTGGCGGGATAAACGGCCTTGTCCGACGAAATCAAAACAAACTTTTCCACGCCGTATTTGTCGGCAAGCTTTACTAAGTTAAAAGTGCCAAAAATGTTATTTTTTACGGCCTCGTCAGGGTTGTCCTCCATCAAAGGCACGTGCTTGTGCGCCGCGGCGTGGAACACAAGCTCGGGTTTGTATTTATCAAACAATAATTCCATTTTGTCGTAGTCGCGTATGGACGCGATTTCTACGGACAAGTCTATATTGGCGCCGTATTGAAGTTTCAGTTCTTGTTGGATTTCGTAAGCGTTGTTTTCGTATATGTCTAAGATTATAAGCTTTTTGGGGTTGTATTTTATTATCTGACGGCACAGTTCCGAGCCTATTGAGCCGCCGCCGCCCGTTACCAAAACGGTCTTGCCCGAAATTAGCTCATAGAATTTATCGGTGTCTAGTTTTACCGGAGCTCTATCCAGCAAGTCCTCTACGTCTATGTCCCTTCTGGTCTGCCATATGTTCTTTTCGCTTATCAGCTCGGACATACTGGGAACAATTACCACTCGGCTTTTGGTCTTTAAGCATTTATCAAAAATGCGCTGTTTTTGCTCAAAAGTTAACGAAGGTATAGCTATGACTATTTCGTCAATGTTAAGTTCCGAGCAGAACATTTCGATTTGGTCGGTAGTGCCCACTACCTTTATGCCGCTAATGCTCTTGCCTACCTTGCTCTTGTCGTCGTCAAAGAAACATATGGGGTGGTATTTGCACTCTTTATCGCTTAAGATATTGTCCAATAGCAACACCCCGGCTTGTCCCGCGCCCACAATCGCGAGCCTTTTGCCGCCGTTGTTTCTTATGCGGCGCATACGCTCAAACAACAATATATAAGCCAGTTTGCTTACCAATATCAAAACGCAAGCCAAGAGCGATGTGATTAAGGCAAAGAAAAGATATGTCACATTGCCGCCAGAAGTCGCGAAAGAAGAGAGAATAAAGACAGCGGACGAGACTCCAAGCACTATTACGAGCTTAAACAAGTCCCTGATTCTCATAAACTGCCATAGATTGCGGTATAAACCAAATAGGTTAAACAGCAAGGCGTAAGGAATGATTAAAAACGAAAGCGTGTATAGGTTGCCCAGCCACAGCAGATATTTTCTTTCGTATAAAATTAAGTAAAACACTACTGTGAAAAAATAAGATAATATTAATAAAAATATATCTATTATCGATAAAACTAAAGTATTATGCTTAACAAAAAAGATATTTTTAATCTTGTTTTTTATGCTCATTCTCTCACACCATCAACGCTAATTATAACAATTGGCGGATTATTATTCAAATAAAATAGTTTACAAATAATTGTCAGTTTTTAACTTATAAGTTCGGTATAAACCTTGTCGGTTATTTTTACCTTGTGTTTTCCCTTGGATATGTTGAAAACATATTCCGGTCTTTTGCCTAGCTGGTAGTTTAAAGGCCTTAAGGTTATTTTTAAATCCACAGGGGCTATAATCAAAAAGCCGTATTCGTCTTTAGAGTCTATTAACTGACGGACAATACATCTGCCGCCTTCGGCCTTAAACACCTCTTTGTTATCAATCAGCATCGCGGTAGTGTAGTTGTCGGTTTCAATGCTGTAATAATGCTCCATAATCTTTAAATTGGTTACGGCGTGCGAACCTTTCGCGAAGGTTCCAAACCTTAAGGCGAATTTTAAGTCGTCCCTAAAGTATTCCACATCGACAAGCGACTGCATTCCGATAAGCGCCAGCAGGTTGCCTTCCATACTGTAATATTTGGCGCCTTTGGGAGCGCGACCGCTAGGCAGATATTTTGAATATATATTGAATTTAAACTTAATATGTTTTTGCCAAAGTTTAGCGCATTTATACCCGAATTCGCTCGCGATTTCGTCAAGTCCGTATCTGATTAAACCATGGTAGATAAGATAATTAACGTAAGGCGATATCGCGCCGCGGTATTCCAAATAAGGCGGCGTTTTGGACTCTATGCCCTTAAGCGTCTTGCCGTAGTCTTTGTTGTTTTTTGATAAAGTGGGAATCACATAATCGCCCCAAAACAGCTTTTTGGACGATAAATTGTCTATAACCGCCTTAAGTTGTTCGGGAGTTTCTATAGCCCCGGCGATTAAAGGATAAAAGCTGGTGGCGCCGCAGTTTTCCGCCCAAGAATCGTCGGTGTATCTATTGAGATATAAGCCTTTTTCCGAGTTATAAAGCTTTTCGTTGATTTTTTGCTTTAGCTTTCTCTTTGCCTCGCCGAAAACCGCCGCCTCGGGCAGAGCGAATTTGGCCGCCATTCTCTCTATCAAATCATACGCCAAAAGCTTTAGGCAGCTTTGGTCGAGCGAATACATAGGCTTTTCTTGCTTTTCTTTTAGGGGCGAATCGTCCCATTGGTGAGCCACCAAATTTTTATCCTTGCTCTCGTCTAAAACCAAATTGCCGTCCGGCTCGAACATTCTGGTAAACTTGGTCAATAATTTGACAAAGCCGGTTTTGTCTTTATGGCGGGAGAATATTTGGTAAGCCGTCAAAATCCCTAAAATTTTGTCTTGGGCAGTGCAAGTCAATTGATTTAAAAAGTCCGCGCTCTCGCAAACCCAAGAGTTGACTAAGAGGCTTGAGTTTTCCTCTATGCCGTTTAAATCAAAGTGGTCGTTTTTTTGAAGTCTTTTGCCTATAGCTATCGTGTCCAAAAGATAAGGGTAATACACCCTAGACCACATCGACGCGTTAAACATACTCTCTACGGGCGCGCCCAAAACGCCGCTGCCGTAAGTTTTGTTAACGCTGTATTTTAAGTCGCCCGCTGTTTCTATTAATTTATCCAATTTGTCTACGTCGGGAATGTCAAAAGCGAGTATCTTTTCGTCGCCCACGGCGCAATATAGATGGACGGTCGGCTGATAGTTATTGATGATAAATTCCATCATTACCTCGTTAAACGCGCCGTTAGCCGAATCCAAAGGCTTGTTATAGCTTTGCGCCATAAAATATTCGCGGGTGGGCTTGTCGTCTAATATGACTTGGTAGCGGTTTCTATAAATCGAGTAAGGTCTAGACAGCTCTATGTCGCCGGGGACAGCGGCCACATATGGCGAGCGTCCCTTTACATAAGAGCCTTCTATGCTGATTTCGCCCGGCCAGTTAAAGCAAGGATAAAAAATAACCCTTACCCTTAACCGCCTGCTCGCCGTTATCTGAATGCCTAAGCCCTGTTCGCCTTGTCTTATCCATTTGACGGACAGCGGACCGCTGGTAAAATGCGCGTAGCTGCCGTCGGTAGAGTAAACGCTGTATTTTGAGTGCGCGGATACAAAGTCCTCGTTGTCCAACCATTTATAGCCGTTAAAATAGGTTACCTTTACTCCCCAAAGCGAGCCGTATTTGCCTATGAGCATAGCGCCGTTTATAGCGGAGTAATCCAAACCGGCGCCGATAATATATTTTGAGGGATAGTTAGTATTCTTTACCGCGGGTCCTTTGGGCTCTTCTTTATGAAAGTTCTCTAAATACGGAGGTCTAAATGTAAAGCCGTATTCCTTATTTATATATCTCATAAGCTATTTTTTCTAACCTTTTCCTCATTATTATAAAAATTATACCATATTATGAATAATTAACAAAATTCAATATAATAATCTTGCCGTATTGGGCAAGGTCAATACCGTGTCTTTGTGCGCTTGAATCCTGTAGACGTCTCTTAATAGATGCTCGTTGGGTATTACGTAAATTCTCTTGCCCGACCAAATCGTGTCGCATTCTTTGGAGAAAACTCCTGTAAACATTTTCGCCATAACTTCGGGATTGACCGAAATAGTCACCGCGGGCGGATCCATAGTGGCGAACAGATCCAATAAATCAATGCGTATCTTATTGGCAACCGAAGCGGTTGATAATATCCTGCCCGAACCGTGGCACACATTGCATTCATCCTGCAGGCTGGTAAAGATGTCGTTGCGCGTTTTTTTGCGGGTTAGCTCCACCAGCCCCAACTGCGTCATGCCAAGCAGTCTGCACTTAGTCCTGTCCCTTTTTAAGGCTTCTTCTAGGACTTCCAAGACCTTGCGCTTGTGCTCGTTTAATTCCATATCTATAAAGTCTATTACCACAATTCCGCCTATATTTCTTAACCTTAGCTGGCGGGCGATTTCTTGCGCGGCCTCTAAGTTCACCTTAAACACCGTATCTTCTAAAAGGTTGCTGTCGCCGGTGTATTTGCCGCTGTTGACGTCTATGACGGTAAGCGCCTCGGTCTTGTCTATGATAAGATATCCGCCGCTCTTTAACCATACCTTGCGGTCCAACAGCTTGTCTATTTTTTGACGGATGCCGTAATACTTAAACATATCAATCTTGCCGGTGTATAGCTCTATTTTATCAGCGAATCCGGCAAGGCTTTTTACAAAGTTCTCGGATATGGTATCGTAAACTTCTTTTGAATTGGTTATAATGCGTTCGATGTTGGAATTGAGCAAGTCTCTAACGATTCTAGCGACCAAATCGCCTTCGGTGTAAATTAACTCCCGCGGGCGGGCTTTTTTATATCTTTGTTGGATAGACTCCCAGAGCTTATTAAGCTGTTTCATCTCGGCGATTATCTCTCTTTTGGACATCTCGGGCGCGACAGTTCTTATGATATATCCGCAGCCTTTGGGCGCGTGCGCTTTTACTAGTTTGATAAGCTTTTGCTTGATTTTTTCATCCGTAATCTTTCTGGAAACGCCCAAAAAATCCAATGTGGGCGTCATTACCACGCTGCGCCCGGGCAGCGAAATATTGGACGAAATGCGCGCGCCTTTTGTGCCCACTTCGTCTTTAACGACTTGAACCATTATCTCGTCGCCGGGGAATATGGATAATTTTTCGGGAATATTGATTTCGTGATTTTGGAGCTCGGCGCGGTCAAACACCATATCGCCGACATACAAAAAGGCGTTTTTCTCAAGACCTATGTCCACAAACGCCGCCTGCATTCCCGCAAGCACGTTGACCACTACGCCCTTATAAATATTGCCGACCAATTTTTTTTGGGACGAGGATTCTATATAAAACTCGGTCAGCTCGTCGTCTTCGGTCATCGCGACGCAGACATTATTAGAATTGACATCTATATAGATGCTGCTGTTTTTGCTCAAAATATTCCTCTGTAAATTTGGTTTACCGAAATATTATACAATTTTTATAAGAAAATGTCCATACAAAACAAAATTATTACATCTTATTTGGTTGTTTTGGCTTTTATTAACGCTTATAGAAATAAAAAATAGAGAACATTGCGTTCTCTATTTTATCATTATCAAAATTATCTTTTTTATCTAAAAAAAGCGCTTAATCATTTTTTTCTTCGTAAATGCCGTAAGCGGAGTTTACGTCTTGGACAAAAATTATTCCGTTGCCGGGTTTTTCAAGCTCGAGATTTTTATAAATAGCCTCTACAATGCCCTTGGTTACTTCTTTTTTGCATAAAATCAAAACGGTTTCTTTTTCTGGCTCGATTTCCATATTAAACACTTTGCTGGTTTCGTGAATGCCCGAGCCGCGCGCGTTTAGAATCGTTCCGCCTCTTGCGCCGGCGGCTGTCGCCGAGTCGATTACCTCTTCCGCTTTTCCTTTATTAACTATGGTGATAATTAACTGATACATAGATGTTTTTGCTCCTTCTTCGCTTTCGCTTTCTTCTCCTTTATATGCTGTCGAACCTAAAATACTGTTCGCGCTTACCGTAAACGCGATGCCGTGGTTGGGTTTGTCAAAATGGAACTTTTGACTTAAGGATTCCACAATATGGTCCGCGGTGTTTGCGTCGGCGCCCATTATTATTATCTCTTTTCTAGTGTCATACAGCGAAAAAAACTCTAAGATAGGGTTTTTTACCGTGCCCCTGCCCAAAAACACCGTGCCGCCGCGCATTCCTAGTTCTTTAGCCGCGTGCAATACCTTGCTGCCCTTGCCGTGGTTTACGATTATATATACAATCTCAAATTTGGGCATTTTGGCCAGCTCTTCCATTATTTTTGATTAACTCCTTTTCTCTTTGACTTTATCTTAAATATTAAGCCCAAAATCTCCAATGCCATTATAGGGAACAGCGCTACCATAGCTATCATACCAAAACCTTCGGTTAGGACGCTTGCGTCCGCGAAAGCGTTTGCCGCTCCCTGTATAAACGCCAAACTAAACGTAGCCGTCATAGGACCTGTGGCTACCACGCCCGCGTCAAACGACATACCAATAAACAGCTTAGGTATAAAGAACATCAACGCAAGACATATAACGTAACCAGGCAATAGATAATGCCATAGCTGCAGCCCAGGCACTAAGACTCTAATGACCGAAAGCATTACCGCCAAGCCTACTCCTATGGAAAGAGTGACTAATACCGCCTTTCTGCCGACATAACCGCTGGTTACGTCTTCTATCTGGTGCGTCAAGACATGAACGGCGGGCTCTGCCAGTATAGTGACCACTCCTAGGAATAGTCCTATTATTATAATATATACTTTGTTTTCTTTCAACGCTAAAGTGTTGCCTATTGAGATTCCTATTTCCATAAAGCCGCCGTTTACGCCGACTAAGAAGATAAACAAACCTATTAGCGAGAACACAAAACCGGTAATCAGTTTTCTAAATTGCTTGCGGTTTAGCTTAAACACAAAAATTTGAAGCGCTATCAATACTATAATCAAAGGCGCGATAGCAAGCAGGCTTTGCTTTAGGTAGTCCCACAAAATACTCGTAAACGCTTTTATTATAGAGCCCGAGCCTGGATCTATTATGTCAAGGCTGCCGGTAAACTCGCTTCTATAGAACATATTTAGAATCATTACGGCTAAAATCGCGCCAGTGCCGGCAGTGGCTACCAAGCCGAAGCTGTCGCTTTCGGACGCTTTGCTGTCCTTTTTTAAGGACGAGATACCTACGGACAACGCCAAGACAAAAGGCACCGCCAAAACGCCCGTGGTCGAGCCTGACGCATCAAAAGCTATAGCCAAAAATTCGGGCGAGGTAAACAAAGCGAAAATAAATATTATCCCGTAGATTATGAGAAGCAATATATATAAAGGTATGTTATAAAACACCCTGATAAAGCCTAAAGCCATCATAATGGCAAAGCCAACGGACACGACAAATAGTATTACCAGTCCTGGTATTTCGCCCGAGGTAACCACGCCTACTTGGTTGGAAAAAACTATTAATCCCGGTTCGGCTATGGACACAAAAAATCCTAAAATAAGCGCCGCTCCTATAGCGAGCCAAAGTTTGTTGGATTTTACCAAGGATTTGCCCATCAAGTTTCCAAAGGGAGCTATGCCAATGTCCACGCCAATTAAGAATAAGGTTAGTCCGATTAAAATAAAAACCGAACCTATTATAAACCTAATCAAAAGTTTGGTTTCTATAGGGCATATCGTGGTAAAGTTTAGCAATAAAACCAATCCTATAATAGGCAAAACCGAGAACAAAACTTCTTTAAACTTAGTGTAAAGAATATTCAAGCCCGTCGCATCCTTTTTACTTTATTTTCCACAGCTAGGATAAACAATAAATTCAAGTTTTGTCAACGAATTAGGCGATTGTTTTTGAAATGTTTATATATTGTTAAATTTTATTTTTGGTATTTAATATGCTTTATATTAAGGTATCGCTTAAGGATATATCCATTACTTTTTATCAAATATATCTCTTGCTTCCAATTGAGTATGAACGGGATATCTTTTGATAGAATAATTAACCGCCACGGCGATAATTATTCCTATCGCGGTTTCAAGCGTTCTTTTTATGGGATATAGATATGTAGGCTGGATGTCCAGCGGCACTATCAAGATAAGCATAACGACCAAAGCGCATATAGCCGAGGCGTTTTTGAGCCTTAACAGATTGCAGATAAAAATGCTTAAGCCAATAGAAAACACGGTAAGGATATAGGTATGGATATTTATGGCGATGCTAAGGTATAGCATTCCCGTGCCTATGACGCCGCCCAGTATCGTGCCCAAAAGCCTTTGGACGCCCAAAGTTATAGACTCTTTTGGGGTGATCTGCATAGTAAGCAAGGCTACCGAGCAAACATAATAAGCGTCGTTGTAGTCGGTAAAATACGCGATCATTAGACACACCGCTATAGCTATCATTGTCTTAAGCGTTCTAAAGCCTAGCCCGTGGGTGGAAACATATTTTAAAACGCTTTTCATCCTGTCCATACGCCGTTCCTTTATTTAGTTCTTTGGGCAGCAATATATTATCATATATTGGCGATTTTTATAAGTTAAAAGATTACATAAGAAATCTTTATATTAGTATTGACTATATTTATCCATAACTAAATGGCAAAATAAAAAGCGTTCCAAGATTTTGGAACGCCCTAATCTTCATTCGCGTTAACCTTTAGCTTTCAAAAACCTTTACGGGTTTTAGGTTTATAATATTGGCTATTACTTTGGAGGGAAAAAGCGTCAGCCTGTGGTTAAATTTATCGACTATTAAGTTGTAATCGTCAATAGCGGATTGAAGCTGTCGCTCGCTTTCTTTTAAACCATCTATAATGTTGCCAAAATCGTTGATTGATTTAAACTTATCGGAATTTAGGACATTTGCGCTTATCTCGTTTAGCTTGCGGTTGACTATTATCTTTTGGTCTATAGTCATATTTTTGTCAAAATCCACCGCATCAAAAGGGACAAAATCTTTAACTTTAGTCAATAACTCGTATCTTCTTTTTAGGCATTCTTCCACTTTGTCGTCCGCGCTGGCTATTTTTATTAACAGCCTTTTAAATCCGTTGACCGCTGCCACTATATACACAAGCAGCAGCAATATTACAGCGACCAGAGCTATCACTATTATATCTATAGCGTTTATTGAGGCTATCATTAGTTTTCTCCTTAGAACGCTTTAATTAGGCTTTTGTCGATTAGGTTATGGCTTCATTATAACAGATAACTTTGTCCAAGTCATTATATATTGACAAAAGAATTTTGCGTAATTTATAATGATATTATGAAAGAAAACGGACTTAAACCCATAGCCTCTTTTACGATAGACCATACCAAGCATAAAGAGGGATTTTATCTAACCACCATTCAGGATATATCGGGACGAAAAATTTACACATACGACCTAAGATTTCGCCGCCCTAACTGCGGCGATTATCTGGACAATCCCGTAATACATACCATAGAGCATATATTGGCTATAACCATAAGAAACAGCGAATACTCTGATTTAGTCCTATACTTCGGGCCTATGGGCTGCAGAACGGGATTTGACTTGCTGTTGGTGGATATAGACTATGACAAGGCTAAAGAGCTTGTCATAAAATCCATCGACGCTTGCCTTGAGTTTAAAACCGTTCCCGGCGCGACCGCCCAAGAATGCGGCAATTATAAGGAACACGACTTAGAGCGAGCCAAAAAAGAGCTGATAAAATATAAAGAGATTTTAATCAATCAAAAATAAAAGCCCCTTTAGGGGCTGTTTTTTTTATAACAATATCGACTTAATCAATCCGCTGAAATGTTCCCAAGGCTTGCCTTCGGGCGGATAGCACCTAAAAGACATTTTGGTCTTGGTAACGGGGTGAGTTAGTTTTATTTCGCAAGACCATAAAGCTAGATTAACTTTAGGCATTTGGCTGCCGCCGTATTTTGTGTCGCCTAATATGGGCGAGCCTAAAGAGCTCATTTGGACTCGGATTTGGTGCGGGATGCCAGTGTAGAGTTTTATCTTGGCAAGGGAAAGCTTGCCGTATTCGCCCATTATCCAATATTCCAGCACAGCCTTTTTTGCGCCTTCGGTGGCTATGGGAACTATTTTTACCGAATTTTCTTTTGCGTCTTTTAACAAATAGTGCGTCAAAATTCCGTGTTTTTCTTTGGGCGAGCCTACCAGCACCGCCAGGTAATATTTTTCGACTTCGCCGTCTTTTATCGCTTGTGAGATTTTTTCTGCTGTCTTTGCGTTTTTGGCAAACAGCATAGCCCCGCCTGTGGGCTTGTCTAATCTATGCAATAAACCTAGATAGACCTCCCCGGGCTTTTGCGCGGACTGCTTGATATGCTCTTTACAAAGCAAGACCATATCCTTTTCTTGAGTCCCATCCGAAATAGTGGGGATGTTTTGGGGCTTGACCGCGACAAGAATATTGTTGTCTTCGTAAATCACTTCCATATCAATCTCCGATAAATACGGCGCTTGCTCCGCAAGGCAATACTATATCTTTCTCTTGGGTGGGTAAAACGACTTCGTAGGCTTCGATGCGACCTTTAAACCGCTTGGTTACTTTTTTTAAGATGTTGCCCATAACGGACGGTTGAAGCCCGGTGGTGTAGCTGTTTATTAGATAAAACAAAGGGTTATCCGACAATAGCTCGGAACAAAGCTTAGCAAGCTCAAAAATATTGTCCTCAAGCTTCCACATCTCGCCGTTAGGGCCTCGGCCGTATGACGGCGGGTCCATTATTATAGCGTCGTATCTATTTCCTCTTTTGATTTCACGGTTTACAAACTTTAGGCAGTCGTCGACGATATATCTAATGGTATTAATATTATTTAATTTCGCGTTCTCTTTGGCCCGCTCGACCATACCTTTCGCCGCGTCCACGTGGGTTACCTTCGCCCCGCTGCAAGCGCAGACCACGCTGGCGGCGCCCGTATAGGCGAAAAGGTTTAAGACGCTGCCGCCGCCGCGCTTTTTTATAAGCGCTTCCATCATATCCCAATTGACCGCTTGCTCGGGGAAAAGCCCAGTGTGTTTAAATCCGGTGGGCTTGACCAAAAAGGTATAGTTTTTATATTTAATCGTCCAGCTGTCGCCGAATTCTCTTAGAATCTGCCATCTGCCGCCGCCTCTAGAGCTTCGCAAATACACCGCGTTAAGTCCGGGATAATTGCGCATATCTATATCCGCGCGCCAAATGACCTGGGGATCGGGGCGAAGCAATATGACATTGCCCCATCTCTCAAGTTTTTGCCCGTCCCCTGTGGCGATTATCTGATAGTCTTTCCAATTTTGCGCGATTTTCATATTATATTTTTTGGACGCTTAAGACAATCTTTTGACCGTTGATGTCCCAATCTTTAGTATACCCGTCGATAGCTTTATCAAACAGCTCGCGCGCCAAAACATCCTTCTTAATGGACTCAAATTTCTCTTTGAACACCTTAATCAAGTCGGCGGAATCCGTTTGATAACCTATGTTGATATAATCGGTTACCTCAAAGCCGGCGTCCTTGCGCATCGTCTGAATCTTGCTGATAAGCTCTCTTTCGTAGCCTTCCAAGATTAGCTCAGGCGTGAGCTTGGTGTCCATAACAACGGTTATGTTGCCGTCGCTTTGGGCGTCGTAGCCTTCTTGGCTTGTTACGCTTACCAACAAGTCGCTTTCGGTCAACTCTATCTCGACGCCTTTGTATTCGGTCTTATATACTCCGCCGTCTTTTACGGCGCTCATTATCTCTTGCGCGCGCGTTTCCAAGACCTCGCGGACGATTGCCAAGTTCTTGCCGTATTTAGGCCCTAAGGTCTTTAGTTGAGGCTTTAGGTTGTATTGGATGAATTCCGCGGCGGACTCTATTACTTCTATCTCTTTTACGTTAAGCTCGTCGGCTAACACATCCAATAATTCTTGGTCGGGCTTAGGCCTGTTGGCGATAGCTATAAACATCTTTCTCAAAGGCTGGCGGTTTTTGATGTTCACGGCGTTTCTTAGCGCTCTGCCTAAGACCGCGCAATCGATAATGATCTGCATTCCATCGTCGAGTTTTTCGTCGATGTAGCTGTAGTCAGCCACAGGATAATCGCAAAGGTGAACAGACTCGGGCGCGTTTTTGTCCACGTTTCTTACGATATTCTGATAAATCGTTTCGGTAACAAAAGGAACAAAAGGCGCGCAGAGTTTAATAAGCTGCGTCAAGGCGTGATACAGGGTGGTATAAGCGGCTATTTTGTCGTCCGTCATATCCGAACCCCAGAATCTTTCCCTATTGCGCCTAATATACCAGTTGGACAGGTCGTCGGTAAACTTTTGAATGCGTCTTGCGCTGTCAATAATATTGTATTTCTCTAACGACTTGTCCACAAAGTCGATTAAAGAGTTTAGTTCGGACAGAAGCCACCTGTCCATTAAGGTCAGTTTGCAATCTTTTAGGTTGTATTTTGTGGGATCGTATTGGTCTATTTCGGCGTATAAGACATAGAACGAATAGGTGTTCCACAACGTGCCCAAGAACTTTCTTTGGGATTCGCTCACAGCTTTGTGATAGAAACGGCTGGGCAGCCAAGGAGCGGAAGCGGTATAGAAATACCACCTTACCGCGTCAGCGCCTTGGTTGTTTAGGACTTCCCAAGGGTCTATGACATTGCCCTTGTGCTTGGACATCTTTTCGCCTTTTTCGTCGCACACGTGGCCTAAGACAAGGCAGTTTTTATACGCGGGCTTGTCAAACATCAATGTGGAGATAGCCAAGAGCGTATAGAACCAGCCTCTTGTTTGGTCGACCGCCTCGGATATAAAGTCCGCGGGGAAGTGCGACTCGAATTTTTCTTTGTTCTCAAAAGGATAATGATATTGCGCGAAAGGCATCGAGCCGGAGTCATACCAGCAGTCGATGACTTCGGGCGTTCTCTTCATAACGCCGCCGCATTTGGAGCATTTAATGGTTACGTTATCTATATAAGGCTTGTGAAGCTCAATGTCGCCCGTTATGCCGCCTAATTGCTTTAGCTCGTCTTTGCTGCCAATCGCTATTTTGTGGTCGCACTTAGAGCAAACCCAAATAGGCAAAGGAGTGCCCCAGTATCTTTCGCGCGACAGTCCCCAATCCACCACGTTTTCTAGGAAGTTGCCAAACCTTCCCTTGCCGATGGATTCGGGCAGCCAGTTGATTTGGGCGTTGTTCTTTAGCAGCTGGTCTCTTAACTCGGTCATCTTGATAAACCAAGTGTTGCGCGCGTAATATAACAGCGGTGTGTTGCATCTCCAGCAGAAAGGATAGCTATGCTCGTAGTTAATCTCGGAGAACAACAGCCCGCGGGTTTTTAAATCTCTTATTATATCTTTGTCGGCGTCTTTTACGAACTTGCCCGCTAGGTATCCGGTGTTTTCCACGAACAAGCCGCGGTCGTTGACCAATTGAACAAAAGGCAAGTTGTATTTTTTGCCTACTCTGGCGTCGTCTTCGCCGAACGCGGGCGCGATATGGACTATGCCCGTGCCTTCCGTCAAGGTTACATAGTCGTCGTTGGTTATATACCAAGCGTTTTGGTCGCCGGCAAAATCAAACAAAGGCTTATACTTTATGCCTTCGTAGTCCTTGCCTTTTTTGACTTCAATAATGGCGTATTGGTCAAAGTGTTTTTCTATTAATTCTTTAGCTAGAATGTATCTGGTTCCATCGGACTCGATTTCGGCGTAGTCTTCTTTTGCGTTCATACACAAAGCCACGTTGGACGGCAAAGTCCAAGGCGTAGTCGTCCACGCCAAGAAATAAACGCCGGGCCTGTCCGCCAACTCAAACTTAGCCACAATGGATTTTTCGGTCACATCCTTATAGCCCTGGGCTACTTCGTGGCTGGACAAAGCTGTTCCGCAGCGGGGGCAGTAAGGAACAATTTTGTGGCCTTTGTAGATTAAGCCTCTGTCAAAGATTTGCTTTAGCGACCACCAAACGGATTCTATATATTTGTCGTCGTAGGTGATATACGGGTTTTCCATATCAACCCAGTAGCCTACGCGCTCGCTCATTTTTTCCCATTCGGTCTTGTATTTCCAGACGCTTTCTTTGCATTTATGGATAAAAGGCTCTATGCCGTATTTTTCGATTTCGGGTTTTCCGTCGATTCCTAGGATTTTCTCGACCTCAAGCTCAACGGGCAAGCCGTGCGTATCCCAACCCGCTATTCTGTCCACGTGATAGCCCTTCATAGTCTTGTAGCGGGGTATTATATCTTTCATTACGCGTGTTAAAATATGCCCTATATGCGGTTTGCCGTTTGCGGTGGGAGGGCCGTCGTAAAAAGTAAACTCGGGTTTGCCTTCTGTTTTTTGTAATGTTTTTTGGAAAATATTGTTCTTTTTCCAAAACTCAATGACTTGATGCTCTCTCGCGCAAAAATTCAAAGAACTGTCTACTTTATCGTACATTTGTAAAAGCTCCAAGAAGTTAGATATTAAAAAATATTATTCTTAATTATCGTGTAATCGCTAAATTTTGTCAAGAATATTGCTAAATGTTAACCAATCGGACGAAGTGATGACCGCTTCAACCGGCGCGGAGTTGTCGCCGTAGCGTGTGAGCAACACGGCTTTTAGACGGGGTTTATGCGCGCAGACGGTAAGCACGTCTATAATGCTTGAGCCCGTTGACATAAAGACATACTCGTCGTCGTCGATTCTTGCGACCTCGCCAAGCTTGATGTTTTTTAGGTCGTCAAAATTCAAGGTCTTTTTTGATTGAAGGATTTTTATTAAAACATTAAGAACTTGCTTGGAATTGACCACGCCCACAACGCGTTTGCCTTGATAAATAGGTATATTGGAATAATTATGCTTAAAGACCGCCTCTATCAAGTCAAACACGCTTTGGTCATCGCTGAAAGCTAATATCTCTCTTTTTTTGACGACATCTATTGCCAGCGGCGGCGAAGTCAACAACTTGGCGATGTGGCAGATTAATTCCACCACCTCGTCGTGGGGCTGGGCTATTATTTTGTCGGTGGACTTATGGACTATGGCGTTTCTAAGCCGCCCAAAATCGTATAGCTCGTCAGAATATTTTTTTACCAGTTGGTTTTGGTTGGAAGTTTGCCTGATAAGCTCGGTAAAAGATATGGTGTCCTTGTAGCCGTATTGGGAACGAAGGGTTCTGTCTATGATGTTGTAAGCTTCTATAAACTTAGACGCGTTTGAAACCATACAAGTATTATAACATATAAAGATAAAATAAAAAAATGATAAATATATAATGATAATTAGAGAATAAATTTAGGCTGGAGAAAAAGCAGGTTTTTCAAAGCCCTTTTCATTATCATTAATCATAAAATAACGCAAAAAAACCAAAATTTTTAGACAACATGTCTTTTGGTTTTTCCAAAAAATTATCCTTGCTAAAATATTAATTTTAATTTATAATATTATGGCTGTGCTAAGCGGGGAGCTAGCGGTGCCCTGTACCCGCAATCCGCTATAGCGGGGCCGAATATTTCTCGCGGTGCATCTTATGGAAAGCTGGAGTATGTAAGGAGCGTTGATAGCGGGGTCTTATGCAATGGCAAACCGCGAACCGTGTCAGGGCGGGAACGCAGCAGCACTAAACGGAGCTTGCTATGTGCCATAAGGAAACTTCGAAGGAGCCACCTGCATAAATACCGTTTCGGTAGGGTGCATCAACAGAAATTGCACAGCATTACAAAACAAGCGATTGAGTTTCTCAATCGCTTGTTTTGTTTTTATCTATAGCTATTTATAAAAGAATTTATTTTGTCATCCAAATATCTAAAATCTCGTCGCTAAGCTCTATAGGCGATGATGTTTTGAATAACATTGTCAAAAAAGTCGGCCGTTTTCTCAACAAGCTCAAAATCAATATTGCGCGCGACAAAGTAATAATATTTTCTTAAATCAGCCTTTCTTTCCAAGGGCGCGTTGTCCAACTTTTCTCTTAGCTTGTTTCTTAGGTTGTTTACTCTTGCGGTATACCTTATCCAATGCCCGCGGTCATCAATAGAAATATTAACGGACAACGGATGGGCGTTATATTTTTTTATCCTTAAAAAGTTTTTATAAGGCACAACTTCGTCGGCTGCGCCGTGAGCCAAAAACAAGGGTTTATCGCTCTTCTTAATATTATCTACAGCCTTTCCGAAAGGGTTTTTGCCGTATTTTAATCTGTTATAAACAACGCAATAAGGATAAAGCAGTTTAGCGATTTTGCCAAAGTTAGACACGGCGTAATCAGCCGTCATCATATTAAGGTCGTTAAAGGCGGATAAGCTCGCTGCGGCGGCAACCTTTTGGTCGTTAATTAGACCCAATGTGGCGTAAGCGCCGTTGGAGTATCCCCACAATAATAAAGGATATCGGTTAAGTTCGGCGTCTTGTTTTATATGCTCCAGCGCCGCGCAAGCGTCCAAAGGTATTTGCAAAAGCCCCTTTACTCTGTCGCCTTCGCTTCGGCCAACGGCCGTGGAATCAAAGGCAAACACCAAGTATCCACGTGAAGCAAAATATTCTATTTCGGGCAGGTAATGGTTGTGGTTGTTTTTAAACCCCGGCGTCAATAATATTAGGGCTTTAGGTTCTCCGCCCTTTTTATAATACTTATAGCCTTTTAGGTTTTTGCCGTCTAGGTTCTTAAAATATATTTCTTGATATTCCAGCCCAAAATCTTTTGGTTCAAGGCGGTAAGGGTTATCCATCCTTCTATTAAACTGTTTCGCCGAAAATCTATCCAGCAATATAAAGGGCAAAACACCAAAGATAAATACCGCTAATAAGATTATCCAATAAATCATATATCAACCTTTTTTAGAATACACGGTAAAATGTTTAGCGCTCAAAACCAATAGAGAAAGAGCGCTGAAATTGCAATCCTTCGACATCAAGTATACAACAAACTAGATAATAAAATATAATAAAATAATGAGATTAAAATAAATAAAAAATATCATTAAAAAGACCGCTTGTTCCAAGCGGTCTATCTTACGCCTTATCTTTTTTAACGGTTTTATTTTTTGTATCAAATCTAAAGATAGTCCTAAGCAACATAATTAAAACCATAACCGCCGCCAAAAAGATTAATACGCTCAAAGATATTCCCGCTAGCAAAATCGCGTTGAAAACAAGCATTGAGATAATATACGCTATAAACAGATGTATAAAAAAAGATATTGCCGCCCATTTTCTGCCTAGCTCTTTGCTGATAGCGGCGATAGTGGCAACGCAAGGGCTGTAGAGCAAAACAAACACCAAAAACGGAACAGCCTGCCGCCAACTAGGCAAGACAAAGCTAATGCCGCCTAAGGT
>DATCKE010000043.1:0-1856 GCA_036562445.1 Clostridia bacterium
TAGCACCTTAATAATAGTCAGGAAAAATATCTTAATATCCAAGAACAAAGAATACTTTTTTACATATTCTATGTCGTATTTAAAACGCTCTTCCCAAGTCAAGTTGTTTCTTCCCATCACTTGAGCAAGCCCCGTCAGTCCGCCTCTGACTAAATGCCTTTTGTTTTGCTCTTCGTTCATAAACACCAAGTCTTTTACCAGTTGCGGTCTGGGCCCGATTATACTCATTTTGCCCCTAAAAATATCCCATATTTGAGGGAGCTCGTCTAAGCTTGTAGAACGCAAAAACTTGCCAAAACTTGTCAGTCTTTGATCGTCGGGCAAAAGGTTGCCTTGGGCGTCTTTGGCGTTTGTCATAGTTCTAAATTTATGCAGCACAAACAATTTGCCGTTTTTGCCGGGGCGGATTTGATTAAACAAAACGGGTTTGCCTAATTTTATCCTTACGAGTAAAGCGACCAAAAGAATTAAAGGAGATAATATAACTAACGCCAAAAATGATAAAACTATATCAAAAAAACGCTTAAAAAACTGCCTATAGAACACTATAACGGCAACAAAAAATAAAATTATAACAACAGGCAATACAATGTAAAGATAGTTTATACTTAATAGTTTAGACATACTGCTCCGCTATATCGACAAAGTTTTCGCAAATATATTCCACTTCTTCTTTGGTTAATTGATTAAATAATGGTAAAGTAATTTGATTTTTATATTGATTATAACTGTTGGGATAATCTTTTATATCAAAACCCAAATTTTTATACGCCGAAAGCAAAGGCAAAGGCTTGTAATGGACATTACAAATGATTCCGCGCTCGGCCATTTTAATTATTATCTCGTTGCGTTCCTTTTCGCCTATGTCTTCTACACGCGCCAGAATCAAATGATATGAAGAATATTTATGGTCGAATAAATCTATTTTTTTATTGGCGCTCAACAAATTTTTATACTGCTCAAATATTGCCTTGCGCCTAGCTAAAATATCCTCATAGCGCTTAAGTTGCGAAACCCCTAAGGCCGCCAAAATGTCTGTCATATTGCATTTATAAAGCGGCGCAACAATATCGTATTCCCAATTGCCCGCTGTTTTGTTATAAGCGTCTTTGGTTTGGCCGTGAAGGGATAGGAGCATTATTTTTTTGTAAATTTGCTCTTTATCCTCGCCCTTAAAAGTCCAAGTAAGCGCTCCGCCTTCGGCTGTCGTTAAATTTTTTACCGCGTGGAACGAAAAGCTGGTAAAATCCGCAAAAGCGCCGCTCTTTTTACTGTCTTTTTGCGCGCCCAAAGAATGCGCCGCGTCGGCTATTATGGCTACCCTGCCTAATGCGGCTTGGATATCGTTGCCGCTTTTAAATAAATGCTTTTTGCGCTCGGCGATTTCATATAATTTGTCATAATCCGCCAATTCGCCCGCTATATCCACGGCAATAATGGCTTTGGTTTTTTGGTTGATTAAGTCTTCCAGTCTTTCATAATCAAAGTTATAGGTGTCCTTAGCGACATCGCAAAATACCGCTTTTGCCCCGCAGTGATATATAACGCTAGCTGACGCGGTGTAAGTATAAGCGCATACGATTACCTCGTCGCCTTCGCCTATTCCTAGATATCTTAAGGCAAATTCCAGCCCGGCCGTAGCGCTGTTAATACAACACGCTTTCTCGACGCCGCAATATTGAGCGATTTGGCTCTCAAATTGTTTGGTAACGGGACCTGTTGTTATCCAACCTGATTTTAAAACATCGACGACAGCTTGTATCTCGTCTTGAGTGATTTCGGGTTTTGTAAAAGGAATATACATGTGATTCTCTATTAGTCCTATAAACTTTTTTTAGTTTACACCTTTATTTAAA
>DATCKE010000045.1:0-11304 GCA_036562445.1 Clostridia bacterium
TAAACCCCGCCCGATGCAAGATAGAGAGCGCAAGGTGGTCCGCCGTAGCTCTCGCCAAAATCGCTAGAACATATCGGCAACGATATGTCCAGACAGATGGTCATTCTCGACAGAACTCGGCTTACAGGTCATCTGCATTATAAATATGGTTGCAAGCCTAAGCGTTTGCAGCCTTTTTTTATTTATCGGGGGATTAATTATCCGAACTCTCTACGACTGGGCGAACGGCGATTTCGTATTTCTTTCCGTCTTTGCTTATTGCCAGCATATTTTCTGGATACTCGACTTCAGGCGGATAAACAACGGATTCGATTAAATTAGTTTCGGTTACAAGCAATTCGCCGATAACAAAAATAAGTTCGTCCATTTCTAAATATCCTCTTTAGGGAAAGATATCAATATTATAATCCCATAGTTATAGGAAAGGCAATCAAAAATTATATATAATTGTAAAAAATATTTTATAAATATTTAAAATTCGTCAAAATATTACACTATGCGTCAAAATTATATATTTATGCTCAAAAATCCCATAAATATTGAAAAATATTCTTTTTTTTGTTTTATGTGTTAATATATAGAATTAAAGCTATGGTTAACTTGGACTTATTTAGACAGAGATTAAAAGAGCAAATCAAAGAACACAACATCAATCAATCCATATTGGCGCGCGAAACTGGAATATCCAATCAAGCTATTTCCAATTGGATACTAGGGAAAGGCGAGCCTTTGGTTTCTTATGTTTGGCGTTTGGCCGATTATTTTGATTGTTCAATTGATTATTTATTAGGCCGCACGGATTACTAAGCGCCTATTGAAAATTTTTAAATCTTTCTTTTGGTTATCAGTTGAGACGCTCTCCAGGGCGAGTCCTTGCTATCGCCCCAGGGCAGCTCTTTCTTTTGGTAATCAAATTTTTGGGTAAAAGAATCTAGATTGCTTCTTAATCTCGCCAGCTTGCTTATTTCTACGGAATATATACACTCCAAAAATAGTTTGACCTTTTCGCGGGCGTAATGGGCGTTCTCTAACAGCTTGGCGTAATGATAAAGGCAAAATCCCTTGCAAGAGCTTAACGCTTTCATAAAAGGCGGCTCGTTGTAAAACATCTGCGCTACAGTCATATAATACCTATCCATAGTCTTATCGGCTTCGTTGCAAATCACGCACGACTGACTTTGGCTTAATAACTCCAAAGCCTGTTTTTTCGCGGTTTTTATGTTTTTAGGCGGCTTGATTATGTTTTGAAGGTATTCGGTTCGGGTAATACTTTGTAATGCGACGCCTAAAATATTATCGCCTTTTAAAAGCATATTGTAATGATGCGAGCAAAAACCGTATTGGTTAACAAGCTGTCTTGACAAAGGCACCATTACGGCTTCGTTTAGGTATTTGTCGACCAGCCCTTGGACCAATTCCTCGTTGATTAGGCACAGCGGGCATAGACAATCGTCCTTTTTAAACGCGTCCCATATCGGCGCGGTGTGAATTTTATATTGCATAAAGAAAAACCGCCTTACATAGTATTAATTAGAAGTATATCCCAAATCGTGGAGTAAAACAAGTATGAAGAAAGACAGGGGCGGTTTTGAGATAGATTACAGCGAGTTTAGTTATAAAAAACAGCGTATGGGTTTTAACCAAGAGCAGCCGCCCGAAGAAGAATATATAGAAGACAATCTCTCGGAAAGGGATTATTATAATGACTCAAATCTATATATTGGGAGCTCTTCTTATCCTGCTTTGCCTTATGCTAAATCAAAGCCAAAACTAAAGCGTTCCGAAATAATAACCGCCGTAGCGTTGATGATAACAGGCTTTGTCATAACCGTTTTGCTCACTTCGCTTTTGGCGCAGGGGCTGAATATAGGACATCTTTTGGGCAGGTTAAGCAAAGCCGAAATAAAGCAAAACCGCTATTACGCTGTCCAATTGGGCAGCTATTCGTCCGAAAGCCAAGCTTTAGCGGCGTCTCAGACTATAAGGCAGATGGGCGGCGCGGGTTATATCGTTATGGACGGCTCTTATAGGATTATAGCGGCGGTTTATCCCGAGGAAGAGCAAGCCCAAAGCGTTATGGCTAACGCCAAGCAATTTTCGCCCGAGCAATATGTCATTGCCATCCCCGAAATCGCGTTGAATTTTTCGGACAAAAAAGTTAAAGAAATAGTCCAAAAATGCTTATCTCAATTCGACGCTATATATAAAAGATTATACGAGCACAGCATTAAGCTAGACAAAGGACAAACTACGGAAGCGGCGGTGTTGCTCGACATTCGTCAGGCATACGACGAGATAAACTCTCTTTTATCTCAATACGAAGAGCTCACAAAAGACATAACAAGGGTGGAACATATCTATATAAAAACAGGGCTTAAAAATATTTTGTCAGCCTTAAAGCCGTTATTAAACGCGAACCCCAACGTCAATCTCTCGTCAGATATTAAATACGCTTATACTAAGATTTTGCTTGATTACAAAGACTTAGCGTCGCAAATCAAAAGATGAGAATTTAAGCCGCCAAAAATCTAATTAATGGGTAGTCTTATGAAATTATTTGAGTTATTGGAAGGGGTTTACCCAAAGCAAATTATCGGCTCGGATGTCGAGATAACCAACCTTTCGCACGACAGCAAGACCGTAACCGTCGGGGGTTTATTTTTTTGCCTAAAAGGCGAAAAAGCCGACGGGCACGATTTTGTCTACCAAGCCGTCCAAAACGGCGCGGCCGCTATTATAAGCCAAAAAGTATTTGAGGATTTGGACATTTCCCAAGTCATAGTCGACGACGTCCGAAGCGCGATGTCTTTAATAAGCGCCAATTATTACGGCAATCCCGCCAAAAAGATGAAATTAATCGGCGTAACCGGCACCAACGGCAAAACCACCACTACATATATCATAAAGAGCATAGGCGAGGCGGCGGGTAAAAAGGTCGGCTTAATAGGCACTTCGGGAATAATAATAGACGGTCAAACCTATCCGCCTTCGCTGACAACTCCCGATCCGATAGAGCTTCACTCTATCTTCAAAAAAATGGCGGATTGCGGCACCGATTGGGCGGTAATGGAAGTTTCCGCCCACGCGCTGGCGTTAAACAAGATAGAAGGCATTGTCTACGATATAGCCGCTTTTACCAACTGCACCCAAGACCACCTGGACTTTTTTAAGACAATGAAAAACTATAGACAAGCCAAAGCGAAATTCTTTAGTCCACGCTACGCCAAAATCGCTGTGGTAAACGCTGACGACAAATTGGGCAGGGAAATCAGCCAAACTTGCGGTATTTCTTGTTTTACATACGGCTGCAAAAATCCCGCGGACGCTTTTGGGATAAATTACAAGTCCAGCATAAAAGGCATTCAATACATAATCAATATTTTTGATAAAATTTACGAAATCAACTTCGCCCTTCCGGGCAGGTTTAATATGTATAACACAATGTGCGCCGCTCTTTCTTGTTACCTTCTAAATGTCAATATAGCCGATATAGCGGCGGGTATCGCCAATCTCAAGAAAGTCAAAGGGCGGTTTGAGACTTACATAAAAAACGACAAGCAAGTAATTATCGACTACGCGCATACGCCCGACGGCTTGATAAATATATTGCGCAGTATAAAAGAATTCGCTAAGGGCAAAATTATTACCGTGTTTGGTTGCGGGGGCAACCGAGACAAAGACAAGCGCGCCAAGATGGGCAAGGCGGCGTGTCGATTGTCCGATTACACGGTAATTACCAGCGACAATCCTAGGTTTGAAAAACCGGAAGACATAATAGAAGACATCGTCCAAGGCGCAAAGGAAACCCAAGGCGAATATGTCCGCATTCCCGACAGAAAGGAAGCGATACGTCACGCCATATCCATAAGCCAAAAAAACGATATCGTGCTAATCGCCGGCAAGGGCGATGAGTCTTACCAAGAAATAATGGGCGTAAAATATCCGTTTTCGGATTTGGAAACAGTAAAAAACATTATCGATAGTATGGTGCAGCCTTGTTGACAGAGATTATCCTGCAATCCCTAATCGCGCTGTTAATATCTTTTACGGTAGCCGCTTTGGTTACTCCTATAGTAATCAAGGTCGTGGGACGGCTCAAAGCCCGCCAAACGATTTTGCATTATGTCGACAACCACCTAAACAAGCAAGGCACTCCCACAATGGGCGGCATAGCGTTTATATTGGCGGTAATTATCGCTATGCTTTTTTCAAAATTTTTGGGCTCTTCTTTGATGTCGCTGGCGGTTATGATAGCGTATGGGATTGTGGGCGGGCTGGACGATTTTATAAAGATTAAATTCAAGCAAAATTTAGGACTAAGGGCATACCAAAAAATTATCGCCCAAACGCTTATCGCCGTAATTATAGCCGTTTACGCGTATAGGAACAAGAACATAGGGGCGTCTATCTTAATTCCTTATACTTCTATTGAAGTCAACCTAGGCGTGTTTATCGTCCCTTTTATTATATTTATCTTTTTGGCCGTGACCAACAGCGTAAACCTAACCGACGGCTTGGACGGGCTTGCCGGCGGAGTTACCGCTGTGTTTATGGTGGCGTTTTGCACAACCCAGCTGTTCTATGTCAACTATTTATATAACGAAGGCTACAATGTCCAAGCGCTTAACGAATATATAGGCCAAATAATCTTTGGCAGCGCGGTTACAGGCGGGGTAATGGGTTACCTTATATATAACAGCTATCCGGCTAAAATCTTTATGGGCGACACGGGCTCGCTCGCTCTAGGCGGCGCGGTAGCCTGCGTGGCGGTCTTTACCAGGCAAGAGCTGTTAATGCCCATAATAGGCATAATGTTTGTCTTAAGCAGCGTAAGCGTAATTATTCAGGTTCTGTATTTTAAGGCGACCAAGGGAAAAAGGGTTTTCCTTATGGCGCCTTTGCACCACCATTACGAGAGAAAGGGAATTCACGAAGCAAAAATTACGGTCATATATATTATGGTAACCGCCTTTATGGGAATTTTGAGCGGGATATTGTATCTTAGATTTTTATAATCGGACGGCTGAAGTTGGACTATAAAAATAAGCGGATTTTGATATTGGGCGGCGGCGCTAGCGGAAAAAGCGTTTTAAACGTCTTAAACTCCTTAGGCGGCGACGCCGTTTTAGTTAACGACACCCGAAAAACAAATCTGACTTTTGACTTTATCAAGACTTTTGACGAGTGCGTCATAAGCCCGGGGATAAGCGTTTACGACCATAACGTCGTAATGTGCTTTCAATGCGGCGTTCCCGTTTTGTCAGAGCTTGAGTTCGGCTTTAGGCTTAACCAAAGCAAGCTTATCGCCATAACCGGCACTAACGGAAAAACCACCACCGTAAGCTTAATAAGTTTTATCCTTAACGAGGCGGGCATAAAAAACGAGCCTTTAGGCAACATAGGCACGCCCTTTTCTTCCAAAGCGCTGGAATATTCGGTAGACGATATTTTGCCCTTGGAAGTGTCCAGCTTTCAACTAGAGGCGATACATAATTTTAAACCCCATATAGCGGGCATTTTGAATATCACGAGCGACCACCTGGATAGACATATCACTATGGAAAATTACATCCAATGCAAGACTCGCATTTACCAAAATCAAACTATAGACGATTTTTTTATAGCCAACTACGACCAACCCGAGCTTTTGAAGTATTATCATCCGCTTTCCCAAAAATATTACATAAGCCAAAAGTCAAAGGTTAACGGAGCTTGGTGTCTTGACAGCAAGATTTACATAGACGGCAAATTTGTCATTGATAAAAACGATTTAAAAATCATAGGCGAGCACAATGTCTATAACGCGCTTATGGCGGGATTATGCGCTTATTTGGCCGGCGTGGATGTCGAAACCATAGGGCGCGCTTTATCAAAATTCAACGGCGTAAAACACAGACTGCAATCGGTAGGACAGCAAAACGGCATTAAATTTATAAACGACTCCAAGGCCACAAATCCCGATTCCGCCATAGTGGCCGTAAAAAGTATGACCGAGCCTACCGTTTTAATGTTAGGCGGCAGCGACAAGGGCATAAGCTTTTTGGAGTTTTTTAAGGAAATTAAAGAAAAGTATGACCAAATTATTAAATATGTGGTTATTTGCGGCGCCACCAAGCAAAAAATGCTGGAAGATATAAAAGCAGTTGGATTGATTGATAAGGCTGTTGCCGCAGACGATTTTAAGGAAGCGTTTTATAAAAGCGTGGAGATAGCGCAAAAAATTAAGCCTTGCGTTGTTTTGCTTTCGCCGGCGTGCGCAAGTTTTGACGAGTTTATCAATTTCGAGGCGCGGGGCGATAGATTTATTGAATTGGTAAAATCCCTAGGCGCTAATTGATTTCAATTGAACCACCGTGCCTTGCTATGTTTTGAACTATCCCTATTCCGCCCATAAACACTACAAGCGAGGAACTGCCCGCGCTTACAAAGGGCAGGGGAAGCCCCGTGGGCGGGATACTGCCCGTAACAACAGCGATATTTATTGCCACTTGGATAGCGATAATCGCGCCCACCCCGGACGCCATATAAAAACCTAATCTATCGGGGGCGTTAAACGCCACCTTAAAACAGCGGTAGATTATCACGCAAAATACCAATATGGTTAACACCGCGCCGACCAAACCCAACTCTTCGCCGATAATGCTGAAGATAAAGTCCGATTCGGAAAAAGGCAGGAATAGATATTTTTGGCGGGATTTAAACAGCCCTACGCCAAACCAGCCGCCGCTTCCCAAAGAATAATATGATTGTATCAACTGAAAGCCTTCTTCCAAAGGCGACGCCCAAGGGTTCAAAAACGCCGAAAGACGGTTTAACCTATAAGGCTCCATCCATATTAATATAGGCACCAAAGCCGCTACCGGCAGCGCCAAAATCACAAAGTGTTTCAGCCTTGTCCCGCCTATAAAAAGCATAAAGAGCATTAATAATATCGTGCACATAGTGATGGACATATTAGGTTCTAAGATTATAAGCAGAGCGATAACGCCGCCTGCGGCCAAAACGGGCAAGAGCCCTTTGAAGCTAGTCATCTTGTCTTGGTTTTTCGCCATATAGCCCGCCGCGAAAATAATAAAAGCGAACTTAGATATTTCGCTCGGCTGAATGGTAAATCCAGGCAAATCTATCCATCTGTTCGCGCCGTAGTTTTCCAATCCCACTCCCGGGATAAAGACTACTATCAACAATATAATAGAAACAATTAATATAGGAAGCTTTAGCTTATCCAACGCTTTATAATTAAAATATGTCAACCCCGTCATAGCGCCCAAACCTAATATAGCGCCCAGGATTTGCTTTTTCATATAAAAAAAGCTGTCCTGATACCGCGTGTAAGCGGTATAAGAACTAGCGGAATACACCATTAAGATTCCAAAACAGGTTATAATAATCGTAAAAATTAACAAGACTTTGTCCGTCTTGCCTTGAGGTTTTTGTTTGAGTATTTCTTTTAAAGACTGCCCATTTTTTTGAAAAACTTTCATAAAACTAATATATTCCTCAATAAGTCGCGAATAGAATTGACAATCAAAATATTTAGGTCAATTAAGCCTTTACATAATGCCTATAAAAATACCGCATAATACAATTAAGATTAAGTTATATATTTTTTTAAGTTTTTATGGACAATTTGACAATAGGATGTTATAATCATTCACGAATTAATTAATATATTATCAAATAGGATGGTCAATCGATGCCTATAGCGTTTTTGGGCGGAGTGCACCCGCCGACTAATAAAAAATTTACCGAAAACTTTTATATTTCAGAATTGACGCCGGCGTCTAGGGTTTACATACCAGTAGTTCAACACATAGGCAAGCCGGCGATTGTTTGCGTCAAGGTAGGCGATTACGTAAAGATCGGCACCTTGATAGCCAAAGCGGACGGCGATGTAAGCGCCAATATATTTTCGTCCGTAAGCGGCAAGGTAGCCGCTATAGAAACTAAGACTACCGCTCACGGCGACGTTCAGCACATAGTCATTGACAACGACTTTTCTGATCAAACCGAATTCTTGCCCAGACTGGAAAATCCCACCCCCGAACAAATTTTGCAAAGAATAGCCGACTGCGGCATTGTGGGAATGGGCGGCGCGGGTTTCCCCACGGCGGTAAAACTAAATGTTCCCAAAGGCGATAAAATAGACACATTAATAATAAACGGCGCAGAATGCGAGCCTTATATTACAGCCGACCATAGAATAATGTTGGAATATCCCAACCAAATTCTAAAAGGCGCGCTGTATATAGCCAAAGCTCTTAACGTAGACAACATCATTATTGGCGTTGAGGACAACAAAAAAGACGCCGTTGAGATTTTAAATAAAGTCATTAGTCAAAATAATTACTCCAATATAAAAGTAGTCGCTGTTAAGACCAAATATCCCCAAGGCGCGGAAAAACAACTAATCTACGCTCTAACCAAGAGAGTGGTTCCGGCTACGTCCTTGCCTTCCAAGGTGGGCGTAATAGTTAACAACGTGCATACCGCGCTGGCTGTTTATTACGCCGTTTGGGAAGGACAACCCTTGTATAGACGCGTGGTAACCGTTTCGGGCGGCGCGGTAAAGAACAAGGGTAATTATTGGATAAGGATAGGCACTACTTATGACGAGATTTTAAAAGACTGCAAAGCGGCAAACTCTCTTGAAAACGTCAAAATTAAGCAAGACCTTATTCGCGAAAAACAAGCGTTGATTGGTTCGTTAGATAAATCTGAATCCAAGCGCGCAAAACAGCTAAACAGCGAAATCAAGAATTTGCAAAAAGAATTAGAAGAAATGAAATCCGCTCAATGCTATATGATAGTCAACGGCGGACCTATGATGGGCGAGGCCGCGAAGAGCGCGGGAGAAGTGGTTACAGCCACTACTTCGGCGGTATTGTTCTTAACCAAAGACGAAGTAAACAATATCGAGCCCAGCCAATGCATTAATTGCGGAAAGTGCGCAAGGGTTTGCCCTATGAGATTAATGCCTATGTATATAGATTTAGCTTGCATAGCGGGCGATTGGGCGGACGCTAAGAAATACGGCGCTGTGGACTGCATACTTTGCGGCTGCTGCAGCTATATTTGCCCCGCTAAGCGCGATTTGGTTTCGTCTATGAAAAAATCCAAAAAAATGATTGCAAAGAGGGGTATTTAAAATGGATAAACTTGCTGTAAAATCTTCCCCTTACATATCCTCCAATTTCTCCACGCGAAAGATAATGCTGGATGTAATTATAGCGCTTATTCCCTGTGTAATAGCGGGCGTTATATTTTTTGGATGGGGAACATTAATATTAGTCGCGGTATGCTGCGTAACAGCGTTTGTTTCCGAGCTGTTATTTACATTAATAAAAAACAACAAATGGACTTGGGAAGCGGTAAAAAACTCATCCGCTACCGATTTGTCCTGCATAGTAACCGGAATTTTGCTTGCGCTTAACGTGCCCGCATCTTTGATTTGGGCTTACGATAGCCAAACGATGACTTACATCCCTGGCTCGATAAGTTTAGCGAATATTTGGATGCCTATTTTAGGAACGGTGTTCGCTATTGTTTTGGTAAAGATGGCATTTGGCGGAATCGGCAGAAACTTCGCCAACCCCGCTTTAACGGCCAGATTGTTTATGGTTATAGCTTTTGGCTCTGTTATGGGAACCGTGGGAACAGCCAATATAATCGGCTTGGACGCGGTTGGCTCGGCTACCTGGCTGTCCGCGGGCAGAAGCGCGGCCGATGTTTCCGCTAACTGGCTTAATTTCTTAATAGGCAACAAAGGCGCGGCAGCTTTGGGCGAGACAAGCGTTATAGCTATCTTAATAGGATTTATCTACTTGACCATAAGAAAAGTAATAGATCCTAGACTGCCTTTGTTAATCATTGGCGGCGTGGCGATTTTCGCGTTCTTGTTTGACGCTTTGCCTTCGGGCGCGGGCTTTGCCGATATGATGCTCATAGTGGCGGGACACGTCCTAACGGGCGGACTTATGCTCGGTGCGGTATTTATGGCGACCGACTACGCTACAAGCCCCAATACCTTGGTAGGCAATATAATTTACGGTTTGGGTATAGCGCTTTTGGTAGTCTTGATAAGAGTGTTTGGCGCTTATCCCGAAGGCGTATCGTATTCCATAGTGATTATGAATATAGTTGTTCCTTTAATTGATAAATACATTTATCCTCGCGCGTTCGGCAGACAAAAAGCTGTAAGAGGTGCAAAATGAAAAACACTTTGAAATCAGTAGCGGTTTTGACCGTTATAGCGGTTATTTGCGCAGGGCTTTTGACGGTAGCCAATTACTTTTGGAAGGTAGAAGAGCCTCAAGGCGTCACTGCCGAATTGCTCGCTGTCTTTAGAGAGATGGTAGACGACGAGTCCGCTGAGTTTTACGAAATCGAGATTGGCGGGCTTGGCTTAAACGATAAAATTAAAAACGCTTACAAAGCCTCGGCTGGACAAAACCAAGACATAGTAATTATCAACTCCGAGGGCGTAGCCGGCTCTTACGGCACGGTTCAAATGCTGACGGCAATCAACACAGGCGAAGACAAAATTATAGCCGTTAAAATATACTCTAACGACACCGACCGTAAAGGACAGGTTATCAATCCGGACGCTTTTAGAGATTTGGATAACTCAGCTTTGCAAAACGCCAAAATTGACGTCGAATCCAACGCTACGGTTACGGGCAACGCTATGATACAAGCGGTAAAGCTTGCTATGGAGCAATATGTCGCTAAAAAGCAAGAAATTCTAAACGCGCCCGCTAAGGTCTATGATTTACTAACCGTTAGGGTATATCTAAAGAAGGGCAGAAGAGAAATCGAGCCCACCGAAGAAATAGGCCCGGACGATTCGATAAGAATCATAGTAGAAATAACCTCGACTAACGTTAAGAAAGCTAACCCTAAGAAGGTTTCGACAAAAATCACCGTTTTGAAAAACGGCGCCGAATATACCTCGTATGAGACTTCTAAAGAAATTGTAGACAACAAGGTAATATACACGCTGACGCCGAAGAGAACTACTTTAGGTTCTTACCAAGTTAATGTGGAAGCCACCATTAAAGGCTCGACCTCAAAAGGCTCTATCTCGTTTGAGATAAAAGAGAAAGAACCTTTAGAGTTAAAGGTAATTAAGAGAATGTTTGAAGGCACTACCGAGGTTACCGTAGTAAAAGAAGGTTCTAACAACGAGGTAGTATATAAAAACAATCTAGACAATTATGTCTACGCGGTAATAAACGAAGAATACGAATACGACAACGGCAGCGGATTCTCTACAGGCGTTTCTAATATCTTTATCGCGTTTGA
>DATCKE010000046.1:0-74282 GCA_036562445.1 Clostridia bacterium
ATCTTGTGTTAAGATAATACAATCCCGTTTCTACATCGTAGTAATAGCCCCTGTATCTGAATGGATTAATATTTCCAATGTGCGTTTTATAAATATCCTGGTCGGTAATATCATTTCCGTTAGCGTCTTTTACGGTCACCGCTCCCCACGCGTCGTAATAATAGCTTGCCTGCAAGTTGCCGTATTGGTCTACAATTTGGATAATATCGCCTAACAGATTCTTTATATAGTAATAAAGTTTTCCGTTATACTCAAAAGCCGTTATGCCGTTTGAGTCATAATAGTATTTTGTAGTAATTTGATTTTCGCGGCCTTCGGCTAATATCTTGGCTCCGTCTAAATAATATTGAATATCATTTTTGCTAATTCTTATTCCCGCGTCATTATATCTAAAAGTAACGCGTTCATTACCCCAAGATAAGCTTTCCAAACATTTTGCCCTAGTCCATTTTAAACGCCAATACGGCAGGGGTTTTTTAGTATGGTTAGGCCACTCGAGCGGATTGCCGAGATTATCGTATGATATATTAATTCCGTTATATCCGATCAGCCTGTCTTTCCAAGTGCGGCTGTATTCGTATAATTTTGAATTATCAAATTGTAAATGTTCTTCGCCTGTATAAAGATCGTTTGAAGCTCTTAAAGCTTTTATTGTATCTCGGTCTTTATAAATTGTAGTTTGCTCAAGGTATTCTTGTCCTAAATAGATGTTATCTCCTAAAAAAGCCCCGTCCCTAAAGATATATTCCTTTACATCGATGATATTTCCGCCGCTGTCATAAACATAATCGAAAGACTTGCCTAGGTAAAAATTGTCTTCTCTTGAAAGCCTGTTAAGTTCGTCATAGTAATACCTTACCAGGGCTTAGCCGTTACGGCTTTCCGATATAATATTTCCATTATTATCATAAGTGTAAGAAAGATTCAGCCTATCGGCGCCGTTAATATTGTGTTTGATTGATTGGATATATTTGGTTTGAGCGATTTTTCCGCCGAAATCGCCCTGAAGATAAGTGTAAGTTTGAGTGTAATTGAGATTTGAACCGCTAATATTATTGCTGTAGATCCTGCCTAAAAGATCATAATTTAGATTATTGTCAAAAATTAAAGATGAATCAGCGTTTTTCAGCGATAATTTAATCAATCGATTATCGGGGTATACTGCTCCGTCTTTTTGGTCGTATTGATATGTATATTTTTTAGTCTCGCTGCCTAAAGTGTATTCATATTCCGTTAATCTATCAGGATCGTCTTGGCTATAGGTATACTTTTGCTCTAAGTTAAGTCTTCCGCCGCCGCTTGTAGTAATAGACATTATCCTATTATTGCTGTTATAGGTAATGTTGTTTTGAATGTTATTGATATAATCGATATGTTTTTCTAATAATTGACGGCTGTTAAATGCGTCTTGACTAATTATTGAATAAGAAATATCGTCAGCGCTGTATTCAATTTTTATCAATTTGTTATATTCATCGTAATAGCTCTTATAATACTCGCTTTGAGTTCCGATATAATATAACGCGATTTATCTACCGCATACCCCAGCGCTTTATCGTATATGCCATAGGTAGTTTCTATTATTGTAACGCCGTTGATTAATACAGCTGTTATTCTGCCAAAGCCGTCATACTCAAAGTCATAATAAATATTGTTGTGCTTAAGCCGCGTCAATAAGCCGCATGTATATGTCAGTTCGTTTTTGGCGGAGGGATTTTGTTCGGAGAAAACGCTGCTAAGCAAATTATTGATATAATTATACTTAATGGTATTTCCGTTAGCGTCGGTTATTTTAACTAAATTGCCTAATGCTTTATCATAATGCGCGGTTGATTTAATAGCGTTCTGACCTAAATAATTACGGTCATAAGTTTTTATAATGTTATAATCATTTTCGGAGATATAATCTGTTTTTTCATACATCGCGAACTCGCTGTCCGATGTATGATAAATTTTGACCTCGGTAAATTGGTCTAAATTATTTTTTGAGCATACCTTTTTAAAGTTTCTAAAGTCCGTAGATGTTACGGTATATGTATCGTATGAATATAAGTTTTTAAATTCTTTAGAGGTAGCGTTATCTTTAATGGTTTGCTCCAAAAGATTTCCTTCGGAGTCAAATATATTGGTTGTAACTTTATATCCGTCATCAATAATATATTTCTTGCCATCATTGCAAATTTGAGCGATATTAGCTTGAATTTTACTTATTTGAATGTTAGTGATATATACCGTATTATAGGTGTTTTTATTAATAAAACCAAATTCTACGCTATCAACAGTATTATAAGGAATATTAAATATCTTTTCGACATATTGCCATTCGTTAATTACGGGATCAATATCGGCGTACTCTTCTATAGAAGAATAGCCTGAAACGACTTTTATATAAAAGCTCAGTTTGGAGTTTTTAGTATCGTGCACATTAATTCCGTCGCTTAAGGCCCAGCCGCTTATAATATATCGTCCTTTGGTAAAACTAGATACATCATATTGCTGGGCAAGTCTTTGATATACGCGTTTTTCCGCGCCGTTGCCTACAAATTTTAAGGAATATGCTAGTCCGTTATAAGACGGAGAAGAAACTATTACATCGGAGGAATATCTTTCCGGATAAAATTGCCATTTAAAATATTGATAAACTTTTTCAGGAACAGTGAAAGTATTATTAATGATTTCGATATCTTTTATTTTTGCAATTTTAGAGCTTGTAGTTACTATGTCTACCTTTTTTATTTCTTCTGATCCCAAGAAACGTGATTTATAGGTAATATCTGGTTTTATGTATTTTATTGTGTTTTCAATATTGCCGTTTTCATAATAAGTTATTAAATTGCCGGAAATATCAAATATATAAACATATTCACGATCTCTAATTAGATCTTTAACTATTGTCTTGCGGTCATAGTATTCTATTTGATATTTATTGGCTATTATATCGTTCGTCTCTTCGGTAATACCCAAGCGTTGATCTTTGTTGTCTTTGTTTTTTCTGTTATAGTATGAACTTTGGTTCCAATGTAAGTGTATTCAAAAGTATAACCTGTTTGATTTTTTATTGATTTTAGATAACCTGAATTATTATAACTAAATTCCGTCTCGCCCTTATTTGTTACTATTTTGGTTAGATATTGCCCGTCATAAAGGCACTGAACTGAAATATTGGCATATTTAATTTCAATTACTTTTTGGGAGCCATTTTGAACGAGTTCTACTTTATTTCCATTTGGATAAGTTACCGATAAATTATTAAAAACAATCTCTTGATTTTGCTTTGTTATAATTTTTTGTATGTTGCCTGAGGAGTTAAAAATTATCTTTTTACCTTGTTTGTCAGTCAGGGTATTGCTTCCTGGGATATATTTCAATTCAAGATTAAATTCATCAGATATTTCTTCGACCACATCCAAATTATGATCTTCTATTTGTTTTTCGGTAACTAGCCATTCGTTATCATAAGTATATTTTTTAGTTAATAATATTTCTTCTCCGTTTGAATTAGTGTAAACATAATAACTAATCTTGCCTGCATCATTTTCATCGTATACGGACTTTAAGGAATTAAATAAATTAAGGCGCCAACCTTTTCCATATGAAGAATTATCATTTATAGAAAAAGTGTTATAAACATGGCAGACATTGATTGGAATGGTGTCATCGATGGAAATATCGTTATTAACAAAATTGAGATTTCCTGTAAATAAATTTACTGTCGCCGTTCCATTATCAAAAATTGAATTTTGCAGCGAAGCTTCTTTTATACCAAACATTTTATTAGTTTTATAAATTACTACAAGTTGGGGCATAAGTTCTTCTTGCCCGTTTATATAAACCGATAAATATCCCGCGCTGTTTGTTTCAGTTAAACGTTTCAACATTAAACCATAATTGGTGCCCGTTCTTTGCCAATATCTGTAGATATTTGTAATATCCAGCTCAATAGGTTGCAAAGGCTGGGAGTTAAAAGGTTTCATTTTGAACATCGTATAGACGTTTTCTGTTTGGGGATTGCTGTTCCAAACAAAGCTGGTGCCGCTGCTCCAAGATGATTTTATGGGCGATAATGTGAAATACTCATCAGTGTAATCGCTGAATTCATTATCTTGAAGAATGTAAAGGTATGCGGCCAAAACAGTTTCGGATATTAAGGAATCAAATTTTATAAGGCCCCTTAAATATCTTTGGGTAGCGTCCGGATATTTTCCCGCGGAAAAAACATTATAAGTAGAGTTGTTGTTCCCAACCGACAAGAAATTATTGTATTTAATAAGTTTAATTTGAGGGTCTATTACTACAGGGAATTTTCTATTGTTGTCATTAATCCATTCGTTATTGGGAATAATGCTAAAATAATATACATTCGGCTTATCGCTTTCTATAAGTCTATAGTAAATGTCATCGCTCCTATTGTTATCCGCTTCGAGCATAAAAGGCTTGGGGATTTCAAAAACAACTTGTTCGTCTTTAGGCGAATAAAGCTCAAGGCTTGTTTTTTCTTCGGATAACCTTATATTAAGGTTTTCTAATTTGATTTTAAAGATAAATTCGTATTCTTGGGATTTTTGATGAATAATTATATTTTCTTTTAATCCATCAGGCAGCAAAACATATTCAAAATCTATGTTGTCAAAAATCTTGTCGTATCTAATTTTAGATTTTAATTTTAAAGGTTTTTGAATAATATCCGCTTTATCAAATCTATTTGTAAATTTGATTTCTTTATTATTTGAATTTGAGACGTTAGCGCGCAGACCTTTTCTAATATGGAGTAATCTTTTATTGCTAATAGCGCTGTTATTTAATTGATCCAATAATTCTATTTCAACTTTATAATTGTCTTTAGATAATGTCATTAATTTATTAGAGTTAATTTCTTTTTCAAAGCTGACATTAAAAGAGTTAGCGCAGTTTTTAAATACGTATCTGCCCGTAGCGTCGTCATATTTTTCTTCCAAAGTGTTATCTATCTCTAAATATGAATTAGAAAATTTATCAAAAAAATGAATGGGCTCGGAATATATTACCGCGACGTTATGCCCTCCGGAACAGCGGTAATGTTTGCTGTTAAACGTTCTTAATTCTTTTATATCGGAATGGGAAATTATTTTGATATTATTTAATTCGTTTGCGTTATTCTCATTGTCGGTATTTTTTTCGACATCTTTAGGGTTGATATATATTAAATTCTACTTGTTGTTTGATATGATTGCCATTTCCCAAAATAAATTCTTTCATAAAAATATATGCACCTTATACTTTTATTTTTGAGTAAAAGTATAGAGCATAATTTTTCTAATGCTTTCTAAGATAGTCTAATATAGACTAATTATTTATAGATAAATAATTATTATTATAGATTAATTATTCGACAAATCCGCGTATAATTTTAAAGCTTCGTTATGTAATTGATATATTCTTTTGACAGAGTAGTTCATTTTTTTCGCTATTTCTTCATACCTTAAAGCTTTAATATATCGCAAATAGGACATTTTTATACGGCTGCTGTATTTGAGAAATCTTTTTTTCCAGCGCCTGTTTTTTGTTAAGCAGTTCTATAAGCAGCTTTTCTTCCTCAATCTGCTTTTTCGCGATTTTATCAATGCTTAATGTAAGTTCTTTGCTGACTTTTTTGTTATACAACTCAATTCCATTAGTCAGCCTTTCGAGCCTTTTTCTCATTAATTATATCTCGTCGCATTTTTCATTATAGTAGCTGTATTCATAAATGTATTGGTTTAGTTCATTTTTTGCTTCTTCTATTGTCATATTTTCACCTTTTTTTGTGTTTTTTGTCTATCGGATAAAATTATACTAAAATAATTTTTAGTGTTTTGTATGATTCATACAAAAATACTATTATCGTTTAATAGAAGCTTTTCGGCCAAAGTATTGTATTTTCTTTTATATTTATAAAATGTTTCTATCGCTATGAAGTTGCGGTTTGAAATATCGATATAAGACAAAGGCTTGTTGCTTAGATAAATATCCCAAAAAATTTTGTGATGGTTCGTGTTGTATTCTAAGTCATATATTTTATAATAAGTTATTAAGATATCCGCTATCTTTTGGAATTTAACAAAATCATTTTCTTTTAGTTCCAACAAAAAATCTTTTTTTCATTTTGCGGTCGACAATCAATTTATGTATCTTTCCCGTAAAAGAGTATTATAGATAGCATTATATATTTTTGAATTAATATATAAAGGTTTTAAGTGATAATTATCTATATAAAAACAGCGCCGCATAAGGCGGCGCTTATTTTATTAGACATTATTAAAAGCCTTTATCTAAGATATACGGAAGTAATATTTTGATTTGAGTTTAGACCGCTGTCTTTGGGTGTCGGTTGTTCTTTTAATGCTCCTTTATAGTTTACTTCTTTCGACAGCTTAATAAGCTCTTCTATTTTTTGACTGGTTAACTCGGGGTCAAATTTAATGCCGTTTTCAATCGCGAACTGGTTGACTTTAGTCATAACATATTCTTTCTTTTCTTTGCCGCTGTAAGATGAAAATTTTTCGGCCTGTTCTATAAACGGGATTATAGCGTTGGTTATTTTTATTATTTCTTCGGCGGCTTTTTTAGATTTTAGGCTTTTTATGAATTTGAATAAAAACATTATTGTTGTTAATAAAAACCCGACCCCTGAGCCTAAAATAGAAAAAAACAATTGGATGTTTTCCATAGTCGCCATCCTTTAAGCGTCTTGAGCGCCTAAGAAAATTTTGTGTTGTTTTAAAGCTTCATAGCATTTTTGCAAAACATTTTCATTTTCTATGTTAAGGAAAAACTCATTGGGAGCGTCATGACCTGCAAGCGGAATAGATAATCTATAGCGCGTATTATGTAAGTTTTCATCCCTGTCTTTTTTATCAACATAAGACTGGACTATCGCGACAATATTTCCGCCTCCAAGCGCCTTATAATCTATAATGACTGAAGCTATAATGTGATAACTGGTAATGGCTAACACCATATTATTTTGATCTTTATATTCTATTAGCTTTGATAATGCCATAAACATCTCCTTTAAAATTAATAGAGCATTTCATCCAACATTCTTTTGCGTCAATGTTCCTTTTTGATAATAAAAAAGAGTATCTTGCGACGGGGTAACTGACACAAATTTCCAAGTAGTGCTTTCTTTTTCTGTAAAAGTACCGGAATACCCTTTGTTGCCAGCGGAAATTGGCAAAGTAAGATTTGATTGTCCGCTTATAGTAACCGTAACATTAGAAACGACAGGATATTGTGCAATAGCGCTAATAGACCAGATTTTACCAGGTCTTATATACACGCATTCGACATTAATTACATTATTCACAAGAGTTTTTGAATAAACAATTGAACCGTTGACATAAACTTGATCTATTTCTTTATCGTTAAAATTAACTTTAGTAATGTTTGTTCCGTTAAAGCTTATAGGCATCTTATTAACTCCTTACGCGCTATAACTGTCAGTGCAGATATATAAAGTAGAACCGCTTAACCTAATTTTTATTCCCCCTATTTTGTCGGCAGTCGCGACCGGTATAACGCTTGAAGGCAAAGTTCCTGTCGTGATATTGCTCGCGTTTGTTGTGTCCACATTTTTAACATTGCCAAGGCCTACTTGCGCTTTGGTAACCAAGTGGGGGTTGTCTTGGTTGTTAATATGCTGGGTAATAACATCGTCTAGCGAGTTTAGCGCGCTTGCGTTAAGAACCGTGCCTTCTTGAGAAACGGTTCCTTCATAACGCGTCAGCTCTACGATTGCCTCGGATATTGTGTTACCATTTTCATCCAATACCTTCATCTTTCTTCTATTGGGGTATTGAACAATTCTGTCTTGAAAACGACCCATTTTTTTCCTCCTAATAATTATTTTCTTAAAGTATAAATCAATAAATTTCTCATGCTTTCTAATTTTATCTAATACAATCTAATGATGAGTTTATTGGCTGTAAATAACGCATAATATTTGAATTATAAGGAGAAAAAGCGAATAAACGCCTAAAACTTTGATATAATTCAGGGTAATTCAGGGAAAACCTAAAATTAATTATTTGAGAATTTGATACGCCAAGAAGGGCTAGAGTATGATTAATTAAAATTTCGTCGAAAAAATACCAAAAGATATGACTAAAAATCGTCGCGCATAAGATTTATTGCCCTTCGAGTTGAAATATTAATTTAAAACTTTTTCGAAAAGATTGTATCCCCGCTTAATTCTTATCTGTCTTTATAAGAATTTAAGAATCTCATTAATCGACTTTTTCGCCGCGTTATATCCTATCTCTATCATTTCCATATAGCCTTCTTTGCTGGTGGGCTTAAACTTTCTCAAATCAGGCTCTATCAACACGTCCGTATGCCTTTTTCCTATCATCGAGTTGACCGAGCTCATTATCCTGATAGTCGCCCCTATTATATCCAAAAGTTTAAGGCTGTCCGTTCCGTAGCCACGGCCGCTGTTGACATCAACGGCGACCACCCTGTCCGCCCCCATAACTCTAGCCACGTCGCAAGGCACGGAATTTAAAAGCCCGCCGTCCACTAGGTGCATATTGTTCATAATCACCGGCCTAAAGAAAAATGGAACGGCGCAGCTTGCGCTTACCGCTTTGGCCACGCTGCCCTGCTGCAGCAGGACTTGAGAGGCTTCTTTTAAATCCACGGCCACCGCGATAAAAGGAATTTTCAATTCCTGAAAGGTCATATCGCCTAGATATTTTTTTAAGATATTCTCTAAGCGCGCGGTGTCTATAGGCGGCAAAGACAACGCGCTTCTTATCGAGCGGGGATCTAATTCGTGCGCTATATTAATAAGGTCTTGGCTGTTGGCGCCCGCGCAATAAAGCGCTCCCACTATAGAGCCCGCGCTCGTGCCCGCGACATAATCGAATTTGATTTTATGCTCCTCAAACGCTTTGATAGCGCCCACGTGCGCGAACCCTCTCGCGGCGCCGCCGCCCAAAGCCAACCCTAAAGATATAGGCTGAGATCTTTTAAAAAATAAAGGCATAGTCATTATTTTATTATATGGTTTAGCTTTTTAAATTATTTAAGAAACGATATTTATCTTTAAGTTTTTGCCAGCCAAAAAGACAATAAAACTATTTGCCCATCGTCCACAAAAATAGTTTATTGTCATATATTTTATATGTTAAAATATGTAAGATGAAATAGTTATGAGAAAGTCAAAAACTATAATCAACTTAATCTTAGCTTTTGTTTTTTCGTTCAGCGTTCTTTTTCCCGTCAACGGCGCGATTGTTTACTACGGCTCTTTGCAAGTGCATTTTTTGGATGTCGGCCAAGGCGACTGCTCTATCATAAAACTGCCTGACGGCAAGACAGTGATAGTAGACGCCGGTAACAATTATACATCAAGCAAGCAAAAAATATTAGACTACATAGAGAAAAACTTCAAGATAAAATATTTCGATTACGCCATAATAACCCACACAGACGCCGACCACTGCGGCGGCATAAAAGACGTCTTATCCAAATACCCCGCCAAAACGATCTATAGGCCCAATGTTATAGCGAATAATTCGGGCTTTGTCGATCCCGCGATAGCCCTTACTCAAAACGCAAGCTTGGACGACAACCTAAAGTTTTGGTCTTTATCGGGCGCGGATATCAAAGTCAAAAGCAATGACTCCCCGGCCTATAAAAATTTCATAGAGCAAGCCTATAAATCATTTACCAAAAATAACACGACTTTCACCCCCCAAGTAATAGTTAGCGACGGGCGCATCATAGACCGCCCGCAAGGCAAACCAAGCCAAGACATAAAAGGGGATGATTATTCCATAACTTTTTATTCCCCTCTAAAGCCCACCTACGATGACTCAAACGACTACAGCAACATCTTTATCTTGGAATTTAAGGGCTTTGAGTTCTTCTTCTCGGGCGACGCAGAAAAAAAAGCCGAAGAAGACTTTGTGAAAACTTACGCTGATTTTGAGTTTGACATAGATGTGTTTAAGCTGGGCCACCACGGCAGCCGCACCTCTTCCTCTGCCGACTTGTTGGAACTAGTAACCAAGGAATCCAAAAGAAACCAAATCTTCGCCGTAGCAAGTTGCGGCAAAGGCAACTCTTACGGCCATCCTCATAAGGAGGTTTTAGACAGGCTTTTGGATTTAGGCTTTTTGGAAGAAAATATTTTGAGAACGGACACGGTGGGCGACATAGTGTTTGAGGTAAAAGCGGATAATTTAGGAAATTACAGCCTAAATTATAAAGACACCAGCATCCCCGTCGACCAAAACGACTTTTGGAAATTCTTTGAGGACTTATACAACAATTCGCCTGAAATTTTTTATATCGTCATTGGCATAATTATAGTTTTAGGCATAGCCGCGGTCGTTATAGTTTATCGACAAAAATCAAAAAAATAAGCATATATGCGCCTTAAGCAATATAAAGATATATTACTAAACCAAAAACGGGTGTAACTTATGGAAAATAATACCAACCTTAAGGCGCATTCGCTTCAATGCGATTCTAGGAAAAAAACCCTTCTAACAGGCGTAAAAGAGGTCATAAGCGCCAACGACAATATGGTGCTTGTGGACACCGTTTCGGGATTGTTGGAAATTACCGGCTCTGAAATCAAAATCCAAAAATACAACGCCGACGAAGGCGGGCTTGTGGTAACCGGCGAGTTTAACGCCTTTAAATACGACCAATACCGCGCGGGCGGGTTTTTAAAAAGGCTGTTTAAATGATAAACACCGGTCAAGAGCTTATATTTTTGGCCTTTTTGTTTGGCGGCGTTGTCGCCGGCATAATTTACGAGATAATCAACCTTTCCAAGGCGGTATCGGCTAATTTTATTTATGTTTTAATAGTCGACATCGTCTCGGTTATTGTTTTGGGCGCGGGCCTATTGTTTTGGGCGTTTGTTATAAATTACGGGGAAATTCGACTCTATTCGGTTTTTTCTTATCTTTTAGGCTTTTTTTTGCTAAAAAAGGTTTTGGGCAAACACTTTATATCCTTAAGAACGCTATTGTATAATAAAATCCGCAAGCTTTTAAATCCCGACTCCGCCGAAAATAACCAATAAGGGGGCGTATATGTCGAGCAAAGAACGCAAACGGCAACTTATTACCATTGCCGCGGTCTCGCTTTTGGCTATAATGCTTATCGCGCTGACGATAAACATTATCACCATTTTTAGGTTAAAAGCCCGCCAAGAAGAGTTAAGGCGGCGGCTAGCCGAGCTAAACATAACAGCGGAGCGGTTGGACAATGAGTTGCAAAACAGGTCCGATCCGTATTATATTAAAAAGTACGCGAGAGAAAAATTAGGACTGACTGAAGATGGAGAAAAAGTTTACATCCCTAAAAACGGCGGTAATTGATTTAGGCTCAAATTCCGTTCGGTTGATGATTGTCGGCCAAGCGTATTCCAAACAAAGCGTTGTGACAAGGCTTGGCGAGGGCTTAAGCTTTACGGGAAGATTATCCCAAGAGAGTATGGACCGGACGTTAAAGGTCGTTTTATTTTTCATAAACGAGGCAAAAGACGCCGGGGCGGAAGATATACATATCTTTGGCACCCAGGCTATGCGCGCGGCGCAAAACGCCGAAGCCTTTAGGCGGGTTATTTTTGAAGCCAGCGGAATAAATGTCGAGGTCTTAGACGGACAAACCGAAGCGCTGTGCGGGTTTTTGGGCGCGGCAAGCAATCTGCCCCAAAACATAAACACCGCCGTTATAGACATAGGCGGCGCCAGCACGGAAATAACCATAGGCGTCCCGCCCAAAGAGATTTTGTATTCCAAAAGCGTCCCGATAGGCACGGTCGCCTTAAGAGATTTACACCTAGACGATAAATTAAAGTTTGATGATTTAATCTCAAGCTCTCTGGATATCTACGGCAAAATAGACGCCCAAAATTACGTAGGCATCGGCGGCGCTTTTTGCAGCCTGGCGGCGATGGTATTAGGCCTAAAAGAATATGACGCCAAAGTCGTTGACAACAGCGTTATAACAATGGAAGATATCGCGGCCGTTTTTGATAAAATTTGGCAAAAAAGCGAGGAAGAAATCTTAAGTTTTTACCCTTTCCTAGGCGCGAGAGCGAGGGTAATAAAATTCGGCGCGCTTTGGGTAAAAGAACTGATGAGACATTTTAATATCCAAAAAATCTATGTCAGCGAAAAGGATAATTTAGAGGGCTATTGCATTTTAAAAAATATAAAGTTATAAGAAAAAGGAATATCGGGATTATTTAATCATATAATTAATTGAATATACATTCGCGTATAAGATTTGACAATTTTAGTTTGTTAGTATATAGTTTATAGCGTTGTTTTTTAAAGTGTTTTAGCCGGTTGCAAAAGAAAAAAATATTTTCGAGGGTGGTATGAATTTGTTAGAGGGCAATGAACGTCTATCTAAAATACGCCATCTATTATTTTATTGGCTTCCTTTTGACTTTTGCAAGTTGGCTCGCTATAGGTCTATACATTATTTTTAAAAAGCTGTCAGCGTTTATTTTAATTAATTTTGGCGTTGTGACGATTTGCTTAATTTTCTTTATGGCGTGCTGTTTTTATTATGTCATCCAAGCGCTCAACGAAGCCAAAAAAAATCGGCGCTAAAAAACGCCGTATATTTTTGTTTGCTGTAATAAATTAATTTTGTTATAATAATTGTTAATCCGTAAAATCTGTTTTAGGGATATCTTGATAAAAAACAGATAATTGTTTTTTGCAGGATGCTATCTCCTAAATAGACTATATGGATAATTCATAGGAGGTAGTATATGCCTGACAAAAAACTAGTCTGCAAGGACTGTCATAAAGAGTTTTTGTTCACCGAAGGCGAACAAAACTTTTATCAGGAAAAAGGCTTTACCAATGAGCCCGTAAGATGTCCCGAATGCAGAAAGGCAAAAAAGCAAAGATATAACGCCGAACGCGGATATCGCAAATAATAATTTGGATATGCTTTTTTTAAACTCTCTTTTTTTAAAAAGAGAGTTTTTTTATTTTAGAGATTTTAGTTCGGAAAAATCACAGATTTTTAAGCCATAACTGGAGATTGTCTATAAACTCCATATTGTTATTGGTCTTGGACATCATATTGATGAGCTGTTCGGTAGCCTCTTGGGTATCTCCAACCGAAAGTATCCTTCTGATAGACCAAATGCCTTCGAGTTCTTTTTGAGACAACAAGAGTTCTTCGCGTCTTGTGCTGCTCTTGGCTAGGTCTATAGCGGGGAATATGCGTTTTTCGCTGAGTCTTCTGTCTAGGTGGATTTCCATATTGCCCGTGCCCTTAAACTCTTCGTAAATGACGTCGTCCATTCTAGAGCCGGTGTCTATTAAGGCGGTGGCGATTATGGTCAAGCTTCCGCCGTTTTCTATATTGCGCGCCGAGCCAAAGAATCTCTTAGGGCTGTAAAGCGCGCCGGGGTCGATACCGCCGCTTAACGTCCTGCCGGTAGGCGGAATGGTGAGGTTGTAAGCTCTAGCAAGTCTCGTCAGGCTGTCAAGCAATATAACCACGTCCTTATTCATCTCCACCAAGCGCTTGGCTCTTGCCAAAACCAGCTCGGCCGCCCTGGTATGGTGTTCGGGGCTTTCGTCGAAGGTGGAGTAAATGACCTCGCCCTTAATCGAGCGCTGCATATCGGTAACTTCCTCGGGGCGCTCGTCGATTAGCAGCACCATTAAGTGCGTTTCGGGGTGGTTGGCCGCTATGGAAGTGGCGATTTTTTTAAGCAGCGTGGTCTTGCCCGCCTTGGGGGGGCTTACTATCATACCGCGCTGGCCCTTGCCTATGGGCGCGATTAAATCGATGCTTCTTATCGCTATGTCGTAGCGGGAATTGGGCAGTTCAAGCTTAAATCTTTCGTTGGGATAGATGGGAATTAGGTCGTCAAAATTAGGTCTTTTTAAAGTTTCCTCAGGGCGCACGCCGTTTACGCTTAGAATATTAAACACCGCTATCTGCTTGTCTTCCCTTATCTTGCGCACCTGACCTTTTATCATATCGCCTTTTCTTAAGCGGTATTTTTTGATTAATTGATTGGAAATATAGGCGTCCTTGTCGCTGGGCTCGTAGTTGTTTACCCTTATAAAGCCGTAGCCGTCGTTGTGGATTTCCAAGATACCCTCGCGCTCCTCGAACTCCTCGTATTCGCTGGCGGCGGAGTCGTTTAAAACGGGCGTCGCGGGTTTTTCCACGGGCGCTACCGGCGTGTTGATATACGCTAGATCGGGCGCGGATATCAAAGGTTTGGGCGGACGCCCTCTTCTAGAGCGCGGTTTAGGCTGAACGTCGCCCTCCAAAATAGCCGCTATTTTATCAATTAAAACGTCTTTTTTATAAACGGTAGGCGAATCCACTCCCACGCTCCTTGCGAACTCTCTCAATTCAAAAATACCCATATTGGAAAGGGTGTTTTTGTCGATGACTTTATTCATTTGATTAGCTCCTTATGATATTTTTGAAAGATATATTCAAAACCAAAAAACAATCTCAAAACAAAACTTAAGATAACTTATGCGCGTAAGCGCGCGTTTATTAAACAAACGCAAAAAATAAGCATTGTTAGATTTTGCAATGTTTAATTGTTTAATACCTTAAGATTATAATTGAAACCTTTTAGGGATTATGATTTTTGTAAAGTTTTGCTCAAAATCGTCCCGCTCGAAAGTTAAAACATCTTCTTCCGCGAACATTATAGCCGATTCCTCAAAAAACCTCAAAAAAGAATCCAGTCTGTCTATATCTAATTTGCAGTCAAAAGTTTTATAATGCATAGGTATCGCGATATCAGGCATTAGAGTGGAAACATACTCGTAAGCCTGTTCGGCGTCTATGGTATAAGTGCCGCCTATGGGGACGAGCAGAATATTAACGGGCATTATGGCGTCGATTAACTCCGGCGTAATATCTTGGCCGATATCCCCAAGGTGGCAAACATCTATGCCGTCTATTCTAAATTTAAATATTAAATTGGTTCCTCTTAGCTTTCCCAAGCGGCTGTCGTGAAAGCTGGGAATAGTAGTTATATTGACGCCTTTATACTCGTATAAGCCGGGGCTGTTTATGATTTTTTGGGCGCCTTTTACGCCTTTTACGTAATTATGGTCGGCGTGATTGTGAGAGCAAGTAATCACGTCGGCCTTTACTTCGGGCATCTTAAAGCCCGTTAATTTTTGGTCGTAAGGATCGGTTACGATTGCTGTGCCGGTGCTTTCTTCCAACAAAAAGCAAGAATGCCCCAGCCATTGCAGTTTCATACTGTTCCTCCATAGGTGCACAATAAATTAAGTTTATAACTAGTGACGCTTGGTATAACCGAATACGTTTTCATAGAATAATCCAAAGTCAGGTTGATAACGCCGTCCTTGTCTTCAAATATTATATCGTTGGTCGTGACTTTTAGGGGGATTATTCCATAATCGGTGTGAAGTCTAAACTCTTCTGTCGCGCCTTTTGACAAAATAATCGTGTAAGATTGCTCGCCTAGGCGGGTTAAGGTTATCGTGTCTTCCGAAAAGCCTATGGTCATCTTATAGTCTTGGGTATCGAAATCAATAAACACGCCTTTTCCGCGATAGGTTACGCTGCCTTCGGTGTTAAGTATTAAAGTTTGAGTTCCGTTTTCATAGGTGTTAAGAACAATTTTAGCAGGGTATTGCTGCTCTTTCATCTCGTCAACTCAATGTTATCAATAATATTATATCATATCTTTTTAAATCAAAAAATCAATATTTATGGAATAATTTTTTAAAAAACGACACAATCTATTAACACAAGACAAAAGTCTTGGCTAAAAGGCTGATTTCACGGTAGTTATAAAATTGGCTTAATTATAATCTATCGCGAATCGGCCTTTTTTTATTTAGACTTAGGGTCGAGCACGCAGATGTCTTTTAGGTTACGGTATTTTTGAGCGTAGTCAAAGCCGTAACCTACCACAAACTCGTTAGGGATAGTGAATCCCACATAGTCGGCGTTGATTTCTACCTTTCTTCTTTCAGGCTTGTCCAACAAGCAGCATACTTTTAAGGAAGCGGGGTTTCTGGAAGCCAAAACTTTTTTAAGATATTGCAAGGTCAGCCCGGTGTCCACGATGTCTTCGACGATTATAACGTCTTTGCCATCGATGGCCTCGTCCGCGTCTTTTAGCATTCTTACTTCGCCTGTGGTCTTATGGCTTGAGCCGTAGCTGCTTACCGATATAAAGTCGATTACCACGTCGCAGGCAATCTCTCTGATTAGGTCCGAAAAGAAAATGACGCTTCCGCGCAGTATTCCTATCATTAAAATGCTTTTGCCGGCGTAATCTTTGGATATTTGCTCACCCAACTCTTTAACTCTTTGCGCGATTTGGTTTCTGTCAATTAAAACTTTGGTAATTTCACCCATTATTGTCCTCCAAATATGTTAGTTTATATATCGTTTTAGTCTCAGATGCGACTTTTACATCCTCGCTTATCGCGTGCCCTAATACCGCGTAGATAATATTGTCTTTCGCTATGACGGGGATTTTTGCGCGCTTTCTTGCGGGTATTTTTTTGTCAATAAAAAACTCTTTTAAGGTAGTCGTTCCGCCCCCGCCGAACTTGTTTATTATATCGCCTTCGCGGCGGTATCTAACCAAGCTGCCGCTAGGAAGTTTTTGAGCGTCTATATATAATTCGTTAGATTTTTTTAAAAAATTCAAGTCCATTATACTGTCTTCTTCGCTTACTTTTAAAACGCCCGTGGGCAGTTTTATTTCCTTGGCCTCAAAAGGCGCGCTGAAATTTTCTAGATTTTTCTCGGCCAATCTGGTCAAGGTTATTCCGTTGTAATCTTTTATAGCGGTTACTTGGTTTTTAATATCCAAGCGACTGCCGGTTTGTTTTCGGGTTAAAGACTTAACAAGCTCTATATGCTTTTGCTCTATGTCTTTTACGACGCCCAAAGCGTTTAACGCTGATAAAATAGTTCTATTTACGACCGAAGGCGCTTGGTCAAACTCCTCTAGGGGCAAAAAAGCTTCGCCGTTTATTACTTGGACGGGCTTGACAAAGCGGTTTATAAACTCATCGTCGGATTTGGCGGTTTTGCAAAACTCGGTTATATTCTTAACCGCCGCTGGAAACCTTCGCAAAATCTTAGGCAGCACCTTTAGCCTTATATAATTTCTGTCAAAATCGGTCTTTAGATTGGTCTCGTCGGTGACATAAGGGATATCGTTTTCTTTGACGTATCGCTCTATATCCTCTTTTTGGGTATAAAGCAAAGGCCTGATAATCCCTTCGGGCGTTTTATATCTTATCCCGCTTACGCCCTTTAGACCGCTGCCCCTAAACAAATGCAGCAAAACGGTTTCGGCGTTGTCCAGCGCGTGGTGCGCAGTGGCAATATAATCCAATTCTTTATTTGCCAATAGTTCGTGGAAAATCCGGTATCTAGCGAGTCTAGCGGTGTTTTCGATGTTTTCGGTTTTAGATAAATTTAATTTATAAAACAGACAAGGGATGTTATGCTTTTCGCAGTAATCTATCACGAAGAGGCTGTCGTTTTGGGAAGATTTTCTTAGGCCGTGGTCAAAGTTTATCGCGGTCAAGGATATGCCTAATTCTTGGCGGTTGCGGATAAACCAATGCAATAGCGCCATAGAATCCATTCCGCCGCTGACCGCGACGCCCACTTTTTTACCTTCCAAAGACTCGACTAAGACATCCATCTATCCCAAATTATACCAAATTAAACGTTAAACCTAAACAAGACCACGTCGTCTTCTTGAATGACATAGTCTTTTCCTTCGCTTCTAACCTTGCCCTTTTCTTTCGCGGCGTTAAAAGAGCCAAGCTCCACTAAGTCTTGGTAGCTTACTATTTCCGCCCTTATAAAGCCCCTCTCAAAATCGCTGTGAATTTTGCCCGCGGCTTGAGGCGCTTTGGTGCCCTTTTTAATAGTCCAAGCGCGCACCTCTTTTTCGCCCGCCGTCAAAAAGCTGATAAGCCCTAAGAGCTTATAGCCCTTTATTATTAATTGCTCTAGGCCGCTGCTTTCTAATCCCAGCTCTTTCGCGAACTGCTTTCTCTCCTCAGGCGGCAGGCTCGCCAATTCCTCTTCAATTTTGGCGCAAATGACCATAAATTCGGCGTTTTGCGCTTGGGCGTATTGCCTTACCGCTTTGATGTATTCGTTCTCCTTTCCTAAGTCCCGCTCGCTTATGTTGGCGCAGTAAATGACGGGCTTGGTGGTTAGCAGGAAAAACTGCTGGGCGGCCTCTATTTCTTCCTCGCTTTCAAGAGCCGTTCTAGCCCGCTGACCGTTGTCCAAAGCCTTTTTTATTTTTTCCAATAAGGCCAACTCTTCTAAGCTTGCCTTGTCTTTGCCTTTTGCGGCTTTTTGGGCGCGGTCTATGCGCTTTTCCACGCTCTCTAAATCCGCCAAAATCAGCTCGTATTCTATGGTTTCTATGTCTCTTATAGGGTTGACAGAGCCTTCCACGTGGATAATATTGGGGTCGTCAAAGCACCTTACCAAGTGGACTATAGCGTCCACTTCGCGTATGTGCGACAAAAACTTATTGCCTAGCCCCTCGCCGCGGCTTGCGCCTTTTACCAAGCCGGCGATGTCCACAAACTCCAGTACCGCGGGGGTGATTTTTTTGGAATTATATAAATTCGCCAGGACTTCCAGTCTAGGATCGGGGACGTTTACCACGCCCACATTGGGCTCAATTGTGCAAAAAGGGTAATTCGCGCTTTCGGCGCCCGCGTTGGTTATCGCGTTAAACAGAGTGCTCTTTCCTACGTTAGGCAGGCCCACTACGCCAAGTTTCATTTTTTATAAAGCTCCAAAAATTTTATAAAATAAACAACAGGTATTATAGCATAACAAACCCAAAAAATCCAAATCTTAACAAGCCCTGTCATTATTTTAAGGCGTCCGCCATACTATTTATTTATGACCATTTGGGAAGCCGTTATATTGGGAATAGTCCAAGGATTAACCGAGTTTTTGCCTATCTCTAGCAGCGGACATCTAGTGTTTTTGCAAAGCGTGTTTGGGATAGAAGGCGGTTTAAGCTTTGACATAATGGTTCATCTTGCGACATTAATAGCCGTCATAATAGTTATGTTCGACCAAGTCAAGAAGATATTTCTTAAACCCTTCTCTAAGCCCGTCTTATTGCTCGTGATTTCCACAATCCCCGCGGTTATTATCGCGCTGGTTTTTGAGGGATTTTTAAAAACCGCTTTTAGCGGCAGATACCTAGGCTGGGGATTTTTGGTTAGCGCGGTGTTTTTGGCAATAGGCGACTTGGCGCAGCCTAAAGAGAAAATAACCTTAAGCCTAGATGACGTGGACATAAAAAAAGCGCTGGTTATGGGAATTTTTCAAGGCGTGGCGGTATTTCCCGGGATATCCCGCAGCGGCTCGACCATAAGCTCGGGGCTTGTTATGGGGCTTGACAGAAAGACGGCGGCGGAATATTCCTTTTTGATGAGCATTCCCATAATCTTAGGCGCCGCGGCGTTTGACATCATCGACGCGGGCGTAATCAAAAGCGATATCGGCGCGGGCGCGCTTATCGCGGGGTTTATAAGCGCCCTTATCAGCGGTTATTTCGCCGCAAAGCTAATGATTAAGTTAATCTCCAAGCGCGGATTTTGGGGCTTTTCGATTTACTTAATAATAATGTCTTTGCTGTCGTTTATATTTGTTTAGGTGGGGACAGCGTCCCAAAGCGAGATTTTGACGTCCCCGCACAAGACGTCGGAATAAGAGTAGGTTATTATATCCATAGCTTTTTGCTCGTTGACTCTGACCGTAAACACAGAAGGATAAGTCTCTTCCAAAACGCCTGTATAACGGACATATCGCTTGCGTCCGCGATGGACGGTGAGTTTAATGTTTTTGCCCTTTAAGCTTAAGATTTGCTGCTTTACCGCGTCCATTTCATAAACAGGTTTTCTCATTTTGGTTCTCCTTGGTAAAAGATTTTTGCCAAAAATATCAACGGTTTGTATTATGCCCCAAAAAAACCAAAAATAAACAATAAACCGCGCCGAGGATTTTGAGAAAAAGTTGAATTTGTATGTATTAACAGTCATAATTTTTATTTTAAGGCTATAAAATATATTGTTACACTGTAAATAAAACAGGGGGCATTTTATATGGCATCAGAACTTATTTTTGAAGAAATCATACTCGAGCATTTTAAGACGGTTACTCCTAACCAAATCGCTATCGAAGCGAAACTGCAGCCCTTAACCGATGTTAAGATAGCTAAGATTTTGACAATATCGGCTGACGCCGAAATTTTGGCATTCGAAGCGCTTGCGGGCGAGGTGCGTTATAACGGCAGGGCGAACTTTAAGGTATTGTTTTTGGATACGGACGGGGCGACCAATAGTATGGATTATAACGCCGACTTTTCAGACAAAGTGTCTGATGATTGCATAATGCCCTCGAGCGAATTGATGCTGGAAGCCAAGGTCTTGGACACCGAAACGATTTCGGTTACCCAAACCGAATTAAGAGTGTCCGCAGCGATTGAGATTTGCTGCAAGGTCTTGGTTAAAGAGCAACTTAACCTTCTCAAGGAAGGCGCTGACGACATCTACACCCAGACCGAAGAGTTCGAATACGATATCGTAAGCTCCAAATGCTCGGAAACATTTTACGTCAACGAGGAATTCGAGCCCAAAGACAATATAGTCAATATCTTGCTGTGCGAGGCTAACCACATAACAAAGGACGTAAGCGCGGGCCTAGACTGCGTGGTAATTTCGGGCATAATCGACCTAAACGTCATATACGCCTCGGACAACGGGCTGATAAAAAACGAGAACTTTACCGCCGAATACACCCACGAGCTAAACTCTATGGGCGCGCGGATAGACGATAAAGTTATCTATTCGATAAAAATAAACAGCTTTACGGTTACATTAGCCGACGACCTAGCGACCAACTCCAAGACGCTCAAATGCGACTTTAAGATAGGCGCTGACTGCCGCACTATTTGCAAGACCAAAGCCGCGGCGGTAGTGGACGCTTACTCTGTGTCCAAAGAGATAAAAATTATCGGCGAAAGTTTTGAGATAAAGCAGTTCGAAGGCGCAAAACACATCGACCAGACCATAGACGGCTCGGCCGAACTGGGAGCGGATTTGCCCGGCGTGGATAAAATTATCTGCCTTACTTCCTCAAAAGCCCAAGTCGCCAATATCTACAATGACGGCGATAAATTGACCATTGAGGGCGTGCTTCATACCGGAATCATTTATTGGAACAACGAGTTTGAAAGCCGCAATTCCGTATCGGTTGAGTTGCCGTATTCCGTAACGGTCAAGTGCGACCTGCCTAAGGGGGATTTGGAGTTTGACGGAACAGCGTGCGTCCAAAAAATAAACGCCTATCCGAGAAGAAAGGGCGAGATAGAGCTAAGGGCGGACGTAAGGTTCTGCGTCAATGTGTATAAGAAAAAGATAGGCTATTGCATAAAAGACATCCAAATCGGCGAAATCAAAACCAGCAAAGACTGCGCTATATCGGTTTATATCACCCGCGAAGGCGAAAAATTATGGGATGTGGCAAAAGCTCTTCACACCACGCCCGAAATGATACTAAAAACCAATCCCAACCTAAAAGAGCCCCTAAGCGCGGGAGAAAGAGTATTGATTTATAGACAGATCACAGCCGACATATAATCGCCCAAAACTCTAAAAAATCCTCTCTAGACCAGAGAGGATTTTTTCGTTTTTAGAACATCTTTTTTCGATACATAATCAGCGCGGCTATGCCCGAAAACAGCGCCGAGATGCCCAGCACTATCCAGAACCCAAACTTGTTTTCCGCAAACGGCAGGATAAGGTTCATTCCGAACAAGGACGCTATAATATTGGGAATGGTAATGATAATGGTTATAGCCGTTAAGAGCTTCATTACCTTGTTTTGGTTGTTGCCTATAACCGATGCGTAAGCGTCCATCGTGCTGCCTAAGACGTCGCGGTAGATGTCCGCCATTTCCATCGCCTGACGGCTTTCTATAACGGCGTCGTCCAATATGTCTTGGTCTTCGTCGTAGTGTTTTACGATTGAGCTAGCCAAGACTTTTTCCAATACCGTGTGGTTTGATTTTATGGAAGTGGAAAAATATACCAAAGACTTCTCAAGCTCCAACAGCTGTATCAGCTCTTTGTTTTTCATCGACCTATGGAGCTTTTTTTGGATTCGGGTGCTGGTTTTGTCTATGAGTTTTAGGTAGTGCAAAAACTTAACAGAGTTGTAATAAAGGATTTGGTATAGGAATCTAGTGGGCTTGTTTATGTCAAAACCTTTTACGGTGCCGTGGATAAACTCGTTTATGACCGAGGTGCTTTTTAGGCAGACCGTAATAAAGTGATTGGGCGTCATTATAATGCCAAGCGGCAAGGTGTTATACGCGTAAGATTCTCCGTCGTCCGACTCATACATTATAGGAATGTCCACCAAAATCAACCTGTTTTGGTCTTCAATTTCGATATGCGCGCGTTCTTCCTCGTCCAACGCCGCTTTGAGCATTTGAGGGGACACGCCCGTAATGTTGGATATGTTTTCAATCTCTAGGTCGCTTGGATTCTCCATATGAATCCAACAATTTTTAATCGCGGCCTCGATTTCGTGCGCGTTTTTTTCGCCTACAGGCGTAAAGAAAAATCTTACCATAATACACCGCCTATTATAAAATTAAAAATGCGCGGACAATTAACCGCGCATTTTTATATATAAGCGGTTAATTGTCGCCGATTAAGTGATAATATTATTATTTCTCCCGCTTGGGTCGTCCATAATACTATTCTCCTTAAAACTGATTATAGCATTATCAAAAAAAATGAACAATACTTTTGTCTAGCAAATATTATATTTTTTGCAGCTCTTTTAAAAGCTTATCCATCTGCTCGTTTGTGCCTACCGTTATCCTCAAATAATTATTTATCCTAGGCAAGTTAAAGTGCCTTACCAAAATCTTGCTCTCTTTTAGCTTTAGCATAATAGATTTGGCGTCCGCGCCGGGCTTGGAGGCGAAAACAAAATTGGTCTTAGACTCTAAAGCTATCCAGCCCAACTCTCTTAAAGCCTTGATAAATCTATCGCGCGTATAGATGATTTTTGCCACCCGCTTTAAAACGGATTTATAATCTTTAACCGCGGCGGTCGCGGCGGCTTCGGCCACTCTATCCAGCGAATAGCTGTTGAAGCAGTCCCTTATCTTGTTTAGGCCGTTGATTAGCTCAAGGCTTCCAAAAGCAAAGCCGCATCTGATTCCAGCAAGCGACCAAGACTTGGAAAAGGTGCGCACGACTAAGACATTGTTATATTTTTTAGTCAAATCCAAGCACGAATAATCGCCAAAATCTACATACGCCTCGTCTATGATAATGACCTTGTCTTGGTTTGCCTGGATGATTTTTTCCATATCTTGTTTGCCCAGTTCCAGCGAGGTAGGCGCGTTGGGATTGGCTAAGATAATTCCTTGGCAGTTTTCTAGGTTTAGGTAATCGTCCGCGTTTATAGTAAAGTCCTCGCGGACGGGGATTGTTCTATAGTTTATGTCGTATAACTCCGCCCAAACCGGATAAAAGCTGTAAGTAACGTCGGGGAAGACTATGTCCTTTTCTTTGGGGTTAAAAAAGGTTATATACGCAAGCCCCAAAACCTCGTCGCTGCCGTTGCCGATAAAGATATTGTCGGGATTAATGTCGTAAAGCTGCCCGAGCGCTTTTCTTAACTCGTCGGACTTAGGGCTGGGGTAATAATTCAGTCTTTGCGCCTTTTTTACCGCCTTTAAGACAGCTTTGGACGGCGGATAGGGGTTTTCGTTGGAGTTTAGTTTGATATATCCGAAGTTTATCTGCTCGCCCGCCACATATTCTTTTATTTGCCGCGCTTTTTTGCTAAGCATAACTTTCTCCTTTTTTTACCCTATATAAAAATATGCCCTAATCGCGAAAAAGGGCATATTTTTAGGTATATTATAAACTGTTTTTAACATCAGCCTTTCGCGAGTTTTATTAATCTATTGTAGCGTTTAGGATAGGTGCTGACATAAGGCTCCCATTCTCTCTTTAGTTGTTTTAGGGTTTTGTTTTGGTATCTGGCGTAAGCGTCCGCTTTCTTGCTCTCCAAAAGCTCTCTTCTTAGCGCTTCTTCATATTGAATGCTGTATGCGCCTAATCCAAAGTCATTGATCCATTCGCCTAACTCCTTGGTGCCGGGCTTGACGATGGAATACAGCATTATATAATGCACGCCGTAATCGGTAATTGCCTTTTCCACGGCGCCGATTTCGCGTTTTTCGTATAGTTTAAAAGCGGCTTCCTCAAATTCGGGCATATATCCCGATGTTCCGGTTTCAGGATAGGTGTATTGCATACCGTAGCCGAATTTATTGTCAAACATTCCGGGATCTGTGTTGAATAGATAAATCAATTCCTCAAACGTCTTTCTTGCGGCGTTTTTGTCAGCTTGAGGAGTAGAGGTTAGTCTATTTTTAATAATGTTTTCAATCTCGGCAATAGTCATTCTATCGCCGTAGTTGTTGCCGTTAATATGCATATAAGAGGTTATTTCGTTAGCGAGCCTGTTTCTATAATCTTTAATCATTTGCTCGGTGTAACCTCTGTTTTTATAGCTCTCCAATTTAGCTTTTTGCTGGTCGGAGAAAGGAATCAATATATGCTTAACATAGAAAAACTTTACGTCTTTATTGGGATGATAGAGTATAACTTGGTTGTTTTCCTTTAACGCCGAAATATAGTTGTTGACATCGGCGTCAAACGACGCTTTTTGTTCGGCCCATTTTTTATTATAATAGCTATTTATTTCTTCTTCGCCTACCGTTATATTGCCTTCGGCGTATTCTTGGAGTTTATCCAATAACAAAGCGTTGTAATAGTCGTTATAGTATAGATATTTTATAAACCAAAAATCTTGAAGCTTGGCGTATAGTTTCGCGTATTCGTAAGGCTTGGAGTCGTTGTATTTTTCTATCTCTTTTAGGTCTTCGTTAAACTTAGCCAAATCCGCGCTGGATAGAGCGTAGGTGTTGAGCTTATCTTTGATGTTTTGCAAGAACCTTCTTAAAGCCTCGGTCTTTAGAGCGGCTTTGCGGTATTCGTCGGTCATAAAGTATCTTTCTTTAGCTTCTTCAGTGCCGTGCTCTATAATGGCGTAGTCGAAGATAGGGCCCCTGCTGCCTTCGGGACGCCAAACTTCTTCGTCCATTATTATATTGTTTTCGATAGGATAATCCTCGTCGTCTTGGTCGGGCTCATAAGGATATTTAAACTCAGGCCATTCGGGCTGAACGTCCACGCCTTCGTCGCGCTCATAAATTTCCTCGCCGTATTCTTTGGCTATGTCGGCTTCGTATTCGTAGATTTCGTCGTCTATAGCGTCATAGACATCCTTCCAGACCTTGTTGAGCTCGGACTGCTTAAACCTAATCTCGTTGGAAGCCAAAAGCTTTTCGGCCTTGATTATCATAAGCTCGCGCTCTATCAAATGCTCAAGGAGTTTATCGTAAGCTCCTTTTACGGATAGGCGGTATTGATTTTGATAGGTAGGGCCGTATTGCAGATAGATGCTGTATAATTGAAGCTTAGTGATGGTCTTCCTTTCCGAAGTGAAAGTTCCGTCTTTGTAGCTACCGTCTTCCTGCTTGATTTTTATGGGCAAAGACCTGGACTCAATTACCGCCACTGATTCGGCGTAATCTTTGTCCTCGTCTAGCACGAAGATTTTGCAGCCTGTAAGCCCGCTGAACGCGAATACAAGGCAGAGTAAAAATATAAGAATTTTCTTTTTCATATCTTCCCGACCTTTAAATGCCTATAATTTTGCAGTATTTAATATTATACTTAATTTTCAATCATTTAGCAATACTTTTTGGTTGTATTTGGCTCCCAGCGCCTCCAAAAAGGCGTAAATGTTCTTATACGCTTGATTTTTTATCACAACCTTGGGTTTTTTGGTCAGATCCAATGAAGCGAACTCTTTAAAACCATTGACCGCGTCCACAAGTTCGGGAGTGACTTGGTCGAACATTATCCAGCCGTTGTTTTTCTCCAAATGCACCACGCTTGCCTTCGCTTTTAACCCCAAATTCTTATACAAACCCACGTTGATAAGGTTTTCCACTTCTTTGGGGATTAAGCCGAAGACGTCTTTGATTTCTTGGATAATGTCCAGCCTGTCCTTAGGCGTTTGTATAAGCGAAATTTTATTGTATAAACGCATACGCACGTTGGTGTCCGCAATAAAATCGTCGGGGATAAATGCGTCGAAGTCCGCCTCCACCTTGCACTCGGCGATTTCCTCGGCCTGCTTGTTCTCCAGCTCCTGTCGGGCTTGTCGCAAAAGCTTTGTGTATAGCTCGTAGCCAACCTGTTCCATATGCCCGTGCTGTTTTTTGCCCAAAACCGTGCCCGCGCCCCTAATCTCTAGGTCTTTTAGGGCTATCTTAAACCCGCTTCCAAGCTCGGTAAATTCCATTAAGGCCTCAAGTCGTTTATACGCTTGGGTGGTCAGTTCTTTGTCCGGCTCAAAGGTAAAATAAGCGTAGCCTAGTCGGTTGCTTCTTCCCACTCTGCCCCGCAGTTGATATAGCTGGCTTAAGCCGAACCTGTCGGCGTTGCAAACTATCAAGGTATTGGCAAGTGGCAAGTCTATGCCGTTTTCTATTATAGTGGTGCATACTAAAACGTTGCACTCGCCATCGTAAAATCTCTTTACCGCGCGGGAGAGCTGTTCTTCGGGCATAGTGCCGAATATAACTTCCACTTCGGCTTGGGGGACTAGTCTTTTTATCTTGGCGGCGAAGGCGTCTATAAACTCAGAGCGATTATATACCACATACGCCTGACCGCCTCGGCTTAGCTCTCTAGTAAGCGCGTCTTTTATAAGCCCGTCCGAAAACTCGGTGATATAGGTCTGTATGGGAAGCCTGTCGGCAGGGGGAACGCTTAAGAGGCTTATATCTCTTATTCCGCTTAAGGACATATGCAGGGTTCGGGGAATAGGCGTAGCAGACATGCTTAGCACGTTTACGTTGTTTTTAATGAGCTTAATCTTTTCCTTGTCTTCCACGCCAAACCGCTGCTCTTCGTCCAAAATCAAAAGCCCTAAATCCTTAAACACAACGTCCTTGGACAACAGCCTGTGCGTTCCAAAGATTATATCTATTTGGCCTTCCTTTAATTTATTTAAAATTTCTTTGGTCTCTTTTGCTGTCTTAAATCTATTTAGAACGGCTATGTTAACGCCCCAGTTCTTCATACGCTCGCGGGCGGTGTTATAATGCTGTTCGGATAATATGGTCGTGGGGGCTAAAAACGCCACTTGACGGCCGCACATAGCCGTGGCGAAAGCTGCTCTAAGCGCGACTTCGGTCTTGCCGTAGCCCACGTCCCCGCAGATTAGCCTGTCCATTACCACGCCCTTTCGCATATCGTTTAGTATCTCGTCCGTGGCTGTCCTTTGGTCTTGGGTTTCTGAGTATTCAAAGGAGTCCTCAAACGCCTTTTGAAGTTCCTCGTCGATTTCGTAAACATAGCCCTTTTGGCGGCTTCTTTCGGCGTAGAGCGTTTGAAGGTCAAACGCCATCTTTTTGATTTCGTCTTTTACTTTTTGCTTGACCTTGGCGAACTCCGCTCCGCCTAACTTTGACAATTTGGGGCTTGAGCCGCTGTATTTGGACAATAAATCGGACTGCTCGGTGGGCACATATAGTTTGTCGCCGTTTTTGTATTCCACTACGATGTAGTCTTTTGCGCCTAGGTTGCTGGTCAGCCTGGTAATGCCCCTGCAGATTCCTATGCCGTGCACGTAATGCACCACATAATCGCCCTCTTTGACCTCGAAAAACACGTCCTTAGCCCGCGCGGGCGAAAGAGTCGCTTTTTTGGGGAACAAGTCGTCGTTGCCTATTAAAACGAACTTGTCTTGGTGCCAAACGCAGCCCGTTCCCGTCTTTATCGGCGATATAACAATCTTATTTGAGCCCAAAAAATCCGCCGGCGCTTGGTCGAGAATATCTATATATAAGCCTTTATTGGCGACCGAAGCCTGCAAAGTTTTAGCCGAGGCTTGGTCTTTGGCTGTCAATAAAACGCTGTAGCCGTTTGCTTTCCAGTTTTTTAGGTCAAAAATTAACTCGTCTAAGTTGTTTATATATCTGGTTATAGGCGAAACGCGGAAATTATATATTTCGTCCGGCTCAAAGAAGTTGTTTGCCGAAAATATCTTGCCAAAGGAAAGTTTATTAAACCCTTTATAAAGCCCTATTATCTTATCTTTTTCTATCAGCTGCTTATGCGCGTCCGCGAAAATCTCTCCCGTTTCCAGCAGCGACTCAATCCTTGAGCAATGCTCGTTATAGATATTGTTTAAGGCGTCGTTTATAAGCTTTATCTCGTCGTATATAATAATGGTATTATTTGGCAATAGGTCGGCTAGGGGCGTTCTGTCCATTAGGTAAGAGATATAAGACAAGGAGTTGTCTATGGACCTAGCCTCCAGCTTAAACATAAGCTCGTCTATAATCCTGTCTTGACGGGCCTTGGCGTTGGGCTCTAAGTTGTCGTTTCTTCGTTTTTGGATTTCTGTTTTCAGCTCGTCAAATTTTTCGCTGTGGATATAAAACTCTGTGGAAGGATATATGACAACGCTTTTAAGCGCGCTTTTTCGGGTTTGCGCGCTGGGCGAGTAGGTCATAATGCTCTCTACCGTGTCGCCAAAAAACTCGATTCTAACGGGCTCTTGCTCGTAAGGGTAGATATCCAAAATATCGCCCCTTAAGGAGAATGTCCCGGGCGAGCTAGCCAAGGCCGTCCGCTTATATCCGCCCGACTGAAGTTTGGAGACGATGTCGTCGATAGATAAAGCCTGATTTAGAGAAATATTTATAATATGGTCTAAGATATCGCTCTTTTTGGGAAACAATTCGCCCAAGCTTTGGGCGCTTATTATTAAGACGTCAAGCTGCCCGCTTATTAATTTGTTTAACGCGTCCACCCGTTTAAAAAATATCTCTTCGGTGGCGCCTTGCTTGTATGTCAATAGGTCGGCGACGGCGGGCAAAAGAGCCGCGCGGCAATAATTCGAGATTTGGTTATACGCTTGCGAGCCTAAATAATAATCCGCCGTTACGTATAACACAAAGTCTTGCATGCAAGCCGCAAGATAGGATTTTTCGCCGGCGGACAGCCCAAAAAGCGAAGCCGAACGGCCCCGCGAGACTTTTTGCGCAATTTCCTCGACTTCGCGCGGTATGGGAAGGTTATATTTTATAGGCATATTATTATTTTAGGAATTTCTGTTGTAATTTTGCATTATCGCCTCAAAAGGCTCGCCCCTAATCCAATCGATGACGGCGTCGCTTGCTCGCATTATCGCGTCAAACATAGCCTCGCGCGCTTCCGTAGGTATATCCCTTAAAACATAGTCCTCTAGCGGAACATTTTCGGGCGGTTTGCCTATGCCTATGCGCATACGCTTAAAGTTTTCGCTGTCTAGGCAAGCGACTATATTTCGCATTCCATTGTGAGTGCCCGCGCTGCCTCGAGGCCTAATTCTTATGGCGCCCAGGTTTAAATCGGCGTCGTCGTATATCACCAATAGCTCGTCCAAATCCGCCTTAAAGGTCTGAAGCAACGACAAAACCGCCTCTCCGCTTAAGTTCATAAATGTCTGCGGACAGGCGAGCACAAACTTATTGCCGTCTAGGTTGCCTTCTGCGATTAAGCTTTTGCACCTAAGCTTTTTTATTTTTATGTCTAATTTTTGGGCGGCGGCCTCCAGCGTCATAAAACCCGCGTTGTGAAAGGTTCTTATATACTTAGAGCCGGGGTTGCCCAAACCAACGATAATTTTCATCTATTATTCGTAAAGCCTGCTTAAAGGCAAGTCCATATAAATGCTTTCGATAGCCTCCGCGAAAATGGGAGCCACGCTTACCGTTCTGAATTTTGAGCTGTTGACAGGGTTTTTGTGCTCTATGGTGTCCAAGATAGTAATAGTCTGAATGGGCGACTTCTCTAGCTTGTCCACGGCTTGTCCGCTCAAAACGGCGTGAGTGCAGCAAGCGTGAACCTCGACAGCGCCCGAATCGATAAGCGCTTGAGCGGCTTGACAGATGGTTCCGCCGGTGTCAATCATATCATCCACTAATAAACACGCCTTGCCCTTGACGTCGCCTATAATGTTCATTATCTCGACAGAGTTGGGCTTAGGTCTGCGCTTGTCCACTATAGCCAAGGGCGTGTGCATTCTTTGCGCCATAGCTCTGGCTCTGGCTACGCTGCCCATATCGGGCGAGACGACCACAAAGTCTTCTCTATATATATCCGATTTCATTATCTCTTTGCACAGCACTGCCGTTCCCAAAAGATGGTCTACGGGGATGTCAAAAAAGCCCTGCAATTGCGGCGCGTGCAAGTCCATTGTCAGCACTCTATCCGCGCCCGCCGAGGTGATAAGGTCGGCGACTAGTTTGGCTGTGATGGGATCTCTGGCTCTAGTCTTGCGGTCTTGGCGCGCGTATCCGAAATAGGGTATAACGGCGGTGATTCTGCCCGCGCTTGCCCTTCTTAGCGCGTCGATGATGATAAGCAACTCCATCAAGTTTTCGTTTACGGGCGAACAAGTCGACTGCACTACGAAAACATCACAACCCCTTACGCTCTCCATAATGTGAACATTTATTTCCCCGTCCGAGAACCTGCCCACTTCCATCTGGCCGAGCTCTACATTTAGTTCTTTCGCTATAGCTTTAGCGAGCTTAGGGCAGGCGTTGCCCGTAAAGAGTTTGATATTGTTGTTGTGCGAAACCATTTAAAACTATTCCTCCAACTTTTTTTTCATATAGTCTGGCTTAGTGACTTGCCGCGCCCGGGCTATAGCCAAACTATATTGCGGTATATTTTCTGTAATAGTCGAACCCGCAGCAATAAACGCGTTGTCCTCGATAGTTACCGGCGCGACGATATTGGTATTGCTGCCGATAAAGACATTGTTTCCTACTTTGGTAAAGTGCTTGTTTTTGCCGTCGTAGTTGCAAAAAACCACTCCGCAGCCCACGTTGCAGTTTTGGCCGACCTCGCAGTCGCCTAGATACGACAAATGCGCGACCTTGGTCTTGTTCCCGATTTTGGCTTTCTTTAACTCCACAAAATCGCCTACCCTGCAATCCTCGCCCACATAGCTTTCGGGGCGCAAATACGCGTAAGGGCCTACTGTAGTATTATTCCCGATAAAACTGCCGTTAATATTGGACGAGCGTATTTCGGCGTTTTCGCCTATTACGCTGTCGACTATAAAATTGCCGTCAAACAAAACGGCGCCTTTATGTATGATAGTCTTTCCTATCAAATGGTTGTTAGGATATATGGTAACTCCGCTTGCTATCTCCACCGAATCGTCTATAAATGCGCTTGAGGGGTCCAAAAAATAAACCCCGTTTTGCATATGGCGCTCTATGATGCGGTGCTTTTGGACTTCGTTTATTAGAGCGAGCGTCTTAAAATTATACGCCGTTAAAAAATCGTCCTCAAAAGAAAAATAATGGGTTTTGGACTTGGTTATCTCGGCGAAGGGCTTGGGGCAGTCTTTTTTTATTATGTAGCCCCTGGTCATTTTCACAAAGTCCAGGTTATTGGCTTGGCAGTATTCCAGCGCTTCCATTATAGTTTTGCGGGTAATCAGGGGCGTGTCGGAATACAAAATCGCTATGTATTGCTTATCGAAATTATTCTCTTTTAGGATATTTTCGATAATTTTTATATCGGTCTTATCCTCTCCGGCGATATCGGCATAAATAAAGGGCTCTTCCCAAAAAACGGAAGATACCCATTCTAGCATAGACTTACCCCATATCTTAAGCTCGTAAGAGGGGCTTCTTTTAAAGCTGGGATTATCTACCTTAAGGATAACTCCACAAAAGTCCTGGACCATAGCTTTATTTTATTACCTTTAAAAAATATTGTCAAACAACTAACAATCAAGGACGATAAGTCCCTAAATCGAAAATTTTTATATATTTATCGCGTTTATTCGTCGTTTTCTTGCTTTGCGCTCTTTTTAGAGCCCGCCTCTCTTAGCTTTTTGAAAAAATCGGTCAAAAGCTTGGCGCATTCCTCGCTCAAAACCCCGCCCTCCACTTGGGCTCGATGGTTAAACCTAGAGTCTTGAGGCAGGTTATACAGCGTGCCGCAGCAGCCGAACCTAAAGTCTGACGCGCCAAACACCACTCTTTCTATGCGCGCGTTTATTATAGCGCCCGCGCACATCACGCAAGGCTCCATAGTGACATACAGAGTGCAGCCGTCCAGATACCAAGTCTTAAGCTTTTTATTGGCTCGGCGAATGGCCACTATCTCTGCGTGGGCGGTCGCGTCGTTTAGCTTTTCGCGCTCGTTATGCCCTTTGGCAATCACTTTGCCGTCTTTGACTATAACCGCGCCCACGGGCACATCCTTGGTCTTTAGGGCTTTTTGGGCTTCCTTAATGGCAAGCCGCATAAACGATTCGTCGGTCATTTATCAACCTTACCGCAATAGACATATTGTCGGAAGACTATCCGAACACCGCTTTTATTTGGTTTAGCGCGGTAATCGGCACGAGCTTGTTAAGCTCAAATTCTTCTTCCAACGCTATATAGTCTATTGGATAAGGATAGGACGCGTCAACTATTTCAAAAGTGTATGCCGGTATAAAAAAGTCTTGGATGCACCAGTCTTTGTATCCGCCCGCGCTGCCCATCGCGCCGTCCACCAAAGCATAAGTCGTAAGCTGACTAAAAACCTCGCCTATGCGGCGGTCTCTAGAACGGTTTGGCTCGGGTTGATAAAACTCCCAATAAATCTCCCGCCCTCTAGCGTGGTAGCTTATGGTCATTTGGGGATAAACCTTAGTCGTTATGTCCATCAGCGCCCTTGTCTCAGGCTCGGACGCGGGATACGGGCCTACATAGTCCGAAGGCGCGGGAGAGAACACGTTTTGAACGCCCGTTCCCCAGCGGGCGGGAAAATTGGTGTTAAGGTCGACGGCGTTTATATTAGCCTTCCACAGCGAAAAATCCTCGCTGCCGCCGTTTACCTCAAACAAAAATTGGCGAAGGTTTTGGGGCGCTTCGGCAAGCCCAAACTCGCACAGCATTACCCCGTCAATATTGACCATAGGCGCAAAATAAATTCCGCCGCCTCCTAAGTTTGTTCCGTATACCCTTAGGATGTAATACATCTGCTCTATAATCAGCTGGGAGGTAATATGCTCGCGGGCGTGAATGCCGCCTTGGATAAGCACTTGGTTAGGCGAATAATCGCCTATGTGCAGCATAGGTATGGGGCGTCCTAAAACGGTGTTGCCTATGTAAGATAAATCCGCCCCCATTCGGGTTAGATATTTTATGTCTACCAAAAGGTCGTAATAGGAATACATTTTATTAATTTATATGCCGAAGGTAGCTTTGAGTGTGAAAGGGCGATAAAAAACGCCTTGTTTAAAGGCGTTATAATTTTATGTTTCAACTAAAAAAACTATCCCGTTTTAATTAGCTTAAAAAAACTTTATGGAAACGCCCGCAGCTCTCATCCGCTGAATTTTTTCAAGGCGGCGGAAAGTTCTATAAATTTTAGGGTGCTAATGTTTTCGCCGCGGACTTCTAGGTCTAGGTTAACGGAGCGCAAAATCTCTTTTAGGGCGTCTTTGGAGATTGAAAAGTCGTTGGAGAGGTTGTTGATTGCCTGCTTTCTGCGCGCGCTAAACGCGCTTTTTACCACTTTATAGAAAAAGGCGTAATCGTCTATTTGGTAAGGGCGGTAGGTCATATGAACTATGCAGGAGTCCACTTTAGGTCTGGGGATAAACATCTCTTTTTTTACCTTGCGCACGATTTTGGCTTGGTATCTGCTGTCTATTCCCACGGTCAGCGCGCCGTAGTCTTTTGAGCCGGGCTTAGCCACTATCCTTTGGCCCACTTCAAGCTGAACCATTACGGTAATGCTTGACGGGGGGTTTTTAAACTCCAAGAGCTTAAAGATAATAGGCGTGGTTATATAATAAGGAAGATTGGCGGCGACTTTAAAATTTTGCCCGACTAAGGCAATGATTTCGTCTTCATTTGCGTCCATAAAATCCCCAAAAACCACTTGGACGTTTTCTAGGCCGCTAAGGTTTTCTTCCAAAACAGGCTCTAGGGACTTATCTATCTCAAACGAGACCACTTTTTTCGCCTTTTCGGCCAAGGCTTTAGTCAAAGCGCCCGCCCCCGCGCCTATCTCAAGCACATTATCGTTGTCGATTTGGGCATCTTGGACGATGGCTCTTAATAAATTATTATCGGTAATAAAATTTTGCCCTAGACTTTTTTTGAGCGTTTTGCCGTTAAAACTCATAGGATAATAATAACACTAACTAATTTTTTTGAAAATTAATTTAGACCGGCAATAAGCTTGTTTTAATTGCTTTGCCAAAATATTAGCAAAGTGGTATAATTGTATGGAAAAATCTAATTTTAAGGAGTTAATTTTGGACACCAGCATTAAACAGACGCAGACCAAATATGCTGTTGCCCAGCCCGAGATAAAACATAACTTCAGCGTTTATGTCAACGGGCAGCACATAGAGACCAGCGTTTACTGTTCGTATTACCAAGAAGACGAGTTGATGCTGCCAGCGGGCTCAATTTTGATGATTTTAGGCTTTAACGTAGAGTATAACCACAAAGACAATTACACCAAGGTTTACAAAAACAGTTATTTTGATTCGGACGCTATTTTAATCAGATACTCTTTCGACCAAAACAACGACATTTTGTTCTATTACTACTCAAAAGGCGCAGATTACCTTCCTATCAACACTCCTCCTCAAGTCATAGCAAACGAGCTTTATCTTCCTATTTCATTCTTCGTAAAAGCCCTGGGCTGTTCTATCAGCGTTTCCAACAACGGAAACATAGCCATCAACTCGGCTGAATAAAAAAATACGGTTTCCATTAAAAAACCGTATTTTTTAAGAGATTTTTTTAGGTCAACTGTTTTCCTAAGTAGTTCGCCGCGGAAGTGGCGACTTTTAATTCGATATCCGTCAAAACTCTGTCTTTAGAAACCAAGACGACGGCGCCGTATGTATCGCCCGCGGCCAATATGGGCGCGATGACTTGCGAGCGGTATTTATTGTCGTCGGGTTTTATTTTTACTATCTTGTCTTCGGAAACATTCAGCACTGTCTTTCTATTTTCGATTACTTGTTCTAGCTCGGCCGTTATGTTTTGTCCTTGATATTCCTTTTTTGGCAGGTTGGATACCGCGACTATCACGTCCTTGTCGCAAATAATAACGCCTGTCTCCACGGTCTCCGCTATTGAGTCGGCCAAAAACACCGCGTAACCTTCCACGCTCTCCATCGGCGAGTATTTTCGCAATATAAGCTCGCCGTTGGTATCCGTAAAAATCTCCAATGGATCGCCCTCTCGTATCTTCATAGTGCGCCTTATTTCCATCGGTATTACCACTCTGCCTAGTTCGTCAATTCTTCTTACTATACCTGTCGCTTTCATAACTCACACTCCTTGTATATATAGTAATTAATATTTGACGATAAAAATATACACCTTTAATACATAAATAAAAAAAACGGCTTCCGTTTTGAAGCCGTCAAGATTACGTCGATTAGACCGCGCTATAACTTTATGAAATTTATAAAACATCTAATGCAGTCATAATAATTATTAAAATCGCCTACCGCTTCGGCCGCGAGCATAGCGGCAATAAAACTTGTTATAAAACCCAATACCCCTAAACCGAAAGCGACAAGAGCTAGAATAAGACAGGTTTTGGCGCTGCGAGGGCGGTAATCTCTCCAAACGACATAAAGCGCTAATCCTATAAAAGGGACGATAAAGCTAATAAACATCGCCAAGCATCCCGCGTCGTCCACCACGACGGGCCTTTGAGCGTTGGGGTTATATAAGTTATAGGGCGAATTGGGCTGGGACGGCGAAGGATTGGAGAACGATTGTTGTCTTATATTATTGCCGCAAAAGGTGCAAAAAAGGCTGTCGTTAGGAACTTCGCTATTGCAAAAAGGACATCTCATTTTTCTGTCTCCTTTATTTAAAAGACTAAAAAACGGATTTTTAAAAATAAAGGTTTTTTAGGCGGCTGTTTATAGTCCTATAGGAAAGGCTATAAGCGCGGTAAACACGGCTATATAAACAAGCGCTGAAACACACGCGTATTTTAGATAAACTTTGCCTTCGGGTTTGCCGCAAAAGAAGCCGTAAATTACTAAGCCTATGATAAAGCATAACGCGGATAAAACAATCAAAAAAATATTGGGACTCGAAAGCGCGGACTCTTTGGAAGCTGGAGCCTCCTCGTAAAGTTTAGCGCCGCAGTAAGAGCAAAAATTGTTTCCTTCCCTTCCGCAATTAGGACAATAAGCCATTAAAACTCCTTTGATCAAATTATAACATTTTTATCGCGCCTTATCAATAATTATTGTGAAAAACTATTCTTGGTCCATAGTTAGGTTCATCTTTAGGTTGACTATTGTGCCGTGGCCGGGCTCGCTGCTTATCAAGATTTCGGCGTTATGCGCGTCGGCTATCTTTTTGGCTATGCTTAGGCCTAAGCCGCTTCCTGAGCTTCTAGAGCGAGCCTTATCAGCGCGATAAAATCTTTCAAAGATATGGCTTAAATCTTCTTTAGCTATGCCTATTCCGTCGTCTTGGACTACTATAAAGGCGTAATCGTCTTCCTTATAACAGCTAAACTTAATCTCGCCGCCGTCTTTGGTGTATTTTATCGCGTTGTCCACTATAATTCTAATAAGTTGTTTAATTAGCTCTCTGTCGGCGTCCACGGTAAAAGCCATCATCTTGCCCGTGGAAATCTTTCTCGCGCCGCCGCAGGTGGCTTGGGTGTCTTTTATTATTTCTTCCAACAAATCGTTTAGGAAAAAGTTTTCTATCTTTAGGTTTACCGTTTTGTTGTTGGTGCGCGCCAAAAACAAAAGCATCTCGACCAGGTTTTTCATATGCTGGGTTTCTTTAAAAATGGCGTCAATGCTCTCTTCCAGCACCGCCGGATCTTCTTTGCCCCAGCGCTTTAGTATCTCGCTATATCCTTGCAAAACCGCTATGGGCGTCTTTAGCTCGTGCGAGGCGTCCGAAACAAAACGCTCTTGAGCGTCAAAAGATTCTTGCAGATTATCCAACATTTGGTTTAGAACCTGGATGAGCTCTTTTAGCTCGCCTCGAGCCATTTTATCGTCTATACGCGTGGTGGGAAGATTTTCGCGGGTTATCTTGCGGGTAAGGTTCGTAATCTTGCGAATAGGCGACAAAAGTATCCCGCCCGAAAGTATGCCTACCAAAAGCTGCAAGAACAAAGACAGCGGAATGATGATATACACCGCTGTTTTGATTTTTACCAACAGCTTGAAGTCGTTAGAAATGTTTCTAACTAGGTATATCTTATAACCTATTCCTGCGGAATTGGTAAAATCTGCCGTATAATAAATGTTTTGACCGCTCAAAACGGGGACTTTGGTAGGCTGGGCGCTTATGATAGATTTTGAGCCTAGAGTTGACCATAGGATGTTATTGTTTTGGTCCAATACGGCCGCTTTAATTTCCGCGCCCTCTAGCATCTCGATTTTGGAGTTTAATTTTTCCTCGCTAAATTCGTCTAGCTCTCTTGTTATGACGGTGTAATATTTCATTAAATCAGCCCTGTGCGGGCTTAACACGGATTGGTCGGTCAAAAAAGAAATAATCAAAATCAACGCCACGCCAAAAACGGCGAAAACCGCCGCGTTTATAAAGGTCATCTTGGCGGTGATGTTGTAGTTAAACCAAAAATATATTTTCTTAAAGAAATTTCCTACGGCTCTGGGTATTATTAATAACGCGTCGATTGTTTTAGACTTTTTCGGTTGCAATTTTATTCCTTTATTCGTCTTTTAGGATATAACCTGTTCCTCTTAGAGTATGTATAAATTGAGTTCCAAACTTGTAATCTATCTTGCTTCTTAGATATCTTATATAAACATCCACCACGTTGGTTTCGCCGTAAAAGTTATAGCCCCAAACCTCGTCCAGAATTTGGTCTCGGCTTAAGACCTTGTTTTTGTTTTCCACTAGGTATAACAAAAGGTCGTATTCTTTGCGGGTTAGGTCCACGGGCTTGTTGTCGTATGTGACGGAGTGCTTGTTTGTGTTGATGACCAGTTTTCCCACTCGTTTTTCGTCTTGGGAATCCGTATTTTGCTCGTAGCTAGAATGGCGCTTTAGAATGGTTCGTATTCGCGCCAATAATTCCTCTATAGCGAAAGGCTTGGTCATATAGTCGTCCGCGCCCATATCCAGCCCCATTACTTTGTCCATAGTGGCGTCGCGCGCGGTGAGCATAATTACGGGCGTGTTTTTGGTCATTCTAAGCCTTCTTAACACTTCCAGGCCATTAAGCGAAGGCAGCATTATGTCTAAAATAATCAAATCATAATTGCCAAGCTGCGCTTTTTCCAGACCTTCCCTGCCGTCGGCCGCGCATTCGACCTCGTAGCCTTCGTGCATAAGGTCGAGCATTACCAATCTTGAGATTTGAGGATCGTCTTCGACTATCAATATCTTAGCCATATAAAAAAACCGTCTTTAAATAATTATATTTTATGAAATCTATTTAAATTATATATTAATTAAAGACAATTGTAAATGTTTCATTGAAATAACCGCTTTTTCTAGATATAATAAATAATGTATTTATGTCTTTGATTGGCGGAGGGAGTATGAAAAGGTCTGTAAGCTTTTTGATCGTGGCGGCGGTTTATATATTGGCTATAGCCGCGGGCGTGGCGGTGTTTTTATTTTTAAACCGTTATCTAAACGCGATATTAGCCACGTTTATAGCCGATGTGATTGCCACCCTTATAGTATGGGGTTTTGGCTTGGCGTTTAAAAACGCGAGTATGTATGACCCCTATTGGAGCGTTCAACCGCTTGTGATTATTATAGGCTGGCTTATATACAGATTTAAACCCCTTAATATTATAGATATCTTAATGTTAATAAGCGTTGGATTTTGGTCGATTAGGCTAACCTACAATTGGGCGTCAGGCTTTATGGGCTTGACCAAAACCCAAGACTGGCGCTATGTGATGCTAAAAGAAAAGCATCCTAAAATGTATTTTATTATCAATCTATTTGGCATAAACCTAATGCCCACGGTTTTGGTATATCTAGGCACGGCGCCTTTGTATTTTGTGATTTTTGGCAAACCTTCTAACTTCATTTTCGCCTCTATAGGAATGCTAATAATGATAACGGCGGCGGCAATCCAATTAATCGCCGACCGTCAAATGCGCGAGTTTAGAGAGGACGAGTCCAACCGCGGTTTGGTAATGGACAGAGGGCTTTGGGGATACTCCAGACACCCCAACTACTTTGGCGAAATTACGTTTTGGTACGGCGTGTTTGTGTTCTCTTTATGCTCGTCAGTTACGAAAGTTTATTGGATAGCCGGGGCTGTTTTGATTACCTTGTTGTTCTTGTTTATAAGCATTCCTATGATAGAGCAAAAGCTGTCAAAATCTCGCCCCGCATACCAAGAATACAAGCAAAAAGTTTCTATGCTTTTGCCTTTGCCTCCTAAAAGAACCGAAATAGAAGCCGAAGAAAACAATTAAACTCCTAAGATAAATATTTCATATAATGTAAAGATACTATGCAACTTTAAAGTTGATAGTATCTTTTTTTTGCGCAAAAACAATGCGAATACAATTATAGAGCTGTTTAAATATATATTTGTTTGTTAATGAATTATCAAACCTATTTTTGTAATTATGTCACTTATATGCTTGCCAACACGGGTAATCGGTTGTATAATTACTATCCGCCTGATAAAAAATAATAAATTACAAACTGTTTTTAAATAGAAATCATTATTAAAATCATACAAAGGATATATATATGAGACAAGAATGGAACGGTTTTAAAGAGCATCTTTGGGACAAAGATGTCAATGTTCGCGATTTTATCATTACCAATTACGAGCCCTACGACGGCGACCAAAGCTTTTTAGCGAGCCCTACCAAGAGAACTCTGGGCTTGCTTGAGAAATATAACGAGCTGTTAAAGTTAGAAAAAGAGCGAGGCGGCGTTTTGGACATAGACACCGAAACGGTCAGCTCGCCCACCGCTTACGCGCCCGGATATTTGGACAAAGAAAACGAGCTTATCGTGGGCTTCCAGACCGACCAACCGCTAAAGCGCGGAGTTAACCCCTTCGGCGGAATGCGTATGGCAAGGCAGGCGTGCGAGGCTTACGGTTACAAATTGTCCGAAAAGATAGAAGAGCAATTTAAATACCGCACCACGCATAACGACGGCGTGTTTAGGGTTTACACGACCACAATGCGCAAGGCGAGAAAGAGCGGTATAATCACGGGCTTGCCCGACGCCTACGGCCGCGGCAGAATTATCGGCGACTACAGAAGGGTGGCGCTTTACGGCGTGGACTACCTAATCGAAAAGAAAAAAGCCGATATGCTTGAGCTTGAAAAAGTCGTAATGCTGGACGAAAACATTCGCTTAAGAGAAGAGGTTTTCCGCCAGATAGAGTATCTAGACCAACTCAAGCAAATGGCGGCTATGTATGGCTACGACATTTCCCGCCCGGCGGCAAACGCGCAAGAGGCTATCCAATGGCTGTATTTCGCGTATCTTGCGGCTATCAAAGAGCAAAACGGCGCGGCGGAAAGCTTAGGCAGGGTATCCACCTTCTTGGATATATACATCCAAAGGGATTTAAAAAACGGCGTTATCACAGAGGAATACGCCCAAGAATTGATAGACCAATTCGTGCTCAAGCTCAGAATGGCGCGTCAGCTAAGAACGCCCGAGTATAACGAGCTGTTCGCAGGCGACCCGACCTGGGTTACCGAGAGCATAGGCGGCATCGGCTTGGACGGCAGACATATGGTCACCAAGACGTCTTACAGGTTCTTGCGCACCTTGGAAAACCTAACTCCTTCGCCCGAACCCAACTTGACCGTTTTGTGGTCTGAAAACCTGCCCTTAAACTTTAAAAAATACTGCGCTTATATAAGCATTACGACCAACTCTATTCAATACGAAAACGACGACATTATGCGCCCCGTTTACGGCGACGATTACGGCATAGCTTGCTGCGTCAGCGCGATGAAGATAGGCGAGCAAATGCAGTATTTCGGCGCGCGCTGCAACCTGCCTAAGGTATTGCTAATGGCAATCAACGGCGGAAAAGACGAGCTAAGCGGCGTGCAAATCGGCCCCGAAATGCCCGCCCTAAGCGGAACGCTCAAATTCGAGGAAGTATACGAAAGATTTAAGATATATATGGATTGGCTCGCGTCGTTGTATGTCAACACTATGAACATAATCCACTATATGCACGATAAATACGCCTACGAGAAAATACAAATGGCTTTGCACAACACCCACGTCGAAAGACTAATGGCGTTCGGCATAGCGGGTCTTTCGGTAGCCGCGGACTCTTTGAGCGCAATAAAATACGCCAAGGTTCAAGCGATTCAAAACGAGCAAGGCTTGGTAGTGGATTATATCACCGAGGGCGACTTCCCTAAATACGGCAACGACGATGAAAGGGTAGACTCCATAGCGCGCGAGATCGTTACTTACTTCTACGACGCGCTCAAGAAAAACCCGACCTATCGCAACGCGAAACACACCTTATCCATCTTGACCATAACCAGCAACGTGGTTTACGGCAAGAAAACAGGCTCCACCCCTGACGGCAGAAAATACGGCGAACCTTTCGCCCCCGGAGCTAACCCTATGCACGGCAGGGAGTGCTGCGGCGCGTTGGCTTCCCTAAACAGCGTGGCCAAAATCCCTTACAGCGCTTGCCAAGACGGTATCTCCAACACGTTCAGCATAATCCCCAAGACTTTGGGCGCGGATATAGACGAGCAAGAAAACAACCTAGTAAGCATCCTAGACGGCTACTTTACCCAAGGCGCGCATCACATTAACGTCAACGTGCTGGATAGAGAATGCCTGCTGGACGCACAAAAACATCCCGAAAAATATCCCAACCTCACCATTAGGGTAAGCGGCTACGCCGTTAGATTTAACTCTCTAAACAAGATGCAGCAGGACGAGGTAATAAGAAGGACTTTCTTCGACTCTTTATAATAAAACTTGGCGTTTTTGGACATAAAGCCCCGAAAAGCCAAGTTTTTCGGGGCTTTATTATATCAAGATAGTAATATATAATCATAATTGCGATGAAAACAGGTTATGTTCACTCAATAGAATCTTTAGGCGCTTTAGACGGCCCAGGCTTAAGAACGGTGGTGTTTATGCAGGGCTGCTTTTTGCGCTGCCGCTATTGCCATAACCCCGACACCTGGCGTCCTCATTGCGGAACGATTTACACCCCCCAAGAGCTCTTGGAAAAAGTCATTAAGTTTAAGCCGTATTTTAAAAGAAACGGCGGCATAACGGTTTCCGGGGGAGAACCGCTTTTGCAGGCAGAGTTTTTATGCGAGTTTTTTGAGCTGTTAAAAAAGGAAAACATCCATACCGCGCTGGACACCGCGGGGCTTTTAAACGACGAGGTAAAAAAACTTCTAACCTTAACCGACTTGGTTTTATTGGACATCAAACACACCGACCCGCTGGAGTATAAAAAGCTCACAGGCGCGGATATTAAGCATACTCTTGAGTTTTATCAATATCTTGTGGATAACAAAATAGACTTTTGGATTCGCCAGGTAATCGTGCCCGGAATAAACGACGAGCCTTCCCAAGTTAAGGAACTTGCCAAATACTGCGTTTTCGCGAAAAAATACGAGCTCATTCCTTACCACACCTTGGGCGTAAAAAAATGGCGCGAGCTTGGCTTACAATATACCTTGGATGGCGTCGCTCCGCCTTCGCCCGAACTGATGAAAGATTTAAGAAAAACGCTGGACGCCGAAGTTAAGAGGCTGAAAGCCGAGCTTTAAGCGCTTATTTTTGACAACCGTTTTAGGCGTAAATTTTTTTGTCCGCCGCGTACATTATAAAAACGGCGGAGAAACGACATTATCCCAACTTTTGGCTATAAATAAAAATTATTGAAAATTGATTAGCCATAATATTTCTCAATATATAGTATTTCATAATACACCTTGACACTATATATAGTATGTGATATTATCGGAATATCAACACCTAGGAGCGAGAATTATGATTAAGGAAATTTTAAAAAGAGACGGCACGGTTCAGCCTTTTGACATTGAGAAGATTACAAACGCTATTTACAAAGCTGCTGTGGCCGTAGGGGGAGACGACCGCGAGTTGGCTAAGAAATTAAGCCAAGAGGTTGTCGAGAAGCTGGAAGTTATTTTCAGCGACAGACGCCCTCACGTCGAGGACGTGCAGGATATGGTCGAAAAAGTTCTCATTGAGAACGGACACGCGAAAACGGCCAAGGCGTTTATACTTTACAGAGAGAAGCGCCACAGCGCTAGAAAGATTAACGCGTTGATAGGCGCAACCATTGATATGTTTTCTAACTATTTAGGCGAAAACGACTGGGCTATTAACGAAAACGCCAACACCCAAAAGTCGGTCAACGGCCTAAACAACTATATAAGAGAATCCTTTACAAAGAAGTATTGGCTGTATGAGATTTATCCCGTAGACGTTAGAAACGCACACGAAAGCGGGGATATCCACCTGCACGACCTAGGCTTCTTTGGGCCTTACTGCGCGGGCTGGGATATCAGACAGCTTTTGTTAAACGGCTTTGGCGGCGTGCCCGGCAAAGTCGAAAGCAGGCCGGCAAAACATATGCGTTCGCTTTTGGGACAAATCGTCAACGCTACGTTTACCACCCAGGGCGAGACCGCGGGAGCTCAGGCTTGGAGCAGCTTTGACACTTATTTAGCGCCTTTTATCAGATACGACAATATGACCTATCAACAGGTTAAGCAATGCCTCCAAGAATTCGTGTTCAACATCAACGTGCCTACCCGCGTAGGTTTCCAATGCCCGTTCTCTAACTTGACCTTTGACATTAAGGTGCCCAAAACCTTAAAAGACCAAGCCGTTATCATCGGCGGCGTTCCGCAAGACGCTACTTACGGCGAATTCCAGGCCGAAATGGATATGTTCAACAAGGCGTTCTGCGAAGTTATGTTGGAGGGCGACGCCAAGGGCAGAGTGTTTACCTTCCCTATCCCTACCATCAACATTACCAACGACTTTGACTGGGACAGCGAAGTTGTAAACGCGTTTATGAAGATTACCTGCAAATACGGCATCCCGTATTTCGCCAACTACATCAACAGCGACCTAGACCCCGAAGACGCCGTTTCTATGTGCTGCAGGCTCAGACTTGACGTAAGCGAGCTGAGAAAACGCGGCGGCGGTTTGTTCGGCTCCAACCCTATGACGGGCTCTATCGGCGTCGTTACCTTGAACCTGCCTAGAATAGGCTACCTAAGCAAGACCAAGGAAGAGTTTTTCGAGAGAGTAAGAAAGCTTTGCAATATAGCCAAGACCTCGCTTGAGATTAAGCGCAAGATTATAGAAGACCAAACCGAAAAAGGCTTGTATCCTTATTCCGCCCATTTCTTAAGAGACGTAAAAGCGCGCACCGGCCAATATTGGCACAACCATTTTAACACCATAGGCATAGTGGGAATGAACGAGGCGTTGCTAAACTTTATGGGCAAGGATATAACCACGCCCGAAGGCAAAGCGTTCGCTTTGGAAGTAATGCATTACCTAAGAGACATTATGATTGAATTCCAAAGAGAAACCGGTCATATGTATAACCTTGAGGCTACTCCCGCCGAGGGCACAAGCTACAGACTGGCTAGACTGGACAAAGAAAGATATCCCGACATTATCACCGCGGGCGTGCACGAGCCTTACTACACCAACTCCACCCAACCGCCCGTAACCTTCACGGACGATATCTTTGAGACCGTTAAAAACCAAGACGATTTGCAATCGCTATACACCGGCGGAACGGTATTGCACTTCTACTTGGGCGAAAAGATAGACGACATAGAAGCCTGCAAGAACCTAATCAAGACCGTGTTCTACAACTCCAAGATGCCGTATATCTCTATTACCCCTACTTTCTCGGTTTGCCAAGAACACGGCTATGTTCCGGGCGAGCACTTCCACTGCCCTTACTGCGGTCAAGACGCCGAGGTTTGGTCCAGAGTCGTAGGTTACCTGCGCCCCGTCCAAAACTACAACAAGGGCAAGAAAGAAGAGTATATCCAAAGAAAGAAATACGTAATGCCCGGAGATATGGACGAGTTCAAGAAAAAATTTGCGGTTAGGGCGGCCGCGGGACAATAAAAAATGAAAATTGCCGGATATATAAAAAACTCGTTTGTGGACTACCCCGCACACATATCGTGTGCGGTTTTCTTAGGCGGCTGTAATTTTGACTGCTGGTATTGCCACAACAGGCCTTATATAAGGTCGGCGGGAGACATTGACGCCGACGAGGCGCTGGAGTTTTTAAAAAGCCGAAAAGGCTGGATTCAAGGCGTGGTTATAACCGGGGGCGAGCCTACCTTAAACAAAGAACTGCCTGAGTTTATAAAAAAGGTAAAAGACCTAGGCTACCCCGTAAAACTAGACACCAACGGCAGCCGCCCAGATGTCCTAAAGAGCCTTATCGACCAAGGTTTAATCGACTATGTGGCAATGGACTACAAAGCCCCGCTTGAAAAATATGCCTTGGTAGCGGGCGTGCCCGTGGATATCTTGGCGATAAAAAAATCGGTCGAGATAATAATGAACAGCGGAATAGACTATGAGTTTAGAACAACTTTCGCGCCTACCTTGACAAAAGAGGATATTGTTAAAATAGTCCAAGAAATAAAAGGCGCGAAACGCTACAGCCTCCAGCAATACCGCCACGACGAGATGTATTGCGAGATTTTGGGACAGCAGATTAGACCGCACTCTAAGGAATACTTTTTGGAAACTTTGGAAGAAGTCAAAAAAATCTTTCCGGGGGAAGTTAACGCAAAAGGGCTTTAATAAAGCCCTTTTATTTTTTTGCGGGGTTGGGCTAAAACCAAAACATACGCTTCGCGCGCTTTTTGCTTTAACAATAACCTAGACAGCTCATCGCAAGTAGCGCCCGTGGTCATTACGTCGTCTATTAATAAGACGCTCTTATTTTTTAAGTCGGCGTCCGCGTTGGAGCTAAAAGCGCTCTTTACCTGCTCAAATCTTTCTTTTCTGGAGAGTCTCGCTTGGTAAGGCGTATTTTTTATCTTAAATAAAATATCGTCTCTTAAAGGGATGTTATGGTTTTTTGCCACTACCTGGGCAAGCAAAAGCGCTTGGTTATAGCCCCGCTCTTTAAGCCTTTCGGGGGACATAGGCGCGGGGACGATTAGGTCGATTTGCCAGCCAAGCTTGTCAAAATAGTCCGACATTATCTGCCCTAAAGGCTCGTATAGGTATTTTTTCCCGCCGTATTTAAAACCGTGGACGAGTTTTTGGGCGGCGCCCTCAAAAATAAGCGCGCCGCGGGCCGCTGTGTAGTGCGGTTTGTATTCCTTGCAGTCTTGGCAAAAATCCGACATATTGTCCATAGGCGCGCCGCACTTAGAGCAAAAGGACTCGTTAAACTCTAATTCGCATTCGGGGCAAATAGAATATTTAGGGTTGTTAAATATCTCCCTTTCGCAAATAATACATTTATAATTAGGCGGAAAAAAGGTCTTAATAAACCAATCCTTGATTTTCACAGCGAAGGCACCGCGTTCAGCGTTAAATCGGCTATTCCGGTTTTGTTTATATAATTATAATACCCCATCGCAGCGACCATAGCGGCGTTGTCGGTGCAATACTCTAGTTTGGGGATATATACATTGATATCGCGATTTTTGCCCATCTCTAAAAACCGCTGTCTTAGATAGCTGTTGGCGGCTACGCCCCCTGCCAAGGCGATGTTCTCGTAGCCTAGTTTTAAGGCGGCGTCAAAAGCCTTTTGAACTATGGGCTCTAGGGCGTAATAGGTAAAGGACGCGCAGATATCGGGGATATTAATTTCCTCGTCTCTTTGTCTAGCGTTGTGGACATAGTTTACCACCGCGGTTTTTAATCCGCTGTAGCTAAAGGCGTAGTCGTCGCTGATAATTTTGGCGGTCTTAAAGAACTCTATATTGCGCTTTCCTTCTTTAGCGAGTTTGTCTATCTTAGGGCCGCCGGGATAGCCTAGGCCTAAGACTCGGGCGACCTTGTCAAAAGCTTCTCCCGCCGCGTCGTCCAAGGTCGAACCTAGGATTTCGTATCGCGTATAGTCTTTTATGTCGACTAGTTCGGTATGCCCGCCGCTTACCACAGCGCACAAAAAAGGCGGGACTAGGTCTGAGTTGTCTAGGTAATTAGCCGCTATGTGCGCGCGGATATGGTTTACCGCGATTAAGGGCTTGTTAATCATATAGCTTAGGGCTTTCGCGGCGCTGACGCCCACCAAAAGCGCGCCCACAAGCCCCGCCCCGTAAGTCACCGCCACGGCGTCTATGTCGTCGATTGTGATGCCGGCTTGCTTTAGGGCTTGGTCTATGACGTTAATTATCGCCATCGTGTGGTTTCTAGAGGCGATTTCGGGCACAACCCCGCCGAATCTTTGGTGAATTTCTATCTGGCTGGAAATAATGTTGCTCAAAACCTCGCGCCCGTTTTTTACCACGGCCGCGCTGGTTTCGTCGCACGAAGTCTCAATTCCAAGAATTATTGTGTCGCTTGAGTCTTTTATCATTTTACTGCGTCTTTCTAAGGTAATCGTTGATAAACTCGTCTATTTCGCCGTCAATTACCGCCTGCACGTCGGGCTCTTCGTAGCCGGTGCGATGGTCTTTTACCAAAGTGTAAGGGCAGAACACATACGAGCGGATTTGGCTGCCCCATTCGATTTTCTTAATTTCGCCCTTTAGGCTCTCAAGCTTTTGCTGATTTTCGCGCTCTTTTAGCTCGACCAGCTTGGAGATTAACATCTTCATAGCGGTTTCTCTGTTTTGGATTTGAGAGCGCTCGTTTTGGCACTGGACGACTATGCCCGTAGGAATGTGCGTTATGCGGATAGCGGATTCGGTCTTGTTAACGTATTGACCGCCCGCGCCACCGCTTCTATAGGTGTCGATTTTTAGGTCTTCGGGCTTTATTTCTATATTGGTGTCTTGCTCGATTTCGGGCGCGACTTCCACAGAGGCGAAAGAGGTATGGCGTCTAGAGTTGGCGTCAAAAGGCGAAATGCGGACCAGTCTATGCACGCCCTTTTCCGCCTTTAGGTAGCCGTAGGCGTTAGGGCCTTCGACCAAAAAAGTAACGCTCTTTATGCCTGCGCCTTCGCCTTCTTGGTAGTCCAGAACTTTGACCGAATAATCGTGTTTTTCGGCGTATCTGGAATACATCCTAAACAGCATTTCGGTCCAGTCTTGGGCTTCTGTGCCGCCGGCGCCGGCGTGCAGGGTGATAATAGCGTTGTTGGAGTCGTATTCGCCTTTTAGCAGTGTCTCTAGATTGAGTTTTTGGACGTCTTTTTTTAGGTTTTCAAAATCCTTAATAATCTCGTCGGCCAAGGCGTCGTCTTCCTCTTCCTCGGCTAGCTCAATTAATTGCTCAATCTCGTCCGCTTTAGAGCTTATATTATTGTATTTGTCTAGTTTCTCTTGCAAAACTTTTAGTTTTTGGTTGACTTCTTTGACTTCCTTGAGATTTTTATAAAAATCCTCTTGGTTTTGCCTTTCGGTTAGCTCGGCTATCTCTTTTTGAAGTTTAGGTAAGTCAAAGAGAGTCTCCGATGGTTTTTATAAGAGTCCTTACTTGGACTAGTTCGCTCTTTACAGGCTCTAGTTTAATCATTTTAAAGCGAATCTCCTATTTAGCTAGTTTTTTATTTTGTCGTTTGTTATGCGTCGCGTCCGCAGCAATTTTTATATTTTTTGCCGCTGCCGCAAGGGCAAGGGTCGTTTCTGCCCGCTACCTTTTGGGAAACGGCGGGTTGAGGCGCTTTAGGCTGCTGAGAACCCCTTTGCTGCTGCGATGCAACGCCGCCGCCGCGGGTGGCTTGGGTTTCCACCGCCTGTCTTTCGCGTCTTATAGGCGCTTGCTCTATACTTATTCTCATTAAGAATTGGACGGTCTGCTCTTTGATTCTTTCGACCATCTCGTCGAACATCTCAAAGCCTTCTTTCTTATACGCTATTACAGGGTCTTGCTGGCCGTAAGCTCTTAGGCCTATGCCGCGGCGCAAGACGTCCATAGCGTCGATGTGCTCCATCCATTGAGAGTCGACTACCTTTAGCAATACCACGCGCTCGACTTCGTCAAAGTTGATGCCAAGCTCTTCGGCTTGTTTGCGTTTTTGGTCGTAGCGCGTCATCATTTCGTTGAATAGATTCTCTATAATATCATCCACGTCCCATTGGGACAATCTTTCCTCGGTCAAGAACTCTTTTTCTTGAGGCAGTAGGTAGCGCTCGATGTCTTTGTTAAAGTTCTCGATATCCCATTCTTGCCAGTCGGTATTGCGGTCAGCGTAAAACTCCACAATAACCTCGGCTTGGTGTCTCATCATCTCGATTATCTCGTCGTGCACGCTTTCGCCCATTAAGACCTTATTGCGCTGCGAGTAGATAATCGTTCTTTGGGTGTTCATTACGTTGTCGTATTCTAACACGTAGCGGCGTATAGAGAAGTTTCTGCCTTCCACTTTCTTTTGAGCGTTCTCGATAAGCCTGGTTAGTATCTTAGCGGTCAAAGGCGTGTCGTCGTCAAACTTTAACATCTCGGCCATTCTCTTTAGCCTGTCGCCGCCAAACAGCCTGATTAGTTCGTCTTCCATGCTCAGATAGAATATGGACGAGCCTATATCGCCTTGACGGCCGGAACGACCGCGCAGCTGGTTGTCTATTCTGCGGGATTCGTGGCGTTCAGTGCCTATTACTCTTAAGCCGCCCACGGCTATTACTTCTTCTTTTTCTTTTTGGGTGATAGCTGAGAACGCCTCATAATGCTTTTTATATTCCGCTTTAGCCGCCAAAACCTCGGGGTCGTCGGTGTGGGCGTAAGAGGTTGCGGCCTCGATGATTTCGTCCTTATAGCCAAGCTCTCTCATACGGCGCTTTGCCATAAACTCGGGGTTGCCGCCTAGCAATATGTCCGTTCCGCGTCCGGCCATATTGGTCGCGATAGTTACAGCGCCCTTTCTGCCCGCTTGGGCTATGATTTCGGCTTCAAGCGCGTGGTTTTTTGCGTTTAACACGTTGTGCGGGATGCGTTCGCGAGAGAGCATTCTGGACAACTCTTCGCTCTTTTCTACCGTAACAGTGCCCACCAAAACAGGCTGGCCGCGCTGGTAGCAGTCTTTTATGTCGGCCACTATAGCCCTTAGCTTGCCCGCATGAGTGGTGTAGATTTGGTCTTCCTCGTCCACCCTTATCATAGGCTTATTGGTGGGGATTACCACGACGTCCAGATTGTATATGGCGTTAAACTCGCTTTCTTCGGTCTTGGCCGTGCCCGTCATACCCGAAAGTTTTTTGTATAGACGGAAGAAGTTTTGGAAAGTTATGGTAGCGAGCGTCTTATTCTCGTTTTGGATTCTAACGTTTTCTTTAGCCTCGATCGCTTGGTGCAATCCGTCGCTGTAGCGCCTGCCTATCATTAGACGGCCGGTAAATTCGTCGACTATGATGACTTCGCCGTCTTTTACGATATAGTCGTTGTCGCGCTTCATTATATAGTGCGCTTTTAAAGCGTTGTTTATATAGTGATACAGCTCGTCGTTTTGAGGGTCGCCGAGGTTTTCTATAGCGAAATATCTTTCCGCCTTAGAAACGCCCGAGTCGGTAAGGTGGACGGTCTTTTTCTCTTCGTCTAGGTCGATGTCCTCGGGCTTTAGGTATTTGACAAACTTATTGACCGTAACATACATCTCGGAGGACTTGTCCGAGCGGCCGCTTATAATCAAAGGCGTGCGAGCCTCGTCTATCAATATAGAGTCCACTTCGTCCACTATGGCGAAGTTAAGGTCTCTTAACACCTTGTCCTTGGCGTAGATGACCATATTGTCTCTTAGGTAGTCAAAGCCAAGCTCGTTGTTTGTGCAGTAAGTTACGTCAGCGGCGTAGGCTTGGCGTTTTTGCTCGCTGGTCATACCCGTAAGCGATACGCCTACCGAGATTCCCATAAACCTAAACGCTTTGCCCATCCATTCGGCTTGGGTTTTTGCCAGATAGTCGTTGACAGTAACGATGTGAACGCCTTGACCCGTCAGCGCGTTAAGGTAGGAGGGCAAAACAGCCACCAAGGTTTTGCCTTCGCCCGTTTTCATTTCGGCGATTCTGCCTTGGTGCAACACAATGCCGCCCAATAATTGCACGTGGAAAGGTCTCATACCCAAAACCCTTTCGCACGCCTCGCGCATAGCGGCAAAAGCGTCCGGCAAGATGTCGTCCAAGGTCTCGTAATTGTTTTGAAGCCTATCTTTTAGCCAAGGCGTTACCGCTTTTAGCTCGTCGTCGGTCATCGCCTTGTATTTGTCGGATAAATTCTCTATCTTTTGGGCAATAGCCTCAAGCTTCTTTAACGCTCTTCTATTGTCCGATTCCAGAATATATTTAATCAGTCCCATTTTATATTCCTGCCTTATTTTTTATTTTTAAGCGTTTTTCTTTTTTTAAGCCCCTCTTTGTAGTATTCTTTTATCAAGCTTCGGGCTTGCTCGTCCAAAACTCTTTTGGGGATAATAAAAACGCTGTTTTTGTTCAGCTTTAGCGCGAGAGAATTTTTAAACTCAATCAAATCGAATATATATTCCCATCTAACTTTGCCGCTCTTTTTGATTCTAAAGAAATCGGGCTCGATTTCTATGCTAACTTCGTTGGCTATGGTTTTTAGGCTGTTTTTATAAACGGTAAAAATTTTAATAACAGTCAGCAGCAAATATAAGACCGAAAACGCGCCTGTAAAAACGCACAAAAACAAAAGCCCGTCTTGTTTTAAGACCAAACCTATTATAATGAGCGCCGCGGAAATTAAAATCACGACGCCCCAGGCGATAAAGGTGTTGCGGTTGGCGCTTTTGTAATAATCTTTAAGGTCGTTTTTTGTGAGGGTATAATTGATTTCCATTAACGTTTCCTTTTCGCTTCCAGAGTTTTGCGATACTCGATATGGTTTTGCTCTTTTAGGTTTTGTTTAAGCCACTCCAAATCTTGGGGCGAGAGAATATCTTTTTTGATAATAAACCCGCTTATATCGCTTTTTAAAAAGAGATATTTTTTGTTCTCAAGGTGAATTTTATATTGTCCCCACTTGATTATATCTTTTTTATTGTCGCTGTAGGTGATTACCGCGCGGTCTTTTTCGATAGAGATTAATCTTTCGTCAAAAACCGCGGGATCTTTTTTGGATAAAACGGCTATTTTTATAGCGTAATAAATCACAGCGCACAGAGTGTATGCCGCGCCGGCTATTAAGATATAAACGCTAAGCAAAATGGCGTTAGCGTAATAACTTCTAAGATTAACCGCGGGGGTTAAGCGGCCGAAAGCGAAAATCAACAGCCCTATAACCAAAAGCACGACCGCGACCATCGCTATTAAAAGCACGGTTTTTATCTGCGAATAAAGGCTAAGCCAAAACAACTCTCTTTTGGACAGCTTAAACTTGATGGTAGTGTTTTCCATAAAAAACCTCAAGCTAAATTATAACATAAATATTCTTATCAATACAACAAAACGCTTCTTGTCGTTATATCAGCGGAAAAACGCGCGCGCAAATGACCGACATATCGTCGTGAGGCGCGGATTTGTCGGCTTTTACGCAGTAGTCTAGGATTGTGTCCGCCATAACTTGAGGATTGGTGGTGTTAATGGATTCAACGAAAGATTTATACGACTCAAAATCCTTAAACACGTCGGTAATGCCGTCGGTGGAGAGAATTATCATATCGTTGGCTTTTAGAAGCTTTCTAAACACATTGGGCTTGGTCTCTTCCAATATTCCTATGGGCAGGGACGCGCCCTCTATGATTTCGCACTCTTGGGCGTGCTTTACCAAGCCGTAAGGCGCGCCAAGCTTAATAAAATCGCAAGAGCATTCCCGTAAATTTATAACGCAAATGTCTAAAGCCATAAAGCTTTCGTCGTCGGTGTAGGCTAAGAATTTATTCACGCTGGACAGTATGGTCATATTGTCAAAGGCCGCTTTATAGAAGTTTTCTATCAAAGCCAGGGCGGTATTGGATAGCCTTTCGGCGCTTTGTCCCGCGCCCATACCGTCGCATAAGGCCATTAGGAATTTCTCATCGCTTAATTTCTCAAAGCTGTGCCTGTCCCCGCTTATGGAGTTGCCCGCTTTGGGCGCGCACGCCGCCCCGAATATAACGTCGTAGGGCGGGGCGGTCTTAAGGGTGATTATGGTCCAGTTGCTGTCAGGAGCGCTTTCCTCGCTTATTATGTTCATCTTTTTATTCAAAACCTTGGACGCTATTTTCTTTACGCTGTCAGTGTCAAAACTGCCGTTCATAAGCACAAGCTCGGCGGTCATACACCCCGGCTTTTCTTGGCTTAGGATTACCTCTTGGCAGATGCAGTCGTTGTATGTAAGCTCTTCTAATAATGCGCGCTCGTTGTTTAAATCAAACGAGATGCCTTGTCTGGTGTCCTCCGCCACGCTCAGCATCATTTTGGATATGCCGCCTAGTTGCTCGGCCACCAAAACTCTGGAGATGTCTAGATTTTCTATAACCAAATTGTTCTTTTTATAATTGTCTATCATATCGTTGACCAAATTTAACAGGGTGTTGACCTTGTCGCACCTGGAGGTCAAATATGTGGGAATATCTATAATGGTGGCTCGGCCTTTTTTCAGCGCGGGCGAGAGCATATCTTTAAAGCTCATTATTATATCGTCTTTATGTTCGTAGCAACGGGGATAATTTGAGCACGACGAGCAAAGCCTTAAGGGTATCTCTTCCGCCATAATATCCACCGTCTTTTCCAAAGGGATATTGCCCCGCACCGAAGTTCTAAAAATTCTGTCCATATCGGCGAAAATTCGGCTTAGGTTTTTTAGGCGTTTATATAGCTGCTCTCTGCCGCGGTTGACTATATTTCTGGCAGCAAGCGTGGTGTTCGCCCCAACAAACAGCTCTCTTATCCTAGAAAGCGCGGCTTTGGGCAGGAATATAAAACAAACGCTTCCCGCCGCCAAAGCCAAAACAGATACGAAGTTGTATTTATAATAGGAATTAAAATACAGCCCAAAAATCAAATCCGTCAATACGGGCGCCGCGGCCGTCATTATCTTGGACAGTTCGGTAAATAACCCAGCCGTAAGCGCGCAGGCGACAAAGGACGCGGCGTAGGTTATGTCTTTGGTGGCGAGCGTTACTCCCAATCCGCAGAACACCCCGTAACCGCAGGCGGGCGCGGGGCCTACCGAGTAGACTATTATGAGCATAGTAAGGCAGTAGACCGCTCTAACCGCCGCATCGGACAAAAACTTAAAAGAAGCAAGCCCGTTAAACAGCGCGACAATAAAAAAAGCCAAGCAGGCTAAGTCGTTTTTGTTTAGGCGGTATTTTAAACCGCGCACTAAAACGCAATGGCACACCGTAACGCAAGCGTATAAGAAAACCATCCCTAACATAAGGTTTAGGACGGCGTTTAAGGCGTTGAATCCTATGGAAAAACAAACATACAAATATCCGGCTTGTCCTATAAAGGCGTATAAAAACAACAAGGGCAGGGTAATCTGCTTTTTTAGTTTTAAATGAACAATAGAAGCTATAAGCATTACCAAGACTATGCAAATCGAGCTTATTAAGGAATTAACGGTGGGCTCTATTATCGCGCAAGCGCCGGTGTATATTAAAGACACAGCGATAGGGTTTTGGTTAAAAAATATCAAAGCCACATAAAGCCCCCAAGCGAAAGGCCTTAGGGCGTTGATTTTTGCCTGCGCCAGCACGAGCATAAACAAAAAATATATAGAATACTTTACGACTGCTTGGTATTTGAACTTCTTTTTTACGGTTTTCTCAAAAGTTCTAGCGGCAATATTCATACAAGCCCCCTTAAGCGGCAAATAATTAAACTATATATATAGAAATACAGCATATAAGAATATGACCGCATAATCCTTTTGATTTTGTCGCTTTTTGGGGACAGAAAAAAATAAAAAGGCGGTTAGGCCTTTTTTAAGAAAAATCATTGTTCGTTGTTTTTTAGCGCCTCGCCTATAGGGACTTTGGCTATTCTTCTAGCGGCAAGCGCCCTCGACAGCCCGTAAACGACCGCCGCGGTCAAAAAGGCTATCAGGGCGGTCAGCCAAGAGATGACAGGGTTTACCATTAAGCTCATACCCTGGGTGAATTGATTTAAAATATAGCCAATAAACAGCAAATCCAATGGATACGACAAAGCCAAGCCCGCCCCGGCGAATAGTATTCCGCCGTTTAGGATTAAGGAGTTGACCTTTGCGGAGGAATAACCAAACATCTTAAACAGCGCGATATTGTATTTGTTTTCCTCCAGCGCCAAGTCCACTATTATATAAACCAGCACTACCGCCACCAGCACGGCGGATACGCCTATTATAAATATAGCCGCCAAAAGCGCGCCTAAGACCTGCTCAATAACGTCGGATAAGTAGTCATAGATATCAAAATAATCCGCTTGGTCTAAGCCTTCTATTTTGGTGTCGCTGATTATGACATTATATATATTGTTAAAATTGGCGTTATAGGTGTTGTTGAATTCCTCTATCAATAAACTCTTAGGCAAAAATATCACGTCGCCCAAGACATAGTCGCTGATGACCTTGACCTCAAATTCCCAGTCCTCAAAAGGCAAGCTTTTGTGGACTATGGTAATTTTATCGCCTCGGCTTAGCTTTAAGTGCTTGGCAGCGGAATAGGATACCACTATGTCCGAGTAATCCACCGGCTCTTTGGTCTTTTTGTCACGCTGAATAATGCCCTCAAAATCCTCGTCCACGAATCTAAGGTTGGTCTTTAGGAACTTATCTTTATTATATGCCAGCGCTATCGCCTCAAAATATGTCTCCGCTCCAGAATAGTCGTCGTATTTAATCTGACTTTCAAAGGTGTAGATATGCTGGGATTTATATGTGTTTTTTATGTCATTATCAATGTTGTTAATGGAATCCAGTAATCCAAGCCCAATCATTAGCAGCATACCCGAAATCAACATTCCCAAAAACATTATCATATGCCGCCAAAAGTTTCTCAGGATGTCTCTTATAAAGAATTTTAACCCGAATTTTAGGTTGTCTATCTTGGCGGTCTTTTCTATCTTGCTCACTTTAGCGCGCCTGCCTCTGCCGCGCATAAGCTCTAGGGGCGGTTGCTTTAGCGCGCGCAAAATCACCAAGAACATAACGGGCAAAATCATTCCAAAGGCTATGCCGAAGATAATCAGCATATCCAAGGGATTGTAGCTAAAGACTATTAAGGGCAGGTTGTATCTTGATATCTCTATCAAAGCTATATACCGCGCGCAAAAATAGCCCAAAAGCCCGCCCAAAACCGTTCCAAGGACTATTAATAAAAATGGCAGGAATAGATAGTGTATGAGCAGTTCTTTTTTGGTGTAGCCGACGGCGTAAAGAGTGCCCATAATGTTTTCTTCGCCGATTAACTGACGATTGAGGATAATCGCCAGCATAAAAGAGGCGACCAATAAGATAAATATGGGCAAAATCTGACCAATCTGTATAAAGCCCGCAACATCGCCTTGCGCGCCGGTAACTCTATTGTTTAAGTTGATTTCCAGCCAGTTAACGGGCGTATAGCCTCTTGCTTGCAAGGCTTGCTTGAAATCTTTAAAAATTAAGTCTTTTTGGGCTTGGGTGTAATCCCCGCCCAGCTTAGCCAGATATTCGGTCTTGTATTGGTCTGACCAATAACTGATATCCTCCGCCAAAACCAGCCCGAACACGTCCGAATCGTTTATTACATTGGTCTGTTTGACCGATACGGTAATATAATCGGGCAGGGCGAAAAAGCCCGTTATTAAGGCTTGTTTGTTATTAATCGTTATATAATCGTTGATTTTTATGTCGTGATAGTCGGCGAAACTTTGGTCTATTAAAACTTCGTCGGGGTTTTTAGGGGACGAGCCTTTTTTTAGCTGGTAGGCGCTAAGCTCTTTGGTTATAGAAAAAACGCGCAAAACAACTCCGTCGTTTTTATAGTCAAAATAATATCTCTTTTCGGTTTGGTCGAAATATTGTTCCAACAAATCTTGGTCGTCGTTTTTTAGCTCGTTTAAATTGGAATGGTTGGCTACCTCAAAGGTAACGTCCGCGGCGTTGTGCTTAATCAAAAAATCGTCTAGGCTGTTTTTTATGCTGTATCCGGCCGTCCTAAAAGCCGTAAAAAGCGCGCTCGAGAGAATTATAAGCAAAAGCGCGCCCAGGTATCTAGTCTTATTAAACCTTATCGTCCTAAGGGACTTTAAAAAAAGCAGCCTCATTTTTTTACCACTCAAGCTCTTCGGCTTGCAAGACGTTTTGATTTATTTCGTTCTTTATAATCTCGCCGTTTTTTAAGACCAAGATTCTGTCCGCCATCTTGGCTATTTCGCTGTTGTGGGTAACCAATAAAACGGTGGTGTTGTATTTTTTATTTATGTTTCTTAGCAGTTTTAACACCTCGATAGAGTTCTCGTAATCCAGCGCGCCCGTAGGCTCGTCGCAAATTAAGAGCTTAGCGTTTTTTACGACGGCTCGAGCTATAGCCACCCTTTGCTGTTGACCGCCGCTAAGTTTGGACGGGAACTTGTTTTTTTGGTCCAATATCCCGACGCTGTCTAAGACCTCGTCGATATCCAGCGGGTTTTTGGCTATATTGGACGCGACCTCGACGTTTTCTTTTATGGTAAGCGAGGGGATGAGATTATAAAATTGAAACACGATGCCTATATTTTCCCTTCTAAACTCGGTGAGCGCGTTGTCTTTGAGGTTTGTTATCTGAGTGTCCATTATTTTGACGCTGCCGCTTGTGGCTCTGTCGATGCCGCCTATAATATTCATAAGCGTGGATTTTCCCGAGCCCGACGGGCCCAGCACAACGCAAAATTCGCCTTCTAGGACGTTAAAGCTCACCTTTTTCAGCGCGTAAAAAGCCGCGCCCCCCGTTGGATAAATCTTAACCAAATCTTTTACCGATACTAATTCCCTCATAACTACTATTATTATATTGCCCAAGCGTTACCGCATTTTTACAAGAAGGTTACCGCAATTTTACAAGAATATGTCAGATTTTTGACACGGCGAAAAACATTGTCTAATTTTGCGATAATGGGGCTGATTATGGGATTTTTTGCTTTTTTTTAAAAAAGATATTTGCTATAATAAAATCGGCGCGCCGGTTTAAAGCGCGCGCCTAAAAAACCCAATATTACCAGCTTATTTCTTATTATCTAACCCCTCATAAATTCTAAGGTCAAAGCCCGCTAATGTAATGTTAGCGGGTTTTGGCTTTTTAGAAATGTATATTAATTACATATAAATAAAAAAAGCGAAAAAGGATTCCTTTTTCGCTTTTACGAACGCGTTTTTTAAAGCAATAACTATTAGTCTGCTTTGTAAGGCAATAGAGCCATTTCTCTAGCGCGCTTTATAGCCAAAGCCAACCTTCTTTGATGTTTCGCGCAAGTGCCCGTGGTTCTCTTGGGCAAAATCTTGCCTTTTTCTGTTATGAACTTCTTTAATTGGTTGACGTCTTTGTAGTCGATATTGAGCTTTTCAGCGCAAAATACGCAGACTTTTTTCTTAGTGTTTCTATAAACCTTTTTTACCGCTTTTTCTTCAGCGGGCGCTGCGCCTGTGGTAGCTGCGGCGCCGTTTGTGTTGGCTGTTTTTGTCGCTTTCTTTTTTTCTTCCATTTTTAATCTCCTATTTTAAAAAGGCAAATCGTCGTCTTCGATAGGCGGGATGTCTTGAATCTTCTTGGGTTCGCCAAAAGATTCTTGGCTTGACTTAGGCGTTAAGAACTCGACTTCGTCGGCTACTATCTCGGTTATATACCTTTTGATGCCGTCTTGCTCGTAAGTGCGGGTTTGCAAAGAGCCGCATACGCCTATTTTCAAACCTTTTCTTAAATATTTATGGCAATTTTCCGCAAGCCCGCGCCAGGCGATGATGTTAAAAAAGTCTGTGACTCTTTCGCCGTCAGCGCTAGAGTAATTGCGGTTGACCGCTATGGACATCCTGCAATAGGGGATGCCGCCGGTGGTCTGAGCAAGCTCAGGGTCGCGCGTCAAATTGCCTATTAAAATAACTTTATTCATATCACCAATTCCTTTTAGTCATTTAACTTGACTAACATATGTCTTAAAAAATCATCGGAAATTTTAATCTGTCTGGTGATTTCTGCAGGCAATGTTGCGGGACCTGTAAAATTCATCAAAACGTAATAGCCTTCGTTCTTGAACTTGATGGGATACGCAAGCTTTCTGGTGCCCCATTTATCGAGCTTTTCCACAGTTCCGCCTGCTTCGGTAACGATAGAAGAAATTTTGGAGATAGCGGCTTCTTTAGCTGCGTCGTCCAAATTAGCAGACAAAATATAAAGCAATTCGTATTTGTTCACTTTTTTCACCTCCCGGACTATAGTGGCCTTGCGTCAAATTCCGCGCAAAGCAAGGTTATAAATAAAAAAATGCGGCTGCCTTTGGTGGGAGCTACAGGGATCGAACCTGTGACCCCCTGCTTGTAAGGCAGATGCTCTCCCAGCTGAGCTAAGCTCCCTAATAGCAGCCGCATTAGCTTGGTGGTGACCCCAAGGAGATTCGAACTCCTGTTACCGCCGTGAAAGGGCGATGTCTTAACCACTTGACCATGGGGCCATACATTGGTAGCGGCAGACGGACTCGAACCATCGACCTGTCGGGTATGAACCGAATGCTCTAGCCAACTGAGCTATGCCGCCATAATATAATTTTAATGTGCGCTTCAAAAATTGGCTTTATTATTATATATTATTACGGCATTCTTGTAAAGAGTTTTTTTCAATCTTTTGCTTGAAAATTATAGCAAAGTCGGCTAACTCTATAATTAATATATCTATTTATCAAGGTTATTATTTTGGTCTAGGTCTTGCGAACCTTTTTCTTTGCCTTTTTTATGGGCGTAGACTATAGCGATAATCGGACCTATATAAAAGACAAAGACAATCAAAAAATTAAATATCAACAACTTTTTCAGGGTTAGCTCTGTTTTGGAAATCTTGACAAAAGCTATTAAAGCGAGCACGTATTGAATTGCCACAATCGCGACGGCTATAATAATCTTTTGGGCGCTAAACGCCAACAAAGCGCTAGGCAATAAAGCCTCCTTTTTTTAACCCCAAAAATAGTCAAGCACAATTATATCAAAACTTAGGATTTAGTCAAACAAAATTAAATCGCAATCAAAAAAAGGGAAAATTTTTCCATATAAAGTTACAACGCATAAAAAAACAGCCCTTAAATCCTAAGGGCTGTTTTTTGTAATGGTTGCGGAGAGGGGATTTGAACCTCCTGACCTTCGGGTTATGAGCCCGACGAGCTACCAGACTGCTCCACTCCGCGTTATAGCGCACCATTGATTTGGCTCATATATTTTATAATGTTTATTTTGATTTGTCAAGACTTATGGCGATAAATTTTTTGTCTAAATTTGGCAATATTTATTTTTATTAAAATTTTCAATGTTATACAATAATTATACCTGATAATTTTTAAATATGTTCGGCATATTAAAATATGTCATAAAAATGTGAAATAAATATTTTTGACATTGACAAGTGTATATGGCATAATTAAAATGCGGAAAAATTGGTTCTTTTCAAAACCGCTGCTGGTCAAAAGCGGTTTTTAAACTGTTTTTCCCCATAAGAGCTTGAAAATAAAAAATTTTTAATATAATTGGAGGAATGCTAATGAACACTTACGGCATCGAAAAATGGGGAATACTTAATCCCTTAGCTGTTTATCGCAACCTATCTCCGGCCGCGTTAACCGAACTTGCTCTTGAGACCGAAGACGCAGTGCTGATGGACAAAGGCGCGCTTTTGGTAACCACTGGAAAATACACCGGACGTTCGCCTAACGACAGATTCATCGTGGACGAACCCTCGGTTACCAACGAAATTGACTGGGGCTCGGTCAACAAGAAAATCTCGGTGGAAAACTTTAACAGAATTTTAGCCAAGATTACCGCTTACTTAAACAATCGCGAGATTTTCATATTTGACGGTTTTGCGGGCGCGGATCCTAAACATAGAGTCAATATAAGAGTTATCAACGAATACGCATCCCAAAACTTGTTTATGTATAATATGCTTTTGCGTCCTACCAAGCAAGAGCTTGAAAACTTCAAAGAAGATTACACCATCATCTGCGCGCCCGGACTCAAGCTTGTTCCCGAAACGGATGGAACTAATTCCGAGGCGGCGATTATTTTAAGCTTTGAGCGCAAATTAATCTTGGTTGCCGGCTCAAAATACGCCGGCGAAATGAAAAAGAGCGTATTCTCCTTAATGAACTATCTCTTGCCCAAAAAAGGCATCCTAAGCATGCACTGCTCGGCCAACGTGTCCTTAGAGGACGGTTCTTCGGCGTTGTTCTTTGGCCTTTCCGGCACAGGCAAGACCACGTTGAGCGCGGATCCCAATAGAGGACTAATCGGCGACGACGAGCACGGCTGGAGCGACGAAGGAATATTTAACTTCGAGGGCGGCTGCTACGCAAAATGCATCGGCTTAACCGAAGAAAAAGAACCCGAGATTTACAGAGCCATCAGATTCGGCGCGGTTGTTGAAAACGTTATCGTGGACGAAGACCGTCATCCCGAATACGACAACGACTCCATTACCGAAAACACCCGCGTTTCCTATCCCATAGACTTCATTCCTAACGCGGTCATACCCGGCGTGGCTTCTCATCCTAAGACCATTATATTCCTAACCGCCGACTCCTTCGGCGTATTGCCTCCTGTGGCAAAACTTACCAAAGAGCAGGCTATGTATTACTTTATTAGCGGTTACACTTCCAAGCTTGCAGGCACCGAGCGCGGAATAGTTGAGCCTCAATCCACTTTCTCCACCTGCTTTGGCGCCGCTTTCTTGCCTTTGCATACCAGCGTTTACGCCAAACTCTTGGGCGAAAAGATTGAAAAGCACGGCTCGGACGTATACTTGATTAACACCGGCTGGTCGGGCGGCGCATACGGCGTAGGCAGCAGAATGAGCCTAAAGGTTACCCGCGCTATAGTAACCGCCGCGCTAAACGGCTCTTTGGCGAAAGTGGAATACGAGCAAGAGCCTTACTTTGGTCTATACATTCCTAAAACCTGCCCTAATGTTGACTCTAACCTGCTCAATCCTATCAACACCTGGGCTGACAAGGAAGCTTATATAAAGACCGCCAAAAAGCTAGCCGCAGACTTTGTAAAGAACTTTGAGAAATATAAGGACATTGATCCCGCTATAAAGAACGCGGGCCCCAAAGCTTAATAAAAATATAAATATTTGATATTACATAATTAAAGCCCTTCAAAAACCGAAGGGCTTTAATATTTTTTGATACAATTTTACTTAATTTTTGTCTATAAACTGTCAAATTCCCTATTGACATCAATTAAGATTGACTTTAAAATGATAAGTAGGGGTTTTGCTAGAATATTTCTTTCAAGCCTAAAGCTTGTTTAAAGGATGTCACTAATGATAAGGTTTGCGGAAAGAAAAGTTAATCCCGACGCAATTAAAAAAAGAGTATCTGTTCTGCATATTGTCTGCGTAATATGTTTTTTGCTGAGTATTTTTCTATTTGTCTTTACTTGCGTTTACAGCTTTTCGCCTGATAAACATTATTTTATAAGCGCCGAATTAGTGTTGATTGGATTAATTTTACAAGCGGCGCTTTTTTTAACGGGCGTGGCGTTTTATATATATATCGATAAGCTAAAAATAGTTTTTAAAATAGACACTTATAAACCCCAAAAGAAAACCCAAACCCGCGAGCAAAAAATCCGCTCTTATAGAAAACATTTTAAAAGGCGGATGGTTAATTTTATAATCTTTGAATTTTTCCTAATCGCGTTTTTCGTCAGCAGCCTTACGATAACCCGAATAATAGGGCGTTACGCGGTTTTCGCTTCCAACGAGTCGCTAAACAGCGAATTGATATTTTTGATTTACACTATCGTTTCTTTGATCGCCTTGGCGATAGACATTATGTATGTAAATTATCTGATACAACTAAGCTCAAAAATATTCAAAAAGAAGCCACGGCCTAAGCCCATTAACTTTGACCAATACGATTACGATTAAAAAAAAGAGCATTTTTAAAATGCTCTTTTTTTGTCGCTTTTGAAGCTTTGTTATATCAACATTCTGCCTCTATCGGGGGTGTTGATTACCATTAGGATGTTTTCTTCTTGCCCGCTTTCGGCGTTGATGTAGACAATATATAGATTGTCGTTATAGGTTGAGTAGAACTCGTAAGTTAAAACCTCTTCGCCCCATTCTTTAGGGATTAAAGCCAGCCTTACGTTTTGGATTTTTAGCCTAGGGCTTACTTTTTGCTTAGCTTGCTCTTGGGTGATCGCGGGCGGTGTAATATCTCTATCAATGTGGTTTTGCAGATAGGAGTTTGCTTCCCAGCCCAAAATGTTTCCGTCCACCAAAGAGACTTTAACCTTGATAAGGTCGGGATAATATATTATATCGTTTACCACGGGGGCAAGGTTGACAAAAGCGGTGTTTTCCATCACGCTTATCCAAACGCCCTCTAGGTCTTGGTCGATGAGTTTTTTGGCCCATTCTTTGGCGGCGGCTTTCGCTTGTTCTTCGTTGAGCTTGGCTTTGCCTTGAACGCCCGCGCTGCTTATAGACACGGGCAAGCCGCCCTTGACGCTTAGCTGGATATAACGGGTAAGCCCGTCTTTGGTTGTGGCGACATACTCATACGCCTTTAGGTCGCCCTCGGCCTTGCCTTTATAGTTGACGTTTGTGGTGTCTTTTAGCTTTTTTAGGATGTAATCTATGCCTTGCTTATAAGATATCTCTTTTAGTCCCTGCAAAACCTTGTATTCTTTTTTGACCAAAGCGTCCGAGAAAGGACCGTCGTAAATCATCTCGGGGTAGTCTATTGTTTCTTGGTTAATTTCAGACAGCCCCGTTCCTAAAAGATTTTTGGGGTCTTTTTTATTGTTTTTTAGTTTTGCGTGATTAATGTGGTCCACGATTCGGTAATCGGACGCTATTTTATTGGCTAATTGCTGAATATGTTGGTTTAAGGTTGCGCAGCGGTCGGCTAGAGTGTCAAGCGTTTTTATGTCCTCTTCGGAATATGTTCCTCCCTTTTGAAGCTTGCGGTTTAGCGAATAGATATAGTCGCCCGCTTGGTTTACGAACTTGGAAGTATTGGATATGGCGTAATGGTCTATAGGCAGCTGCGCCAAGTTATCCTCAATAATCGAAGTGGTCTTCCAAATATCGTTGGCGAGCAGCATACGCTGAGATTCCGAGTGAGTTACTTTAAGCTTATTGAGCTTGGTCTCCAGCTCGTTCATACTGCTGCTTATGTTAAAAAAAGATTTTTCATACGTGTTCTCAAGCGCTTTTTCGTGGGCGTCGTTGCGCACCCAAAGGTTGATTATCGCTGCTACCAGCCCTAGGATAATTAAACCAAATATGAGTATTAAAGATATTGTTCCGTCTATCCGTCTTTCCAGCGCTCTGTCCATTTCTCTTTCGTTCATAGTTAATTCTCCTTATTGTTAACCCTTGCAGAAACTATGCTTGCCTATTTTTAATACCACGGGCAAGCTCCAAATCCACTTGGAAGTCGCTGTGGCGGGGTTATAGTAATATAGGCAGCCGTAGGTGGGGTCCCAGCCGTTTAGCGCGTCGTTTGCCGCGTTTATAGCGGTCTGGTTGGGGCTTAGGTTAATCTGACCGTCGGCTACCGCGGTAAACGCCCCGGGCTGGTAAATAACCCCGCTTATAGTGTTGGGGAATCTAGGGTCTTTTACTCGGTTTAGCACTACCGCGCCTATAGCCACTTGGCCCTCGTAAGGCTCGCCGCGCGCTTCGGCGTAAATGCACTTAGCCAAAAGATAAAGCTCGTTGCTGCTTACCGCCGCGGCCGCTTTTACCGTTCCGCCCAAATTTAATCCCAAAGCGGCTTCGGTCTTGCTGCCCACTATTCCGTCGGGCACTAGCCCGTTTTTCTTTTGGAAGTTGATTACCGCCGCTCTGGTCTTAGGCCCGAAAACACCGTCCACCGCGCCGGTGTAGTAGCCCCATTTTTTAAGCTGGTTTTGAACCGCCTTAATATTGGCCACGGTGTCGCCTTTTATGATATTTTTTCCCGCCGAAACACTGGAAGAGCCTAAATTAATTCCCAAAGCGGCTTCGGTCTTGCTGCCCACTATTCCGTCGGGCACTAGCCCGTTTTTCTTTTGGAAGTTGATTACCGCCGTCCTGGTCTTAGGCCCGAAAACACCGTCCACCGCCCCGGTGTAATAACCCCATTTTTTAAGCTGGGTTTGAACGGCCACGATGTTGGCGTATGTATCTCCTTTTACGATATTGGCGGCGCTAGCGCTGCTGTTATAAGATAGCGACGCAAACGCCAATAAGAGCACCGTCATTAAAATCGCGATTTTCTTTGGTCTTGCCATATTCTCACCTCATCCTTTGCATTGCTTTATCAGTTCATAAATTTTTGACTTGTATTTTACATATCCGCCGTTTAGGTCTTGAGCGTCCAGAAAACACAGCGGCGGATATATTACGCACCACCAGTTGTCGCCCTTGCCTTGTCCCAGTTCTATAATCAGCGCAGTGTATACGCCTTCTTTTAGCGTGTATCCGTCGTAGTGCCTTGTCGGGAAGTATTCCTCTCTTAAAACCACGTTCACTCCATAATCATAGCCGTTTTTATATACAGCCCGTTGGCATAGGTCTTTTAGCTCTTTTTCGACGGATGCAATCAAACTATACACATCCTCAAAGTCTTCGCACTCGGCTAATCTGGGCGTCAAAAACCCAACCACCTCGTCTTTGACTTTGTATTTTAGCGCCTGGTCTTCGGGCGAGTCGCTGTTTGCTCGTATATGTAGCCTGATAAAATCTACATTGTTATTTTTTCCGTTAATAGTAAAATTTACTAAAAATATTAATAATATTCCAAATCCAGCCAAAACAATGTAAATAATTTTGGATTTCATCCAAACCCCCTAATGGTTATTTGTTTTGACTAGATTATTAACAGATAATTAATATAAAAATCGGTCGGAAAAATAAAAAATTAAAAAAAACTAAAAAAAATGTCAAAATCAAAAGATGTCGGTCTTAAATAAATATTTAACTTTATTTTTTAAAGATTTATATATCTTGTCTTGGGTTGCTTTATCTTGGCTTAGCGCGAAAAACGCCCCGCCTGAGCCCGTCATAAGGACGCTAATAGCGCCGGCTTGAGTTAGTTTTTGCTTAGTCCCGATAATTTCAGGCGCGACAGCGCAGGAAGCTTTTTCTAAGTCATTGACCATATTGTCTTTTAACAGCTCAAAATCGCTTTCTTCTAAGGCTTTGACCGCCAAGTCGTTTAAAGCGGCATCTGAGCCGTTTAGGTTAAGCTTGTCAAACGCCTCAAAGCTTTGCTTGGTGGAGACAGGATAGTCCATAGCGATTACGGCTTTTAGTTTTAGGTTGTTGTTTACGGGCTGGACTTGGTTTCCCGTTCCCGTTACCCTGCAGGCGTTGGCATTGAGCATATAAGGCGCGTCGCTGCCTATCGCCTGGGCTATTTTTAGGACTGCGGGGTGGCGCAAATCAATCTTAAACATCCGGCATAACATTCTTATAGCGCAGGCGGCGTCCGCCGACGAGCCGCCAAGCCCCGCCATTACAGGAATGCGTTTTTTTATTTTTATGGACAGCGGGGGGATATCAAAGCCGTTTTCACGAAAGAGCCTAACGGCCTTGATGACGGTGTTGTTCTCTAAGTCTATGCCCTTAGAATTTCCCAAGAATTTTATCTTGTCTTTTTTGGATTTTTTGATGACGACATCGTCTTTTAGATTCTTGCAGCTGACCATTATGGAATCCAAAAGATGATACCCGTCTTTTACGCCTGTGATTATTAGGCTTAAGTTTATTTTTGCGTAAGCGCTCGATTTCATAGATGTATTATAACACAAACTCGTTTTGTTAATTGACAAAAAACCGTATGCAAAAACATCATAAATCCCCCCAAATTTATGCTCTCTAATTTTAAATTTTTATTTTAGGTCAATAATTGCTGGTATGAAAAGGTTTTTGTTGTTTTTGGCTTTTATTTTAATCTTTATCGCCCTTGGCATTGTCCAGCAAGACTTATTGCGTCTAAGGTCGCGCTACCCCGATATGAAAGTGGTCTTTTACACTACGGACGCAAACGCCGCCCAAAACCATAATTCTATTTTTGACGGCGTGTATTACGAAGTTACTTGCGCTGCTAAAGACGCAAAAAAGGTAAAAAGCGCTTTAGACGAAATAAAGGGTATGAGCGTATCTTTTTGGGGCACGCAAAAGGATATCGATTATATCTTGGACTATTATCGAGTAAAAGTGGCGTTTGAGACCTCCCAAGACCAAATCTTATATGTCTACGGCTACTCGGATTTAATTAGCATTCCCGCGGTCAAAGTGGGAGAGGACTATATAAATATACAGTTGGCCTTAAGGCGCAACACAGTAGTCGTAGGCGCGCCTTTTATACTGGGCAGCATTTAGGGAATATTGTGTCAAATTTTTGAAAAATTTTGTATATTAGCGATTTTTTGTGTCAATAATCCCCTCACAATGGGAGGTTTGAAAAAAATGGAAAAGAAAGAACGCAAAGGCGGAGTCGCTGTTAAAAGCTTTTTCAAAAAGAACCTTTACTATATTTTATTGATAGTAAGCCTTCTTGCCATAGGCGCGATAGTTACCGTGGCGCTGGTGTTGAGCAATAAGCCCGAACCTAACGTTCCCTCGGGCGGCGGAGAGACTAGAATGATTGTTCCCGTAAAAGGCGAATACACCATAGCCAGAGACTATCACCAATCCAAGTTTTTGTGGTTTGCTACCATAAAAACTCATAAGACGCACCTAGGCGTGGACTTTGCCGCGCAAGAAGGAACGGAAGTCGTGGCTGCGTTAGACGGCGTAGTGGAATCTGTGGATACCAACAATCTCTTGTATGGAAATATTGTTGTTATAAAACACTCTGATTCTTTGACTACGACTTACAGATATTTGCAAAACGTCACGCTCAAAAAAGGCGACAAAGTTAGCGCGGGCGACAAGATCGGCGAAGTGGCTAAGGCTTGCGGCGTTGAAAAGGATTTAGGCCCGCACCTGCACTTTGAGGTTGTCGCAAACGGCAAGCTTGTCAATCCAAACGATTATCTCACTTTAACAAGCGACAAATAAAATTCCGCCTTCAAAACACAAAAGGCTAGATTTTCAAAAGACAAAGCCTCTTAAAAATTAAAAACCGCTTAAAATGAGCGGTTTTTTATTTTTATTCCAAGAGCGCTATGTATCTGTTTGCTTGACGCAGGATATTGTCCAGCGTCAAAGGCGGCATAACGCATAAAAGCTTTTTGTCTAAGAGCTTTTCTATTAACTCCTTCAATAAGAGCGAAAAATCTTGGTTGACTTTAATAAATTTTTCTCTGTCTGATTCGCATTGAGAAAAATCTTGGGCAATGTCATGGGCTTTTTGGGAATACTCGATTTCTTTAAAATCCAAACAATTCCTTACAAACTCCGCGTAAATTCTCATCGCCTTGACCGCGTCGGCATCAAACCAATCAAAGTCTTGGTCTTGCTTTAGCGCGCGGACGGCGTTTTGGTATTTTTTTAACTCTGATATATAGCGTTCATATACCGACGGGTAAACGCTGGAATATATCCGTCCTTTTAAAATCTCGCCGAGAATGTTTTCCATCAGCTCGGCAAGTCCCTGGGCGGTTTCCTCGCCGTCCGAGTTTATTCTTAACGCCCGCTCATAGACAACAGGTAGCCTTCCTGCGGGAATGGATTGAGGCTTGTTTAAGCGCTCTATCTCAAGATTGGTGATTTTATGGTTTATCAAAATGCCGCAAGCGCTTTGGGTAGTTAACTCTAGAGAATAAGTGTAAGGGGTGACAAAGCAGTCGCGGTCTATAAATTTTTTGTCTATCAAACCAAACCCCTCCTCAAGAGCGGCGTTTAACAGCATCTCAAAATGAACTTTGTGTCTGTCAAGAGCTTGCAAAAGGCGCGTATCCCCGTGTTTTTGCGCCGCCGACAGCGTAACGCAATGCTCTTTAAAAATCCGCGCGAAAAAGATATTAAGCTCTAAAGCCTGCTTGATATATTGCTCTCGTGTCATATCCGCCCCCTTTTTTGGTTTGGTATATTATATTCCTCTAAAACGGGGGCTATGAGTTACCTTAAGAGCTTCTCCAAACCCTTAAATATCTTGGATAAGTCAAACAAATCCTCGCTTGCTTTGTCCTCGGTCTTTTCCTCGGGCGGCGGCGGGGTTAACACGCCCTCGACTATAATTCCTTTTTGAGGCGCGTATTGGTCGCTTCTAATCTTGACTTCTTTGATTAAGGTGTCGCCGTTATAATACCTTAAATATCCCTCGCTAATCATACCGTCTTTGGGCGGCTGTAGGATATGGGTTTGGCCTTTGTATTTGATATATTGAGAGTATTTACCCTCGTAGTCCAGGATTTTTTCGCTTCCGGGCGACGCAATGCGGGACAAAATCTTATACCGCCTAGTAATCCTGTAAGGCATTTTTAGACCGTATATCTCCACGTAAACTCGATTTTGTGTGCAATAGCTGTGGATATAAATATTCCTGCCCGTGTTGTTTCTAAATTTTAAATCGCTCCAGCTGCCGTTTACCATCGCGTCAAAAGACGGCTCTATATAATTAACCCTTAGGCTGTGGTTGTTGGCTGAAATAATTTCCAAATCCGCCAAAAGGGCGGCGTTATAAACAGTGGTGGAAGCTTGGCACACTCCGCCCCCAATGCCTTGCTCGTATCTGCCGCCCATAATAATCTTAGCTTCCACAAAACCGTTGCCCGCCGTTCTGGGCCCCACCACTTTGTTAAACGATACTATCTCTCCCGGCTTTACCACCAGCCCGTCAAATCTTTTCATAGCTAGCTGTATATTGTGCTTTCTGCCCGCCGAGGAAAAGGAATAGTCTGTTGAAAACCTCGCCCTTAGATAGGTCTCCTCTTTTAGGTAATCGGCAGTAACGGTCGCCGGCACGGGCTGGGTTTTAACCGTTACCTTAACCGAAGGATTGCGAATTATTTTTTCGTATATGTCCTCAAACAATTTTTGGGTGTCCGCTACCTGACCGTATTTTTCTCTTATGATAGCGAACTTTATGTCGTTGTTCGGTCTAAAGATAATTTTGGCGTCTTGAGGAGGCTCGTAGACGTTTAGAATAAGCCACCGCTCTATATCCTCGTTTAGCCCCGCGAACATAAACTTAAAGGCGTCGTAGCTAGACCATCCTTGGGATTTTATTAGTTTGAGCATTTCCACTTTTTTGTCAAAACTCGACGACCTGTTAAACTTTTGCTCTTGGTATTTGTGGATAAATACTTTGGATTGCGACTTATATTGCTGGGGATAAAAGACCGCGCTCTTTTGGCCATAAACAACGGTAATCTTGGGCTGGTTGGAAATTTCTGCCAAAGCCCCAAAAAAATGACAAGTGCTTGCGTTTGCCGCAAGCACTATCAAAAATATGGCTATAAACTGTTTCAACCTTTTTTTCATCTCAGCCTCAAGACTTCTATTGTTCTTGGTTCGGTCTCAAAAATAGTTATAGGGTTATCGTATATATTATGCGTATCGCTGCCGTTTGTATTAATCAGATTATATTTTTTTGCTAGACTTAAGCAAAAATTTATAGTGTTTTTACTATGCGTAGAATAATAGCTTTCTATGCCCTTTAATCCCGCGTCGGTTAGTTTTTTTACCAGCCTTTCCAATTGGTCGTTGTCCATTTCCAGCCTGCCCGGGTGCGCCAAAACGGGCGCGCCGCCGCTGCGGCTTATGATATCCACAGCCTGAACAGGGTCGTAATAAAAAAAGTCCACAAACGCGGGCTTGCCCGGGTTTAAATACAAATCAAAAGCTTCGTCTTTGGACTTAACATAGCCTTTGGCCGTCATAAGACGGGCTATGTGATACCTTGAAACCGAGGAGGTCTTGTATTTTTGGATAATCTCGTCGTATGAGATATTAACGCCTAGTTTATTGAGCTTTTCCAAAATCATAAGCATCCGCTCTTTTCTGGCGGCGGCTAGTTTAGCTAGCTCTAAGGTAAGGGGATTTGGCTTGTCCGGCTCGACGTTGTAGCCTAGGATATGCACCTCGGTTTCTTTATAGGCGCTTAGCTCTATTCCGCTTATGGCTTTTAGGTTGTGTTTTGCGCACTCGGCTAAAAAATCCTTAACCCCGCTCATAGTGTCGTGGTCGGTCAAAGCCACGGCGTCAAGCCCTAAAGATTTGGCTCTTTGGATATGCTCTAAAAATGTCGCGTCTCCGTCAGAATAAAAGGTGTGCAAATGCAAATCGCTTAACAACTTGTCCTTTCCTTTATATAGAATTTTTTATTGATTGCGCAAAATTAATCAAATCGTCTTTACGGTTTTTTACCCTTTCATCCAAGCAGGCGTCCAAAAGCGCTTCCAAAAGATTTCCGATTTTTTGGGGAGCTAGGTCGGGAAAGGCTTTTTTTATGTCCTCGCCGTCGACGTCCAGCTCTTTTACGGACTTAGGCAGGTTAAGGCGCTCAATTTCGTTTTTGGCATCCAAAAATCTAACGCTTCTGTCCGCTTTATTGGTGCCGTGCGCCAAAGTGTCCGCCCGCACCAATTGAATAAAGTCGTCTATAATATCGTAATTTTTTATAACGAATTTTCTCATCTTAAAGGGCCTGGTGTTTTGCAGCAGGTCATACATATGGCCGTCAATCATTCTAACCGTTTTTTCGACCACGCGGTTGGGGTATTTCAGCCCGTTTTGTCCCAGCCTGTTTTTGGCGATTTGAACGCCTATCTCGCTGTGGCGGCGAAAATTGCCGTATTGTTTTTTGGAAAAAGGCTTGCCCACGTCGTGCAGCAAAGCGACAAGGCGTATATTGGGCGGGGCGAGCCTAACTGTTTCCAACAAATGCTCAAAGACATCGTATTTATGGTGCTCGGTGCGTTGGTCAAATCCCACGCTTTCTTCCAGCTCGGGAATAATATGCTTCCACAGCCCCATTTCTGCTATTAACCTTAAACCCCTTACGTGGGCTTCGGCGACGCCGTATTTTGTGTCGGCGACGAGTATTTTATCAAACTCTTGGCGTATGCGCTCTTTTGAAATGTATTTAAGGTTGTCTTTATATTTAAGCGCGCTTTGGTAAGTCGCTTGGTCTATCTCATATCCCAGCTCGGCGGCAAACCTTATCATCCTTAAGATTCTTAACCCGTCGTGGCGGAAAACTTCGCAAGATACCGCCCGCAAAATTTTGTCTTTTATATCTTGTATGCCGTTATGGAAATCCAAAATCTTATCCTGCTTTATGTCGTAATATAGCGCGTTGCAGGTAAAATCCCTTCTTAAGCTGTCGGTTTTGGGGTTATCCACAAAGCTGGACTTATAAGGCGTATGCTCGCCCGCTAGATACTGCTCCGTCCTAAAGGGCGTATATTCTACTTTTACCCCGTCAATTATTATTATAGAGGTGTCCAAAGCCGGATTGACTATCTCAAACTTGGCGTTTGCGGGAAGATATTTGGCTAAATCGCCGGAAGAAACCGCTCCCGCGGCGTCTATTTCGGATTCGTCTAAGGGAAGATTTTGGACAAAATTGCGGACATATCCGCCCGTTATATATATGGGAAAATCAAGACTTAAAGCCCAGCGCCTAAAAGCTTGAGGAATTTTCATAGTATTAGTATAACATTTTTGTAATATTTATGTGTAAGATATTTACATACCGACTTTTGAATGTTAGAATTTGAGTGAACTATAAAAAAATCAAGGGTAAATATATGTATGATTTTATAGTGAATTCCGCCTCAAAAAAGGGCCTAAAAGCGGCAAAACAGATATCCAAAGAGCTAAATAAGCGGGGAGTGGAGTATGCCTTTCATTACACTTCCTATCCTAAGCACGCTAAAGTATTGGCTAAGGAACTAGCCGAGGCAGGGCGCAAGAATATCATAGGAATAGGCGGGGACGGGACTTTTCACGAGATAGTAAACGGCATCCCTAATTTAAGCGAGGTCAACCTTGGCTTTATACCCTTAGGCAGCGGAAACGACTTCGCCAAGTCGGCAAAGCTTCCTAGAAACAATCTAAAAAAAGCGTTAAAGATAGTTTTAAACGGCAATATAAAAAAGATAGACTATATTCAGTTTGCCAACGGCGTTAGGTCCTTAAACGCCGCGGGCGTGGGCATGGACGTCGACGTCCTAAACAAGGCCTACGCTTGGCGAAGGCTCAAGGGCTTCCCCAATTACCTTTGGGCGCTTATCAGGTGCTTAAAAAGGTATGAGCCTTATTATTTTACCGTCGAGTTTGATTCTCAGGAAAAGTCTTACAAAGGCATGATGGTCAGCGTCGCCAACGGTATCTTTATAGGCGGCGGTATGAAAGTCTCGCCTTTGTCTAGGATAGACGACGGAAAGCTAAACTTAGTGGCCGTTTTGGACGTTCCTAGAAAATTATTTAGAAGATATCTGCCTAAATTCTTAACGGGCAAGCATATCGGGCTTTTCGCCGAGCATTATTTGGTCGATAGAGTTAAGATTGTTTCGGACAAGCCTATAAAAGCCCAATTGGACGGAGAGATTTATAACAACTTTGATTTCGATTGCTATGTGGTAAAAGGCGGAATCAATATGTTCAGCCTGTGATTAAATATTTTTTTACTGGACGCATATTATAATAGCGTGTAATTTGGGCGCGTATAAAAATTATGTCAAATTTTTTCAAAAAAATTTAATAAAAAATGTTGACAAGGCCAATACTATTTGGTATTATAACTAGGCTATCAAGAACGGTAGCGATTTTGGACATTGACAAGGGAATAAGAGACAAGCAAGGAAAAACGATAGCGTGGTCCTTTCTTTTGAGAGGACGGGATAAAAAGCTTTAAGTAAACACTTTGCT
>DATCKE010000055.1:0-32364 GCA_036562445.1 Clostridia bacterium
TTATATAATTATCAATGTGTGTATTATATAATTATCAATGTGTGTATTAGTGTTTACATTTATATGAAGTAATTTAAGGTGAAGATATGGCTAGTAAGAGACAAACAATGCAAAAACAAATTATCTACGAGGCGGTTACCAAATTAAACTGCCATCCGACGGCGGAAGAAATCTATAACTTCATTCATCCTCACTATTCTCAAATCAGCTTAAGCACGGTTTATCGCAATTTATACGCCTTAGTCCAAGAAGGAAAGATAAAAAAACTCAGCGCTTTTACTCCCGAAAGGTTTGACAGTTTCGTCCCCGAACATATTCATTTTAGATGCTGCAAATGCGGCAGCATTCTGGACTTGAATATCGATTTGTCTCGTTCGATAATTAATGAGTTAAAGAAAAATGGGTTTGACTTAAATATAAAAGATATAAGCATTGTGTTGGACGGAGTTTGCAAGGAATGCAATAAAAATAAATAAAAATGGGGTTAATTTCTATTATATCAGAACATAATAAAACTTTCTATAAAAAACAGTTTCATAATTTACAAAATTTTTGAAACTGTTTTTTTCTTTTAGTTTTCCATTTACACCATAATTTAATTTTGATATAATTATTCGGAAGTTTACGAGGTGGATTATGGCTAAATATATTTTTGTTACCGGCGGCGTAGTATCCGGATTAGGAAAAGGCATAACTGCTGCGTCATTAGGCAGACTTTTAAAGCAAAGGGGCCTTAAAGTCAGCAACCAAAAATTCGATCCTTATATTAATGTCGACCCTGGTATGATGAGCCCTTACCAGCACGGCGAGGTTTTTGTCACCGACGACGGCGCCGAAACAGACCTGGACTTGGGCCATTATGAAAGATTTGTAGACGAAAATCTTAGTATTTACAGCAATATTACTACGGGCAAAATTTACAGCAAAATAATAAAAATGGAACGCAACGGCGAGTTTTTAGGCAGCACCGTTCAGGTCGTTCCCCATATAACCAACGAAATCAAACAGTGCATTTATAGAGTGGCTCAAAGAGATCCCGACATCGACGTGGTCATTACCGAAATAGGCGGAACGGTAGGCGACATAGAAAGCACGCCATTCTTGGAAGCTATCAGACAAGTTCCGTTTGATGTCGGCCGCGAGAATGTTTTATACGTTCACGTCACCCTTATACCCTATTTAAAGATGAGCGGGGAAATCAAGACCAAACCCACTCAACACAGCGTAAAAGAGCTTCAAAAAATGGGTATTACTCCCGATGTTTTGGTTTGCCGCACCGAAACCGATTTAGGCCAAGATAATAAAAATAAACTGGCTATGTTCTGCAATGTCACAAGCGACGCGGTTATCCAAAACAAAGACTGCGATATCTTATACGAGATTCCTTTGGAATTGGAAAGAGAAGGGCTTGCCAATGTCGTTTGCGAAAAATTAAAGCTTAAATGCGAAAGCCCCGACCTAAAAGAATGGACCGCAATGGTCGAAACCATCAAAAGGATTAACGCCTCGGATAAAGTGGTTAACATAGGTTTAGTCGGAAAATACGTCCAACTGCACGACGCCTATTTGAGCGTCGTTGAGGCGTTAAAGCACGGCGGTTTGGCTAACGAAGTAAATGTCAATATAAAATGGATTTCTTCCGAAGACATAAACGACGATAACGCCGACCAATATCTGAAAGGCTTGGACGGCATACTGGTTCCCGGGGGATTTGGCGACCGCGGATTAGAAGGCAAGATAGCGGCCGCGAAATACGCGCGCGAGAACAATATACCTTATCTAGGCATTTGCTTGGGAATGCAGGTGGCGGTTATAGAATTCGCTCGCAACGTAGCGGGATTGCAAGACGCGCACAGTATGGAATTTGCCCCCAACACGCCTCATCCTGTTATTCACTTAGCGCCTAGGGATCCTTCTTTGGACTCTTTCAATTGCACTCGCTTAGGCGCTTGTGAGTTTAAAATTAAAGAAGATACCTTGGCTAGGTCTATATATAATTTAGAAACAACCAGCGAAAGACATCGCAACAGATACGAGTTTAACAACGAGTATCAAGAAATAATGAAAAAGCACGGTATGGTCTTTAGCGGCATTTCCACAAAAGAATCGCTGGTGGAAGTAATCGAGATAAAGGACCACAAATGGTTTATAGGCGTTCAATTCCATCCGGAATTCAAATCCCGTCCCAACAGACCTCATCCTTTATTTGCTTCGTTTATTAAAGCCGCCGCTACAAAGTAAAAAAATAAAAGCTGCTATAAATAGCAGCTTTTTTTATATTTTTTTTATCTTAAGCCAACACAATTTTATCAATCAAATCAAGCTCTTCTTTGGTAAATTGCGTGTTATTAAGCGCCGCGACGTTTTCAGCTATTTGAGAGAACTTGCTTGCGCCTATTAAGACGCTGGTAACATTGCCAGTGTTTAGAAGCCAAGCTATAGCCATTTGAGCCAAACTTTGGCCGCGCGCTTGCGCCAATGGCCTTAGCATCTTGATTTTGTTTATGTTCTTGTTCAACTCGTCCATAACGTATTTCGAGCGGCTGGCGCGCGAAGAAGGCGGTATCTGGTCGGTCTGGTATTTATCCGTCAATATGCCTTGAGCAAGCGGGCAATACGCTATAACGCCTATGCCGTTTGACTTAAGCAAATCGGCCAGCCCGTCTTCTATCCAGCGATTTAGCATATTATACAACGGTTGATGAACGATAAAGGGCGTGCCAAGTTTTTTAAACTCTTGAATAATCGCTTCGGTTTCCTCCACGGTGTAATTGCTCGTGCCGATATAAAGCGCCTTGCCTTGGCGCACTATTTGGTCCAAAGCAGCCGCCGTTTCGGCTACGGGCGTGTTGGGATCCGATCTATGGTGATAGAAAATATCAAAATAATCAAGCCCCGTGCGCTTTAGGCTTTGGTCAATGCTGGCTATAAGATATTTCTTTGAGCCGCCGTTGCCGTAAGGCCCGTCCCACATATAAAAGCCCGCCTTAGTGGAAATAATAAGCTCATCGCGATAGGACTTTAACTGAGTTTTTAAAATCCTGCCGAAATTCTCTTCCGCTGCGCTGGGCGGCGGACCGTAGTTATTGGCTATATCAAAATGCGTGATTCCCAAATCAAAAGAGTTTAAAATCATTTCTTGCATATTTTGAAAGGGCGTCTCGTGGCCAAAGTTATGCCATAAGCCCAAAGAAATAGCGGGCAAATATAGACCGCTGTTGCCGCAAGCGTTATATATCATTTTTTTATAACGCTCTGTCGCAGCGCTGTAACTCATAAATTCCCTCCATAAAATTTGTATATCTAAAATATACCCCTTTAGACAAAAATAGTCAATTCTAATGTTTTTATGCGTTTTTAATTTTACAATTTTTAAATATTTTTGGCGTAATATATACAAATTAATTATAAAACGATATTATTTGACATAAATAAGTTTTTCAAATACAATTAAAAAAAGAGGAGGGGATAAATGGTAATCGATTTTCATACCCATTGCGTTGACAAAAACCTTTACGCCAAAACATTCGCCGAAATATCGTCCGAAAGAAAGGTTTATCCCTCTTTTGACGGCTCGATAGACGGGCTTCTTAGGTCGATGGAAAACGCCGGCATTGACCGCTCTGTCGTGGTCAACTTCGCGCCGGACGCGAAAACCACCCTCAAAATAAACGACTTCGCTATTAAATGCGCGAAACATAAAGAACTTATACCTTTTGGCAGCCTTCATCCCGATTTTGAAGATTATAAATCCGAAATAGATCGATTAGTGGAAAACAAAATCAAAGGCCTAAAATTCCACCCTCATTATCAATCCTTCGCTTTAGACGATCCCAAAATGATGAAAATATACGAATACGCTCTCTCTCAGGGTATGGTATTGCTGTTCCACGCGGGCAAAAGCCATATGGATTCAGACAGCGATTACGCCAGCCCCAAACGCCTGCGCACGCTCATAGACGCTTTTAATACCCCTAAGATAGTAGCCGCGCATATGGGCGGAATACAAGACTATAGAGAAGACTTTGAGAAATACATATTAGGCGCTACGGTCTCGTTGGAGACATCCTGTTCTTTTACGTCGCTAAAACCCGAAGAAATAGAGTTTATCTTAAACAATCATAACAAAGAGTATATTTTATTTGGCACGGACTCGCCTTGGGCGTATCAGTCCGACGAGCTTTTGCAATATTATAGCTTTAATATTCCTGCCGAAAAACTTGAATTAATTTTGGGCGGCAACGCGAAACGCCTTTTAGGTATCTAATAGTATTAAAATATAGATAGGGGGAATATTTTATGAAAAGAGAATGGTTTGAGACATCCGATCAAACCAAGTTAAGTCTTGCCGTTTGGGAAACGCCCAATCCAAAATGCGTCGTCCAAATAATCCACGGAATGAACGAGCATATGGGCAGATACGACGAGTTTGCCCGTTTTTTAAATAATCAAGGCTTTTTGGCGGCGGGCGACGACCACCGCGCTCACGGCTTAACGGCGGGCGAAAGAGCTAAAGTCGGCAAAGCGGATTACGATATTTTTGAGAAGACCGCGCAAGACCAAGTAGAGATAACCCAATATCTAAAAAAGACATACAACCTTCCCGTGATAGTTTTAGGCCACAGCTACGGCTCGTTTTTGGCTCAAAAATATATGACTATGCCGGAAGCGAAAGAAGTTTCAGGCTTTATCCTTACGGGCACGGGCAAACTAAGCTTAATGAGCGTATTGCTTGGCAGGCTGGTTTCTCAGCTAAACAAACCCGAAAAAGACGCGCTCTTTGTAAAAAAAGTTACATTTGAGGCTTACGACAAAAAGCTAAAGGGCGGCCCTAACTCCTGGCTTACGCGCGAGCAGGACGTAGTCGATAAATACAACAGCGACGAGTTTATAATTCCGGTATTCTCTTACGGCTTTTACCGCTCGTTCTTTAAAGGCTTAATGGGTCTTTGGGGCAAGGCGATGAAAAATATAGACAAAACCGCCAAAGTCGCCATTCTGTGCGGGGCGGAAGACGGCGTGGGCGCGTGGGGCAAATATCCCAAAGCTTTGTTTAAGAAATACAAAAAGCTAGGCATAAAAGACGTTTACCTAAAAATCTACGACGAGATGCGCCACGAAATCTTAAACGAGACCTTGAAGTTTGACGTCTATCAAGACATAGTCGGCTTTATCAAACAATTTCTCAATGCATAGTTATACATAACGCCTTTATAATTATGCATAAGTTTGAATTTTAATACATAAAAAATTCAAACTTAGCCTTTTTATTGGTTTTTTTATGCATTTTTTATAAATTACATATTGAATTATTGATGCTTATCTGATATACTTTAATGGATAGTTAAAATAACCGAGGTAAAAGATGCAACAGCGTTACGAGGCAAAAGACATTAAGGTTTTAGAGGGACTGGACGCGGTCAGATTAAGACCTGGTATGTATATAGGCACTACCGGTCAAAAAGGGCTGCATCACATTTTATGGGAGATAGTTGACAATTCTATTGACGAGATAGCCAATGGATACGGAAAAAAAGTCACAGTAACCCTTAATCCCGACGGCAGCGCGTCGGTAGAAGACGATGGCAGGGGAATTCCCGTTGATATACATCCCGAACTAGGCATAAGCGGCGTGGAAGTGGTGTTTACTCAGCTTCACGCGGGCGGCAAATTTGACACTCATAATTACTCCTTTTCGGGCGGCTTGCACGGCGTGGGCGCCAGCGTAACAAACGCCCTAAGCGAATGGCTTAAGGTTGTGGTTTATAAAGACGGTTGGGAATATAAAATGGAATTTGCCTCGGTCGAGGACGAAAACGGCAAAATAAAAAGCGGACAACCCCAAACCCAATTAATCAAAGTCCAGCCCACCAAGAAAAAGGGCACTTTGGTTACCTTTATGCCGGACAAGCGCGTGTTTGATTCCATAGTCTTTAGCGCTGAAATCATAACCAAAAGGTTAAAAGAGCTTGCTTTTTTGAATAAAGGCGTGATTATAGTCTTTAAAGATTTAAGAAACGAATATTTCCCTATAGTAAAAGAATATTGCTATGAGGGGGGACTAAGCGACTTTGCGCGCTATGTAAACGAGGCAAAAAATCCCTTGCACGAGCCTTTATATTTTGAGGGCGAAAAAGACGGCATACATCTAAGCATAGCCATTCAGTATAACGATTCTTACACTGACACGATTATTTCTTATGTAAACAATATCCCCACCACCGAGGGCGGCACTCACGAGACGGGCATAAAAGCCGCGCTAACAAGGGTGTTTAACGACCTGGCAAGGCGCTACGGGCTTTTAAAAGAGAAAGAGCCTAATCTTTTGGGCGACGACTTTAGAGAGGGTCTGACAGCCGTTATTTCGGTTAAAATGCGCAATGTCCAGTTCGAGGGGCAAACCAAGACCAAACTAGGCAATCCCGAAGCCAGGGTGGCTTGCGAAACAATCCTGGCCAACGAGTTATATAAATATTTCGAAAAACCCCGCACAAAAAGCGTGGCCGAAAAAATCATCCAAAAAGCAATAGGCGCGGCGCGCGTCAGGGAAGCGTCCCGCAAAGCCAAAGAAATCACCCGCCAGAAAAACAGCCTAGAAAACGCCACATTGGTGGGCAAACTCTCAAGCTGCACTTCCAAAAAGCCCGAACTCAACGAGTTGTTTATAGTCGAGGGCGATTCTGCGGGCGGCACTGCAAAGCAGGCTAGGGATAGATACTTCCAAGCTATTCTGCCCCTAAGGGGCAAGCCCCTAAACGCCGAAAAGAAAAGACTAGACCAAGTCCTTCAAAACGAGGAAATCAGAACCATAATAAGCGCTTTGGGGGCTGGTATAGGCGAAGATTTTTCTGTGGAAAACCTTAATTACCACAAGGTCATAATTTTGTCCGACGCCGACCAAGACGGCGCGCACATAAAGGCGATTTTGCTAACCTTTTTCTTTAGGTATATGAAAGACTTAATCAACGAGGGCTATGTTTATCTAGGAATGCCTCCGTTGTATAAGGTATATAAAAAGGACACGGTGGTTTACGCTTACACCGACGAGGAATTGGAGGAAGCCAAGGAAAAGGTCGGACGCGGCTACCAAATCCAACGCTACAAAGGCTTAGGCGAAATGAACGCGGACCAATTGTGGGAAACCACTATGAACCCCAAAACCCGCAAGTTAATTCAGGTAACAATTGAGGACGCCGCCGAAGCCGAAAAATTAGTAACCACTCTAATGGGCGACGCGGTGGAACTGCGCAAGAGCTATATCATAGAGCACGCCAACTTTAACAAAGACGATAGACTATTAGGAGAAATCGGCTGATGGAAGAAGTCGTTCAAGGACAGATAATTCAAAGGACAATGGAAGAAGTTATGCATTCTTCCATGATACCATATTCCGAACACGTCATAATGGACAGGGCGCTGCCCAGAGTGGAGGACGGGCTTAAACCCGTTCAAAGAAGGATATTGTATTCCTTATACGAGTTAGGCATCACCCCCGACAAGCCTTATAGAAAATCCGCGCGCATTGTGGGCGACTGCTTAGGCAAATATCATCCCCACGGCGACAAATCGGTCTACGACGCTATGGTAAGAATGGCGCAGCCCTTTAATATGCGCCATATGCTGATAGACGGGCACGGCAACTTCGGTTCGGTCGACGGCGACGAGGCGGCGGCTATGAGATATACGGAAGCCCGCCTAGCCCCCATAGCGATGGAATTGTTAAGAGACCTTGAAAAAGACACCGTAAAATGGAGTTTAAACTTTGACGACACCCTAAAAGAGCCCGATATGCTGCCGGGCCGATTCCCCAATCTTTTGGTCAACGGCGCGTCCGGCATAGCGGTAGGCCTTGCGACAAACATCCCCCCGCACAACTTAGCGGAAGTAATCGACGGCGTAATCGCTTATATAAACAATCCCGAAATCACCTTAAAGCAATTAATGAAAATCATAAAAGGCCCGGATTTTCCCACCGGCGGATATATCATAGCCGGACCAGAACTTTATAAGGCTTATGAAACGGGCAAGGGCAAGATAACAATCAGAGCAAAACTGCATATAGAAGTCGGCGAAAACGAGAAAAAGAGCATAATTATAGACGAGCTGCCTTACCAGGTCAACAAAGCGTCCCTATTAGAGTCCATAATGGAGCAAAGGGAAAAGAGAAAAGAACTAGCCGGAATCAGCGAGATTTTGGACGAGTCCGACCGCAACGGTATGCGCGCCGTCATCAAGGTAAAAAAAGACGCCGATCCAAGACAAATTTGCGAAAGCCTGTTTAAATATACCCAGTTGTCCCAAAACTTCGGCATAAATATGGTAGCGATTGCTGACGGCAAGCCGCAGCAAATGGGCTTGCTGGACATAATCGCTTATTATGTCAATTACCAAAGAGAAGTAATAGTAAAAAGAACAAGATTCGAGCTAAACGAGGCAAAACACAAAGAGCATATCTTAACGGGCTTATTGATAGCCGTTAAAAACATAGACGAAGTAGTCAAGATTATAAAATCCAGCGCGTCCGTAAACGAAGCCAAGGTCAACTTGTGCGAGCGGTTCGCCTTAACCGAAATCCAAGCCCAAGCCATTTTGGATATGAGACTGGCTAGGCTTACACACCTAGAAGTCAACAAGCTGGAAAAAGAATTAGCCGAGATAAGAAACCTAATCCAAAAACTAGAGGCTATTTTGGCGAGCAAGAAACTTCAAATGGAAGTTATAATCAATGAGCTAAACGAAATAAAGCGCAAATACAAAGATCCGCGCAAGTCCGAGATAATAAAATCCGAAGAAGATTATCATATCCCCTCTGACGACGACGAAAAGCCTATTGAGGACTTCGTAATCGGTTACAACGAATACGGCGCGCTAAAGCGCATACCTTTAAAGAATTACTCGATGTCGGTAAAAGAATACACCGACACCTCAAGCCGCCACGATATCTATAGACTTCTAACCCAAGCCCAGACTAAAGATATTATTTATTGTTTTACAAACTTGGGCAATTGTTATAAAGTCGACGTAATGAATATCCCCGAAGCCAAATGGCGCGAAAAAGGCGAGGACATAAAGGCTTCCATACCTAGCCTCCAAAACGGCGAAAAGTTAATAAGAATCTTTACGATAAAGGAAGAACTGCCCCAAGGCAATTTATTGTTCTTTACCAAGGAAGGTATGGTCAAAAAATCCGCTTGGTCGGAATACGGCGTTGCGAAATCCTCTTTCCAAGCCGTAAAATTAAAGGAAGGCGACGAGGTAATCAATATAGAAGAAGAAATTCCTAACTGCACTATATTGTTCGTGACCGCCCTAGGTATGAGCCTTAACGCCGAATCAAGCGACATACCCGCCCAAGGCAGAATCTCAGGCGGCGTAAAAGGAATTCTGCTCAACGAAGGCGATTATGTGGCATATGCCGCCCAAATTGAAGACCAAAACGGCTATATAGCGGTAATTACCGACAAGAGCAACGCCAAAATGGTTAAAATCTCCGAACTAGGCGTTATGGGCAGGTATAGAAAGGGCCTAAAGCTTTGCGACTTTAAAGAAAATATAGGCTCTAAGGTCATTTGGGCAAAATATTTGCGCAAGAAAGATAATATAACCATAATACTAGCCGACCAAGAAAAAGACCTGTTCGCCTTCTCTTCCGAAGACATCCCTAAGACCGATAGAACAACCAAAGGCAAAAACCTTTGCAAACTCGCTAAAGCAGGATTTATAGAAGAAGTTTATGTTTATAACTCGTAACAAAAAAACCGCTGATTTTAGCGGTTTTTTTGTTAATTAGCCCTTTTTAATGATTACTTTAAAGCATTAAATAAATATTATATAAAAATTCAGCAAAATTTATATAAAAATATATGTAAATATTTGACATGTAAAAATTATGAACATATAATATACCCAGTTTATACAACAGAAAATTTGTTATATACCAAAGAGGTAATATTGAAGGAGAACTAATGATTTAATGGAATTTTTATAATATTGAATAACGGACAAGTTGAAACTTGATATATATTCAACGCGATGCTTTAATAATTTTATAGGCGCTTTTATCTTTTGAAAAAGCATTGTATTTTAAAGCCGATTTTTTTAAAAAAATGACATTTATGCTGTCTGTTATTTAGTCATAATTACGCTTTTGCCTTTATATATTTATACCAAGCGCATAGACATTTCGACAAAAATTGTGATTTTAATATTAAATATTCGCTATTTCTTAAATATCTATGCGTTAAATATATAAGGTGTAAGCGATGTATTTTATAACATTTAAATTAAGAGATCTGCTGACTTGGGTTGGGCTTATTGTTTTATTGACAGTTTTCATATCGCTTAACGCGCTGGCGGGAACCGCTAGAGTTTATTTAACCGGAACGGCGCCAAGAAAGCTGCCAATATATTGCGTAGACACGCAAGACAAAAAAATTGCTATTTCGTTTGACGCCGCGTGGGGCGCGGACAAAACGGACGAGCTTATAAAAATATTAAAAGAAAACGATTTAAAAGCGACTTTTTTCTTGGTGGGCTTTTGGGCTGAGAAATACAGCGACAAAGTAAAAGCCTTGGACGAAAACGGATTTGAGATAGGAACGCACTCCAATACCCATCCGGATATGACCAAGTTAAGTCGCGAGAGAATGCGGCTGGAACTAGAGGCTTCAATCAATACGCTGCAAAAAATAACGGGCAAAAAGCCCAAGGTATTCAGGCCGCCTTACGGGGCTTATAACAACGCCCTGATAGAAACCGCCGAAAGTTTAGGGCTTAAGACGATTCAATGGGACGTCGACTCTCTAGACTGGAAAAATTATTCGGCGCAGGAAATAGCGCAAAGGGTAATTAGCAAGACTCAAAACGGCTCGATTATTTTAATGCACAACAACGGCGAGAACACGCCGCAAGCGTTAAAGTTAATCATACTAGGCCTGAAAAACAAGGGATTTGAATTCGTATGCGTTAGCGATTTAATATATCAAGACGACTATTATATAGACCATACGGGAAGACAAATAAAAAATCCACGATGAACGGGAGAGGAATATGAATTACCCCGAGGACATTGCAAACAAAGTATTTTTGGCAGGGCAGATAGTAACCGAACCGCAGTTTTCGCACGAGATATACGGCGAAGGCTTTTATGAGATGTTTATTGAAGTGCCTAGACTGTCCGAGCAAAAAGACATTCTGCCCATAACGGTAAGCGAAAGATTATTAATCGACCGTCCGCTCAAAATAGGCGATATGACAGCGCTCTTTGGGCAATTTAGAAGCTACAACAAGCTTGTGGACGGAAAAAGCCGTTTGATGCTCACGGTCTTTGTGCGAGAGCTTGTAGATTGGACAGACGATTGCAACCCCAATATCATAGAGCTAGGCGGATTTATTTGCAAACAGCCAATCTATCGCACCACGCCTTTTAAGCGCGAAATCTGCGACTTGCTAATCGCGGTCAACCGCGCTTATAACAAATCCGACTACATACCGTGCATAGCGTGGGGCAGAAACGCCAGGTTTGTTAGAAACCTAAGAGTGGGCGTAAAGGTTATAATTTCCGGCAGAATCCAAAGCCGCGAATACCAAAAACGCTTGGAAGACGATACCGTCGTAACCAAAACCGCTTACGAAGTCTCGATTAACAAAATCAGCGTCAATCCTGCCGAAACCAACACCAAGGCATTTTTTGAGACTATTTTCTATAAGAACGCCGTAGACGCGACCGAAACCAAAAAATAATACCATACCGCCCGGTATGGTATTATTTTTTTAATTATTATACACTTTATTATAAATATGCTCGGCGTAAATTTTGGCGACATTTACGCCGCTTACTTTTTCTATAGTGTTAAAGAACGCGTTGGAATTTACCTCGCACAAAACGGGCTTGCCGTTTTCGTCTTTTAAGATATCTATTCCGCAATAATCCAATCCTAAGATTTTGGAAGTTTTTTCGGCCATTTCTATATATTCTTCGGACAATTCCGCAGGATAGCCTTTGCCGCCCAATTCTATATTAGACCTAAAGTCTGTCTCGGATTTTCTAATCATTGCCGCGCGCGCCTTATTGCCTATAACTATCACCCTAGTGTCCGTGCCCGCGCTGGATTGGATAAACTCTTGATATAAGTGGGGGATATCCATTAATTTTTCCCTTAAGGCCTTTAACTCTTCCCAATCCTCAGCCAAATACACTCTGTTGCCCAAAGAGCCAAACGCGCCTTTTACGACTATGGGGAAGCGCAGAATCTCGACTACTTTTCGCAAGAAAATCCCGTCGTCGATATCGGTGGTATAAAACTTCAAAGGCGAGGCGATTGTGACAGGCATTTTGATATTGTTTTGGGTTAGGGCTATATAGGTCTGAAGTTTGTCGTCGCAAAGCTCTATAGCTCGCGGGCTGTTGAATATTTTTTGCCCGCTTTTTTCTATCATTCTAGCGGGGTATTTGTCTTTGTCGAGATAGACCACAAAATCGTAGTCCTTTATTCTATTGACGATATTATAATTATCCAAATAAATATTTATATGGCTGTTTTTGCCTATATCGATTAGCACGCCGAGTTTCTCAAATTCCTCAGTTAGCCTTTTGGTTTGGTTTTGAAAAGCGTGGGAATAACTAAAAGAATTAATAATTATAATGCCTCGTTTTTTCATAAAGACATTATAGCATAGTTTTCACAACGCGATATCTTTATGAGAGGCATATATAAAAACTTTTTTATTCGTTGATAATGCTGTTTAGGGCCAGTATAGCCTTAAGGCTCTTTTTGATTTTGGGAGGTGCGATGCCGTCCACGGCTGTAATCTTTTCCTCTAGCCCTCCTGACTGCCTTCTAAGATTTTGCATTAAGGTAAGCAAAGTCAATAATGTGTTGTTTGAGCTGTTGTTCATAAATGAGTCGCTTGCGGCGCCGACGCTTGCGTCGACCGAAGCGGTCTTGGCTTGCTCTTTGTTATAATCCTCTATCTTTGGCATTGTATGTATGTCTATATTGTCTAAGTTAGGGTAGAGTTTGCTAAAGTCTATATTTCGTCGGCTGGGGTTATATCTTATGTTTTGGGGACTTATCTCGATAGGCTCGTCTTTTGCGCTTTCTTGTTCGGAAGCGTTGTTATTAAAAGCGCTTAAAATTTGGGCAAGCTGGGGATTGTTGCCCGCCATCATAGGCAGAAGGGTTTTTAAAAGCTCGTTGGAAGAGCCGTTTTGACCGCCCCTTTGCATAAGCAGGGGAAGCAGCATCGCGAGCGTGTTGTTCGCGGCGCCCGCGCCGCCTAGACTGCCTTTGTTCATCAAAAGCGGCAAAAGATTGCTTAACATATTGTTGGAACCCAAATCCATCTTATGCCTCTCGTCGCCTAAATTGTATACACATAATATATATATGCTCTCATATAATTAAAATGAGATTAAAAAGGTAAGGAGATTACATAATGGGTAAGAATCTAAGAGACGAGCTTCAAAAAAGCGCTGAAAAGATTTATCAGACCGCGGATTCCGAGCAAAAAAGACTCGCCGAGGAATATATGAAAAAATACGCAAACAAAGACGAGTCCGAGCTTATGAGCGAATTGCTATCCAAGGTTAGAAAAAGCAAAGCCCAAGGCACTTTTTCCAACTCTGATTTGGATAACTTCGCTAATTCCGTAAAAGGCTTTCTAACCCCCGAACAGCAAAAAAGACTTGAGTCTTTAATTAAAACTCTAAAGTCCCAAAATTAATTAATCATTTTTGATATCAAAATCTTTTGACTATCGTTTTTACAGCGTCGATAAAAGTTTCTACTTCCTCAAAAGTGTTTTGATACGACAGCGAGGCTCTTACCGCGCCGTATTTTAAGGTGCCTAAGAATCTATGCGCGAGCGGCGCGCAGTGCAAGCCCGGTCTCGTGCAAATATTAAATTGCTCATCCAAAATATTGGAAACCTCGCCCGCGGCTAGACCGTTTATATTAAATGTCACTATGCCGTTGAAATGTCCCCAAGGCGTATAAATCACGACTTCGGGGATTTTTTTAAGCTCGCAATACATCATATATGTCAATTCGTGGATTTTCTTAGAAATCTCGTCAAAGTTCTGTTTTATCCACCTAATACCGGCGTTAAGCCCGGCTATAGCCGGCGTGGAAATAGTTCCGCTTTCCAGCCCTTCGGGCAAATCGTCAGGCTGAATAGGGCTTTCGCTGCGGCTGCCCGTGCCGCCCATTATAATAGGTCTGATTTTTACGCCTTTTGAGACAGCCAAAACGCCAACGCCTTGAGGCGCGGCAAGACCTTTATGCCCCGCGGCCGCTAGGATATTTATATTGGATTCTTTCATATTTATATTAATATGACCGGCGCTTTGGGCGGCGTCTACCAAAAAGGGTATGCCGTATCTATAGGCGTAATAACCGATTTCCTCTACAGGGGCTCTTGCGCCTGTCACGTTGGAAACGTGGTTGACTATAATCATTCGGGTGTTGCGCCTTATATTGTCTATTATGTCTTTAACCCTTAACACTCCCGAAGAATCCGGAACGGAAATAGTATAATCAATAACCCCCAAGCGCTTTAAATGCTCCAAAGGCCTTAATACGGAATTATGCTCGAAAACGGTGGTTACCGCGTGCCCGCCGGGGATACCGCCCAAGATAGCGAAATTTAACGCGGCGGTGCAGTTATGAGTAAAAACTATGTCGCCATCCGTTCCAAAAAACTCCGCGGTATTATCTCGAGCCTCGGAAACAATAATTGCGGCTTTTAGGGACGCTTGATGACCGCTTCTGCCGGGGTTGGCGGGGTTATCCAAAGCCTGCAAAACTGCTTGTTTTACGCAATCTGGTTTATAACCGCCTGAGGCGGCGTTGTCGAAGTATATAGTTCTCATAGTTTCAATATAGTATATTGTTCTAACACAAAAAATGCTAAAGTATGGAGAAAAAAATATGTATTATATAATCTTTAATTCCAGAACGCACGCGATAAGTTTTTTTAGGGCGTTGACTAATTGCGGAGTTAAGGCAAATATAATTAACTCGCCCGAGAGCATAAAGTCTATTTGCAATATCTGCGTAAGCTTTTTGCCCCAAGACCTTGACAAAATAAAAAAACTGCTTTTGAGCCGTAATTACCTTTCTTTTGTGGGGATATATAAATACGAAAACTACTATAAAAACCGCGCCCTAAAAAAGATCTATTAAAATTTATAAATATAAACAATTACGCATATTAACTCCCAAATAATAGTCAAATCAAAAAATAGATGTTATAATATGGAAATATAAGGTAAAAATGTATTTTTGGGAGTAGTAAAGTGAGGCAAGTTAAGGTATCAGTATCAGGTTATCCTAGAATAGGAAAGCAAAGAGAACTTAAAAAATGGATTGAAAGTTATTTTAACGGCGAGTTAAGCGAGCAAGAGCTTATCAACAACGCTCAAGAGTTAAGATTAAACCAAATCAAGCTTTTAAGTCAAAAGGGCATAGACTATATCCCTTCAAACGATTTCTCAATGTATGACCAGGTGTTGGACGCCGCGGTTATGCTCAATATAATACCTTCTCAATACCAAGCTTTAAACATAAGCCCCTTAGGCAAATATTTCGCTATGGCCAAGGGTTACCAAAAAGACGGCGCGGATGTGAAAGCGCTCGCTATGAAAAAGTGGTTTACCACCAACTATCATTACATCGTGCCCGTCATCGACGACACAGTAGAGATAAAACTCAACGCTCAAAAACCCGTCGAGGAATACAAAACCGCCAAAGCCCTAGGGGTGGAAACCAAACCCGTTATTATAGGCGCTTTTACTTTTGTTAAGCTAGCTAAATTTGAAACCATAAACCGCGAGGCGGCGGTAAATAAAATAATCGACGCTTATATCCAGCTCTTTAAAGAGTTCGCCTCCTTAGGCGTAAAAACCGTCCAAATCGACGAGCCTATGCTTGTGGTCGACTTGGAAGCCCAAGACATCGAGCTGTTTAAGTCCATATATGATAAAATCTTAAAAGACAAAAACGGCTTGACAGTTTTATTAAACACATATTTTGGCGACATAAGGGATATCTATCAAGTCGTTGTGGATATGGACTTTGACGCCTACGGGCTAGATTTTGTGGAAGGCAAGAAAAATCTAGACCTGATAAAACAATACGGTTTTCCTAAAGACAAACAGCTCTTCGCCGGCGTAATCAACGGCAGAAATATTTGGGTAAACAATTTTGAGCAATCCTTAGAGATATTGCAAACTTTAAAGCAGTATGTTAACCCCGAAAACATAGTCATAAGCACGGCTTGCTCGCTGCTGTTTGTCCCTTACACCACCAAATCCGAAACCAAGCTCTCTAGCGAAATCTTGGCTCAATTTGCCTTCGCTGAAGAAAAATTAGACGAGCTGAACGCATTAAGAGAGTTGTTCGCGAAGGACGATTATAAGTCCGATAAAAAATACCAAGAAAACATAGCGCTTATAAAACAAAAAGCTCAAAACAAAGCCTATATAGATTTGGAAGTAAGGGAAAAGATTAAAAACCTAACCGAAAAAGACTTTGTCAGAACGCCCGACCTTGAGACTAGATTTGAGATTCAATACAAAAAACTGGGCTTGCCTAAACTTCCCACCACTACCATAGGCTCGTTCCCGCAAACTATTGAAGTTAAGCGCAACCGCGCGAGATTTAAAAAAGGCGAGATAACCAAAGAGCAATACGACCAAAACGTTAAGGAGTTTATCAAACAGGCCGTTAAATACCAAGACGAGCTTGGCATAGACGTGTATGTGCACGGCGAGTTTGAGCGCAACGATATGGTCGAATACTTCGGCGAAAACCTTTCGGGCTTTATATTCACCCAAAACGCTTGGGTTCAATCCTACGGAACACGCTGCGTAAAACCCCCGATTATCTGGGGCGACGTTAAGAGACTGCAGCCCATATCCGTGCCTTATAGCGTTTACGCTCAAAGCCTAACCGCCAAGCCTATGAAAGGTATGTTGACCGGGCCTGTTACTATTTTGAACTGGTCGTTCCCTAGAGAGGATATACCTTTGCAAGAGATTTGCTTCCAAATCGCCCTAGCCATTAAAGAAGAAGTATTGGATTTGGAGAAAAACGGCATAAAGGTTATTCAAATAGACGAGGCGGCGTTAAGAGAAAAACTGCCTTTAAGAAAGAGCGAATGGAGACAATACCTAGACTACGCTATCAAGGCGTTTAGGCTAGTTCATTCCAGCGTCAAGCCCGAAACACAAATCCACACTCATATGTGCTACAGCGAGTTTGGCGACATCATAAAAGACATAGACGATATGGACGCTGACTGCATATCTTTCGAGGCGTCCCGCTCCAATCTAGAGCTTTTGGACGACTTGCAGGCCAACGGCTTTAAGACTGCGGTAGGCCCGGGCGTGTATGACATACATTCGCCTAGAGTTCCCAGCAAAGAAGAGATAAAAGCCGCTATCAATAAGATGATAGACAAATTAGGCGTTAAAAAGCTCTGGGTTAACCCCGACTGCGGTCTAAAGACCAGGGGATGGGAAGAAACCCTAAAGAGCCTAAAGAATATGACCGACGCGGTTAAGGAAATCAGAGCCGAAAAAGGTTTATAATGACTGACACATTCTTATTTGACGGCGCGTTTGGAACATATTACGCCAAGCTTACCAACAAGTTCGAGCCGTGCGAGCTGGCTAATATCAGCGACCGTCAAATTGTTTTAAAAATACATAAAGAATATATCGAGGCTGGAGTGGACGCCATAAAGACTAACACCTTTGGCGCCAACTCCGGCTTAGGCCTTGATTTTGAGACGGTCGAGAAAATTATAAAATCGGGCTACGAGATAGCCCAAAACGCCGTCAAAGGGACAAACGTCCGAATTTTTGCCGACATTGGGCCTATTCCCAATAAAGACAAAGACAAGGATATAAGCCACGAATATATCCAGATAGCCGACGTGTTTTTGAGCTTGGGGGCTAAAGATTTCTTATTCGAGACAATGCCCGAATACAGCGTTCTAAAGCCCGTTTTAAAGCGCATTAAGAAAGCCAACCCCCAAAGCTATATTATCGTGTCTTTCGCCGCCGATTTGGACGGCTACACCAAGAGCGGTTATTATTATCAATATTTATTAGACAAAGCCCAAAAAGACGGCAATATAGACGCTATTGGGCTAAACTGCCTTTGCGGGCCGACGCATATTTTACAGTTAGCGGAAGATTATCTGCCTAAAGCCTCAAAGCCTATGAGCGTAATGCCCAACTCGGGCTATCCTGAGAATATCGGCAGCAGAGTGGTTTATATAGACAACGCCAATTATTTTTCAAAAAAGCTTCTGACTCTACGCCAATACGGGATAAAGATACTAGGCGGATGCTGCGGCACCACGCCCTTGCATATCCAAAAAAGCCGCTTGCTTTTGAACGAATATAAGGGCGAACAAACTTCTATAAGTAATAATATCGAAGTCCGCGAAGTCCAGCCTCCCGCCGTTAAAAACGCTTTTTATGAGAAGCTTGCCCAAAACTCCTTTCCTATAGCGGTGGAGTTAAAAGCGCCCAGCGACACCAATTACGATTATGTAATCTTAGGCGCGAAATCTTTAAAAGAGCGGGGCGCGGATATGATTACCATAGCCGACAGCCCCTTGTCCAGGGCTAGAGCGGACAGTTTTATTATAGCCTCCAAGATAAAAAGGGAAACCCAAGTCGACGTCTTGCCGCACCTGACCTGCCGCGACAAAAACATAATATCTATAAAAGCGTCGCTTTTGGGAGCCAATATAGAAGGCGTCAACAACGTGTTCGTGGTAACGGGCGATCCGATAGTCGCCACCGACCGCAGCAGCATAAAGGGCGTGTTTGACTTTAACTCTATAGGCTTGATTAAATACATCAACAGCCTAAACCAAAACGTGTTTTTAAACAACCCGTTCTTAATAGGCGCCGCGCTCAATACCAACGCCGCGAACTTCGACCAAGAGTTGGAAAGAGCGAAAAAGAAAATCCAAGCGGGCGCGAAATATTTCTTAACCCAGCCTATATTCAGCCAAGAAGGAATAGATAGAATAAAAAAGGCAAAGCAAACGCTGGAAACTTATATCTTAGCGGGCATAATCCCGCCTTCAAGTTACAAAAACGCCGTGTTTTTGAACAACGAGGTAAGCGGAATTTCCATTCCCGAAAGCCTAATTCAAGCTATGAAAGACGCCCCCAATCCGGAAGAAATATGCTTTGAATACGCTATGGACATAATCAAAGACTTAAAACCCGTTTGCGACGGGCTGTATATAATAAGCCAAAGCAAAAAAACGGATTTGGTCGGCCGCATTGTCTTGGCCGCCAAGACGCTGTAAATCTTAAAACCCAAGCGGTATTTTTTATTTTGAGAAATTAACAAGCCCGCATATTTTGCGGGCTTTTGCTTTTTAATGCCTGTTAAACTTTTGCGCGAGCATTTTTAATGATTCTTCCAAAGACAACTCTTTTTCAGTGTTTTTGTTCCTTGATTGGGCGGGGCGTTTTTGAGGGCTATCCGCGGTTTTGACCGGGCGGATTAAGTTATTGCCGTCCACGCCTTTCATAGTCAGGCTTATGCGGTTTTTGGCTTTATCCACGCCTATAACTTTGACATTTACGATATCGCCCACGCTTAAAACCTCGCAAGGGTGTTTTATATAAAAATCCGCGATTTCGGAGATATGCACTAAACCGTCCTGATGCACGCCGATGTCCACGAAAACGCCGAAGTCGATAACGTTTCTAACTGTGCCTGTGAAAGTCATTCCCTCTTTTAGGTCGTCTATGGATATGACATCGCTTCGCAAGATAGGCTTGGGCAGGGAATCCCTGATGTCTCTGCCGGGCTTTAGGATTTCTTCGATTATGTCTTTTAAGGTAGGCACGCCTATTCCGCAAGCTTTAGCGGTTTCCTCATAGCCCTTTATCTTTACCAGCTCGGGCAGTTTAGAGCGGGATTCGGGGTTGTTGATGTCAATATTAAACATATCTAATAACATTTTTGCCGCTTCGTAGCTTTCGGGGTGAACGGCTGTGTTGTCCAAAATATTCTTTCCGCCCACAATTCTCAAAAATCCCGCGCACTGCTGATAAACTTTCTCGCCTAACTTAGGCACTTTTAGCAAATCGGCTCTTGTCTCAAACTTTCCGTTGGTTTCTCTATATTTAATGATATTTTTCGCCACGCCCGCGTTCAGCCCCGCGACATAAGACAAAAGCGAAACGCTGGCGGTGTTGACATCCACGCCCACGCTGTTGACGCAGTCCTCGACCGTTCCTTTTAGCGCGCTGTCCAGCCTTGCGGACGGCATATCGTGCTGATATTGACCTACGCCTATTGAGCGAGGCTCTATCTTGACCAATTCCGCCATAGGGTCTTGCAGACGCCTTGCTATGCTGATAGCGCTTCTATGCGCAGGCTCTAAATCGGGGAACTCTTCCGCGCCTAGTTTGGAAGCGGAATAAACTGACGCGCCCGCCTCGTTCACCACGGCGTAAGACAGGTTATATTCAGGCATTTCCTTAATAAGCTCGCTTACAAAAATCTCGGTCTCTTTGGACGCCGTTCCGTTGCCTATAGCCAATAATTCCACCTTATGCTTTTTGATAAGCTCTTTTAAGACAGCCTTTGCTTCCTCGATTTTGTTTTGGGGCGGGGTAGGATACACGACCGCCTTATCCAAAAACTTGCCTATGCCGTCCACCACGGCTATTTTACAGCCCGTTCTATAAGCCGGGTCTATGCCCATAACGACCTTATTCTTTATGGTCGGCTGCATTATGAGCGGTCTTAAATTGGTCTCAAACATCTTAATAGCCTGCTCGGACGCCTTCTCAAACAAATCCGCCCTTACCTCTCTTTGAATAGAGGGCTTTATCAGTCTGTCATAAGCGTCGTCAGCCGCCGCTTTTATCATATCCGCCAAAGGGCTATCCTTAACAAACGCCTTGTATAAAACATTTTTGACTAGCTCCTCGTCAACCTCCAAAACCACGTTAAGGCAGTTTTCTTTTTCGCCGCGATTTATTGCCAAAATCCTATGGCTGGGGATGGTCTTAACAGCCTCTTTATAGTCTTTATACATTTCGTAAACATAAAGTCTTTCGTTTTCTTTTTCTTGCTCGTTTAGGGCGGTGGAAATATAGCCGCGCTCAAAATACAACTCTCTTATAGCCTTTCTGATATCTGCGTTGTCCGACATCTTCTCGCAAATAATATCCAAAGCGCCGGAAATAGCTTCCTCTATAGAGTTTACGCCCTTTTCTTGGTCGATATATTTCGCGGCCTCGGCGTTTAGGCGGTCTTTATCAATATTTTGCTCAAAGATTAACTCCGCCAAAGGCAAAAGCCCCTTGGCGATCGCTACCGTCGCTCTGGTCTTTTTCTTGGGCTTATAAGGCCTGTATATATCTTCAAGCTCGGTTAAGGTCTTGGCTTCATTCAGCGCGGCCTCTAATTTTTCGTCGTAAACGTTTTGCTCTATAAGGGATTGAATGATTACTTCTTTTCTTGCCTCAAACTTTCTAAGATAATCAAGTCTATCCGCGAACTCTCTTAACTTTTGGTCGTCGCAAGCGCCTGTCAGCTCTTTTCTATATCTTGCGATAAAAGGCACGGTATTGCCTTGGTCTAATAGTTCAATAATATTCGCCGTATAAACAGGACTTAAATTAAATTCGGCGGATAAAACAGCTTTAATATCCATAAAAAAACACCCCGCGAAAAATATAATGCTTTGACATTATAACACATTTTAGGGCTTAGGATTAAATCTTTTTGGATAAAAATGTATACGCGGTTATTATATAAACTTTTAGATTTACATAATTGATTAAGGTTGATATAATAAATAAAACTCATAGTAAATTTTACAGCGGTTTGGAGAAAGTATGTCGATAAAATCAATTATAAACGCCTGCAAGATAAAATCGCTTTTTAAAAAATTCCAAAAGAAACATCCTTTTGACGAAAACGCCGAGTTTTATTCCTTAAAAGAAGGCGCGCCCATTAATCAAACCAACAGCTATTATATAACGGGCCATTCCAAAGACGGCCAAAGCGTTATTATCCGTTTAGGCGAAAGAGGCTCGGGCAATAACGAGGTTTGGTTTGCCTACAAAGACCTTTTGAACAATAATTATATCTGCGCGCATCAAATCCTTGAAAATCAATCGCTGATAGAAACCACCTGCCTGCAGGCGGGCAAAAAATGGAAAGTCCAATACAGCGGCGGGATATTGCAGGATACCAAAACGCCCCAAAATATTTGGAAAAGCCTAAAAGGCATACGCATTATTCCCGCGGTTTTTGACGGCGAGTTTACCGCCTCTAGCGGCATTTTCGACTTTAGATATTCTGACGCCCGCGCGGCCGCCAAATCGCTATCCTCTCAAAATATGGACAAAAATAAAATCAAGCGTATGCTTGAAAGTATCGTTTACTACGAGCAAGCGGGCAAACTTCAAGGTTATCTCAATCTAGGCGGCAAAAAGACCGAAATAGATATGATAGCCTTAAGGCGTCGCTTTTTTGGCGAAAGGGATTTAAGCGGCATAAAAAGACATTTCGCTATAAACGCGCTGACCGAAAACAACCAGGCCGTAAGCGTTCATTTTTTAGATACCTCTATGGGAAAATTCCAACTTGGCTATATGACGACCGAATCGGGCAATTACAGCCTAGAAAGCGTAACAATAGACGAGATTCCGAGAGATATAATTCCCAACGCCTTTAAATTTTTAGCGAAATTCGTCAACGGCAAAAAAATGGTCATAAAATGGGAAAAAGAAACAGAGTTTGAATTTAATTACGACGACGATAATTATAAGATTTTGGAGAGCATCGCCCGCTTCGACATAAACGGCGCAAAAGCCCGCGGGGTAATTCGCTTAGGATATAATATATTATTGAATAAATAACGGCGAAAAAATATAAAATAAATCAAATTTGTATTTATTAAATAGTTGACAGCGCGTATAAATTAATAATACTATTGATATAAATCTTTTTGCGGGAGTTTAATATGAAAAGGCAAAAACGCGTTGTTGCAATCCACGATATTTCGTGCTTTGGAAGATGCTCTCTAACTGTCGCTTTACCCATAATATCCGCGGCGGGAATAGAGACCAGCGTTATTCCGACCGCCGTTTTATCCACCCACACGGGCGGGTTTACAGGCTTTACTTATAGGGACTTAACCGAGGACATTTTGCCCATAGTCCGTCATTGGAAAACGCTTGGGCTTGAGTTTGACGCTATATACACCGGATTTTTAGGCTCTTTTGAGCAAATAGATATAATCTGCGAAGTAATCGACCTTTTGAGAACACAAAACACCAAGGTAATAGTCGATCCCGTAATGGCCGACCACGGTCAACTATATAAAATATTCCCCTCCAACTTCCCCGAAGGAATGAAAAAGCTGTGCAAAAAGGCGGATATAATCATCCCCAACATAACCGAAGCGGCGTTTTTATTAGACGAACCCTATAAGAGCGGCCCTTACGAAAAGGATTATATAGAAGACTTTTTAAGAAAGCTTTCCCAATTCTGCCCTCAAACCGTCCTAACGGGCGTGTATTTTGACGACAAAGACCTCGGCGCTGCGGCTTACGATAAAACAACCGACACTATAAGTTACGCCTTCTCAAGAAAGATAGAGCAGTTCTATCACGGCACGGGCGACGTGTTTGGAAGCGCGCTTACTGCGGCTATAGTCAACGAAAAGCCTTTGGATAAAGCCATAGAAACCGCGGTAAAATTCACAGCCCAGAGCATTCAAAGGACTTTTGAGGCTCAAACAGACATTAGATATGGCGTCAACTTCGAGGAAGGCCTCCAGGATTTATTAAAGCTATAAATAAGATAAAAAAAATATAATATATAAAAACAGCTTTCGTTTTTTAGAAAGCTGTTTTTTTATTTTATTAGGTTTAGCGGGCAAAAATATGCTATAAATATTATAAAGCTAAGTTTACGGGGAGGATAATGCCTGTAAGGGTAATAATAGGCGATATAACCAAAATCCAAGCCGACGCTATTGTAAACGCCGCAAACTCGACTTTGCTCGGCGGAGGCGGAGTGGACGGGGCGATTCACAGGGCGGCGGGGCCTAGGCTTTTGGAAGAGTGCAAGACTTTAGGCGGTTGCCAAGTAGGCGAGGCCAAGATTACCAAAGGCTATAACTTGCCCGCCAAATATGTCATTCACACAGTCGGGCCTGTTTGGCGAGGCGGCGGCTATAACGAGGAGAAATTATTGTATTCGTGCTATCTAAACTCCTTAGAGCTTGCTAAAAAACATAACATAAAAACAATAGCGTTTCCGCTTATCTCCAGCGGCGTTTACGGCTATCCCAAAGACCAAGCGATAAAGGTTGCCTTAAGAGCTTTTGAGAATTTTTTAAGCCAAAATGAAATGGATATATCGCTTGCGCTGTTTGATAAGGAATCCATTGAAGCTTATGAGAAGATAAAAGAAAAAGATAAAATATAAGCGAAATTTAATGCAATCGCTGCCCTTAATTCAAGCCGCAAGGCTTGAATTTTATTTTTCACACAAGCCAAGGCTTAGGCATATATATGATAAGATAATTATTTTGTGAAGGGGAGCGAGAATGTTTTATAAAGATTTTGTCCAAAGGGCAATAGCGGTCATAAAAGGCGGCCCGAACTATCCCGATATAAAAGGCGAAGTAGAGTTTAGGCAATTAAGCGAGGCCGTGGAAGTTTTTGTGAGAATACATAATTTGCCTTGTTTTTATAGGGACGACGATTGGGCAATAAGCCCGTTTGGCTTTCACATCCACGACGGCGACTCTTGCGAGCCCGGCACGGAAGACAACCCGTTCCCAAACACGGGCGAGCATTACAATCCTACCAATGCTATCCACCCTAACCACGCCGGCGATTTGCCCGTTATAATGCCAATGTCGGACGGAACGGCGTATATGAGATTTGTAACGGATAGGTTTAAGCTAAACGAAGTCATAGGCAAGCCTGTAGTAATCCACCTTTCTCCCGACGACTTTAGAACCCAGCCTTCGGGCAACTCAGGCTTAAAAATAGCTTGCGGCATAATAACGCCCATAAGATAAAAAAGTAGCGACTAAGCTTGCAAGGTAAAAAAAAGGGCTGAAAAGCCCTTTATATTTTTGTCCAATAACCCATCAATCCAAATTTTTAAACGCCGACGCCATCATCAGCTTTAATCTATTCAGCTGGTTGACTTCGCTTGCGCCGGGGTCATAGTCTATCGCCACAATATTGGCTTTAGGATTTTGGCGCTTTAACTCTTTTATAACGCCTTTTCCTGTTACGTGGTTAGGCAGGCAGGCGAAAGGCTGCATGCATACGATATTATTAACGCCCTCGTGCATTAACTCAAGCATTTCGGCGGTCAAGAACCAGCCCTCGCCGCTCATAGAGCCCAAAGACACGACCTTGCTTGCCATTTTAGCCTTGGTCTTTATGTCCAAAGGATAACCGAACCTGGTTTTCTTAAGCTCCTTAATCATAGGCGCGCGTATAAAGTCGACTATCTTTATCAAAATATCGTTTTTAATCTTAGACGCCAATGTGCCGTCCAGCAATTTATATTTAATGGTGGCGTTCTCAAAGCCGTATAAGAAGAAGTCCAACATTTCGGGCACGACGGCCTCTCCGCCTTCTTCTTCTATAGTCTTAATTATTTGGTTGTTCGCGCCGGGGTGGTATTTAACCAAAATCTCTCCGACCAAGCCAATTCTAGGCTTCTTTATATTGTTGACGGGCAGAGCGTCGAATTCTCTTATGATATTTTTAAGGTTGTCCCAGAACTTAAACAGGTTAATGCTCTTTAGGGACTCTAGACAAATCTTTTCCCATTTCTTATGCAGTCTGTCCGCGCTTCCAGGCTCTTTTTCATACGGCCTGGTAGCGTATAGCACTCTCATAAACAAATCGCCGTAAACAAGCGACATTATCAGCTTGATAAGCATAGGCAGCGTAATCTTGAACCCGCTGCACTTATCCAAGCCCACTAGGTTAAAGCTAATTACGGGGACTTGTCCCATATTAGCTTCTTTGAGCGCCTTTCTCAAAAGCGGGATGTAGTTGGTGGCTCTGCAGCCGCCGCCCGTTTGAGAAAGCATAACCGCCGTTTTGTCTATGTCGTATTCGCCGCTTTGGAGAGTGTTTATTATTTGTCCTAAAACGATAATGCTAGGATAGCAGGCGTCGTTGTTAACATACTTTAGGCCCACATTGATTGCGTTTATATCGGATTCGGGCAAAACTTCTAGGTTGTATCCCGACTGCCTAATCGCTTCCGCCAAGAAAACAAAGTGGATAGGGGACATATTGGGAGCGATTATGGTATGCGTCTTTTTCATTTGCTTGGTGAAATCCACTTTGGGCTCTAAATCGGGCGGGGTAACGCAGCAAATGTTTTTCCTAGCCCGCTCGTTTACCGCCGCTATCAACGACCTTATTCTAATCCTTGCCGCGCCTAGGTTGTTTACTTCGTCTATCTTTAAGACGGTGTAAATCTTATTGGCGGCTTCCATTAGTTCCATAACCTGGTCGGTCGTGATAGCGTCAAGACCGCATCCAAAAGAATTAAGCTGAACGAGCTCCAGATTGTCGGTATGCCTTACCACTTCGGCGGCGGCGTATAGGCGGGAGTGATAAGTCCACTGGTCCACCACTCTTAAAGGCCTAGGCGTTCGCCTTAGGTGGCAAATGCTGTCTTCCGTCAGGATAGCGAACCCGTATCTATTTATCATATCGGCGATGCCGTGGTTAATCTCAGGGTCAATATGATAAGGGCGTCCGGCCAGCACAATGCCGCGCTTGCCTGCGCGGTTTAACTCCTCAAGCACTCGCTCGCCCATCTTTCTTATATCGGCCTTAAAATGCGCCTGTTCCTCGTAAGCGGCGTCCACCGCCTTATAAATCTCGTTTTTGTCTATATCCTTAAAGACCTCGCATAGCCGCTTTTTCATCTTTTTGGGGTTGTTAAGCGGCAAAACAGGCGAGATAAATTCCACGTCTTGCTTTAGCGCGTCGATGTTGTTTTTCAACACCTCGGGATACATACAAACGATAGGGCAGTTGTAATGGTTGTCCGAGGCGGGGTCTTCTTTTTGCTCGTAAGGCAGACAAGGGTAAAATATAGTCTTAACTCCGCGCTTGATTAGCGAAATAATATGACCGTGCGCCAATTTAGCGGGATAGCAGACAGATTCCGAAGGCATGGTTTCTATGCCTAGGTCGAATATTGCGCGCGAAGACCTAGGGGACAATACAACCTCGTAGCCCAGCCTTGTAAAGAAAGTGTGCCAGAAAGGATAGTTCTCATACATTCCAAGAACTCTAGGAATGCCGATTTTGCCTCTGGGAGTATGCTCGGGATTTTTATAATAATTAAACAGTCTTTCGTATTTGTATTGATACAGGTTAGGCAAAAGCCCCGGCGGCAATTCTTCGCCCGCGCCTCTTTCGCAGCGGTTGTTGGTTACAATCTTTTGACCGTCCGAGAACTTGGTTATGGTAAGCAGGCATCGGTTGCCGCAAAATTGGCAATGCCTGGTCTCTTTTTTAGGGTTAAGGTTAACTATCTCCTCAAGAGTCTTAAGAGTGGTAGCTTGACCTTTATATGACTTTTTGGCGATAATCGCCGCGCCAAAAGCGCCCATAAGCCCCGCGATATTGGGGCGGACTACCTCGCGCTTGCTTACAAGCTCAAACGCCCTTAAAACGGACTCGTTTAAGAATGTTCCACCTTGGACGATGATTTTTTGTCCCAACTCTTCGGGGTCTCTAATCTTTATAACCTTAAACAAAGCGTTTTTGACTACCGAATAGGACAATCCCGCGCTTATGTCTCCCACGCTCGCGCCTTCTTTTTGGGCTTGTTTTACGCGCGAGTTCATAAATACCGTGCACCTAGAGCCCAAATCCACGGGATTGTCGGCCATCAAGCCAAGTTTAGCGAACTCCTCGGCCTTTAATCCCAAAGCCGAAGCGAATGTCTCTATAAAGCTGCCGCAGCCCGACGAGCAAGCCTCGTTTAACAAAATGCTGTCGACCGTTTGGTTTTTAATCCGCAGGCATTTCATATCCTGCCCGCCGATGTCCAAAACAAAGTCCACGCCGGGCAAGACGTGTTCGGACGCGGTATAGTGCGCCATTGTCTCAATTTCGCCCATATCCACGCCCAAAGCCTTTTTGATAAGATTTTCGCCGTAGCCGGTAACGCAAGAGTAAGCGATATAGGCGGTATTGGGCAAACGAGAGTATATTTCTTTTAGTATTTTGATGACCGATTTTAAGGGATTGCCCCCGTTGGAGCCATACCAAGAATAAACTATTTTGTAATCCGAGTCTATAAGCGCCGCTTTTGTGGTGGTAGAGCCGGCGTCCAAGCCCAAAAACAAAGGGCCTTGAGCTTCTTCCAAATTTCCAAAAGGAACATTGGACTTGTTGTGGCGTTCGCGGAACCTTTGCAGCTCTTCCTCGGAAGAAAACAAAGGAGGAAGACGCATAATTTCGGGCTCTTCTATATCCGCAAGCGCCTTAAGCTTGGCCTCTATTTGGCTCTTTGTTTTTATTATGTTTTTAGGCGCGGACAAAGCCGCTCCGATAGCGTTAAATATTTCGGAGTTTTCGGGAACTATTATCTCGTCTTCTTTTAGTTTTAGAGTCTGAATAAATCTCTCTCTAAGCTCGGGCAAGAAATGCAGCGGACCGCCCAAAAAAGCCACTTTACCCCTAATAGGCATACCGCAGGCAAGCCCGGATATCGTTTGATTCACTACCGATTGAAAGACGCTCGCCGCCAAATCTTCCCTAGGCGCGCCGTCGTTTAAAAGGGGTTGAATGTCGCTTTTAGCGAAAACGCCGCAGCGAGAAGCTATAGGATAAATTGTCGTGGCTTGTTTTGCCAAATCGTTAAGCCCGCTTACCTCGACATTGAGCAGGGTGGCCATCTGGTCCAGGAACGCGCCCGTGCCGCCCGCGCAAGTGCCGTTCATGCGCTGTTCGACGTTTCCATTATTAAAATATGTAATCTTGGCGTCCTCTCCGCCAAGCTCTATCGCGACGTCCGTTTGAGGCGCGAAAACCTCTATCGCCTTGACTCCGGCAACCACTTCTTGAATAAAAGGAATATCAAGCCACCTAGACACGGCGATACCGCCCGAGCCGGTAACCATAATGCTAAAGGTGTCAAACCTTTTTAGCACTTCGTTTAAGACATCGGTTAATGTCTTTTTTATATCAGAATAATGTCTTTGATAAAGGCTGTATAAAAGATTATTATTCTCGTCTAAAACGGCTGTCTTTATCGTGGTCGAGCCAACATCAAGTCCGATTGAAACTTTGGTAGCCATTTTGCCTCTTAGTTTTATTAATATCTATGAGTATTATAGGTTATTATTATATCAAACAATTCACAAATAGTCACTTTTTTGTATATTTACAATATTATCATTTGTTATATTTACTTTATATTTTGATTTTTGTCAAATAAAAATTCCCTTGTATTTAAGGGAATTAAAGTATTTTAAAAAAATTCGCCTAAAAATATAATCGCCCTGCGTTTTGCAGGGCGGTATTTTAATTATTCTTTTATGAAAGGTTTTAGTTCTTTTAACAATTCGTCGGCGTCTTTACCATCGTGGATTTCCAAGGTAATAGGCTTCGACAAATCCAAGCTAAAAATACCTAACAAAGATTTTGCGTCTACGGTATATCTGCCGCTCTTAAGATCGGCCTCCACTGTGTATTTGCTAACAATATTGACGAATTCTTTTACGTCGCCATATTGTAGGTTTAGCAAAACTGATTTCATTAGGCTGTCCTCCTTACGACTATTTAATACCATTATACATTAATATTTAACTATATGCAAGCCATAATTAGCATTGATAACAATTTTTCGCTATGATATAATAGTTTAAAAAACTGTGCATTGAGGGTATTATATGAATCTAGGTTCGCCCGACGCATTTATAAAAGCTTGCGACGAAATGTCTTGCGCTAAATTTATAATGTCAGACAAATACATAACCCAAGTCCTAAAGGCTATCGCGGCGTATCCTCGATTATACGAGATATTGGCTTGCTGCGTAAAAGACTACGATTTTCCCTCCGCTTTGGCCAACGCCAGCGTGTGCGTGGCGCCCAATGTCTATGTCATAAAATACCCCGAAAAAAAAGAAGACTTTTTGGCGTTTGTGTTCTCAATGCTGTGGGAAATTGACGCCAAGAGGCTTAACTTAACGATGTTTTTGCAAGAGTTTTATATGTCCGAGACGGATAATATAAACACGGCGTATAAAAATTGGTGCTACGAGGCAATCCAAAAATTCAAGCGCACCGCGCTGTCAATGCTTAATATTAATAATGAAAAGCTATATTACAACGATTACATAAGACCTCTAAACCGCGAGCAAGCCGCCGAGATATCCACTTATGTTTCCGAAATGATTATTTATCTATCCAAGGAAACGGATATAGACATAGAAACGCGCGAAGAAATATATGTGCTCGCCCAGCTTCTCAACAGCAACCTAAACGGCAAGCCTAAACTAGTTTACGGCCTTTGGATAGGATTAAAAAACACAGCGAAACCTTTCTCATATTTGAATTATTACCTAGAGAACATCGAAAGACTGCTTAAGGCTTACGGCATCATTCAAGGATAAAAAAGCTCCTTATGACATAAACTAAGGTAAATTATATGTCAAATATTTTGTTATTTGAATTTAGCTTAGACGGCAAATTTTTGAGCGTGTATTGCGGCGCGCTTCAAAAAGAATACTTCGCTTGGGCTTTTTTTGACGGGAAATCGGCTTTTAGGACTTTTGAAAGAAAACGCTGCAGACTGTTTAAAGAAGAATTTTACGCTTTGGAAAACATTTTTACGCCCGAGCGGTTAAAGCTTTTTCTTTTGGGCGAATTCGAGATAGACTGCGATTTAAAAATAACGCCAGTGGTTTGGGGCAGAGGACATATAGGCTTGTTTAATATACTTCCCCGAAACGCGCGTATGGATTTTGTGGCGCAGTTATGCAATTTCGAGGGCAAGCTCAGCATAAACGGCAAAATCAACAACATCAAGAGCGTAGGCTATATCCATAGATTAAACGCAAAAAAGCTGCCTCAAAACTTCTACGCTCTCAATCTGCTGGGCGATAACGTATGCCTTGCGTCTTATATGTGCGATAACTGGATTTTTTGGAATTATTTTAACTCCTTTATCACCGAAGGCATTATATTGGGCAGGCCTTACAAATTCGCCGATTATAATTTCTCGACCACTTCGGTAATAGACACCGGCAACAACCTTATAATAAAGCTAAATAAAGGCAGATATGAACTTAACATTTGCGCCGACTGCGGAACGGAAAAATTAATAAATAAATTTAACTTGGCGCTTAGAGCCAATAATTACACCTCGGCGGAGATTATTTTGCGCTTGGACGGCAAGATTATATTTAAAGAAAAAGTTTCAGCGAGTCTTTTAATCAACGGCAAACTCAAAGTCGGCAAACAAGCCGAAGAAATTCAAGGCCTTTGCGAAGCCTCGGTTACGTAAGGATTAAATTGCGTATCTGTTTTTTAGGTTGCATCAATAAATCTATATCCAAAATAATTAATTGGCAAATATTTAAATTATTCAAATGCTTGACAATATTATATAATTTAATTAGAATTAAAATTACTTTTGCGGGATTGTGTAACGGTAGCACATGCGGCTCTGACCCGCACAGTCTAGGTTCGAACCCTAGTCCCGCAGCCAATTAAATATGCCACCATAGTCTAGAGGTTAGGACGCTGGCCTCTCACGCCGGAAATTGGAGTTCGATTCTCCATGGTGGTGCCAGAAATTTAAAGACCACAATCTTGTGGTCTTTTTTATTTTATCTCTATATGTTAAATTTTTATTAATCCGCGCCAACAACTATACCCAAGCCGATATTATTTTGCGTTTTGACGGCAAAATCTTATTTAAAGACAAGGCGGCGGCAAGCTTGATTATCTGCGGAAAACTCAAAATAGGCAAAGCGATAGAAGAAGTCAAAGGGCTTTGCGAAGCCTCCGCGATTTGATAAATTTTTATAAAGAATGACTGCAAGCAAGTAATTACATATAATCAAATTTGGCGATAAAATACAAATAATATATTGGCGTAATAAAAATATCAAAATACTTGACAATATAATATAATTTGCTTAGAATTAAAGATGCTTTTTTGCGGGATTGTGTAATGGTAGCACATGCGGCTCTGACCCGCACAGTCTAGGTTCGAACCCTAGTCCCGCAGCCAATTAAATATGCCACCATAGTCTAGAGGTTAGGACGCTGGCCTCTCACGC
>DATCKE010000051.1:0-13176 GCA_036562445.1 Clostridia bacterium
GGTCAGCGCGGACATAACCGCCAACGACTACCGCTTTACCGCAAGCGGCAGAACTATAAGATTTAAGGGTTATCTTGCGGCGTTCAGCGCGGACGAGCAAGAGCCTCAAGAAAAACCCGAAACAGGCGACGACGAGGACGATACCAACAAGATTTTGCCGCCGCTGGAGGAAGGCGACGAGCTCAACCTTATTGAGCTAAAGCCCGAGCAAAAGTTTACCAAGCCGCCGGCTAGATACACCGAGGCTTCTTTGGTCAAGGCTATGGAAGAAAAGGGCATAGGCAGACCGGCAACCTATACTCCCACTATTTTGATTTTGTTTACCAGGGAGTATTGCGTAAAAGAAGGCAGATACATAAAGCCCACAGAGCTGGGCGAGCAAGTCACCGATATGCTCGTAAAATACTTCCCCGACATTATGAGCGTGGACTTTACCGCCAATATGGAAAATATGCTGGACGAGATAGAAGAAGGCGGCAAGGTTTGGCAGCAGGTCATTCACGACTTTTACTACGGCGGGTTTGAGCGGGACGTAAAGGCGGCTATGGAAGACAGCTTTACGCTAAAACAGCCCGACGAGCAAAGCGACGTCATCTGCGAAAACTGCGGAGTGAATATGGTCATCCGCCACGGCAGATACGGCAAGTTCCTTGCCTGCCCCAACTTCCCCAAGTGCAAAAACACCAAGAGTTTGGAGGAAAACGAAGCCACAGGCATTAAGTGCGAAAAGTGCGGCGGGGATATGGTGGTAAAACACAGCAAATACGGCAAGTTCTTAGGCTGTTCCAACTATCCTAATTGCGACAACGTAAAACCTTTGGAAGATCCAAACGCCGATTATGGCAAATGCCCTAAGTGCGGCAAGTCTTTGGTAAAAAGGCGCTCAAAAAGAGGCGAGTTTTACGCCTGCAGCGGCTATCCCGACTGCCATTTTATCTCCAACGATGTGGTCGTCGACCAAAAATGCCCGCAATGCGGAGCGCATATGGTGTTGAAGCATTATAAAGACGGCGACGTCATAAAATGCTCTTCCAAAGAATGCGGCTATGCAATAGAACATAACCACGACGAACATAATCATATAGAAGACCATAATCATTTGGGCGACCAAAACGAACAACAAAAGGCTTTATACGGTGAAAATCAATAAAGTTTTAGTGATAGGAGGCGGACTTGCCGGCTGCGAGTCCGCTTATCAGTTAGCCAAGCGCGGAGTGGAAGTGGATTTAATCGACATCAAACCCCGCGCGTTTACCCCCGCGCACAAAAACCCTAATTTCGCCGAACTTGTGTGCAGCAACTCCCTAAAAGCCAAAGGCCTAGACACGGCTAGCGGTTTATTAAAAGCCGAGCTTGAGTTATTGGACTCTTTGATTATAAAAACCGCTTATAAGCACTCGGTGGACGCGGGCGGGGCTTTGGCGGTGGACAGGGATAAGTTTTCGGAAGAAGTAACGCAAACCATCCGCTCGATTAAGAATATCAATATAATTACCCAAGAATATAAAGCAATAAACACCGACGTTCCCACTATTGTCGCCACAGGGCCGCTGACCACGGACGCGTTGGCGCAGAGCCTAAAAAATTTATTAAGCCAGGAATATTTATATTTCTTTGACGCGGCGTCTCCCATAGTCACCGCGGACAGCATCGATTACGACCGAGCCTTTTGGGGCTCTAGATACCAAAAGGGCGGCGACGACTATCTCAACTGCCCTATGACCAAGGAAGAATACGAATTATTCTATAACGAGCTTATCAACGCCAAAACGGTCGAGCTAAAAAGCTTTGAGGGCAGGGAAGTGTTTGAGGGGTGTATGCCCATAGAGATAATGGCAAAGCGAGGCATAGACACTCTAAGGTTCGGCCCGCTAAAGCCCGTGGGACTAAAGGACTCTCGCGGCGCTCGTCCTTACGCTGTGGTTCAGCTAAGAGCGGAAAACCGAGAAAAAACATTGTTTAATCTAGTGGGATTTCAGACCAATCTAACCTTCCCCGAGCAAAAGAGAGTCTTTTCCTTGATTCCGGCGCTAAAGAACGCGCAGTTTGTCCGCTACGGCGTAATGCACCGAAACACATTTATTAACGCCCCGCAATGCGTTAATGAATTCTATCAATTAAAAAAATACCCCAATATCTTTATAGCCGGGCAGTTAAGCGGCGTGGAAGGCTATGTCGAAAGCGTTTGCTCAGGACTAATCGCGGGAATATTTATGTATAAATATCTAAGGGGCGAAAACTTAATAAGCGTTCCCAAAGAGACTATGACGGGCGCGCTTATAAACTACATTACCGCACCTAACCCCGATTTTCAGCCGATGAACGCTAATTTTGGAATCCTGCCGCCCCTAAAAGAGCGGATAAAGGACAAAAAGGCTAGATACGTTCAATACTCCGAGCGGGCGTTGTCGGCGATGCGCGAATTTTGTCAATATTGCAACGCTTAAGGCTATCCAATTGATTTAATATATAATTGTGCTAAAATTAATGAAAACAACTAGATTTGAGGCTTGAGCATTAATTTATTAAAGAGGTAAAATATGGAAGGATTTAAAGGCACAACTATCGTAGCTGTCAGAAGAAATGGGCGCACCGCTATAGCTGGCGACGGTCAGGTTACAAGCGGTCAAAGCGTCGTTTTGAAAAACAACGCGGTCAAAGTAAGAAGGTTATATAACGATAAAGTAGTGGTAGGTTTCGCTGGTTCGGTAGCGGACGCGTTCACCTTGTCTGATAGGTTCGAGGAAATGCTTCAAAAATACAGCGGCAACCTTATGCGAAGTTCTGTGGAACTTGCCAAACTTTGGCGGGGCGACAAACTGCTTAGAAAACTCGAGGCAATGATGATTGTCGCGGACGCCGAGCACTTATTGATTATCAGCGGAATGGGCGACGTCATCGATCCCGAAGACGGCGTTTGCGCGATAGGCTCGGGCGGAAACTACGCGCTGGCGGCGGCAAGAGCTTTGGTTCAAAACACGGACCTAAGCGCTAGAGAAATCGCCGTAAAGGCGCTGGAGATAGCGGGCGATATTTGTGTGTTTACCAATAAGAATATAACCGTGGAGGAAATATAACATATGGATATGTCGCCTAAACAAATAGTAGCCGAACTTGACAGATATATTATTGGTCAACACAACGCCAAGCGCGCCGTGGCTATAGCGTTAAGAAACCGCTATAGAAGAAGCAAACTGCCCAAAGAACAGCGCGACGAAATCACGCCCAAAAACATCCTAATGAAAGGCCCTACCGGCGTAGGCAAGACCGAGATAGCAAGAAGGCTTGCCAAACTCGTCAAAGCTCCCTTTGTTAAAGTCGAGGCGACCAAGTTTACCGAAGTCGGTTACGTCGGACGAGACGTGGAGTCTATGGTTAGAGATTTAGCCGAGGTGGCGGTAAGGCTTGTTAAGGAAGAAAAGTTTCAAGAAGTCGAAAAAAAGGCAAGGGACATAGCCGAGAGAAAGGTAGCCGAGGCTATATACAACGAGAGAAAGAAACAAAACACCGAAGAGCCTGTGCTAAAGGACCAAATCTTGGCCGACGTAAAATCGGGCAGGCTCAATAACGCAATAGTAGAAATCGCTGTGGTCGATAAGCCCAAGCCTATGGAAATTATGCCTGGAATGGGCGCGGCTATAGACCTAAGCGATTTAATGGGCGGTCTTATGCCCGGCAAGCGCCGCAAAAACAGAAAGCTTACGGTGGAAGAGGCCGTAAGGATTTTGACCGAGGAAGAAAGCGAAGGTATGATAGATATGGAATCTATCCAGGCCGAGGCTATAAGGCGCGCCGAGCAGGAAGGCATAATCTTTATCGACGAGATCGACAAGATAGTCGGCAACGGCAACGCATCCGGTCCGGACGTTTCCAGAGAGGGCGTCCAAAGAGATATCCTGCCTATAGTCGAAGGCTCTACCGTAAACACCAAATACGGCGCTATCCGCACCGACTATATATTGTTCATAGCTTCGGGCGCGTTTCATATAAGCAAAGTGGAGGACCTAATCCCCGAGCTTCAGGGCAGATTCCCCATAAGGGTTGAGTTAGACAATTTAGGCAAGCAAGAGTTTATAGACATCCTGACCAAGACGGACAACGCCGTAACCAAGCAATATATCGAGCTGTTAAAGGTGGATAACATCAACCTAAAATTCGAGCCGGACGCTATAGAGGAAATCGCCGAGATAGCCGTGCTGGAAAACGAAACCAGCGAGAATATCGGCGCAAGACGCCTGCACACCATTATGGAAAGCCTGCTTGAGGACATCTCTTTCAACGCAAGCGGCGACCATCCTATGATAGACGTGGTGATTGATAAAAAATACGTCCAAGAACACCTAAAGACCACCGTAAAGAAACACGATTTGAAGAGATATATCATTTAAGACTAAAAAGTCCCTTTACAAAGCGTAAAGGGATTTTTTGTTAAAATAGTTGTTAAAGACAAAAAAAGGCGTTTTTGGGGCGCGCGGCAGCGTTTTTGGGGGTTTTGGGTTTAATTAATGTAATTATTGTTCAAATTAGTCTTATATTCGATAAAAATCTAAAACAGTTTGACAATGATTTTAATTAATAATAAAATTAAATAAAGTTTTATTGATAAAAGAGATTTTTTTAAAAGGAGTGTGTTATGACTTATCCAGATTATGCGTATATTTGCAAGACTCTGGGAGACCAAGTCAGGCTTAAAATCTTCGATATGCTCAAAAAAGGCAAAAAATGCGCATATAAGATTTTGGAAAAGTTCAATATAACGCAGCCTACCTTGAGTTACCATATGAAAATGCTCACCCAAAGCGGGATTATTAACTCCCACAAGGACGGCAAGCTTATATATTACTCTATCAACCAAGAAGTATTAAAGGATTTTTTGAACTTTTTAGCCAGCGAAGAGTCGCAATTAGACTAATCTAAATATTCTATTTGACATTGATTTTGTAAGCGTATTAGGTTACAATTGATTTATATTCTTTTGTTTTAGGAGATTTCAATATGTCATCAAAAATATTGGATTGGAAGACGGCGCAAGATTTTGTGACCGACGCTTTCGCCGCGTTGGGAGTTCCCAGGGAGGACGCCGAGATTTGCGCCGACGTGCTATTGGAAGCGGATAGAAGGGGGATTGAGTCGCACGGCGTCAATAGATTTAAGCCAATCTACATAGACAGAATTTTGGACAAAATTCAAAACCCTGTAACCAATTTTGAGATTATTCGCGAGACCGCTACCACCGCCGTAGTAGACGGTCACGACGGGATGGGGCAGGTCATAGGATACAGGGCGATGGAGCTAGCCATAAAAAAGGCAAAACAATACGGTATGGGTATGGTGGCCGTTCGCAATTCCACCCACTACGGCATAGCGGGCTACTACACCTCTATGGCTATTAAACACGATATGATAGGCATAACGGGCACCAACGCCCGCCCTTCGATAGCCCCCACCTTTGGCGTGGAAAATATGCTCGGCACCAACCCGTTGACTATCGGAATGCCTACGGACGAAGAGTTCCCTTTTAACCTTGACTGCGCCACTTCTATTACCCAAAGAGGCAAGATAGAATATTTCGCGCGTATGGGATTGCCCACGCCCGAAGGAATGGTCATAGGCAGCGACGGAAAGCCCAAAACCGACTCGGCGCAAATACTAAAAGACCTAGTTAGCGGCGAGGCCGCTTTGGCGCCTTTGGGAGGGATAGGCGAAGAGCTTGCGGGATACAAAGGCTACGGTTACGCCACCGTGGTAGAAATCTTATCAGCCGCGCTAGCCCAAGGCAGCTACCTAAAGATGCTGACAGGCTTAGACAAAGACGGCAAAAAAGTTCCTTATCACTTAGGGCACTTCTTTATAGCCATAGACACCGAGGCGTTTATGGGCGCGGAGGCGTTTAAAAAGACCGCGGGCGAGATTTTAAGACAGCTTAGAAACTCAAAGCGCGCGCCCGGCTGCGACAGAATATATACCGCCGGCGAAAAAGAATACCTTGTTTGGCAAGAGAGAAAAAACACGGGCGTGCCTATCAACGATTCCGTCCAAAAAGAGTTAAGCCAGGTAAGAGATATGCTTGGGCTTAACCAATACAAATTCCCGTGGGATTAAGAGTAAATTGCATATAAAAAGGGCTTATAATTAAGCCCTTTTTTTATTTTAGCGTTGTTAAAGGGCTTTTGAATATTTTTCGGCTAAAATGTAAATTTTAGTAAAAGAGAAAAAACCATAAGGAGTTATAAATATGTTAAAGCCCTTTGACCAAAAACCCAAAGCGATAGAAAAATATTTTATGGATTGGCAGACGCTTTATCCTAAGCCTTACGACAAAAATACGGTAGATCCCTATACAAAGGTCAGAATAATCTTAATGAACGGCATAGAAGTCGAGGCAGCGCTCTTTTCCCACCAATTTCAACGCCATTGCGCGGACAACGACTTAAGAAGAGAGCTGGCGATGACAAGGCGCATCGAGCAACAGCAGCAAAAGCGCGTCAACTGGCTAAAGCCCATAAACGAAACCGCTTTGGAAACCACCATAGGCTACGAGCACGTGGCGGTGGATTTGACTGCGTGGCTTGCGCAAAACGAGCCGGATAAAAATGTTAAGAGCGCTCTAGACTTTGCCCTGCTAGAGGACTTTGACCACCTTTACAGATACGCGAACCTTATGAACCTAGACGCCAACGTTCCCGCGGAAAACTTGGTGAAAAATTACGTGGACATAACCCCCGGCAGGCCTACAATTGCCGAGCATCGCTATCCTAAGGACTCGCCTAAATACCACGTGGATTTCAAAAAGGCTGACATTAAGACCAAGCTCAATACATTGATAATAACCGCCGCCGAGCAACAGACAATGAACTTCTATATGAATATCGGCAATAACTATTACACCGACTTAGGACGGCAGCTGTATCAAGAAATCGCTATGATAGAAGAACAGCACGTTACCCATTACGGCTCTTTGCTGGACCCCAACTGCACCTGGCTTGAGAGCTGGTTGCTGCACGAGTTTATGGAATGCTATTTGTATTATTCTTTTTATATGGATGAGACAGATCTCAATGTCAAGTCCGTTTGGGAGCTGCACTTAGACCAAGAGATAGCGCATCTGCACAAGGCCGCGGAACTGCTTAAGAAATACGAAAACAAAGACTGGCAAGACTACTTGCCCGAATCCTTCCCTAAACTTTTGCATTTCTATGACACCCGCGACTACGTGCGCGGCATCCTAGGCAACCAGATAGAATTGACGGCCCAAAAAGAAAAGTATGTAAACGTCAACGAGCTGCCTTCTGACAGCAAGTTCTTCTTCTATCAGGACAAGGTCAACAGCGACATTGAGCGCGTGCCCAGCCACGTGGTCATCCAAAAGCATATAGATATAATGAAGACTGACTATCGCGCGGAATCCCAGCCTAACCCCGTTCCCGAGCTGCAAGACCGCGCGGTAGACAACGTAACCATAGCCAGAACCAACCAAAACTATATCCCTAATATGGACAAAGGCAGTTCGACATACGCTTCGACATAAAACGCTTTAAAAAAAGCCACTCCAAAAAACAGCGTGTAATAAAAAAGACAGCCCCTGTAGGTTAGGGCTGTCTTTTTTTTATAAACAAGCGAATTTTAGCGGGTTTTTTTGTTGAATCTTGCATTATCTTGTATTTGTGATACAATTTTAGTAAAGAAATAAGAGGAGTAAAAAATGGTAACCGTAAAAAAAGCTGTGGAATTAGAGGATATCAGGGAAGACTTGTCTGAGATATTTGTCACCAATCACTTTAATCTGTTCAGCTTTTTGTTTAAAGAAAAAGACAAAGAGGCAAAAAAGCAAAAAACCAAAGAAGCTCTGTTTAAAGCTTTCTTACACGCCTTTTCGCTTGAAAACTTTTATGTTGCCTTGGGCGAAGAGCAGGCTATAGGAATGCTTGGCATCAGCGACAACAAAAAGCGGGCTATGACGCTTGAGCCTAAAGAATTTAAAAAGTGTTTGGGCGGAAAAGGCAAGCTTTGTTACGAAAAGGTTAAACACTTAAGCTATCCTATCTCGCACTACGCGGACGATACGGCGTTTTTGGAAGAGATAGAGATACTAGAGGAATTTAAGGACCAAAACGCCGAAGAAGAGCTGATAAACTATGCGGTATCCAATACGCCCTATAAGATATATATAACCGAAATCTTTGGCGACCAAGAAGAGCTGTATAAGGTTTATAAAAAATGCGGGTTTGTGGAAATCGAAAGACACCTAATTTCAGACGGCGGAAAACAACGCTACAGCGTAATTTTAAAAAAGGTCAAGAAATAACCTTAAGCGCGAATTAGTTTTATTGCTAATTCGCGCAATATTTTTGTTAATTGTTGGCAAAATATATAATAAATTGGTCAAAATCACCATTGACACGCGCGGAATATAATAATAAAATAGTCGTTGGGTGAAAATACCAATCTCCAAAAAAATAACTAAAGGGGAAAGTGCTTTTGGATACTAGAACTATTTTATTCATCGTAGCGGGCATAGTAGTTTCATTGCTCGCTTTTGTTTTTGTTTCGTGGTTTTATTTATGGATAAAAAAGCAGCCCTCGGACAATCCTACGATAGCCGAAATGGGCAAACACATTCGCAACGGTGCGATGACATTCTTGAAAAAAGAATATGTCATTTTGGCTAAGTTCGCAGGCGTGGTTTCGTTGTTTATCTTCGTGTTCCTGCCCCATCCCATATGGCAAGGCAACATATCCGAAACCATTGTCGACCATATAACCGTAGTTTTGGCGTATTTGTTCGGCAACGCGTTTAGCTGCCTTGCCGGTTATGTCGGCATAGCGATAGCCACTATCGCTAACATAAAGACCGCCGAAGCGGCGCAAAAGGGCATAAAGCCCAGCTTCTTGTGCGGCTTCCGCGGCGGCGCTGTTATGGGACTTGCGGTAGTAGGCGCAAGCTTATTAGGCATAGCTTTAGCTTATCTGGTCTATATGGCTACCGGCAACTCTTCGCTATTGCTAGGCTTTAGCTTTGGCGCGTCCAGCTTGGCATTGTTCGCTAAAGCGGGCGGCGGAATATTCACCAAGACCGCCGACATTAGCGCCGACCTAGTAGGCAAGGTCGAGTTAGGCATCCCCGAAGACGACCCTAGAAACCCCGCCGTTATAGCTGACAACGTAGGCGACAACGTAGGCGACGTTGCGGGTATGGGCGCCGACTTGTTTGACTCCAATGTGGCGTCTATGACCGCTGCTTTGGTTATGGCGGCAAGTCTGGGCATAGCTAAAAACGTTATGATGATTTTCGCGTTTGCCTCCATTGGTTTGTTGTCTTCTTTGATAGGAATATTCCTAGCGCGTATGGGCAAAAAAGAAGATCCCACTACCGCGCTTAATATGAGCACATATATTACCACCGGCTTGTTCTTGGTATTATCCTTGGCGGCTACCGCGCTGTTTAAGTTTGAATGGCGCATTTGGGGCGCGTCTGTTTTGGGCTTGATAGTAGGCGTATTAATCGGTATCGTTACTGACTACTTCACCAATGACAACAAGCGTCCCGTTCAGAACGTGGCAAGATCCTCTCAAAGCGGCCCCGCGTTTACTATCCTATCGGGCGTAAGCTACGGCTTTATAAGCGTGTTGCCCGCTATGATAGGCATAGCCGTATCCGCTTTGGGCGCGTATTATCTATGCGCTCCTTTGGGCGAAGGCTATGGAATGTTCGGCATTTCTATGGCGGCCGTTGGCATGTTGTCTATCGTTGGTATGATTATAAGCAATGACGCTTATGGCCCTATAGTAGACAACGCGCGCGGTCTAGCCGAAATGGGCGGACTAGGCGAAGAAGTTTTGGAAAGAGCGGACAGCCTTGACTCCGCGGGCAATACCGTTAAAGCGATTACCAAAGGTTTCGCTATCGGCGCCGCGGGCCTGACCGTCATAGCGTTGTTAGGCGCGTTTATGAGCGAAGTCAACGCCGCCGCTGAAAATCTCGGACTAGAAAAGGTCGTCGGCTTTGACATCACCAATCCTTTGGTCTTCTTTGGTTTGGTTATCGGCGCTGCTGTTCCCGCTGTGTTTAGCGCGATGCAAATCTTGGGCGTCGACCGCAACGCGCAAAGAATGGTCAAAGAAATCCATAGACAGTTTGAAGAAATACCCGGCCTAAAAGAAGGCAAAGAGGGCGTAACACCCGAATACGATAAATGCATTATTATAGCCACTAAGGGCGCTATAAGAGAGCTTATCCCCGCTGGTTTGTTCGCCATTATTATCACAATAATAGTAGGCTTTGTGGGCGGCGTTCAAGCGATGGGCGGATTTTTGGCGGGCAACATTATAAGCGGTCTATTGCTCGCGCTGTTTATGTCCAACAGCGGCGGTCTGTGGGACAACAGCAAGAAATATATCGAAGCGGGCAATAACGGCGGCAAGGGCAGCGACGCGCATAAGGCGGCTGTCGTAGGCGACACCGTAGGCGATCCGTTTAAGGACACCGCGGGCCCCAGCATTAACACCCAAATAACCGTCGTAAGCTTGGTCGCTTCATTGATGGGCGCTCTCTTCTTAGCTTATAATATTTTTAACTTGTTTTAATATCGCATAAAAATTTGAATAAAACAAAAAAGGCAAGAATAATTCTTGCCTTTTTTGTTTTAAGGAAGTTTATAACTTGGCTTCGTAAATATAATATCACACTATTTGGGAAAAGTAAAATTTTATTTAACAAAACTTTAAACCTTTTAAAAAATATTTGTTTTTAAAAACAAGTTTTATTTAAACCGCGCGAAAACTTTGGTTTTTCGCGTTTTATTTTTGGTCCTGATTTAATAAGATATAGTGTTTATGACTTTATACGATTTAAAAACAGGGGATATAGCCGAAATCGTCAAAGTATCCGGGCCAAGCTCAAACAGACTGGTCGAGCTTGGATATACCCCAAACACAAAGGTCAAGGTTCTCAACAAAAGCCTGTTTGACGGGCGGCTGATTTTGATAAGGGATAATCTAGCGGGCTTAAGAAGCTCGCTTGCGAAAGCCATAGAAGTTAGGTTATTAAAGGCGGGTGAGCAATATGCGCGAGATTAACGCGCTTATGATAGGCAACGCCAATACGGGCAAGACTACTATTTTTAACGAGCTGACTAAGAGCGACTTTCACACCGGCAACTGGTATGGCGTCACCGTTTCGGGCGTCAAAAAGGAATTTAAGCATAAGGACAATATCATAATTCTGGAGGACTTGCCCGGGATATATTCTTTAAAACTAGCCGGCGCGGAAGAAAGGGTAACGCTGGAAAGACTTAAGCGCGGCGCGGACGTGGTTTTAAACATCTGCGAAGTAAAGTCGCTTGCCAGAAACCTTTATCTTACTTTGCAGTTAAAGGCGATAGGCGTAAATATGATAGTCGCGGTCAATATGGCCGACGAGCAGAAGGATTTTACCATAGACTTTGACTTATTGTCTAAAAAACTTCAAGTCCCGGTAATCCCCATAAGCGCGAAAAAGAAAATCAATCTAGAGACTTTATGCGACGAGATTATAAAAAGCGCGGCAAAACCTAAAAATCTCGCTCCTGACATAGAAAAAGCGTTGTCCGACTTGGACGCTCAAAGCGTTTACGCCTACATAGACAGCTTAATGCCCAAAATAAAAAAACAACAAAAGCCCGCCTCAGAGTTATCCAAAGCGGACAAAATAATACTTAACAAATTCTTATGCCTGCCCATTTTTATATTAATAATGGGCGCTGTGTTTTTTTTGACGTTTGAGCTTGCGGGGAGATATTTTTCGGATGTTTTAGGGCTTGGAATAGAAAAGCTTCAAAAAGCGGTTTCGGTTGGGCTTGCAAAAGCGGGCGCGAGCGAGGGATTTAACAACCTAATATGCGAGGCCGTATTGGGCGGCGCGGGCAGCGTTATAGAGTTTTTGCCTCAGATAACCTTTTTGTTTTTGGGACTTGCGATATTGGAAGACAGCGGGTATATGGCTAGAGCGGCTTATGTCTTGGACGGGGCGCTGCAAAAGCTGGGGTTAAACGGCCGCGCGGCTTACACGCTGTTGATGGGATTTGGATGTTCGGCTACGGCTGTGTTTACGGCAAAGAGCATCGAGCAGCCCAGCGTAAGACTTAAGACAGTTATGATTACGCCCTTTATGTCCTGCAGCGCGCGTATGCCTGTGTTTTTGGCCATTGCCGGGGCGTTTTTCGCGCGCAATAGCTACCTGGCGGTAACCGCGCTTTATTTAGGCGGGATAGCGGCCGCTTGCGTTTGGGCGTTGATTTTGAATAAGTTCTTAAAGATTGACATAAAAGAAAACGACTTTTTTGTGGAACTTCCGCCTTACAGGCTGCCCTCCTTTAGGCGGGTTATAAAAGTGGTGGGAAAAGAAATCAAAAATTTCTTTATCCGCGTTTGCACCATATTGTTTTTGGTCAATATGATAGTGTGGGTATTGGGCAGTTTTAACTGGCGCTTTGGCTATGTGGGCTTGGCGGGCGACAGCATACTAAAAGACATTTCGCAATTCCTGTTGCCCGCCTTTAGGCCTATTGGCATAACCAAATGGCAGGCGGTCAGCGCGCTTATTTTCGGGCTGGTGGCGAAAGAAACCGTTATATCCACGATAGCCACCTTAGGCGGCATTAGCTTTGTCTTGCCTAGTTGGCGGCAGGCTGTTCCGTTTTTGGTGTTCGTTTTGCTCTACAGCCCTTGCGTTGCCACTATCGCCGCTATCAGCAAAGAGCTAGGCAGAAAATGGGCGGCAATATCTTTTTTTATACATCTGTTTACAGCGTATATTATCTCAATGCTTGTTTTCAACGCGATTTTGCTAGCGGGAATATCTTTGAGCATATTAATCTTTTTGGCGGCGGTTATGGTTTTAATTATGCTGCTTAGGACTATCGTTAGATTTGATATAAAAAATCAATCCGTTAAAAAAGATAAGGCATAAGATAGACCGCTTGTAACAAGCGGTCTTTTTGTTAATGTTTTTTATTTTAATCTTATTTTTTTATATTTTATTATCTAGTTTGTTGTATACTTGATGTCGAAGGATTGCAATTTCAGCGCTCTTTCTCTATTGGTTTTGCGCGCTAAACATTTTACCGTGTATTCTAAAAAAGGTTGATATATGATTTATTGGATAATCTTATTAGCGGTATTTATCTTTGGTGTTTTGCC
>DATCKE010000052.1:0-27690 GCA_036562445.1 Clostridia bacterium
TAACAGGAGGAATGATATGCGCAAAAAAAGTTTGGGCGCGGTTTTCTATATATTTATCGGCGTGTCCATAATTGGTGTTTTTATATATATGCTCATTCAAATATTGGACACGGTGCCTTTTGAGGGTTTCTTTGTATTCCCGGTAGTATTGATGATGATTTCCGTTGTGTGCTTCCTTGTCTTTTTCGTGCGCGCAGTCATAAAACAATTCAGGGACGGGGACAGCAATTCAAGCCACGGCAAGGGGTATTTTACCGATTCTTACAGCGACGACCATATCTTTGGCGACAAATTTTACGACAAAAAGGATATCACCCGCCATTGCCCTATGTGCGGCAGCGTGGCGGAGCCTGACCAAAAGTTTTGCGTCAATTGCGGATATAAACTAAAGGACTAAGTTTTAAATATAAATAACAAGACCGCTTAAAACAAGCGGTCTTTATTTTTTGGCGTTTTGGTATAAGCTATAAATGTAATATTTATACTTAACTTTTTACAATAAGGTGTTATAATTAAATAAAAATTTCGGAGGGTTAATTATGAAAAAATCCGAGTTTGTTTTGTCCAATCTAGCGTGCGAGCATTGCGTTGCGACCGTCGCCAAGGCTGTAAAAAAGCTTAAAGGCGTAAAATCATATAACGTCGACCTAAAATCAATGACCGTCGAATACGACGAGAATAAGATAACCGACCAAGATATAATAGCCAAAGTAGAATCCTTGGGCTATGGCGCCCAATTAAAAGAATAAAAAAGGCGTTCCAATGAAAACCGAAAGCTATAAAATAACGGGTATGTCTTGCGCCGCGTGCGCGGCTAGAATTGAAAAGGCCTTAAGGCGAAAAAAAGGCGTCAAAAGCGTCAATGTCAACCTCGCCACAAACTCTATGACGGTCGAATACGACCAAGAATTTGTCTCAAGCGCCCAAATCATTCAATGGGTAAAAGATACAGGCTACGGCGCAATATTGCATTCCGACCTAACCGGCGACCAAAAAAGAGCGTTGGAGATAAAGGAGTATAAAAGCCTGTTTTACAGGTTTTTGATTTCCGCTGTTTTCGCCGCGCCCTTGCTTGCCGTTATGTTTGTCCATATGACAAGCGCGGGGCATTATCTAAACAAGCCCGTATTTTTGTATTTGCAGCTTGCTTTCGCCACAATTGTTCAGTTTGGAACGGGCGTTACTTTTTATGTCGGCGCTTTTAAGGCTGTAAAAAACAAGAGCCTTAATATGGACGTGCTGGTCGCTTTAGGCACGACCGCGGCGTATTTGTTCAGCGTGTATAATATGACGGCTTTTTTAGCCCGCGGCGGCCACGGGGCTGTGGATTTATATTTTGAGTCCTCGGCGATAATTATAACCTTGGTGTTTTTGGGCAAGTTTTTGGAGCACCGCGCAAAGAGCAAAACCTCGGACGCCTTAAAACAGCTTTTGAGCTTTCAAGCGAAATTCGCTAGAGTTGTTAAAGAGCAAGGTTTTGAGATAGAAGTTCCCATTGAGAGCGTAAAAGAAGGAGATATTTTGCTGGCTAAACCCGGCGACAAGATAGCCGTGGACGGAATAGTTTTAAGCGGGCAAACCTCCATAGACGAGTCTATGCTTACGGGCGAAAGCCTTCCCGCCGATAAAGGCGAAGGCGACCAGGTTTTCGGCGGCACCATTAATCTCTCGGGCGCTATAAAATACCAAGCCCAAAAGGTGGGCAAGGACACGGTGTTTTCTAAGATAATAGAGCTGGTAGAGCAAGCCCAGGGCAAAAAAGCGCCTATTCAAAAAATCGCCGATAAGGTTTCGGGCGTCTTTGTGCCCGCGGTTTTAGGAATAGCTGTTTTGACTTTTGTTATCGCGATATTTTTGAGAAACTTTGAGACCGCTTTAATCAACGCTGTCAGCGTGCTGGTAATAGCCTGCCCTTGCGCGCTGGGGCTTGCCACGCCTACGGCGATTATGGTGGGGACGGGCTCGGCGGCAAGACGCGGCATACTGTTTAAGGGCGGGGATATCCTTGAGCGCGCGCATAACATCACCGCTGTCGTGTTTGACAAAACGGGCACTATCACCCAAGGCAAGCCTCAAGTAAAAGAGGCGGCGATATTAGGCGAGCGAAAGTTTGTTTTGGACGCGCTTGTGAGCGTTGAGAAGCAATCCGAGCATCCCTTAGCGCAAGCGCTCGTGGAATACGCCGTTAAAGAAGGCGGGGCGGCATTAGAGCCCGAGAAGTTTTCGTCGATTGCCGGCAAGGGCGTAAAAGCCTATGTCGGGGGCGTAGAGATTTTGGCGGGCAACCAAAAATTAATGCTCGAAAACGAGGTTGATATAAAAGATTATATAGACTATTCAAAAAAAGGCGGAACTGCGGTATATATGAGCGCTGACGGAGTTTTGGCGGGCGTGTTTTTGATAACAGACACTATTAAACCCAACGCCAAAGCCGCTATCCAAGAATTACAAGACTTAAAAGTTAAGACATTGATGCTCACGGGCGACAGCTCTTACGCGGCCGCTATGACAGCGGAAGAGGTGGGAATAAGCGAGTATATCGCCGAAGTCCTGCCCGACCAAAAAGAAGAGCATATCCAAAAGCTAAAGCAAAAAGGCGAGGTCGTGGCTATGGTGGGCGACGGGGTAAACGACGCGCCTTCGCTTGCCAGCGCGGACATAGGCTTTGCTATGAGCACGGGAACGGACGTGGCCATAGAGGCGGGGGATATTACGCTTATGCACGGCGACCTAAAAAAGGTGGCCGACGCGCTATTGATTAGCAAAAAAACCATAATCAAAATAAAGCAAAACCTGTTTTGGGCGTTTATATATAATGTGATAGGCATTCCTTTGGCCGCCTTTGGCATCCTAAACCCTATGATAGCGGGCGCGGCTATGGCGTTAAGCTCTGTTTCCGTTGTCACTAACTCATTATTGCTCAAAAATCAAATAGAGCGAAAGTAATAGTTTTAATGGCATATTATGGTATAATTATAAGGTTGATGTTATAATTAAATAAAAGAATAGACGACGGAGAGAGAATAATGTATTACATAGGCGTAGATATCGGCGGCACAAATATCAAAATCGGCGTTGTCGACAGACAAGGCAATCTCTTAAGCAAAAGGTCTTTTAAAACATTAATCGATAAGCATTATTCCGAGATAGCCTACCAGATTTACCAAACTATTTTGGACTTAATGAGCGAGCTTAAACTAACAAAAGACGATATAAAAACCATAGGCGTAGGTTCGCCTGGATGCATTGACTCGCAAACGGGCACAATATTATACGCGAGCAACCTAAATTGGAAAAACGTTCCTTTAGCTTCCGAGTTGACGAAGCTTGGCGGCTGGCCGGCTTATGTGCACAACGACGCGAACGCGGCGGCTATGGGCGAGTGGATGTTCGGCGCGGGCAAGGATTATAAAAACGTGGTGCTTGTTACCATAGGCACGGGCATAGGCGGCGGCGTTATTATAGACGGTCAATTGTTTGAGGGCAACTTCTCGGCCGGCACCGAGATAGGGCACGTAAGGCTTGGCACCCAAGGCATACAATGCACCTGCGGCAGAACGGACTGCTTTGAGACCTACGCTTCCGCCACAGCGTTGATAAGATTGACCAAAAACGCTATGCTAGAAAACCCTTCCAGCAAGATGTGGGAATATGTGGAAGGCGATATAGAAAAAACGGGCGGAAAAACGGCGTTTGAGTGCGCCAAAGCGGGCGACGAGACCGCTAAAAAAGTCATAGACGAGTATATTTTCTATTTAGGCGAAGGATTAATTAACCTAGCCAATATCTTTAGACCGGACGTGATAATCTTAGGCGGCGGGGTGTGCGCTCAAGGCGAGGCGCTGACCAAGCCTTTGCAAGAGCATATGGATAAATACATATTCGCGAAAGACTTTTTGCCCACAGTGCCTATTATTACGGCAAGGCTTGGAAACGACGCCGGCATCATAGGCGCCGCGGCTTTAGGAATAGCAAAGTATGAAAAATAAAACTATAAAAATCATAGCCCTTTTGGGCGCGGTATTTTTGACCGCTTTCGCGGTGGTGTTTACTATCGCGTTGGCCGTCGACTTTAAAGAGCCTTTTAACGTGTTATCCTTGTTGCTTTTGGTTTTGGGCATTATTATGGCGGCGATTGTGTGGTATTACAAAAAGCGCGAGGAAAGCGCCCAAGAGCTTTTAAAGGCGTTAACCCCTGAAAATCAAGAAGGCGAAGAAAATGAAAACGCGGACGCCGACGACAATCCGTCGGACGAGAATACACAAACTCAAAAAGCTCAAGATAACCATACCGAAACAAAAGAATAATCAAAGACGCCCAAAAAAGCTAAAAAGAGTAATTTTGGGCTTTTTTAAATAAAGAAGGCGATTTGATGGAAACACTGATAAAAAAACCGGACGAAGAGGCTTTGGCGCTTGCCAAAGAGATAATAACTAGCGGCGGTCTAGTGGCGTTTAAGACCGAAACTGTTTATGGTCTAGGCGCGGATATATACAACGAGCAAGCGGTCAGAAATATCTTTCAAGTTAAAGGAAGACCGGCGGACAACCCGCTGATAGTCCATCTGGCGGACAAGTCCGAGATAAAGCGCATAGTAAAAAGCGTTCCCCCGCTTGCCCAAAAATTAATAGACATATTTATGCCCGGGCCTTTGACTTTGATTTTAGAACGGGCTGAAAGCGTGCCCGCGGTAGTGAGCGCGGGACTGCCCACTGTGGCGGTTAGAGTTCCCGTGGATGAGACCGCCAATAAGTTTTTAAAAGCGGTAGGCGCGCCTATCGCCGCTCCCAGCGCGAATACCTCTTCTCGCCCCAGCCCCACCACGGCTATGGACGTATATGAAGACTTAAAGGGCAAGATTCCGCTTATATTAGACGGCGGTCAGTGCGAAGTTGGCTTGGAGTCCACCGTTATAGACGCGCGAGGGGACTTGACCATACTAAGGCACGGCGGGATAACCAAAGAAAAAATAGAGGATATATTAAAAGTAAAGATAAAAGAGGACACTAGCCCCAAAGACAAACCGATTTCCCCCGGCACAAAATACCGCCATTACGCGCCCAACGCGAAGATGTATTTTGTGTCATACGGCAAGCCCGAGGAAGTCGAGAGATTATACAACGAAAACAAGCATTTGCGAACAGTGGTTTTGGCGCTGGACAAATACCTGCCCGCGCCCAAAGAGTATCAGAATTTTTACAGCTTAGGAAAGGACGAAGTGGACGCCGCGCATAACTTGTTTAGGGCGTTAAGAGAGCTGGAAAAGCAATACGATGTGATCATCGCCTACGCCTGTCGGGAGGAAGGGCTCGGCGTAAGCGTCAATTCCAGGATGAGAAAGGCGGCGGGTAATAATATAATTTAAAAGGAATAGATTATGGCGACCGATGCTAAAAAAGTTTTGTTTGTTTGCACCGGCAATACCTGTCGTTCCCCAATGGCTGAGATAATCTTTAAGGCCTTGTGTAAAAAAGACGGCCTAAACTTTAAGGCCTCTTCGGCGGGAATATTCGCCCAAAAAGAGCCTATCAACCCAAACGCCGTAAAAGCCTTAAAAGAGTTGGGCTATAATCCGCCTAAGTCCAAGCTCTCTAAAGCGCTGACTAGCGCCGCGTTAAAGAGCGCGGATATAGTGTTTACTATGACCTCAGACCAAAAGTTATATTTGCAGCCTTACGCTAAGAAAGTTTTCTCAATGAGAGATGTTCTGGGGTTTGACGTATCCGATCCGTATGGAAAAGATTTGCCTGAATACATAAAGACGGCTAAGGATTTGGAGACGGCGGTAAAAAAAATCGTTGAATCTTTGTCAAAACAGTTGATTTAGTTGTGAATATTTTAGATTATAATAAAAAAGACATTTTTATTAAGACTAAGATACAAAGGAGTAAAAAAAGTGATAGCTTTAGGCAACGACCACGCCGCTTTTAATCTCAAAAAAACGGTCATTGAGTTTTTAAAAGAGCATAATCTTCCTTATAAAGATTTCGGTGCGTTTGAGACGGACAATACCGAGGGCATAGATTATCCCGATTACGCGCTTAAAGTAGCGCGCGCCGTAGCCTCGGGCGAGTGCGAAAAAGGCATACTCTTATGCGGCACAGGGATAGGCGTGTCTATCGCCGCCAATAAGGTTAGGGGCATTAGGGCCGCTGTTTGCTCCGACGTGTTCAGCGCGAAAGCCGCGCGCAAGCACAACAACGCCAATATCTTGTGCCTGGGAGAAAGGGTTATAGGCGCGGGCGTGGCTAGAGAGATTTTGGAGGCGTTTTTCTCGGCGGAATTTGAGGGCGGCAGACACCAAAGACGCATTGATAAAATTTCGGATATAGAAAAAAATCCCCAAATGAAATAAACCTAAGAAGGATATGTTAAAACAAATCTTAGAAGTCATAACATCCATACAGCAGTCGACCGGGCTGGATATTGATATATTTACCGCCGAGGGCGAAAGGCTGTTAAGCACGCATAACCAAAAAGACCTTTATCCCTTTGATATGACCATAGAGCGGTTGAAAAATTCCGAAGGCATAGCTTGGGACAAGGTTTATAATATTACATACTTTTTGATAACGCTTAAGGATAAAGAGTTAATAGGCGTGATAACCGGCGCTAACAAGGTTTCAAGAAATTACGCCTATATGGTCTCCAAGCTTCTAGAATCTCAGGTTAAAAACGGTCAAAACGAGCTTAACAAGCTGGACTTTTTTAAAGAGCTGTTGTCGGACAAACTCGAGCCTTATCAAATACAATCATATAAAGAAAAATACCATCTAAAAGACCGAGCGTTTTATGTGATTAATGTCTTAGCGGCGGCAAAAGACATTAAGCTAATCCTCGAGTATCTTCAAGAAATCCTGAAAGAGCCGGATATAGTGGTGCCTATGCAAGGGGGCAACATAGCGGTCTTAAAGACTTGCGACGAGGAAGACGATTATCAATCCGCCGGCGAGTTCGCCCAAATGGTGAGCGACAACATTGAGCAAGAGTTGTCCAAAAACGTCTACATAGGCGTGGGCGGAATAGCTAAGGATTATACCGAGCTGCCCCTTATGTATGCCCAAAGCGTTTCGTCGGTCAGGCTTGGCAGACTGATAGACGAAAGAACCAAAGTCTTTTCGTATAAAGATTATTTGCTTATAAAGCTGCTTGAGGAACTGCCTCAGGATAAAGCCGAGCAGTTTATAAAAATGTCGCTTGACGAGGACGCTTTGAGCGTGTTTAAAAACCGCGAGCTGATGGACACGGCCGAGCAATTTTTAAACAACAGCTTAAACATCAGCGAAACCGCGCGCATAATGTATATGCACCGCAATACATTGATATATAGATTGGATAAAATAGAAAAATTGATGGGGCTTAATTTGCGCAAGTTTTCGGACGCTATGATTTTTAGGACGCTTAATATTTTGTTCAAGTTATCAAGAGGAGAATCGAGGTAGTATGGATTACTCAAAAAAAGCGCTTGAGGCTCACAAAGACTGGGGCGGCAAGATTGAGGTTATTTCTAGAGTAAAAATCACCAACAAAGACGAGCTTTCCACGGCTTACACGCCGGGCGTTGCCGCGCCCTGTTTGGAGATTGTAAAAGACCAAGATTTATCTTATGCCTACACTAGGCGGGGCAATCTTGTGGCGGTTATCACGGATGGCTCGGCGGTTTTGGGCTTGGGAAATATCGGCGCGGTGGCGGGTATGCCCGTTATGGAAGGCAAGTGCGCGCTGTTTAAGGAATTCGGCGGCATAGATGCTATTCCCATTGCCATAACCAGCCAAGACACCGACGAGATAGTCAACACTATTAAGAATATAGCGGCGAGTTTTGGCGGAATAAACCTAGAGGATATCGCCGCGCCTAAGTGCTTTGAGATAGAAAGGCGGTTGATAGAAGAGCTTGATATCCCGGTCTTTCACGACGACCAGCACGGAACGGCTATAGTCGTTTTGGCGGCTTTAATCAACGCCCTAAAAATAGTAAAAAAGGACATAAAAGACATCAAGATAGCCTTAAGCGGGCCTGGGGCGGCCGGCACCGCCGTTACCAAGCTTTTGCTGGAAGCAGGCGTAAAGGATATGGTCTTGGCGGACAAAGAAGGCATTTTGCATAGAGGAAGAACTGACTTAGACTTTGCCAAAAAAGAATTAGCCGAGATTACCAATAAAGAAAACATTAAGGGCGGGCTAAAAGAAGCCTTCGCGGGCGCGGACGTGTTTATCGGACTGAGCGCTGCTAATATTGTTACGCCCGATATGATAAAATCAATGAACCCTAATCCTATTGTGTTCGCGCTTGCCAATCCCGTTCCCGAGATTATGCCAGATTTAGCTTTGGAGGCGGGCGCGGCGGTGGTAGGCACGGGCAGAAGCGACTTTGCCAACCAGATAAACAACGTCTTAGCCTTCCCGGCTGTGTTTAAGGGCGCGCTGTCCGTCAGGGCAAGGCGCATATCCCAAGGAATGAAGATAGCGGCGGCCTATGCTTTGGCAAGCCTAATAGACGAAAGCGAGCTAAGACCGGATTACGTCATACCCAATGTGTTTGACAAACGGGTTTGCGAGCGGGTAAGCCGCGCGGTCGCCGAGCAAGCGGTAAAAGAAGGGCTTAACAGGATATAAAAAGGGCATATAGGATAAGTTAGCAAAAAAATCCGTTGCTTAAAAGCGGCCAGTCAAGGATACATAGAGTAAATTCGTTAGCGTAAAAGCTTGTATTTAACGCTCATAATAAAAATCAATACAAAGGTCATAACAGCTATTGTTATGACCTTTGTTCTTTGCCTTGAAAGAGCGGGTAGAGCGAAGGGCAGGCGATAAAAGTGTCTGTTATGGATTTTATAAAGCATTGGATATTATAAAAAGAGCGGTTTAAAAAAAATATCGCCAAGGGTATTTGGTTTTAGAAGGCGCAATATATTTTTAAAGATTAAACTTAGCGTTTAAAATATAGAAGCCGCTTACTAAAGCGGCTTTATCTTATAACCTTGATTTATTAACCCTTTTTTCTATGAGACTAACTAACAGATACATACCCACGGCCATTACGCACAGCAAGAACACCGAGGTCATAACCAAATCCATTTTAAACACTTGACCGCCGTAGACTATGAGATATCCTAGTCCCGCTCGACTGGTTAGGTATTCGCCCATTATCGTGCCTATCCACGACAATCCTATGTTTATCTTAAAGACCGAGATAAGGTTTGGTATGGAATAGGGCAAAAGAAGTTTGTATAATATTTGGAACTTGCTAGCGCCCATAGACTTCATAAGCAGGATTTTGTCGGGATCGCAGCTTAGCATTCCGTTTAGCACGGTGGTAATAGTGATTATAATGCATATCAAGATGGCCATAGTTACTATAGCCTTTACTCCCAAGCCCATAATCACTATTATCGCCGGGCCTAGCGCGATTTTGGGCAGGCTGTTTAGCACCACTAGGTATGGATCAAGCACCCGCCTTAAATACTCACTCCACCAAAGCCCAATCGCTATCAGCGTTCCCGCCACGGTGGATATGGTAAAGCCTAGGAAGCACTCGTATAGCGTTATGCCTATGTGCTTATAAATTTCTTTGGAGGCGAACATATTCGCAGCCGTTTTTATAATACGGCTGGGGGAAGAGAAAAACAGCGGGTCAAGCACCATAAAGCGGGTAAGCGCTTCCCACAAAAGCAGCAAGCCTATCAATATCCCGAATTGGGCGGTATGCGTTAAGATTTTTTTTGCTCTTAGGTTTTTTAGATATTTTATATGTTCGCTGGAGTAATTCGCTTGTTTCTTTTTCATAGTCGCCGCCTTTAGTCTTTTCCTACTTTTTCTAGGTCTTTCCAGATTCGGTCAAACCATTCTCCAAACTTTTTGCATTCCCTTCTCTTTAAGGGGGTAGGGCAGTCTTGCATATCCAAAACATATTCGTGCGCTATTTCCGCCGGCCGCTTGGTAAGCATAATAATTCGGTCGCTTAGACTTATCGCCTCGCTTATGTCGTGGGTTACCAATATCGCGCTTTTCTTTTCGTTTTTTATTATGCTGTAGACGTCGTCGCAAACATAAAGCCTGGTTTGGTAGTCCAGCGCCGAAAAGGGTTCGTCCAAAAGCAAAAGTTTAGGCGAAGTCGCTAGCGTCCTAATCAGCGCCACTCTTTGGCGCATTCCGCCGCTTAGCGAGCGCGGGTAGTGATTGGCGAATTCCTTAAGGCCGTATTTTTCGATAAGTTCGTCCACTATTTTTAGGTTTTCAGGCGTCATTTTCTTTTGGATTTCAAGTCCCAAAGTGATGTTTTGGCGGATGGTGCGCCACTCGAATAAATGGTCTCTTTGAAACATATAGCCTGTGTCTCGATGTGTGGTGGTTACAGGCACGCCGTCCAGCACAATCCGGCCTTTGGACGCCTTTATAAGCCCGCTTATTAAGGATAAAATAGTGGTTTTTCCGCAGCCCGACGGGCCTACTATGGATAAAAACTCGCCGTCGTTTAAGTGAAAGCTTATATCTTTTAGGGCTTGAGTCTCGCCTTGCTTGGTGTGATAAGTATGACTCACCCTGTCCAAATACAATAGAATTTTCATATCGCCTCTTTTTTAGGTTGCTTATATTGTCAGTATATTAATTGATTAGGGTAAATGTGTAAGGGTGAGCAAAAAGGGTAAGGTTTAGTTGACCGCAAAAACATTCCTATAAAACTTTAAACAAAAAACGCCTTTATCTTAATTTGATTTCTTGGTTTTTTTCTAGTATAATGTTTTAAATAATTTTTGAAAAAGAGCGATTTTGATGTTTTTTTGCGCTGCCAACGCTTTTTTAGACGGGCTGCTGCGAAGGCTTTCTCAATGGAATGTGATAGTCGGTTTGGTTTTTGCCGTAGGGGGGCTTTTGACGGCGGTTTTTGCCCGAAAGCTGGTCAAAGCAATCAAAAAAATAGACGAAGTTCAAAATTTTGATAAGATGTTTGTCGCGTTCAAATTCGCGGGCTTTTTGATGGCGCTTGCGGGTTTGATCTTTACCATAATTAAATAAACAAAAGGGTTAAATCGTTATGGAATACGAACTAGACAAGACCTATAATCCGTCATCTTTTGAACAAAAATGGTATAACGAATGGATAAGACGCGGAAGCTTTAAGGCGGACGCCGACAAGTCCAAAAAGCCTTTTACTATAGTTATGCCGCCGCCCAATATCACCGGTTATCTGCATATGGGACACGCGCTAAACCTTTCCCTGCAGGATGTGTTTATTAGATACAAGAGAATGCAAGGTTACAACGCGCTCTGGCTGCCCGGCACAGACCACGCCTCTATAGCCACCGAGGTAAAAATAGTCGAGCAAATGGCTAAAGAAGGCCTGACCAAGCAAGACCTAGGCAGAGAAAAATTTTTGGAGCGCGCGTGGGATTGGTATAGGCAATACGGCGGAAGGATTATCGAGCAGTTTAAAAGACTTGGGCTTTCTTGCGACTGGGATAGATTGGCGTTTACGATGGACGAAAAGCGTTCGCGCGCGGTTACCGAAGTCTTTGTCCGCTACTACGAAAAAGGCTATATCTATAAAGGCAGCAGGATTATAAACTGGTGCCCGGACTGCAAAACCGCGCTCTCCGACGCCGAAGTCGAATACGAGCCTTCAAACTCCCACCTGTGGCACATAAAATACCCCGTTGAGAATTCGGACGATTATATAGTGGTGGCTACCACCAGGCCCGAGACAATGCTGGGCGACACGGCGGTAGCGGTCAACCCCACGGATAAAAGATACAAACACTTAGTAGGCAAGTATGTAATCTTGCCGCTAATTAACAGGCGTATACCCATCATAGCCGACGACTATGTCGACAAGACATTTGGAACGGGCGCTGTCAAGATTACGCCCGCGCACGACCCCAACGACTTTGAGGTCGGCTTAAGGCACAAGCTCGAAGTCATAAGGGTTATGAACTACGACGGCGCGATGAACGAATTGGCAGGCAAGTATAAAGGACTGGACAGATACGCCGCTAGAGAGGCTATCGTCCAAGACCTAAAGGCTTTGGGGCTGTTGGAAAAAATCGAGCCTCACAAGCACAATGTAGGCCATTGCTACCGCTGCGACACGGTTATCGAGCCTATCGTTTCCGAGCAGTGGTTTGTCAGAATGGACGAGCTGGCTAAACCCGCGCTAGAGGTTTTGGAAAAGGGCAAATTAAGATTTACCCCTAAGAGATTTGAGAAGATATACAAACACTGGCTTGTCAATATAAAAGACTGGTGCATCTCTAGACAGCTTTGGTGGGGACACAGAATCCCCGCGTATTACTGCGACGCTTGCGGCGAGATGACCGTTTCGCGCGAACATTTGGATACCTGCCCTAAGTGCGGCGGCTCGGTTACCCAAGATCCCGACGTTTTGGACACCTGGTTCTCAAGCGCCCTGTGGCCTTTTACCACGCTTGATTGGCCCGAGCCCAACGAAGACCTAGACTACTTCTATCCGTCCGACGTGCTGGTAACCGCCCACGAGATTATTTTCTTCTGGGTTGTTAGAATGGTCTTTTCCGGCCTAGAGTTTATGGGCAAAGCGCCTTTTTCGGACGTCGTTATCAACGGCATTGTCCGCGACAAAATCGGCCGCAAGATGTCTAAGTCTTTGGGCAACGGCGTAGATCCCATAGAAATGATAGACAAATACGGCACGGACTCCATAAGATTCTCTCTGCTTTGGGGCACCACCTTAGGCAGCGACATAAAGTTCTCCGAGGAAAAAATAGCCACCGACAGAGTGTTTATCAATAAGATATGGAACGCCGCTAGATTTGTTCTACTAAACGCCGAAAAGATACCGTTTAAGGATATAGACAAAATCAAGCTCTCCAACGCGGACTTGTGGATATTGTATAAATGGAACGAGCTGGTCAAAAACGTTACCAAGAACTTAGACAAATACAATGTCAACCGCGCCCTAAAATATATGTATGAGTTTATTTGGGACGATTTCTGCGACTGGTATATCGAGCTTGCCAAGCCCAAGCTATACGGCGAGGACGAGGACGAAAAGGTCGGGGCAATGTCCGTCCTGATGTATCTATTGGGCGAAATCCTAAAGATAATCCATCCTATTATACCTTTTGTAACCGAGGAGATTTATTCCCATATGCCTAACGCCCAAGGCTTGATTATAAGGGCAAAATACCCCGAGTTTAATAAAAAATACCACAACGCCAAGGCGTATAAAGCGTTTGAGGAAGTGATAGCGGCTATAAAGAAGATAAGAGAATTAAGGGCGGAGATGAAAGTTCCCCAAAACAAGCGCACTTCCATATACGTCCTGCCGCTTAATAACCAAAAACTTATCAACGAGTCGCTGATATATATAGAAAAGCTGGGTATGGGCAAGTCCATTGAAATCGTGGAAGCCAAGCCCGAAAAATGCGCCCAAATAATCACGCCTTTGTGCGAGATTTATATACCGCTGCTTGAGCTGGTGGATAAAACGGTAGAGCTTGCCAGACTAAACAAAGAACTAAAAGAAGCCCAAAGCGAGCTAGAGCGCGCTCAAGGCAAACTTAACAACCAAGGCTTTGTGGCTAAAGCGCCCAAGCAGTTGGTCGAGCAAGAAAAGGCTAAGGTGGAAAAATATCAGCGGCTTATCGAAAAGATTCAATACTCTATAAAAGAATTGGAAGAATAAAAAATCGTATATGAAACAAAAGCGTCGAGGTTTAATTCCTTGACGCTTTTTTTATTCGTCCAGCAGCTCAAACAGGCTAGCGTATATTTGGGAGGCTTTTTCGTCCCATTTGTTGCAAATAGACTTCGCCGTGGCCCTGGAGTCCACGTTCATTTTGATTTCGAGCAATTGCTTAGTCGGGTCTTTTATCCCTAAAACCACCGTATGCGTGCCGTCCTCGTTCATATAGTAGTCGCGGGTGTATTCCTGACGCCGCCTGTAATGCATACGGTTTTCCGTTACGTAATCCACGATTTCGGCGCGCAAGGACGCGGGGATGTAATAGAATAAATGCGACAAGCACATTCTGCCGTCCACCGTCAATGCGTAAGCAGTCTCAATGGTGGGCGCGCCCGACGCCGCTACAGGCCCTTTTGAGGAAGAAATCATAGTGATAAAGTTGTTTTTGAGCAGAATGTTAAAGGCCTGCTTGCATTCCATATAGTTAATCCAGTTGTTACGGCTACAGCACATTTCCAGGATGGTGCTTTCGGTCAACGGCACATCCATTTTGTCGAAAACAAACAACAAAATTAAGGAATTTAATTTGCTGTTATCCGTTTCCATATCTATCCGTTCATCCAACATTTTATTTATTATAACATAATAAGTCGAAATATTAAAGATTTTTGTATTTATATGTTAAATCGGGTTTATTGTAAACCAAATATATATTTTAGTTTACAATATATGTTAATTATGTTATTATATACGAGAAAAGTTTTATATTAAACGAAAAGGTGAATTATGATAAGCCAAAAAGAAAGCGTAAAAGTCTCAATCAGCCTAAAAATCGCTCTAACCGCCCTAATGTGCGCCCTGACTTGCTCGGGCGGGTTTATTAAGATACCTCTGCCTATGTTGGACGTAACCCTACAGACATTTTTCGCCTGCGCGGCCGGGTTGTTTTTGGGCAAAAAGTTGGGCCCGTTAAGCCAAGCCATATATATGCTTATGGGGCTTATAGGCATACCCGTGTTCGCTAGAGGCGGCGGCATTACCTATGTTTTTCAGCCGTCGTTTGGGTTTATCTTGGGATTTATCTTATGCGCGTTTATCTGCGGGTTCGCTAGGGACTGGCTCTTTAAGGAAGCTTATATATCAAAAATAAAACCTACGGATTATCTAAAGGTTTTAGCAATATGCCTGCTGGGCATTTTGGGCGTATATTTAATAGGCGCGCCTTATATGCTTTCTATTTTATATTTTTATCTAAAACAAAGCCAAGCCGTGATTGCAAGCGCCGCGTCCAGTTTGCCTATGTATTTTTTGGGAGATATGTTAAGCTTGATAGTTATAATCTTAGCCGCGCCTATGCTTTATAAAAGAGTTCCTAGATTGTTAAGTTTAAGATAGTCAACGGTTGGATTTATTTATAAGCTCGCGCCAGTTCATATCGCCGCGCGAGAGCGCCATCATCATTATTTCGCCGCTGGCTAGATTAGTGGCCAGCGGTATGTTATGCACGTCGCACAATCTCATAAGCGCGGACACGTCGGGTTCGTGCGGTTGGGCTGTTAGAGGGTCTCTAAAGAATATTACCAAATCTATCTCGTTATTAGCCACCATAGCGCCTATTTGCTGGTCGCCGCCTAACGGGCCTGACTTAAACCTTATAATATCCAGTCCTGTGGCGTCGGCGATTAACTTTCCGGTAGTGCCTGTCGCGTAGATTTTGTGGTCTTTTAGCACATTCGCGTAAGCGATAGCCAGCATTACTATGTCGTCTTTTTTCTTGTCGTGCGCTATCATTGCTATATTCATAAGACTTAATCCTTTGTATTTATTTTTTATCTATATTTATTTTTTATCTATAATAACACATCTTTCCTAATTAATAAAGAATTTATTGTTTTGGTGTCGAAAACTCTAAAACAGCCTAGGTTATCTTGCGATTGCCGCCAGCATATAATTTACAAAAAGAAAAGGATATAAAAGCATGAAATACGACTCGGTAAAAAAGGCGAGCGCCAAATTATCAGTCAATCGAAATATTTACTATGAGCCGGTGTTCAACCGCCCCGATGATGAAGAAAAACCAAGTCTTATGTATACTCTTGCTTTAAGGTTTTTTATATGCGGTTTTATTTTTTTGTTCTTGCTGTTTTCATCCAACATCCCCGGCTTAAAGAGCTTGCCCAAGGCTATAAAGTCCGCGGTCAGCTATAACATGAAAATATTCAAAATCGACCAAGCGGGCTCTATCCCGATTATTGATAAAATAAGCGCTATCGCGGACACTTCGCCGCTTGATTTTTGCCTGCCGCTAAAAACCCAAAACATAATAATAGAAGAAAACAAAGCCCGCCTAAAGGCGGATAAAAACCCCTTGGTCTACAGCGCGGAAAAAGGTGTAGTGGTAAACATTTCGCGCTCTAAGAAAGAGGCGACCATAGAGATAAGGCATAGAAACAATACGATTACCAAATATTCGGGGCTGCAATTTTGCGGGGTAAGAGTCGGTCAAACCGTTGACAAAGGTTTTCCGATAGGCGTTTTAGCCGGCGAGGAACTGGCGTTTTTTGTTTACGAGAACGGCAGGCAGGTTTTGGTAGATAAGGCTATATGGGATTAAAGTTCAAAGTTCATCCGCTTTTTATATTATTAGGGCTTTTGATGACTGTCTTAGGGCGGGGATATGACTTCTTGGCTTATACCGTCGCCGTGGCTATACACGAAATGGGGCATTCCGCCGCCGCCGAAAGGTTTGGCTATATCCTCAACGAAATCAAGCTTATGCCTTACGGGGCGGAAATTCAGGGCAGCTTAGAGGGCGTAAAACCCTCGGAGGAAATCAAGATAGCCGCCGTAGGACCGATTACCAATTTGGTTACCGCGATAATTTTTACCGCCGTCTGGTGGCTTATCCCGTCCTCTTATTTTTTTACCCAGACCTTTGTATACGCCAATATAGTCAACGCTTTGTTTAACCTAATTCCCGTCTTTCCATTGGACGGGGGCAGGATAATGCTGTGCCTATTGTCCCAAAGGATGCCTCATAGCAAAGCGATAAAAATCATTAAAATCACAGGGCTGGTTTTGGGTTTAGTTTTGATAGCGGGGTTTATCGTTTCGGCGTTTTTTGAGGTCAATTTAAGTTTTTGCATATTGGGCGTGTTTGTGTTTTTATGCGCGCTCGCCGGAGAAAAGAAAGAAAGCTATGTGCGCATATACAACCGCACCTATAGGACGCAAAACATAAAAAAAGGGCTAGAGATTAGGGAAATCGCCGTAAGCGAGGATATGCCCATAGGCAAGATAATAAAATTGTTTTCGCCCTCGTATTATTACTATGTTCGAGTTTTGGACAATAAATTAAACACCGTTGTTACCTTAAGCGAAACCCAAATTGAGGATATGCTTGGGCATTGCGACTATCTAACCCCCGTAAAAGAGGCGGTTAGGTCAAACAAGCGTCAAATAGGTCTTAAGGCGGGGAAAGGTTAGTTTTTTTGGAAATAAAATCAAAATGGATTTTTTAGATATAGATTATTTTTAAAGCGCGCAAAAAAACCGCGCTTTTATAATTTTTAAGCATTAATTTGCAAAAATTAATAAAAAACACAACAATAATAATCGCCGAATATATCCCAAAACAATTGACATTTTTAATTAAACATTGTAAAAATGTTTGATATTGGGGGGCAAAAATGTTATTATATAATGCACATAAGTTTATGAGTTTTACGACAATAGACCTGGCTATTTTTTTGCCCAAAAATCTGTTGCCTTACAAATAAAGCAACAAAAAAATAAGAGAAAAAGAGTATGAGAAGTGAAATTGTTTGAAAGACTCTACGAAAAAATAAAAAATACTATATAATTTAAATTCTCAGGTTATTAATATCTGGGAATTTTTGTTATGGAGAAAAAATGATCCAAAGAAGACAAAAACGCGCGCCCATTGTAGAAGCGCTTGAAGAATTCAGAAAAGCGAGAATTATGCCCTTTGACGTTCCCGGGCATAAAAGAGGAAAAGGCAACAGCGAGTTGACCGAGTTTTTGGGGGAAAAATGCGTCAGTATAGACGCCAATTCTCAAAAATGGCTAGACAACTTAGGCCATCCTGTTTCCGTAATTAAAGAAGCGGAAGAAATCGCCGCCGAAGCTTTTGGAGCCGACCACGCGTTTTTGATGGTCAACGGCACTTCCAGCGCGGTTCAAGCTATGATAATGTCGGTCTGCAAGCACGGCGACAAGATAATTCTGCCACGCAACGTGCACCGCAGCGCAATAAACAGCCTGATATTGTGCGGAGCGGTGCCTGTTTATGTAAACCCGCAGATTAACCAGCAGCTTGGCATATCTTTGGGTATGAGTATGACCGACTTTGAGAAGGCCATAAAAGAAAACCCGGACGCCAAAGCCGTTTTCGTAAACAATCCCACCTATTACGGAATATGCTCCAACCTAAAGGCTATTACAGAGCTAGCCCACCAATACGGTATGAAGGTGCTGGTAGACGAGGCGCACGGCACGCATTTTTATTTTCACAGCAGCCTGCCTCTTTCGGCTATGGAAGTGGGCGCGGATATGGCGGCGGTCAGTATGCATAAATCGGGCGGTTCGCTTACCCAAAGCTCTATACTTTTAACCGGCCCTAACATAAACCACGACTATGTCAGACAAATCATAAACCTTACCCAAACCACCAGCGCGTCGTATTTGTTAATGAGCAGTCTTGACCTGTCCAGAAGAAACCTCGCGCTGCACGGGGAGAGCATTTTCGCGCGCGTTATAGAGCAGGCCGAATACGCCCGCGAGGAAATCAACCACATAGGCGACTACTACGCTTATTCCAAAGAGTTAATAAACGGCGACACTATATACGATTTTGACATTACCAAGCTTTCGGTTTACACCCTTAATATAGGGCTTGCCGGCATAGAAGTTTACGACATTCTGCGCGACGAATACGATATCCAAGTCGAGTTTGGCGATTTGGGCAATTTCTTGGCTTATATCTCGGTAGGCGATAGAGACAGGGACATAGAAAGGCTTGTAGGCGCGCTGGCGGAAATTAGAAGGCTTTATAAAAAGAGCAAACTTGGCATGATGGAGCAAGAATACATCAACCCTCACGTGATAATGACGCCTCAAGCAGCGTTCTATTCCGAAAAAGTTCAGCTGCCGCTTGACGAGTGCGTAGGCAGGGTTAGCGGCGAGTTTGTAATGAGCTATCCGCCTGGAATTCCTATCGTTTCTCCGGGCGAGCTGATAACCAAGCAGATTATAGAGTATATCAAATACTCTAAGGCGAAAGGTTGCTTCTTGACCGGCACGATGGATATTAACGTGGACCATATTAATGTAATCAAAGGGGCAGACGATGGAGTTATGGTTTAGCGAAAAGCACACCAAAAATGTGCAGTTTTCTATCAAAATAGACAAACAGCTCTTTAGCGAAAAGACCGAGCACCAGCGCATAGACGTGTTTGAGAGCGTGGATTTTGGGCGGTGTTTGGTTTTGGACGGCTCTATAATGTTTACCGAAAAGGATGAGTTTGTCTATCACGAGATGATAGTCCACCCCGCATTGGCGGTGCATCCCAACATTAAATCCGTCTTGGTAATAGGCGCGGGCGACGGCGGAGTGGTTCGCGAGCTTTGCCAGTATTCCACGATAGAGTCCATCGACTTAGTCGAAATCGACCAAATGTTGATATACGCGGCTAAAAAGTTCTTGCCCCACTCAAGCTATATGTTAAGCGACAAGCGCGTCAATATCATAATCTCGGACGGGCTTAAGTTTGTGCGCAAGTGCGAGGATAAATACGACCTAATAATTGTGGACTCGCCCGACCCTTACGGCCCGGCTGAGCCGTTGTTTACCAAAGAGTTTTACGGCAACTGCTATAAGGCGTTAAAAGAAGACGGCATAATGGTCAACCAGCACGAAAGCCCCTTCTACGAGCCGGACGCCGAGGCTATGCAAAAGGTGCATAAAAATATTTACAAGACTTTTGAGATTTGCAGGGTTTACCAAGCGCACATCCCGAGCTACCCTTCGGGGCATTGGCTGTTTGGTTTCGCTTCCAAAAAATATCATCCTCTAAAAGACCTAAAAGAAGACCAATGGAATAGCCTAGGGATAAAAACCAAATACTATAATATCAACCTGCACAAAGGCGCGTTCTATCTGCCCAACTATGTTACGGAGCTATTAAAACATGTTGAATAAGAAACTCTGTTTTTTAGGCTGCGAAAGCGACTATGATAGCGCCCGATTTGTGCTGTTTGGCGCGCCTTTTGACGGCACCACTACTTATAGACCGGGCGCGCGCTTTGCTTCCCGTAGAATGCGCGAGGAAAGCTACGGCATAGAGACATACAGTCCCTATCTAGACAAAGACCTAGAGGACATCAAGGTCTTTGACGCTGGGGACTTGGATTTGCCCTTTGGGGGCACCCAGAAGGCTTTGGATATGATACAAGAGTTTGCCGCTAAAATTTTGGCCGACGGCAAAACCCCGGTAATGATAGGCGGCGAGCATCTGGTAACCTTGCCCGCGGTAAAGGCGGCAAGCGATAAATATAAAGATTTATACGTCGTCCACTTTGACGCGCACGCTGATTTAAGGGACGAGTATATAGGCGAGAAGCTATCGCACAGCACCGTAATGAGAAGGGTTTGCGAGATAGTAGGTCCCAAAAAGATTTTCCAATACGGCATCCGCTCGGGCGAAAGGTCCGAGTTTGAATACGCGAAAGAAAACACATATATGACCAAGTTTTTTATCAAAGACTTGGAAAAAGCGATGGACATAATAGGCGAAAATCCCGTTTACATAACGGTCGACCTAGATTGTATAGATCCGTCCGAATTTCCGGCGACAGGCACGCCTGAGGCGGGCGGAGTTACTTTTGAGGAACTTAGGCAAGCAATCCAAAAACTAGGCAATCTAAACGTCATAGGCTGCGACATTACAGAGCTGTGTCCGCCCTATGACACAACAGGAGTTTCCACCGCGCTTGCTTGTAAGTTTTTGCGTGAGTTGCTATTATCAATATAAGGAGGTAGTTTCAAAAGAATGAAAGCAATGGTTATCGGTTGTGGCGGCGTGGCTTCTGTTGCCATTCACAAATGCTGCCAAAACAGCGAGGTGTTCAGCGAGCTTGTTATCGCTAGCAGGACAAAATCAAAATGCGACGCCTTGGCTGAAAAATTAAAAGACAGCAAGACTAAGATTTACACAGAGCAGGTCAACGCTGACAATCTAGACGAGCTTGTGGCGCTAATCAACAAACACAAGCCTCAGATAGTAATGCATTTGGCTTTGCCCTATCAAAACTTGACTATAATGGAAGCTTGCTTAAGGACCAAGACTCATTATCTTGACACCGCTAACTACGAGCATCCCGATAATCCTCATTTTGAATATAAAGAGCAATGGGCGTATCACGATAGATTTAAAGAAGCGGGCATTATGGCGTTGCTGGGCAGCGGATTCGACCCTGGCGTTACCAGCGTGTTTGCCGCTTACGCTCAAAAACATTATTTTGACGAAATTCACGAGATAGATATATTGGACGCCAACGGCGGCGACCACGGCTATCCTTTCGCCACCAATTTCAACCCCGAAATCAACATAAGAGAAGTAACCGCCAACGGCAAGTATTACGAAAACGGCAAGTGGATAGAAACCAAGCCCTTGGAAATCAAGAGAGAATACGATTTTGACGGCATCGGCAAGAGAGATATGTATTTATTGTATCACGAGGAGTTAGAGAGCTTGGCTAAATATATCAAGGGCGTAAAGAGAATTAGATTCTTTATGACCTTCAGCCAAAACTATCTAACCCACTTAAGATGCCTGCAAAACGTGGGAATGACTTCTATTACGCCTATTAAGTTCCAAGGCCAAGATATCGTTCCGCTTCAGTTCTTAAAGGCCGTTTTGCCCGATCCGGCAAGCCTGGGACCTAGAACCAAAGGCAAGACCAATATCGGCTGCATCTTTAAGGGCATAAAAGACGGCAAGCCTAGAACATATTATGTATATAATGTTTGCGACCATCAAGAATGCTACCGCGAGGTAGGCTCTCAAGCTATTTCTTATACCACCGGCGTGCCCGCTATGATAGGCGCGATGATGATTTTAAAAGGCATCTGGAAGGGCGAAGGCGTATTTAATATGGAACAATTCGATCCCGATCCTTTTATGGAAGCGCTCAATAAATGGGGCTTGCCTTGGAAAGAAGATTTCAATCCGGTATTGGTAGAGTAATGGAATATATAGCGAAAGACATAAAAACTCCTTATTATATAATCGACGAAAATCTCATTTTGAAAAATCTAAAAATTTTGCAGTCTGTAAAACAAAAAACAGGCTGCAAAATTTTGCTTGCCCAAAAAGCGTTCTCGTCTTTTTATTTTTATCCGTTGATAGCCCAATATCTTGACGGCGTTACGGCCAGCGGCCTATACGAGGCAAAACTAGGCTATGAGAAAATGGGCAAGGAGAACCATATCTTTTCGCCCGCTTATACCGACGAGGACTTTGACGAGATAGTCAAAATATGCGGGCATATAGTGTTTAACTCGATAGGCCAATTGGTTAAGTTTAAGGATAAAGCGCTAAAACAGGGCGTCGAAATAGGACTAAGGATAAACCCCGAAAAATCCACCCAAGATAAGGCGATTTACGACCCTTGCGCGCCTTTTTCTAGATTGGGTGTTACAAGCGAGGAATTTTTCGCCAATCTAGACAAGGTGGAGGGAATTACGGGACTGCACTTTCACACGCTTTGCGAGCAAAACTCGGACGCGCTTGAAGTGACGCTTGCCGAAGTGGAGAAAAAGTTTTCCAAATATTTTGACAAGATAAAATGGATAAACTTTGGCGGCGGACACCATATCACCCGCGAGGATTACGACATAGACCGCTTGGTAAGGCTTATTAATCATATAAAAGACAAATACGGCTTAGAAGTGTATCTGGAGCCAGGCGAGGCGGTGGTGTTAAACGCCGGGTTTTTGGTCGCCAGCGTAATAGATATTATCGACAGGGGCAAGAAAATCGCTATTTTGGACACAAGCGCCGCCTGCCATATGCCCGATGTTTTGGAAGCGCCGTATCGTCCTAGAATAATAGGCGAGGGCGGGGAATACGAATACCGCTTGGGCGGGCCGACGTGTCTAGCCGGCGACATCATAGGCGATTATAAGTTTAAAGAGCCGTTAAAGATAGGCGATAAGATAATCTTCGAGGATATGGCTCTGTATACCATAGTAAAAAACAACACCTTTAACGGTATGCCCTTGCCGTCTATTGTCGCAAAAGATTTGCAAGGCGATATAAAGCTGGTAAAGAAATTTGGATATCAAGACTTTTTAAATAGGCTGTCCTGATAAATGAAAAAAAAGCCCTTTTGCCCAAAAGGGCTTTTTTATTTTAGAAAAACGGCTTTGAGATAACTACCCCTTTGAATTATAATTAAAACATCTATAAATTAATAGGAATTGCTTATGCTTAAATATGTTTGTTTAAACGACATCACCCAAGAGATAAGAGAACTTAGATACGAAGTTTTTGTCAAAGAGCAAAACATCGCCCCCGAGATTGAGATAGAGAGCGACGAGCATAATTATTTGCATTTGTGCATATATAAGGACGACAAGCTGGTCGCTTACGCGCGGGCAAAAATCAAAGGCGAGGTTTTACGCTTAGGCAGAATTTTGGTTAAAAAAGAATATAGAGGTCAAGGCCTGGGAGCGGCAATAATGAGTTATTGCGAGCAAATAGCGCGCGAAAAAGGCTGCAAAACATTGGAATTAAACGCCCAATACCGCGCCATAGGCTTTTACGAGAAAGTGGGATTCATAGCCGAAGGAGACTTTTTCGAGGAAGCGGGCATAAAGCATAGAAAGATGAAAAAGGTTTTGGAATAGGTGTTTGCTCGATTAATTTCGCAAGATTAAGGCTGTCGCTAAATAAAATTATTATTAAGAATAGTTAGAACAAGTTTTTTAAAAATTTTTTCACTTTCGCAATTTATTAGATGAAAGCAAAGCAAAATTAATTGACGAATTATAACGCTTGCTGATATAATTATGCTATCTTTATACAGTGAATATTTTAATTGTGGGGGAGTTTTTCTTCTATGAAAAAAATTCTAACTTTTTTGATGGTTATAGTTCTTAGCTTTTCGTTTTTAATGACTTTAGGCTGCTCTAAGTCGGATTTTACCGTCGGCATAATTCAATTGGTAGACCACGTAGCTTTGGACGCCGCAAATAAAGGATTTAGAGAAGAGTTAAAAGATTTATTAAAAGAGCAAGGAAAGACGGTTAAGTTCCTAAATAAATCGGCAGCTGGCGATTTTGGTATGTGCACCGACATCGCGAACAACTATGTGTCAAAAAGAGTTAACTTAATGCTGGCTATAGCGACGCCGGCCGCTCAAGCCGCCGCCTCAACCACAAAGGATATTCCGATTTTGTTTACTGCCGTAACCAACCCCGTTATAGCTGAGCTTGTCGAAAGCTGGGATAAACCTAACACCAACCTAAGCGGAACTTCGGACTTAAACCCCGTTGAAGACCAAATTAAGTTAATACAAGAATTAGTGCCCGACGTTGAGAAAATAGCCGTATTATACACCACGTCGGAGGACAATTCCGTTTATCAACTTCAGCTTGTTCAAGAATATTGCGAAAAGCAAAATATAGAAGTTTTAGATAAAGGCATTACTGAATCTATGGATTTAGACAGCGTCTTTTTAAGCTTGCCTGACGAGGTGGACGCTATATATATTCCTACAGATAACGGATTGGCGAAAGCCGCCGACCACGTTCATAATGTTAATAAAAGCGGTAAAAAATTGCCCATAGTATGCGGCGAAAACGGTATGAACGAAAAATGCGGTATAGCCACTTACGGAATTGATTATTACGAACTAGGCAAACAAACCGCAAAAATGGCTTATAAGATTTTGATGGAAGGCGCAGATATTAAGACAATGCCTGTCGAAACAGCTAACCCTGAATATATTACCCTTACCGTCAATCAAACCGTAGCTAGTGAAATAGGATTTACTATACCTCAATCGATTTTAGATAAAGTCAAAGCTTAATTACTAAAGGAAAAATATGTTAGCCTTTTTAGAAACCATTTTAAGCGGCGCCAACCAAGGCTTATTATACGCGTTGTTGGCGCTCGGCGTTTATATAACATTCAGAATACTTAACTTCGCCGACCTTACCACCGAAGGCAGTTTCGCGCTCGGCGGGGCGGTCGCTGCCGCTTTAATCAGCAATAATATTGAGCCGGTATCCGCAAGCTTAATAGCTTTTTTAGCGGGCGGCGTGGCAGGTCTTTGCACGGGAATCTTAAATACAAAGCTAAAAATCCAGCCTATATTGGCTGGAATTTTGACTATGATAGCCCTATATTCTATAAATATAAGAATAATGGGCGGTCAGCCTAATACGTCTTTGCTTAGAAACACTACCGTGGTAACTTATTTGGAAAATTTATTTCATATTAATAGAATTTACGCGATTTTAATCTTGGGCGTTATTACGGTAGGCGTAATTATTGCCGTTTTGTATTGGTTCTTTGGAACCGAAATCGGCAGCGCTATAAGGGCCACGGGCAATAACGAAAATATGTGCAGGGCGCTTGGCATTAACACTGACAACACCAAAATATTGGCGCTTATGATAGGCAACGGGCTTATATCGTTGTCAGGCGCTTTAGTCGCCCAGCAGCAAAGCTTCAGCGATGTCAGTATGGGTATAGGCGCTATTGTTATTGGTCTAGCGGCTATAATTATCGGCGAGACCTTTACCAGCGCGAAATTCCCGTTTTGGGCAAAAATGCTGTTTGTCGCCCTGGGCAGCGTGATATATCGTATTTTGATTTCTTTAATAATTTTCGCGGATTTATTAGAGCCTTACGATATAAAACTATTGACCGCCGTGCTCGTTACCATAGCTTTGGCGCTGCCTAAAATTTTCGCTTACTTTAAGAACAAAAACAACGGCAAAGCGCTTAAACAAAAAGGACAAATTAATAAAGGATAAAATCAATATCAATGCTGAGCATTAATAATATTCATAAAACTTTTAATATAGGCACAATTAACCAAAAGACCGCGATAAACGGCGTCAATTTGTTTATAAAAGAAGGGGATTTTGTAACCATTATAGGCGGCAACGGCGCGGGCAAATCCACTTTGCTAAACATTATCGCGGGCGTCCATATTGTGGACGACGGCGAGCTGATCTTGGACGGCGTAAACATAACCCGAATGCCCGAGCATAAGCGCGCTAAGTTTTTCGGACGCGTTTTCCAAGACCCGCTTATGGGCACAGCCGCCTCTATGGAAATCCAAGAAAATCTGGCGCTTGCTTACCGCAGAGGGCAGTTTAGAGGGCTTAAATGGGCTATAACTTCGCAAGAAAAGCAAATATATAAAGAGCAGTTAAGCCGCTTAGGGCTTGGCCTAGAAAACAGAATGACCACCAAGGTAGGCTTGTTAAGCGGCGGTCAAAGACAAGCGCTTGCCTTGTTAATGGCCGTGTTAAAAAAGCCTAAGATGTTGTTGTTAGACGAGCACACGGCGGCGCTGGACCCCAACACCGCTCGCAAGGTTCAAGAGCTTACTTTGGAGTTAACCCAAGAAAACAATATCACCACCCTTATGATTACGCATAATATGAAAGACGCCATAAAATACGGCAACAGGCTCATAATGATGCACGAGGGCAGGATTATTTACGAAGCCGAGGGCGCCGAAAAACAGGCGTTAAAGGTGGAGGACTTGTTAAAGAAGTTTGAGCAATGCGCGGGCAGCGAGTTCGCAAACGACAGAATGCTGTTAGCGTAAAAGGCAGGCTAACGAAAATATTGTTAGCTTAATTAAAAAAAGCAAACGGCTAAAAACCTTAGCCGTTTTTTTTCGGCGTTTCGCGAGCGCATAAAATTTTTTTGATATTTTAACAACGTCAATTTTTTAATGCTATAATGACTTTAAAAATAATACGCAAAGGATGAAAGCTATGTTGTTTAAAGACAGAGAAACCATTTTGTTTACGGGCGACTCGATTACGGACGCTGGTCGTAGAAGACCTATAGGCGAGGGCAGAGGCGAGGGCGTAGGCGGCGGCTATGTGCGCCAAATCGACACCTTGCTCAATATCTGCTATCCCGAAAATATTTATCATATAGTCAACACCGGCGTTTCGGGCAACACCTCAAGGGATTTGCTCGCCCGCTGGCAGACGGATGTTTTAGACCTAAAGCCCGACTATGTTTCGGTGTGCATAGGCGTAAACGATGTTTGGCGTCAATTTGACGAGCCTCATTGTTTTTATAACCACGTCGGCATTGAAGAATACCGCGCAAACCTAGAAAAAATGGTCGAGCTTACTTTAGATAAGGTAAAAGGAATGATTTTTATGACGCCGTATTATATGGAGCCTAACAAAGAAGACCCGATGCGCAAAAAGATGGACGAATACGGCGCGGTTATGAAAGAAGTGGCAAAAAAGCATAACCTAATGTGCGTAGATTTGCAAAAAGAGTTCGACGAGTATCTGAAATACCGCTATTCAGCTTATATCCAATGGGATAGGGTTCATACAGGCCCCATAGGCAGTATGATTATCGCCAGGGCGTTTTTAAGAGCGGTAGGCTTTGACAGAAAGTTGATATAACTTTTGCTGGCTTTTGCGGTTTTGGCGCCCTCGGCTGTCTTGTTTATAGCTTTGGGCATATTGATTGGAAGCTTGTTTTCTGACAAAGCGGTAGGCGGAGTGGCGTCCATAATAGTAAATTTAGCCGCGATTTTGGGCGGGATGTTTTTTCCGCTTAGGACGATGAAAGGGGCTTTTGCCGTTATAGCGTATATTTTTCCCTTCGCGCACGCTATCGATTTAGCGGCCTACGTGCTTTCGGGGCAGTGTTCCGATATATTAAAATCTTTACTTGTGGTTACTGCTTACGCTGCCGCCATATTAGCTGTAAGCTTAATAGTTTTTAAG
>DATCKE010000053.1:0-3233 GCA_036562445.1 Clostridia bacterium
TGACAAGAAAAAGGAAACCATCGAAAAGAAGCTTGAAGCCTTAGAACAAACCAGCAAGAATCTAGCGATAAAAGAGCAAGAACTAGACCGCGCATATGAACAAGTAAAACAAACCGAAGCCAAAATCATTCAAGAATTGGAAAATGTCGCCTCGATGACCAAAGAAGAAGCCAAAGCTATGTTGATAGCCGAGTATGAGCAAGAAGCTAAGAAAGATGCTGCGGTATTGATAAGAAATATCGAACAATCGGCTAAAGAAGAGGCGGACAAAAAGGCTAAAGAAATCATTAGTTTGGCTATTCAAAGGTGCGCCGTAGAACATACTGCGGAAGTAACAGTTTCGGTAGTGCCTTTGCCCAACGACGAGATGAAAGGACGCATAATAGGACGCGAAGGCAGAAACATCAGGGCGCTTGAAAGCGCTACCGGAATTGATTTAATAATAGACGATACTCCCGAAGCCGTTATCTTGTCAGGCTTCGACCCTGTAAGAAGGGAAGTAGCGAGAATCGCGCTTGAGAAGCTTATAGCTGACGGACGAATCCATCCTGCTAGAATAGAGGAAGTCGTCGAGAAAGTTAAAAAAGAAGTCGACAACCATATCAAGGAAGCCGGCGAAAACGCGGTATTTGAAACCGGCGTGTATGGAATACACCCCGAGCTTGTGAAGCTGTTAGGCAGACTGCAATACCGCACAAGCTACGGTCAAAATATCCTAAAGCATTCAATCGAAGTTTCTCACATCGCGGGCTTATTGGCCGCGGAGCTTGGATTGGATGTAATGCTCTGTAAGAGAGCTGGATTATTGCACGATATAGGCAAGGCTGTCGATCACGATGTCGAGGGAACCCATATCTCTATCGGCGTCGAGCTGGCTAAAAAATATAAAGAAAGCAAAGAAGTTATTCATTGCATAGCCGCTCACCACAACGACATTGAGCCCGAAATACCCGAGGCTATAATTATTCAAGCGGCCGACGCGATATCGGGCGCAAGACCTGGCGCTAGAAGAGAGTCTTTGGAAAATTATGTAAAACGGCTTGAAAAACTTGAAGAAATTGCTAATTCTTTTGCTGGCGTTGAGAAATCTTATGCGATACAGGCTGGTAGAGAGATAAGAATTATGGTTAAACCCGAAGAGGTTGACGATAATTCGACTATCTTTATCGCCAAAGAAATAGCTAAGAAAATTGAAAACGAACTCGATTATCCTGGACAAATAAAAGTTAACGTGATAAGAGAGTTAAGAAGCACCGAATACGCAAAATAAAACCTAACCGCAGTATAAAAAATACTGCGGTTTTTTTATTGCGTTTTTAATCAAGAGGATTAAAATAATTATTAGATAAGGCATTTTGCGTTTAAAGCATCTTTGCGGGATATTCGCTCTAATAGTTTTAGTGATAATCGCGAAAAAACTTTGCGGGGGTGCTAAAATGGTAAAGTGCTTATTATCAATTGATTGGGACTATTTTGTTTTTTCGGGCATTGATGACTCTTTTTCCCATTTGGAAAACAGACGAAATATAATCGACTTGTGGTATAAAAAATATATCCAGGCAAGCCTTGAAGGAAAGGATATTCAAAAGTATTTTTTGCTTTCTCCCGAGGTCAAAACATTTTGGGATAATATTAAGAAAAATTTCAAATTCTCGGAAGACATAAAAGCGTATGTTTCAGATTCCCACGCTTTGTCGTATAATTTCGCGAAAAAATACGGCTGCGATGTCGTTGTTTCTTTTGACGCGCATTCTGATTTAGGATACGGCGGACTATCGTCTCTTGACTTTGAGGTTAATTGCTCTAATTGGCTTGGCAAACTACTTAGGGATAAAGTGATTTCTAAAGCCGTTATAATTTATAGCCCCTATACTAAAGAAAAGCCGAGCGATTTTGAGCAGATTAATAGAATGTATAATGTCGTTTATAACGACTTAGGCGGTGTTGAAAATAATATTGCTTCGGTGGTTCATATTTGCAGGTCGGGCGCTTGGACGCCGCCGTGGCTCGATAAAAAGTTTAAGGAGTTTGTTAACGCCCTTGGACTTAAATATAATATAATTAATTGCCCAAAAAGAAAATGGGATATCGCAAACATCAGCTTTTCAGACCAAATTAAGTATTTAATGGCGTAAAGGTTTTGGATTTATTTTCAATTCTGAGCTTAAATATTACCAAATTGATAGCGAAATACTTTTCATAATGTTAAAATATGCTTAAATATAATTAAGAGTCATAGCGATAATGTCTTTTATAACATCAGATAACGATAATAAATTAATTGAAATTGAAGCTAGAGGTCTTTCTTCGGACGGAAGCGGAGTGGGCAGGGACGAGACAGGGATAACTACATTTGTTCCGGGACTGCTTCCAGGCGAAATTGGGCTTGTAAATATAATTGAGCGCAAGAAAAACTGGCAGCGGGGCGAACTTAAAAAAATTATAAAATCAAGCCAGGATAGAATATCGCCGCCTTGTTCTGTGTTTGGAGCTTGCGGAGGCTGTCAGCTGCAGCATTTAAGATATGAAGAAACATTAAAATGGAAAAAGATATGGGTAGAAGAAGCCTTGCGCCGCATAGGCAAGCTAAATCTAGACGCTATCAAAGTTCATCCGACTATCGGCATGGAAAACCCTTGGCGCTATCGCAATAAGGCTCGTCTTCATATAGATAATGAAGGGAGAATAGGCTATTATCAGCAAAAGACCAATAATTCGGTTGTTTTTAATGACTGCTTGCTTATAAGCGAGCGTATGAACGGCTGGATAGAAAGCGCAAAGGATAATATATTTCAGCTTAATAAGGATGTTGTCGGCTGCGATTTAACCTGGCGCGAGAACAAAAAAGGGGAAGGGATATTGATTATAGAGCGCTCCAGCGGACGAGCTGGCGGCAAAGGATATAAGATATTTGAACCGGAGGGGAGATTTGAATTAAAGGGCGAGGCGCCGAAGCTTGGAGAATCTAATGCAAACGACAATCAAAACAAAGTAGCTTATTTAACCGAAAATATAATGGGCATACAATTTCGCGTTTCGCCATTGTCTTTTTTGCAAGTAAACAGCGTTCAAACCGAAACGCTTTACAGCAAGGCTATTGAGTTTTCGGCGCTAACAGGCGATGAGACAGTCTGGGATTTATATTGCGGCATAGGGACAATGACGTTGCATTTTGCCCGCCAAGCTAGGGAAGTCATTGGTATTGAAGAAAACCCTTTCGCTGTAAGAGACGC
>DATCKE010000054.1:0-35485 GCA_036562445.1 Clostridia bacterium
TAGATACAGACAAGACGAGCAGAAAGTAAGAGTGCAAAAAATTGATAAGGGATACAGAGTAGAATTTTTTGAAAAACAGCGAGCCGTAACTCCCGGTCAATATGTGGTCTTTTACGATGATACCAATTGTTTGGGCGGCGGGGTTATAGAGGAAGTTATAAAATAATTTCTAAGGCTTTAAAAGCCTTTTTATTTTTTCCAAAAAAATCATTTTATTGTTTTTTTATTTTAGTATAAATTATTTTAAAATAGCACACTCTTAAATATAGTTAGGAGGTGCTATATGCCGAATTACTTTCCAATCGGATTGATATTATTAGGTATTGCTTTGGTTTTGATGCTGTTCGGTGTCACCCAACGCCTATTTGACAAATTGAGAATTTCCACCTTATGGGCAGTTATATTGGTAATTGCTATCGGCGCAGGATATTTTATCCCTAATATAAGAGTAACAAGCGTGTTCTCTTTTAATATCGGTGGATTCATAATTCCCTTGATTATATGTTTCTATTTGTTGTTCGCAATGGGCTGGACATCAGACATGCTTAGAGCCTGGATATCTACGATTATAACAGCGGGCGTGGTGCTGTTGTTATATTGGGTTCTTCCCACCAACACATACGCTATGAGAATAATCGCTGCTGTAGTCGTAGGTCTAGCCGCTGGCGCTTTGAGCTATTTGATTGGCCGAAGCAGACGCGGCGCGTTCTTCTCAGCCGTAATGGGCGTTTATATAGGCGAGATTATTAGATTCTTGATTAACTATTACGGAAGAGGATTGGATGTTACACTAGGACTCGGCGTAGGAACGATGTTTGATACCATTGTGATAGCTTCGTTTACGGCGTTCCTGCTCGCTATAGCTATAGGCGAAATCAGAGAAAGAATGGTAACCGAATCTAGAGGCAGACGCAGATACAGCTACGAAGCGGGCGAGTTTTATGAGCGCGACAAATACAGGGGTTATCAAAACACCGATTCGTATGCCGACAGCCATTACAACAATATGGCCGAAAGCGAACACCCTGAAGACTACAACGATTATTTCAGGGACTAAACAACGACTATATCCTAAAAATATTATATCCCCCCCTTCAAAAACGGCTGTTATAACCATATAACAGCTGTTTTTGATTGTCGAAAAAAAAATGTAAAGCGTTTTATTTTTTGACGCTGTTATGGTATTATTTTATTGGCTAAAATAATAGACTAGGAGATTTGTTTTGAAACCGACTGTTGCGATAGTGGGAAAGCCAAACACAGGCAAATCCACATTTTTTAATAGAATAAGCGGACGCCGCATATCTATCGTTCACGATGTGCCCGGCGTCACTAGGGATAGAATATTCGCCGAAGCCGATTGGGCGGGGCATAATTTTAACCTTGTGGATACGGGCGGCTTAGAGCCCGCGTCAGAGGACCAAATGCAGCGCCATATAAGAAGGCAGGCGGAACTGGCTATAGCCACGGCGGATGTTATAATATTCTTTACCGATGTAAAACAGGGCATAACCGCGTCGGATTATGAAATAGCCGAACTGTTAAGAACTATAGGCAAGCCCGTGGTTTTGGCGGTAAACAAACTGGACGTTTATCAGCCCGATTTATTGTATGAGTTTTATAGCTTAGGTTTTTCGGACATTTATGGAATAAGCGCCGAGCAGGGCTTAGGAATAGGGGATTTGCTGGACAAGATAGTCAGCTATTTCCCTAAAATTGAGGCGTCCGACGACGAATTTAAAGATTATATCAAAATCGCTGTTGTGGGAAGGCCCAACACGGGCAAATCTTCTTTAGTAAACAAGCTAGTAGGCGAAGAAAGGGTAATAGTAAGCGACATAGCGGGCACCACAAGAGATTCAATTGACACGCCTGTGACAATAAATGGCGAAAATTATGTCATAATAGATACCGCAGGCCTTAGAAGAAAAAGGTCTGTGGATTGCGCCGTTGAGGCTATAAGCGCTATCCAGTCTATGAAAGCCATAGAAAGAGCGGACGTGGTTTTGGTTATGATTGACAGCTCTGAGAAAATCATTTCCGAGCAAGACGTAAGGATAGCGGGTTATGTTCACGAAAAAGGCAAGCCGTCCGTTATCGTAATGAACAAATGGGACATCGTGGAAAAAGATACCTATACCATAGAGAAATACAAAAAGGAACTAGACGAAAAACTCAAATTTATGAGTTATTATAAAGAGGTATTTATTTCCGCAAAGACGGGCAAGAGATTGGATAAGCTGTTGGAGCTAGTAAAAGAAGTTTACCAAAACAGCCGTCGCAGAGTTTCGACGGGCGTGTTGAACGAAATAATCAGCAATGCGGTGGCGACCACGCCTCCGCCCTCAAGCGCGGGCAAGCAGTTAAAAATCTATTACGCCACCCAAGCAAAAACCGCGCCGCCCACGTTTGTTTTATTTGTTAACGATTATAAATTAATGCACTTTTCATACGAAAGATATTTAGAAAATTGCTTAAGAAACGCGTTGGATTTTTCAGGAACGCCTATTTTATTGCAACTAAAAAATAAAACCAAAGGTGATTAGTATGTCAGCCGGTATGATATTATTTTTAAAAATCGCTCTCTTAGTTATCGTTTCTTATTTTCTAGGCGGAATACACTTCGCGGCCTTAATCTCTAAGCTCAAAGGCGTGGATATAAAAACTTTGGGAAGCGGCAACCCCGGCACGATGAATATGTTAAGAAATTTTGGCGTTTCCACCGCCGCTCTTACCTTGGTCTTGGACGCGCTAAAAGGCGCTATACCGGCGCTTGCGGGATACTTCTTGCTTCAAAACGATCCGCTTCTTGCAGGAGCTTTAGCTACGGCTCCTAAATGGCTAGGTTATTATCTTTCGGGCGGCACCAAGGTCGGCATATATATCGGCGGATTGAGCGTTATAATAGGGCATATGTTCCCCGTTTTAAAAAAGTTTAAAGGCGGCAAGGGCGTAGCCAGCAGCGTAGGCGTGTTTTTGGTAGCCAATCCTATAATTACCGCGGTATCATTCGCTATCGCTTTTCTTTATCTATATATAGGCAAATACGGTTCCGTGGCTTCATTTATTTTCTTAATGGGAGTTACCGTTGCCGAAATAGTTTTGGCGGTTGTTTATAAGGACAATTTGCTTGTGATAATCTTGATAATCGTAATGCTGGCTTTAATTATTTGGGCGCACAGGTCTAATATCGTTAGACTATTTAAGGGCACCGAAAGCGATATTAATATAAGAAGACAAATCCAAAAAAAGAAAGAAGGCAAACTTCTTAATTAGAGGTATTATATGAAAAAAACAGCATTAATTACGGGCTCTAGCGGCGGTATTGGCTATGAGTTCGCCCATATTTTCGCCAAAGAGGGATATAATCTTGTTTTGGTCGCGAGAAGCCAGGATAAGTTGGTCAATCTAAAGCAAGAATTAGAGGCTTTAGGAGCGGAAGTTTATATTATCGCTAAAGACTTATCCAAACCAATCGCGCCGCAAGAAGTTTTTGACGAGGTTAAAAACGCCGACATCAAAATCGATGTCCTGGTAAACAACGCGGGGCTAGGTGATTTTGGGCAGTTTGCCCAGTCCGATATAGCTAAAATAGACACAATGATAGAGCTTAATATCAACGCTTTGACTAAGCTCACACGGCTGTTTTTGCCCGAAATGATTGAGCGAAAAAGTGGCAAAATCCTTAACGTAGCCTCTTTAGGAAGTTTTCAGCCCGGGCCTTTGATGGCGGTATACTACGCCTCAAAAGCATATGTGCTGTCTTTTTCGGAGGCTATATCCCGAGAGCTAAAAGGCACAGGCGTTACGGTAACCGCTTTATGCCCAGGCCCCACAAAAACTAATTTCCAAGACGCCGCTAATTTAGGAATGTCGGGTTTGTTTGTCAATCTTCAAGTCGCGGACGCGAAGTCGGTGGCAGAGTTCGGATACAAAAAGATGAAAAAAGGCAAAGTCATCGCAGTGCCCGGGTTCTTTAATAAGATAGCGGCTGTGGGCGTAAGACTGCTTCCTAGAAGATTTATAAGAAATATGGTTTATAACATCCAAAAGCAAAGAGATAAATAAGCTTGTTTTTTTAGGGCGGTATTGACTTTAGCCCAGTATATGTAATAATATAGTATTATGACAACAAAAAAAATTTCTCCATCTTTGGAAGATTACTTGGAAGCCATATATAATTTAAGAAGACTCAATTCCAGCGTTAGGGTTACCGATATCGCAATAGAATTGGGCATAGCCAAGCCCAGCGTGAATAACGCCATAAGCTTATTGAAAGAAAAAGGCTTTGTAAATCAAGAAAGATATGGCTTGGTGGAATTGACCGAGGCGGGCGAAAAACGCGCGGAATATATTTTGTCTAAGCACACTAATATAAAAGCGTTTTTAATGAAAGTCTTGGGGGTGGACGAGGTTACGGCCGAGGTCGAGGCCTGCAAGATAGAACACGTCATAAGCGACGACACCGTCTCAAGAATGAAACTTCTTGTTAATAGAATTGAGGAAGATAAATTTAAGTAAAAATAACCTTCGTCGCGAAGGTTGTTTTTTTGTGTGATTCATTTATAAAAATTAAATATATTATACTTTACTAGACTGAAATATTATTTTTTGCTAAAATAGCATCATAAGAGGTAAAATGTATGTCGTCAAAATTTAAATCTCCTCAAGCGGATAGATTATTTGAAGCGATTTTGTCCTTAAAAGACCTTGACGATTGTTACGATTTTTTTGAGGATTTGTGCACCGTAGCCGAACTTCGCGCGATGATTCAAAGATTTGAGATAGCGCTTATGCTCGACCAAGGTATGATTTACACCGAGATTACCAAAAAGACGGGCGCCAGCGCGGCTACTATCAGCCGTGTTCATAAATGCTTAAACTACGGGGAAAATGGTTATAGAAGAGCTATAGACAGACTTAAAGGCAAGAACTAACAGTGGATTGGTCAATATTAAATCAGGAACAAAGAGAAGCTGCGCAATGCATTAAAGGGGCAGTTTTAGTTACGGCGGGAGCAGGAAGCGGCAAGACCAGGCTGTTGACATACCGTATTCTTAATATCATAGAGCAGGGCGTCAGTCCTTATAACATTCTAGCTATTACTTTCACCAACAAAGCGGCAAACGAAATGAAAAGCAGGCTAAGCCAACTCGTGCCCGACATAAGATATATGTGGGTAATGACTTTTCACGCGCTTTGCACTAGGATATTAAGGGAGAACATAGACAAGCTTGAGGGCTATAATAAAAATTTCTCGATTTACGACGACGCCGAGCAAACAAGAGTTTTAAAAACCATACTTTCTAATAAAAATATAGATCCCGACAAATTTTTAAAGACTATTCAGTATTTAATATCGGATTCAAAAAATAACGGAATCACCTTAGAAGACTTTTCTATAGAATACAGAGACGTCCCTAATTTTGATTTAATTTACGAAGTCTATGAAACTTATGAAAAGCAAATGAAGGCGAATAACGCGCTTGACTTTGACGATTTGCTTTTAAAGGCAAAGATTTTGTTGGAAACCAATGGCGATGTTTTGGAGAAATACTCAAAAAGGTTTGAGTATATCAGCGTAGACGAGTTTCAAGACACCAATAAAATTCAATACGAAATAGTCAAATTACTCGCTTCTTATCATAAGAATATTTTCATAGTCGGCGACGAGGACCAGAGCATTTACGGTTGGCGCGGCGCCAATATTAACAATATAAAAGATTTTATAAAGGATTTTAACGCGAAAGTTTTTAAGCTTGAGCAAAATTACCGCTCAACTAAAAAGATTCTTGAAGCCGCCAACCGCCTAATAGCTTATAATACCGACAGAATTCCCAAAAAACTTTGGACAGAAAACGAGGACGGCGTAAAGATTGAAAGATATACCGCTTACAACGAAAGCGAAGAAAGCGAGTATGTGGCAAGCGCCATAAGAAGTTTAGTGGATTACGCCGGATATAAATACAGCGATATAGCCGTTTTGGTCAGGCTTAACGCTTTAACGCAAAACTTTGAAGAAAAGTTTTTGAATTATAATATAAAATACGACGTTTACGGCGCGATAAAGTTCTACTCCCGTAAAGAAATAAAAGACATATTGGCGTATATGACTATAATCGCCAATCCAAACGACGAAAACGCTATATTGCGCGTGATAAACTTTCCCAAAAGAGGCATTGGCGAAAAGGCGGTCGAGCAATTTAAGAATTACTGCGCTGTCCAGAATATCAATATGCGAGACGCTTTGCTTGATTTGGATAACCAAGACTTGCCTAATTCTCTTATTAACAAATTAAGGCCTTTCGCCGACGTCGTTAAAGACATAATCGACTACTACAATTCCAACGGTTTGCAAAAGACGTCGGAATATATAGTCGAGCGCACAGGAATGTGGGAAGTATATAGCGAAGACACCGAAGAGAACTTTAACAAAAAACTTAACATAAACCAGCTGCTTAACTCTATAGCCAAGTATGTCGTGGAAAACCAAACGGACGATATAAACGATTACCTAACCTCTATCAGCCTGGAATCCGACATTGACACATACGACGAGCAAAACGACAAAGTCGTTTTGGCGACCGTGCATTCGGTAAAAGGGCTTGAGTTTAAAGTGGTGTTCATAGTGGGCTTAGAGGAAGGCATTTTCCCGATTTTAAGGGCAAGCGGTTATAATGACATAGAGGAAGAAAGGCGGCTTATGTATGTCGCTATCACCAGGGCACGCAAAAGGCTGTATGTGACTAACTGCCGTTTAAGATATCTATACGGCAAGATAGAAAACCGCCTTCAATCGCGTTTTTTGGACGAGATGTTTGGCGAGCAAAAAGCCCAGCGCAGCAGTTATTTATCCTATACGTCGAGCGAAGTTAATAGAAAGACAACCTCTATCTCTTCAATCGGTTCTGGATTTAAGCCTATAGCGCATAAACAGCCCGATAAGGTGGAAACTCACAGCTTTGACGCTAGACTAAAAACGCCTGGGACAAAAGTTATTCACAAAGCCTACGGACAAGGCGTTATATTAAGCGTAAGCGGGGAGGGCAATAATACTATCGCGAAAATTGATTTTGAAAGCGTGGGAGTAAAAAATCTTATTTTGGCGATTGCGCCTTTGGAGGTCGCTAATGAGTGATCGAATGAGAGAATTAGTCGATTTGCTCAACCTTTACGCGTATCATTATTATGTTTTGGACAACCCTATTGTAAGCGACAAAGAATACGACGAGTTATACGACGAATTGGTCGCTTTGGAAAAGCAAACGGGCGTTGTGCTTGAAGACTCTCCTACGCGCAGAGTGGGCGGAGAGCCTATTGAGAAATTCGGCACTCACAAACACATCGCGAGGCTTTATTCTTTAGACAAAGTGCAGTCAAAAGAAGAATTGGAAAGCTGGTATCATAGGCTTGTCAGACAGTTGGACGGGGTAAAGCCCGTTTTGACGGTAGAGCATAAACTCGACGGTCTTACGCTTTGCCTAACTTACGACAAAGGCTACTTTGTTGGAGCGGCCACTAGAGGCAACGGCGAAGTCGGAGAGAATGTCACCGAGCAGGTAAGGACGATTAAGAGCTTTCCTTTAAAGATAGATTTTGAGGGGTTAGTGGAAATTCAGGGCGAGGGCATAATGCGCACTTCGGTCTTTAACAAATACAACAAAACTGCGACCGAAGTGTTAAAAAATCCCCGCAACGCCGCCGCGGGCGCTATAAGAAACCTTGACCCCAAAGTTACTGCCAAGAGAAATTTGGATATATATTTCTATAATGTAAATTATATAGAAGGCGCTTCTATCAATTCCCAAGTGGAAATGATGGAGTTTTTAAAGAAAAACCGTTTTAGAACTTCGGAATACTATGTCTGTCATACATTGGAAGAATTAATGGAATCGGTCGACAAAGTCGACAGAGCCCAATTGGATTATATGATTGACGGCATAGTCATTAAAGTTAACGACATTTCGCTTAGAGATAGACTAGGCTATACGGATAAATTCCCCCGCTGGGCGGTGGCGTATAAGTTTGAGGCTGAGGAAACCACCACTATCGTCAAAGACGTAGTTTGGCAGGTGGGCAGAACGGGCAAGCTGACGCCTTTAGCGTTGTTGGAACCTGTAGAGCTTGCGGGCGCGACCGTGTCCAGAGCGACTTTAAATAACGCCCAAGACATAGAGCGAAAGAGCGTTAAAATCGGCTCTAGAGTATTCATAAGGCGCAGCAACGACGTAATACCCGAAATAACGGGGCTGGCGCAGGCGCACGACGAGGATAAAGAAATTCAGATACCTATGCTTTGTCCCTCTTGCGGTCAAAAGATAGAAATAATTGGCGCGAACAGCTTTTGCGTTAATTTCTCTTGTCCCGCTCAAATAAAAGGACGGCTTGAGCACTTCGCCTCAAAAGAATGCATGGACATAGAGGGCTTGAGCGAAAAGACAGTAGAGCTGTTATACGAAAAATTAGGCATTGTTGCGCCTATTGACTTATACAGCCTTACCAAAGAGCAGTTGTTGACATTAGAAGGTTTTAAGGAAAAAAAGGCGGATAATTTAATCAACGCCATAAACAACAGCAAGGGCAAAGACCTAGCGTCTTTTATACACGCTTTGGGCATTCCTAACGTGGGCAAAAAGACTGCGAAAGACTTAGCGCAAGAATTTAAGTCCTTAAAAGCTCTAATGGACGCAAGCTTTGAAAAGCTTAGCTCGATACCTTCCATAGGCGAAGTAATCGCTGGCGGCATAATCGACTTTTTCTCCAAGCATAAGGATTACGCGCTTAAATTAGAAAGCATAATCAAGCCTAAATTTGATATGCCGACAATTACCGGCGGCGCGATAGCCGGCAAGAAGTTCGTTATTACCGGAACGCTGCAAAACTATAAGAGGGCGCAAGCGCATAAACTTATAGAAGAGCGCGGCGGCATCGTGTCCGAGACGGTTACCAAAGACACCGATTATTTGGTGGCGGGCGAGGACGCGGGCAGCAAGCTGCAAAAAGCCCAAAAACTAGGCGTTAAAATAATAACCGAGCAAGAGTTTGTCTCAATGCTCAACGATTGATACATCCAAACGCTTGTGATATAATAATGATTAATATTTTTTAGCAATTCTTGTATTTAATAGGCGGCGATTTATGAAGAGCATGACGGGTTATGGAAAATCCAGCGTTAAGAATGATTACGGCGAGTTAACGATAGAAATAAAGTCCGTTAACAACCGTTTTTTAGAGATAAACACCCATATACCTAAGAGTATGGTCTTAAACGAAGACCAAATTAGAAAGCACATTCAAAACTTTATAAAACGCGGAACGGTGGATATTTATTTTTCTTTTACTCTTAAAGCGGACATTCCTAAACTCGTGGAATTGGATTTATCGGCCGTTTCGGCGTATTTATCGGCCGCCAAAAAGTTAACCGAGCAATTCAATATTCCCGATGACTTTACCACCTCGACTATGCTAAAATTCCCCGATGTCTTAAAAGTCAATAACGACACCGATATTTGGGGCGATGTGATAATCGAAGGATTGACAAACTGCCTGCTTGAGCACGACAAAATGCGCTCAATAGAAGGCAAGAGCATCCAAGACGATATGCAAAAGATTATAAACAATTTGCGGGCTTTGCTTGATATGGTAATCCAAAGAGCGCCTGTGATTGTTCAAGAATATAGGGAAAAAATAAAAACTCGCATTCAGGAACTACTGAGTGATTATACCATAGACGAGGCAAGACTTCTTAACGAAGTGGCGTTTTTCGCTGACAGAGCTGACATTAATGAGGAAATCAGCCGCATGACTTCGCATATCAACCAATTTAACGGCGAAATGCTAAGCGAAGAATGCTCGGGCAAAAAGCTTGATTTTATAGCTCAGGAGATGACGCGCGAAGTCAACACTATGTGCAGCAAGTGCAACGATATTCAAGCTTCAAAGCTTTTGATAGAAATGAAAAACGAGATAGAAAAGCTCAAAGAACAAATACGCAATGTGGAGTAATTGATGTCAAAAGGCTTATTGATAGTTTTATCCGGCCCTAGCGGCGTAGGCAAGGGCACAGTTAATAAAAGGGTAAGGGAGCTGCTGCCCAATTTAAGAAAATCGATTTCCGTTACCACGCGCCCGCAAAGGCCGAATGAAATAGACGGCGTGCATTATCATTTTATCACTAAAGAGCAATTCGACGAGCTTGTAAAAAACGACGGGCTTTTGGAATACGCTCAAGTTTATCAAAACTTTTACGGCACGCCCAAAAAACCGGTCTTAGAAGCGCTTGAAAAAGGCGAGGATATGATATTTGAGCTTGACATCCAAGGCGCAAGATTGATAAAACAATCATACGACGACTGCGTAAGGATTTTTATTTCCCCGCCGTCGATAGAGGAGCTTAACAAAAGGCTTAACCTTAGAGGCACGGAAACCGAAGAGGTTAAAGCTTTGCGGCTGTCAGAGACCAAAAAAGAATTAGAAGAAGCTAAGCTTTACGATTACTTAGTCGTCAACAGCGACGTGGAAGAAGCCGCTCAAAAAATAGTGGATATAATTTCAGCTGAAAAAGCAAAAACTTCTAGAAACATAGATAAAATAGAAAAATTATTAAAAGGAGAGTGCGTATGTTAACCGATCCGCCTATTGACAAACTTATCGAAATGGTTGACAGCAAATACGCTCTATGCTGTTTAGTTTCCAAAAGAGCGCGTCAATTATTGGATAAAAAACCCGAATTGCTTCAAGAAGCTAATATGAAAGCCATTTCTTACGCTTCGCAAGAAGTGTATGAAGGAAAAGTTCATATTTCTAAGGGATAATGGATAGTTTAAAAGATAAAACAATAGTCATAGGGATAAGCGGGGGTATCGCCGCGTATAAAATCTGCGCTCTAACCAGCAGCCTTCAAAAACAGGGCGCCGACGTTCATATTGTGATGACCGAGCACGCGCAACATTTTGTGACCCCTTTGACTTTGCAAACTTTATCCAGAAATAAAGTCATTATAGATATGTTTGACACTAATTTTGAGCCAAACGTCAAACATATCTCTTTGGCCAAAAAGGCCGATATATTGGTGATCGCGCCAGCGACCGCAAACGTGATAGCAAAGATAGCGCACGGCATCGCGGACGATTTCTTGACCACAAACACCTTGGCGACCACGGCGCCCAAACTTATCTGCCCCGCTATGAACACCGAAATGTTGAACAATCCTATCACTCAAGACAATATCAAAAAGCTTGAGAATTTGGGATTTCACATTTTATACGGCGAGGAAGGGCATTTGGCCTGCGGGGATGTGGGCTCGGGCAGAATGGCAGAGCCAGAAGCGATTGAGCAAATAATAAAAGAAATTTTAAGCAAAAAAAAAGATTTAACAGGTAAGACAGTTTTAATAACTGCTGGCGCCACAAGAGAAGATATCGACGGGGTTAGATGCATAACCAATTATTCCAGCGGCAAGATGGGGACAGCGTTGGCTAAAGAGGCGATTAGCCGCGGAGCCGATGTGATTTTTATATACGGCAATGTAAGCGTTCCCGTCGATTTTAAGGCTCAAAAAGTTCAGGTCTTTTCCACCCAAGATATGTATGACGCTGTGATGCGGCATTATAAAGCCGCCGATATTATCATAATGGCCGCCGCGCCCAGCGATTATCGCGTAAAGAATAAATTTGACCAAAAGATTAAATCTCCCGAAGTCGTATTGGAATTAGAAAAGAACGTGGATATCGCTCAAGAAATAGGCAAGGTTAAGGGCGATAAGATTTTGGTTATTTTCGCGGCGGAAACCCAAGACACCATTCAAAACGCCCAAAATAAACTCGTTAAGAAAAACGCCGATATGGCTGTTGCTAATAATGTTAGACTTGAAGGGGCTGGTTTTGGAACGGACACAAATGTAGCGTCTTTGATTTTTAAGGACAAAATAGTTAATTTAGACAAAATGCAAAAAACCGAGCTTGCCGAAGTTATATTTGATAATATTTTATCTTTAAGGAAATAATCTATGATAGCCGAGGTTATCGTAGATATCAATCATTCTAACGTTGATAAAGTTTTCGAGTATCTAAATCCCGACAATATTCCCATAGGCAGCAGAGTTTATGTCCAATTCGGCAGGCAATATACCGAGGGCTACATAATCGGTCAAAAGCAATCGCCGGAATACGATATTTCCAAGTTAAAAAAAATTATTAGGCCGTTAGACGAAGTCCCCGTCATAAGCGAAGAAATGCTTGCGCTTATGCGTTTTATGATAGAGCGTTACAATATAAAAAAAGTCGACGCTCTTAGGCTTTTTATTCCCGCCCAACTTAGAGGCGGCAGGATAAAGGCTTTGTCTAAAAATTTTGTTAGAATAAAGAGCGGGCTTACCCAGAGCGATGTTTTTGACCTTATCAGCCCCAAAGCAAAAACACAAATAGAATTAGCCAAGTATTTATTGTCCCGCGAGGACGAAGTCGAGACTTCTTATATAAATAATAATTTTTCGTCTTCGGCGTTAAGGGCGTTGGAGCAAAAAGGCATAGTCGAGATAATTTCTAAAGAAGTATATAGAAAGCCTTACCAAGGACTTGAAGCGCAAAAAGAGTTATTTTCTCTAACGCGCGAACAGCAAAAAGCCTACGAGACCATAACCCAAAGCCAAGACAAGACATTTTTATTGCATGGCGTAACCGGCAGCGGCAAGACCGAAATATACATACGCTGTATCAACGATTGCGTGAAAAATAATAAGACCGCTATTTTATTAGTCCCCGAGATATCTCTAACGCCCCAAGTGTTCGCCTTGTTTAGAAGCAGATTCGGGGACAACGTAGCGATACTTCACAGCGGGTTGTCAGCGGGCGAACGCTACGATGAGTGGCGGCGAATTTTGGAAGGCGAGGCTTCTATAGTAATAGGCGCTAGGTCGGCGATTTTCGCTCCCTTAAAGAATATCGGCGTTATTATAATCGATGAAGAACACGACTCAAGTTACATATCCGAAAACAATCCTAGGTATTTTACTCACGAGATAGCGGAATTTAGACGCCAATACAATAACGCGAAATTGGTTTTGGGCAGCGCCACGCCCTCTATAGAGAGCTATCATTTGGCGGAACAAAAAAAACTGCGCTTGATAGAATTGCCCAATCGCATTAACCAAAAGCCTTTGCCTAACATTAAAATAGTCGATATGACGCAAGAAATTCGCAGAGGCAACAACGGCATTTTTTCGCTGGAATTAATCGAGCGAATGCGTGAAGTTTTAAAGGAAGGCGACCAAATAATTTTATTTTTAAACCGCAGGGGTTACGCCTCCTACCAGATGTGCCGTTCTTGTGGATATGTGGTAAAATGCCCCGATTGCGATGTCTCGATGGTCTATCATAGGGACGAAAACACCCTAAAGTGTCATTATTGCTCTAAGAGACTGCCGCCTTTGACTGTATGCGACCAATGCGGAAGCGAGCACATAAAGCAAGGTCTATACGGCACCCAGCGGGTAACGGAAGAACTAAAAAAGCTCTTTCCTAACGTAAACGTCCTAAGGATGGACAACGACACCACCCAAACAAAAGACGCGCATTTAAAGATTTTAAAAGACTTTTCCGAACGCAAAGCCCAAATTTTGCTCGGCACTCAAATGGTCACCAAGGGACACGACTTTTCTAACGTTACCTTGGTGGGGATATTGGACGCCGATTTAAGTTTATATTTTTCGGATTTTAGAAGCACCGAAAGAACTTTTCAATTGATTACGCAGGTTTCGGGCAGGGCTGGCCGCGACCAAAAAGAAGGGTTGGTCGTCTTGCAGACCTATTCGCCTAAACATTATGTGTATAGATTCGCTCAAAACTATGATTATTTGGGCTTTTATCAAAAAGAGATAAACATAAGAAAGGTTACAAAATATCCGCCTTTTTCGACCATAATAAGAATATTGGCTTGCTCAGAAGTTGAAGAACGCGCCATTGAAGTCCTAAAAAAAATTTACGACGAAATCAAGCCTTTGGCGGAAAATAACAGAGAGCAATTTTTATATTTAAAGGCGATGAAGTCGCCTATAAAGCGAATTAAGAAAAAATATCGCGTTCAGATATTAATGCGATTGACGCCGGACGGTGTTGACAAGAATTTGGCTGAAATCTATAATATAATAAATAAAAATAACGATAAAAAGGATGTATTAGTCTACTCGGAAATCAATCCTCAAGACTTAAGTTAAAAAAATGGCATTAAGAGAAATAGCGCGCATCGGCGACGATGTGCTGAGATTAAGAGCAAAAGAAGTTACTGAATTTGACGAAAGCCTTTCCCAGCTTATCGACGATATGGCTGAAACAATGTATCACAACGAAGGGGTTGGGCTTGCGGCGCCTCAAGTGAGCATTCTAAAGCGCGTGGTGGTAATAGACGTAGGCGAGGGGTTGGTGGAGTTAGTCAATCCCAAAATTACTAAGACCGGACCGCTTGTTCCTTGCGTTGAAGGGTGTTTGAGCATTCCCGGCAAGCGCGGCAAAGTAATGCGTCCCCAATGGCTTACTGTCGAAGCTTTTGACAGACACGGAAAAAAAGTAAAATATAAAGCGGAAGGGTATTTCGCTCAAGCTGTGGCGCACGAACTAGACCATTTGGACGGGGTTTTATATATAGATAAGGTAATAGAAGGCACTTTAGAGACGGTTTCCCCTGAAGAAGAATAATTTATTGGAGCGGGCTATCAATGAATGTTATTTATTTAGGCACGCCTGATTTCGCCGTGCCTCCGTTAGAAAGATTGTTAAGTTCTAATCACAAAGTCATAGCCGTTATATCCCAGCCCGACAGACCTAAGGGCAGGGGATATAAGCTTATTTCGCCGCCGGTAGTGGAGTTCGCAAGAAAGCATAATATTCCGGTTTATCAATTTAACAATATCAACAAAGAAACACAAACCCTTCTTTCTTTAAAGCCCGATATTATGGTTACGGCGGCTTACGGGCAAATTTTATCCAAAGATATTTTAAATGTCGCGCCTTATGGAATAATTAATATACACGCCTCTTTGCTCCCCAAATACAGAGGGCCCGCGCCTATTCAATGGGCTATAATAAAGGGCGAAACAAAGACAGGCGTAACCATAATGCAAACAGCTCAAGGCTTAGATACGGGCGATATTATTTTGGCTAAGGAAATTGAAATTCAGCCCGAAGACAACTCGGTTACTTTGGCCGAAAAATTAAGCTTATTGGGCGCTCAAGCTTTAATTGAGGCGCTGGATTTAATTGAAAAAGGCGAGGCGAAGTTTACGCCCCAAGACAACGAACAAGCGTCGTATTATCCTATGCTCAAAAAAGAAATGGGCAAAATCGACTGGACCAAGAGCGCCGAAGAGATAGACAGATTAGTTAGAGGTCTCTACAGCTGGCCGGGCGCATACAGCGCATTGTGGGGCAAGAAGTTTAAGATTATTAAGACTAAGATAAATCCCAAAGAATACCCCTTAAAACCCGGCACAATAGCCAATATCAGCGATATCATTACCGTTATGTGCGGTAAAAACTCGTTGGATATACTGACCATACAAGAAGAAGGCAAAAAAGCTATGAATGTGTCCGATTATTTAAGAGGACACAAAAGGTATGTGGGCGAAAGGTTTGAATGATTTTTGAATGCTACCAAATTTTATATAAAATTTTCGCGAAATCAGCCTATGCCAATTTAGCCCTTAATTCGGGCTTAAAATCGGCAAACGAAAAAGATAAAAAAGTCATTACCCGCATAGTTTACGGCGTCATTGAGAAAAATCTTTTTTTAGATTATGTAATCAAAAAGCTTACCAAAAAGTATCCGCATTTTATCGACGCGGTTATTTTAAAAATGGGCGTTTATCAAATCTATTTTATGGACGAGCCCGATTACGCCGTAGTGAACAATATGGTAGAGTTGGCCAAAAAACTCAAGCGCAGCCCTTCATTTATTAATGCCGTATTAAGAAAATGCAAGAGCGTAGAATTGCCCAAAGACGAGTATGAAAGAAAGTCGCTTGAATATAATGTCCCTGTGTGGGCGATAAAAGAAGTCGAAAAAGATTACGGCGTTGAGACTGCCGAACAGTTTTTTTCTCATCCCAAGCAGCTTTTGACTCATATCAGGCGCAACCCTAGAAAAATAAATAGGGAAGAATTTGAGAAACACCTGGATTTTAATACAGATACAAAGACAGCCTATGGGTATTATGTCTGTCATAATACTTTGCGAAAGCTGAATTCCATAGACAATTCGTTGTTTACCGTCCAAAGCCTGGGCTCTATGGCTGTATGTATGGCCGCCGAAGTAAAAGACGGCTATAAAGTTTTGGATGTTTGCGCCGCCCCGGGCGGAAAAAGCGTGTTTTTGAGACAATTAGCCGATATTTCTTTGATTTCTTGCGATATTCATCCGCATAGATTGGAATTGATAAATTCATATAAAAATAGAATGGGCGAAACGGATATCCAAGTTATTCAAAACGACGCCGCTGTCTTTAGGCCCGAATGGGAAAATAAATTCGATGTCGTGCTGTGCGACGTCCCCTGCAGCGGGCTGGGCGTGTTAGGCTCAAGAGCGGACATTTTTGAGCATAAGACTTTAGATAATATAGAAGAGTTGACCGAACTGCAACTTAAAATTATCTCGACATCGGCAAAATATGTTAAACAAGGCGGGCATTTAATTTACTCTACTTGCACAATATTAAAAAGAGAAAACCAAGACATCGTAGACAAATTCTTAAGTCAAAATCCCGACTTTATCGCCGAGCCAGTAAAGGTCGAGGTTGATTCTATGAAAATAGGCGATTATGTTCAATTAATGCCGCATATTTCCAATACCGACGGATTCTTTATAGCGAAGGTTAGGCGGAAATGAGCTTGCTTTTGGACTACAGCTTGGAAGAGCTTAATAAAATCTTAGAAGGTCAGCCTAAGTTTAGAGCCAAACAGATTTTTAGATGGCTGCATAACGGCGCGGACTTTGCTGAAATGTCCGATATCCCGCAAAACTTTAGGGAGTTTTTGGCGCAAAATCACACGGCGTCGCCGTTAAAAATTATTAAAGTATTAAAATCTCAAAAAGACAACACCCATAAGTTCTTATACCAATTAAACGACGGCAATATTATCGAAGGCGTCGTGATGGAATATAAATATGGTTTTACTATCTGCGTAAGCACCCAGGTAGGCTGCCGTATGGGCTGCGGTTTTTGCGCTTCGGGAATAGGCGGGCTGGTAAGAAACCTAAGCTCGGGCGAAATATTAGGTCAAGTAATCGCCGTCAATAAATTTTTAGGCGGCAATATTACTGACAGAAAGATTACCAATATAGTGTTAATGGGCAGCGGAGAGCCTTTGGACAACTATCAAAACGTCGCCAAATTTATTGAGCTAGTAAGCAGTCCCGATGGCATTAATATAAGCCAGAGAAATATATCTTTGTCCACTTGCGGATTATGCGACAAAATAAAACAATTGGCGGAAGACGGATATAAAATAACGCTTACCATATCGCTTCACTCGGCTATAGACGAAATAAGAAAAACAATTATGCCTATAGCAAACAAATATAAAGTCGCCGATATAGTCGAGGCGGCGAAATATTATTTTAATAAGACGGGCAGACGTGTTATTTACGAATACGCTTTAATAAAAGATGTTAATATGGACGACAAATCGTTGGAAGCTTTGGTCAATATCACCAAAGGCTATCCTTGCCATATTAACTTGATTATGTTAAATTATGTAAAGGAAAAAGGTTTAAGGCCCTGCGCGCGCGAACAAGCTAAAGAGTTTGAAAACAAGCTAAAAATACATAATGTTTCTGTTACCATCAGACGCTCTATGGGCAGCGACATAGAGGGCGCGTGCGGTCAATTGAGAAATAACTTTTTGACTGATTAGGTCATAAAGGAGTTATGATAAAAAGGGGAACGGTAACTAAATGCGTAGCGGGTAGGTTTTCAGTTTATGTGGACGGGAAACTTATTGAATGTTTTGCGCGCAAAAAACTTAAAAAAGACCAGCTTTTGGCCGGCGACATAGTCGAAGTCGACGAGGATAACTGCGTTATAGAAAACATTCTGCCTAGAAAGAATAAGCTCATTAGACCGCCCATAGCCAATATAGACAGAATTATTATAGTAATTTCCTGCGTGCCTTATGTTGATTTGGTTTTGACGGATAAGCTAATTATTGCCGCCAAAATTAACAAAATAGAACCTGTCTTGTGTTATAACAAAGTCGATTTGGACAACGACTTGGCGAAAAAAATTCAAGAGCAATATAAGAATGCCAATATACGCTTTATACAAGTATCGGCAAAAACCGGTTATAACATTGATAACTTAAAACAAATCTTAAAAGGCGGCATTAACTGTTTTGCCGGACAGTCCGCCGTTGGAAAATCGAGCCTAATTAACGCTATTTTAGGCTGTGAGTATTCCGAAGTAGGCGATTTGAGCGAAAAGATTTTAAGGGGCAAGAACACCACAAGGCACACTGAAATTATAAACATAGACGATTACTATATAGCGGATACGCCCGGATTTAACTTGTTAGAGCTTAGCGATTTGAAGTATAATGATTTAAAAGATTATTACGACGAATTTAAGGAATATAAAGACAACTGCAGGTTTTCAAGCTGTATGCATATCAACGAGCCCGAATGCTCGGTAAAACAAGCGGTAGAAGACGATAAAATATCTAAAGATAGATATTTAAGATATAAAGAGATTTACAACGACTTAAAAGAGCAAAGCTTTGCTCAAAAGTAAGAGGTAGAATAATGAGTTTCAAAACAAAAGATGTTAAGGTCGCGCCGTCCTTGCTTTCGGCGGATTTTGCCAATATGGCGAGAGACATAAAAGAGCTTGAGAGCGCTGGAGCGGATATTCTGCACTGCGACGTTATGGACGGAGTTTTTGTTCCAAATATAACGTTTGGAATAAAAATGATAGAAGACATAAGAAAGATTACTGATTTGACTTTGGACGCCCACCTGATGATAGTCGAACCCGAAAGATACATAGAACGCTTTGCCAAGGCGGGCGCTGACATTATAACAATACACATTGAAGCGGCAAAAAACGCGATAGAAGGAATAAAACTTATCAAATCTTGCGGGGTATCCGCCGGAATAGTCTTAAACCCCGAAACGCCCGTAAGCGCGATAAAGGACGTATTGCCTTATTGCGATATGGTGTTGGTTATGAGCGTTCATCCAGGTTTCGGCGGTCAAAAGTTTATTCCCAGCGCGTTAGACAAACTAAAAGAAATTAAATCAATAATAAATTCTCTAGGCAAAGACATTGATTTGGAGATAGACGGGGGCATAAATTTTGACAATGTCCAGAGCGTAATCGACGCGGGCGCTAATATAATAGTAGCGGGCAACACCGTGTTTACCGCTAAGGACAAAAAAGAGGCTATCAGGCGCCTAAGAGGCGAATAATAATTGTGACATATTTTAGGTTTGACGCATATATTGAATACAAAGCTTCTATGATTTTTTGGAGGAAGTTATGAAGATTATATGCATCAAACCGCCGAAAATAATCAGAGGGATTTTAAGATTACTTTTCAGAAGACAGTTACATAGTAAATTATGACAGAGTTCAAAAGGCTTGGCCGAGATTTTTTTATTAGGGACACTTTAACGGTAAGCAAGCAGTTATTAGGAAAACGAGTTGTAAGAAATCACAACGGCGTTGTTTTAACCGCTATGATAGTCGAGACCGAAGCCTACATAGGAACGATTGACGCCGCCACCCACGCGTATAGAGGTATGACCGAGAGAAATAAGGTTATGTGGGAAGAAGGCGGCGCTTTGTATGTTTATCAGATATACGGAATGTATTTTTGCATGAACGTAATCACCGAGCCCAAGGGAATTCCCGCGGGAGTGTTGATAAGAGCCGTCGAGCCTTTAGATAATATTGATACAATGGCTGCCCTAAGGAAAATGAATTTGTCTACAGCAAGCGTTTACTCTTTAACGTCGGGGCCGGGCAGGGTATGCCAAGCTTTGGGCGTAACCAAAAAAGAAAACGGCATCGATTTGGTTACGAATGAAAATATTTATATCACCGAATATACGGATATCGACCAATCTCAAATAGCCATAACGCCCCGCATAAATATTGACTACGCGCCCGAGGCGGCGCAATATCCTTGGCGCTTTTTTATAAAAGGCAATCCTTTTGTCTCAAAACACAAAAATAACTCCCGCCTATTTGGCGAGAGTTAATAATATCTTATTAAATTCCTTCTTTATGCTTCTTGTTGTTTACGCGAGGTGCGAAGACAACGAGTGCAAATATATCCGCGCACTACTTTGCCGTCTATTTCAACATCTGCTTTTAACAGATTAGGATTAAAAGCTCTTCTTGTTTTGCGGTTAGAATGGCTTACATTATTGCCGCTCATCTTTCCTTTGCCGCATACGGCGCAAACTCTTGACATTATATAGTTCCTCCGCATTCAAATTTTAACTCATATATATTAACATTGTTTGTTCTTTTTTGCAACTAAACCTTATTAAAAATTTATCATTTTTAAAAGATAAAAAGCTATTTTTGACGGTTTTTAAACGCCTAAAAAGCGCATAGCAGTTTTAAATTATTGATAAATGATAAATGATATAGTATAATAATTCAAGTCGAAGAGTTTTGCGGCCAAATCAAAGAGGTAAGATGTCTGTCCATACTACAAACGCTTATGGCAAAATATCGGTTACCGAGGAGGCTATAGCTCAAGTAGCAGGTTACACTGCTTTGGATTGCTATGGCATTGTTGATTTGGTCCCGAAAAGGTTGTCAGACCATATAGCGGAACTCTTTAAAAGGCGCTCTGTAAGCAAGGGCGTCAAAGTCATTACAAATGGCGACCGGATTTTTATTGATTTATATGTAATTTTGAAATACGGCGTTTCCATAGAAGCCGTTGCCGAATCAATAAAAAAATCCGTGAAATACAATGTGGAAAAATTTACGGGGATGGTGGTTGACTCTCTAAACGTAAACGTGGTGGGAGTCAAAGTTTAGTATTTTGATTATGCTAAAACCATATAATTATACTGAATCAATGTTTTTATTATATTCTTTATCGAAATCGGGAGGGGATAATGTCTAAAAACATTAACGGAGCGATGCTTAGAAAGCTGATTTTAAGCAGCACTAAGCTATTGGAGCAAAACAAAAATTATGTCGACTCGCTAAACGTCTTTCCTGTGCCTGACGGGGATACCGGCACAAATATGTCGTTGACGATGTTGGCGGCTTGCAAAGAAGTAGAAAACTGTCCTAACAATAATATAATCGACCTATCCAACGCTTTATCCAAAGGCGCTCTAAGAGGAGCGCGCGGAAACTCGGGCGTAATACTTTCGCAGATATTTAAAGGTATGGCTTCGGTGTTCAGCCAAGAAAACGAAGAGATAACGCCTAAGATTTTCGCTAAAGCGCTAAAAGAAGGCTCGGACGTAGCTTATAAAGCTGTTACCAAGCCCAAAGAAGGCACAATGCTGACGGTCATAAGGGGAATGGCCGAGCACGCTTTGTCTATAACCAAAAAGTCCATAGATATGGAAGATTTCTTAAAGTCGGTTATAGATTACGGCGAACAGGTCTTGATGCAGACTCCCGAAATGCTTCCCGTTCTCAAAAAAGCGGGCGTTATCGACGCCGGCGGACGCGGTCTATTGATTATATTTACCGGTTTCTACAATGTTATCACTAATACCGAATCCCCTGAGATTTTGGAATACAACGACAAGATTTCCGTCGATCAATCAATAAACACCTTTAAGCAATTCCACGCTGACTTAGACAGCTTAGAAGACATAGAATTCGCTTATTGCACAGAGTTCTTTATTATCAACCTATATAAAAAGACCACCGAGGCCGATATAGACAGATTCAGAGAAAAGCTAATGGCTATAGGCGATTGCGTTTTAGTCATAGGCGACCTGTCTTTGGTCAAGGTTCACGTTCATACCAACAATCCCGGCAGCGCTTTGCAATACGCTTTGGAATTGGGCGAGATTGATAAGATTAAGATTGAGAATATGCTTGAACAAAACAGGGCTTTAAAGCAATCCCAAGAGCAGCTTAAGCCTTTCGGAATGGTCAGCGTTTGCGTGGGCGAAGGATTGTCCAACATATTCAAAGACCTAATGGTTGACTACATTATAGAAGGCGGTCAAACTATGAATCCCAGCGCGGACGATATAGCCAAAGCCGCCGACAAAGTAATGGCTGAAAATGTCTTTATCTTCCCTAACAATAAAAACATAATCTTAGCCGCCGAACAGGCTAAAGAAATCTCCAAGAGAAATCTAATTATAATCCCTACCGTTAATATTCCTCAAGGCATTGCTTGCGCTTTGTGCTTTGACCCCGAGGCTGATTTGGAAGAAAACCGCGAGGCTATGATGGAAGCGCTTAAATCCGTCAGAGCCGGTCAGGTTACTTACGCTGTCAGAAGCACCAGCTACGGAGACGGTATGCAGCTCAGCCAGGGCGACATTATCGGTATCGACAACAAAGAGATTTTGGCTTCCGGTCAAGATGTCAATACAGTTACCAAAGAGCTGATTGAGAAAATGATGGACCACAATGTGTCCAGCATAACATTGTATTTTGGCAACGATGTTAATGAAGAAGACGCTCAAAAGATAGTCGAAGAGCTGAGCCAAAAATATCCTAAGTGCGATGTGGATTGCCATTTCGGCGGCCAGCCTTTGTATTATTATATTGTGGCTTTAGAATAAGATATTTATATTACATAAAAAAATCGCGCCTTTAAAAAGGCGCGATTTTTTATTGCTATTGAAAGCGAAAAATAATAATAGAATAACAAAGCCTTGCTATTATCAAATAAAAAAGGGCCTTAAATAAAGGCCCTATTATTTATTTTGAATCTATTACTTTACTAATTGATAGAAAGCGTTGATGCCGGGATATTTTGCGTTGGCGCCGAGTTCGTGCTCGATTAACAATAGGCGATTGAATTTAGCGATTCTTTCGCTTCTAGACAACGAACCGGTCTTGATTTGGGTAGCGCCTGTAGCGACCGCCAAATCCGCGATAGTGGTGTCTTCGGTTTCGCCGCTTCTGTGGGACATAACAGCGGTGTATCCGGCGTTTTGAGCCATTTTTACGGCGTTGATAGTTTCGCTTAGGCTGCCGATTTGGTTGGGCTTAATCAGGATGGAGTTGGCTACTTGGTTATCGATACCTTTTTGCAATCTCTTGGTGTTGGTTACGAACAAGTCGTCGCCGACCAATTGAACGCGTTTGCCAAGCTTGGCGGTTAGCTTCTTCCAGCCTTCCCAGTCTTCTTCCGCTAGACCGTCTTCCAACGAAATAATAGGATACTTAGAGGAGAGCTTGTCCCAATATTCGATTAGTTCGTCGGCGGTCATTCTCTTTTGGTTCTTAGGCAGGAAGTAGTCGCCTTGTTCGGTATACCATTCGCTAGAAGCCGCGTCCAAAGCTATCTTAATATCGTCATTAGGTCTGTAGCCTGCGTTTTCGATAGCCTGCATAATGGTGTCAAGAGCTTCTTCCACGCTATTTAGGTTGGGAGCGAAGCCGCCCTCGTCGCCGACAGCGGTGGAAAGTCCTTTGCTCTTTAGAACTTTAGCCAAGTGATGGAATACTTCCGCGCACCATCTAATGCCTTCCGTAAAGGAAGGAGCGTTTACAGGCATAATCATAAATTCTTGAACGTCGATGTTGTTGGAAGCGTGCGCGCCGCCGTTAATTATGTTACACATAGGAACAGGCAAACCTGTAGCGCTTGCGCCGCCCAAATATTTATACAAAGGAATGCCCAAAGCGTTAGCTGCAGCCTTGGAAGCCGCTAAGGACACGGACAAAATAGCGTTAGCGCCCAAACGGCTCTTGTTTTCGGTTCCATCCAGCTCTAACATAATCTTGTCGTTGGTGGCGTAATCCAAAGCGTCTTTGCCTTTTAGGGCTTGGAAAATTTCGGTATTTACGTTGTTTACGGCTTTAAGAACGCCTTTGCCTAAATATCTTTTTTTGTCGCCGTCTCTTAACTCAACCGCCTCAAACATACCGGTAGAAGCGCCCGAGGGAACAGCCGCAACGCCTTGCGCGCCGCCTTCCAAAGTTACAATAGCTTCTACGGTAGGATTGCCGCGGGAGTCAAGAATTTCGCGAGCAAAGATGTTTTTAATAGAAGTAGATGCCATATCTTATCTCCTTAATAATTTTTGATTGCTATATAATGATAATATATCTGGGAAAGATTGTCTATCAATTGCCAATGATTTTGAACTTTTAATTTTGGATTTATAGTTTTGTTTGTAACATTACTTTTTTCGTTTCTTAAGGAATATATATATAAATATGATTCAAAACGCCTCCCAAAAGTTAAAGTATTTTCGGGATGTTTTTTGCAATGTGATTATCGCCGTGGCAGTTTTGTTTGTCTTAGGTCTATCAATAAAAGACGACATAGCCCAGGTTTTTAAAAGCGGCGGGCCACAAGCGTATTACAACGGCGACACTTCCAAAAATAATATAAGCCTTATGATAAATGTGTATTGGGGCACGGAATACATCGACGATATGCTTTTAATCTTTGACCAATATAATGTAAAATGCACGTTTTTTATAGGCGGCAGCTGGGCGGCAAAAAACGAGGAAGTTTTGAAAGAAATAGCAAGGCGCGGGCACGAGATAGGCAACCACGGGTATTTCCATAAAGACCATAAAAACCTATCCAGAGAGCAAAACCGCGAGGAGATATATGTTACCCAAAAATTAATTGAAAGCATTTGCGGAGTTAAGACTACGCTTTTTGCTCCGCCGTCGGGCTCTTACAGCAAGGTTACCCTAGAGGTTGCCGAAGAGCTGGGCTATAAAACCATAATGTGGACTAAAGACACCATAGACTGGCGCGATAAAAATACCGATTTGATATATAAAAGGGCGACTACCAAAGCCTCAAACGGCGACCTAATCTTAATGCATCCTACCCAAAACACCGTCGAGGCGCTGCCCAAAATTATTAAGATGTTAAAAGAAAAAGGTTTCTCATTGGTTACTGTCAGCGAGAATATAGCTACAGCAAGCAAAATTTAAAATTGACTGTTAAAAAGGTTTCGTATAAACTTATTATTGCTTCATATCTTTTTCAATACTAATTTTTGGTAAAATATCGCATACTATAATTAAATTTCTTTCGAGAGGTATTTTTTTATGCATAAGATGGTTTCCTATCCCAACGGGTTAAGGCTAATAATGAAAAAGCTTGATTTTTTAAGGTCGGTTTCCGTAGGCGTTTGGGTAGGCGCGGGCAGCGCTTATGAGGACGAAAAAAACAACGGAATATCGCATTTTATAGAACATATGCTTTTTAAGGGAACTGCCACCCGCTCGGCGTTTGATATAGCCGACTCCATAGACAAAATCGGCGGTCAAATAAACGCGTTTACCGCCAAAGAAGTTACCTGTTATTACACAAAGTCCATAGACGAGCATCTTGAGCAATGCCTAGATATATTAAGCGATATGCTGTTTAACTCGGTCTTTGACGAGAAAGAGCTTGAGAAAGAAAAAAAGGTAGTCTTAGAGGAAATCTCAATGACAGAGGATTCGCCCGAGGATGTTTGCCACGAGCATCTAGCCAAGCTGTTTTTTGAAGGCAGTCCTTTGGGAAGACCTATCATAGGCAACGCCGAAAATGTAAACAGTTTTGATAGGTCCAAAATTCAACAATTTATGGCCGATCATTATTGCCCCCAAAACGTGGTTATAGCGGTGGCGGGTAATTTTGATTTTGATAAACTTACCGAAATGGTCGACAAATACTTTAACCAAAAATTCCAAGGACGGGAAAATTGCCTGAAAGCGGTGGCGGCGCCTAAGCATTTATCCGCGCATAAGTTTGGAAGCAAGGTAAAGCAGTTGGAGCAGGCGAGCATCGCGATAGGTTTTCCTTCGCCGGTGTTTAACTCCGAGGACACCCACGCTATGATGATAATGTCTAATATCTTGGGCGGCTCGATGAGCTCAAGATTGTTCCAAAAAATAAGGGAAGAGCTGGGGCTTGCGTATTCGGTTTATAGCTTTATTTCTTCGTATAAAAATAACGGATTGTTCTCAATATATTGCGGCACCAATCCCCAAAACATAGAAAAGGCTGTAGAGACCGTGGTAAGCGAGCTAAAGAGATTTGTAAAAGATGGAATCACGGACGACGAGTTTTTGCGCGGCAAAGAGCAATTAAAAGGCAATTTTATCTTAGGTCAAGAAAACACCACTTCCATAATGAATGTTTACGGCAAGATGTTATTGGTATCCGACGAGATTTTTGATTTGGATAAAAAGCTAAAAGCTATCAATTCTATAACAAAAGACGACGTCATAAATGTGGCTAGAAAATACTTGGATTTTGAAAGGGCTTGCGTCGCTTGCGTAGCCAACAGGGAGACCGAAGATTTGATAAAATATCTAAATTAAAAAATATAATTAATAAAAAAGCCTTGGCGAACGCTAGGGCTTTTTTTAATTGGTGTGATATATTTATATCAATAATATTTTGTAAGCAACGGGGTTTACTAAAGGAGTTTTTTATGGATAAACTCGAGCATATTTTTCAAATGCAGCAAAGCTTAAACGATTTTATATCTAAAAATCATAATTTAGAGAATAAGTTTACGCCCCAAGAATGGATTCAAAAAAACATTTTGGCGCTTATATCCGAATTAAGCGAGGTTTTAGACGAGGTCAATTTCAAGTGGTGGAAAAATCCTAAAGAAATAAACAGCCAGGCCTTAAAAGAAGAACTTGTGGATGTCTTGCACTTTTTTGTAAGTATGTGTCTGCACGCGGGAATGACCGCCGACGAGTTATATCAAATTTATTTAGATAAAAACAAAGAAAACTTAAAAAGACAAACCGGGCAATCGTCCCAAAAAGATTACAGACCTTAAATTACTTTAAGGTCTGTAATTATGTAATAGTCTTAACTCAATTGGTTTTAATCAAACTTGGTTCTTTTGGTAGGAGGGTTGACTTCGTCTTCTTCTGTCAATCTTTTATATAATAAGTAGTATCCAATTTGTCCTGTGGAAGAAAATAATTGCCACGATAGGCTGCCTAAATCTTGGTCAAACATATATCAACCTCCTATTTTTTTATAGTTGTAGTATGTTCTAAAAACTATATAATTATGTATGTTAAAAATAAAAAATAAGGATATAACTCCAAAATTTTTGATATAATTTTTTTATGGAAGACAATATAAAAGTTACGGGTTTAGTCCTTAACACCAAAGATTATAAAGACGACGACAAATTAGCCGCTATTTTTACCCTAGAAAAGGGAAAGCTCAACGCCGTTTTTAGGGGAGTAAAAAAGCCCAAGGCGAAAATGAAAATGGCGGCGCAGCCTTTTTGTTTTGGCGAGTTTATACTTTGCGAGCGCGGCAATAATTATATAACGACCAATTGCACCTTGACCGAGTCGTTTTACGACTTGGCGTATCAGAGCGAAAGGTTTTTCGCAGGCTGCGTGATATTGGAGGTTATCGATTACGCCACAATCGAGGGGCAGCCCAACGAAAAACTGTTTTTGCAAAGTTTAAAAGCGTTAAAAGAATTAACCTATGAAAAGACCGATGAAAGAGTTGTGGCGGCTAAGTTTATTATAGACGCTTTGGCGCTGATAGGGTATAAAATGAACTTTTCTAAATGCTCGTCTTGTAAAGCCGCCGTATCCAGGCCGTTTTTTTCGGCGTTAAGGGGCGGGGTTTTGTGCCCTTTGTGCAAAGATGTCGACGGCGAGCCGATGCCGGTTAATTTGATAAATAACTTAAAATTTATAGATAATTCGGATTACGAGCGGCTGTCTACTATAAAAATTCAACCGTCCGCGGCAAAAAAAGCGCTGGATTTTATCGCGGACGTGTTTTGCGAATTGGTAGGATGCTCGTTAAAATCTCTCGATAATGTCGTGTAAATTGTCGATTATCCGCAAAGCCTTAAGATTTATATTCATTGTCTATTAAACAGCGTTATGATATAATTATTAAAAATCGCTTTTTTAAGATAATTAGGTCGGGAGTCTTTATTGAAAAGAGAAAATAAGTTCTCAAGCAAAGGCAGCGAAATTAACGGATTGGCTCTGATGATTGTGTCAGCAGTCATTTTAATTTTAACCGTTTTCGATTCTTTTTTGGCGCCTATCGGCGCGAAAGCGGTTAAAGGTTTTATTATGGGCGTTTTCGGTTTTTCGCATTACGCCTTGTTTGTTACGCTGTTTTCTTTTGGATTTATTCTCTTTAAGGGCTATACCGTCCAAGTCTCAATAAAAAGAATATTCTCTGTAGTGGGAATGTTTATTTGCGCTTTATTGATTTTGCACCTTATATCTTCCGCGCGCTTTTTAGGGCCGGATGTATCCTTTGCCAGCTATATATCTAAATGCTACGATTCCGCCGTTACCTTTGGCGGAGTTATTTTGGGAACGGTTATATATCCCATTTATTCCGTTTTAAAGCTTGTGGGTAGTTATATATTGTTCTCGGCGTTGTTTGTGATTTTCGCCGTAACTTTTATTGATTTCTCCAAAATCAAAGAATACAGAGCCAGAAATATTATCGCTAATACTCAAAAAGACTTTAGAAGGGAATTTATTGAAGAAAGACCTTCCAACTCCTTATTTGTGTCTACTATTATAAAGACCGACAAAAAAGCGGCTTCATTAGATAAAGCCGATAAAAAGGTTCAAAAGATATACAGCCTAAGTCAAGACTTTTATTCGGCTTTGGAGGAAAATAAGAAAAAATACGATTTTTCGTTAGATAATAGAATCCAGCCTAAGGGCGCGATAAATACCTTTAAAACGGATTTCGTCGCTCCTTCCTTGGATACCGCTGAATTAAAAACCGAGCCGCCTAAACCTAACTTTTATGTAGAACCCAAGCCTGAAAAGATTGTTCATACAGAAAAAAACGATTTTGTTCCGCCTAAAAAGATAGTGGCGCCTAATGTTATCGACGCCGAAAAGAGAAGCAAGGAAATATTAGAGGCTAGGCTGAACACCGAATTAAAGCAAAGCGCTCAAACCCAAGCCGCGCCTAGAATTCCTAATATTATTGACGGCGATTTGATAAGCCAAAAATTAAAAGAAAGCAGAGCCACAAAGGTTGAAGACAGCGTTATTAAGGAATTTAAGGAGATTTTAAAGCGCGGCGCTAAAAATCAGGTTTACAGCGAGCCTCAGATTTACACCGACCAAACTCAAGCTTCAATGCAAAAGAAGGCTCTACCTGACGAGCAGGAAAAGGAAGAAGTTAAAGAAGAGCCCGCCAAGTCTTTTAATAATTTTGACGACGATACCCAATATTTTAAAATAACTCCGCCTAGGCAGTCTTTTGACCTAAGCCAAAAGATTAACGAAGTTGAGAAAGAAGACAAAGACGATAAAGAAGATGATTATCTAAACCAAGAAAACAAAGAACCGTCTTTAAACGGGCAATTAAATGTTGAAGATTTATTATATTCAAGAAAGCCCGTTGAGAAGCCTCAAGCTCAAAGAAGCCTAAAACCTAAAACCTGGGCTAAATATATAAAACCGCCTATCGATTTGCTTCAAAACAACTCGACTTACACGGGCAAAATTGACGACGATATTAACGAAAACATCGCCGTTTTAGAGCAAGTTTTATATGATTTTAAAACGCCCGCCAAAGTAATAGGCGTATGCAAAGGCCCCGCTGTTACAAGATACGAGTTACAAATGCCGCAAGGTATTTCGGTTAAAAAGATATCCGAAAGAGCGGAGGATATCGCTTACGCTATGGCGTCAAACGGCAAGGTGCGCATTGAAACGCATATTCCCGGCAAGCAAGCCGTAGCGATAGAGATTCCAAACCATACTATAGAAGTTGTCTCGTTGAAAGAGATTATAGAGTCAAGGGAGTTTGTCAACCATCCGTCGCCCTTGAGTTTCGCTTTGGGCAAGGACATAACGGGCAAGAATATTATAGGCGACCTTATTCATATGCCGCACTTGCTGGTTGCCGGCGCTACTAACTCCGGTAAATCGTCCTGCCTAAACGCTTTGATTACCAGCTTAATCTTTAAATCTTCGCCGTCGGATGTAAGGTTAATTCTCATAGACCCTAAGCGCGTTGAATTTACAAGCTACAGGGGATTGCCCCATCTGTTGATAGAAAATCCGATTACCGAATCAGAGCACGCGCTCAACGCCTTTGAATGGGCTATAGACGAGGCGGAAAAAAGGTTTGAGCTGTTTGTGGATTACAAGGTAAGGGATATTCACGAGTTTAACGCTTTATCCGTAGTCCAAAACGGCGACGTGGAAAAACTGCCTTATATCGTAATTGTCGTGGACGAGCTGGCCGACTTAATGCTGCAGGCTAAGCGCGATTTTGAGGACAGAATAAGAATTATAGCTCAAAAATCGCGCGCGGCGGGCATACACCTAGTTTTAGCCACCCAGCGTCCTTCGGTCGATATTATCACGGGCACGATTAAGGCCAACCTGCCTTCTAGAATAGCGTTCGCTGTAACGTCTATAGCGGACTCAAAAACTATCTTGGACCAAGGCGGAGCGGAAATGCTGCTTGGACGAGGCGATATGCTTTTCGCGCCCATTGACAAGCCCGAGCCTATCAGAGTTCAGGGCGCTTATGTGACCAACCAAGAAGTTTGCGACGTGGTTGATTTTGTAAAAGAAAACAATCCTTCGGACTTTGACGAAGAGTTAGAAAAATTAATATTTAACACAAGCAACGCCGACAACAACGGCGTTACAGTAGCTAATTATGTCGACGAGGCCGATCCTAATCTTGCGAATATAGTCAGAATGTTTATCGAGCTAGGCCAAGCATCCACCACGCTGATTCAAAGAAGGTTTAGATACGGATACGCCAAGGCCGCAAGAATTATGGACCAGCTTGAGTTGAAAAAATATATTTCAGCTTTTGACGGCACTAACAAACCTAGAAAGGTTTTGATTACGCCCGAACAATTTGAGGAAGAATTTGGAGAACCGTTTGATTTAAATGAGCATACTAACTGAGAAAAAACTAGGGATAATTTCGCTTGGATGCGATAAAAATAGAGTAGACACCGAGAAAATGCTCGGCTTTTTAAAAGGAACTGGGATACAGGTTGTTGACGACTTAGAAGACGCCGACATCATTATTATAAACACTTGCGCGTTTATAGAAAAGGCAAGAAAGGAATCTATAGAAAACATCTTAGACGCTATAGAACTTAAAAAATTCAATTGCGAGAAAATTATCGTTACCGGGTGTCTTAGCCAAAAATATCTCAACGATTTAAAGAAAGAATTGCCCGAAGTGGACGCTTTTTTGGGCACTTCTAATTATTCCGAGATAGCGGATATCATTGAGAAGTTATACAAAGGCGAAAATTATTACAGCAATTCTCCCAAGGATAACGATGTTTACGAAAGGGTATTAACCACTCCTCAACATTACGCCTATATTAAAATCGCCGAAGGTTGCGATAATCATTGCACCTTTTGCGCTATTCCAAGCATTAGGGGTAAATACACTTCAAGAACTAAAGAAAACATTTTAAACGAAGCTACAAAACTCGCTGACATCGGAGTAAAAGAGCTTATCCTAGTCGCTCAAGACACGGGCAGATACGGCAGCGATTTATATAAGGATTACGATATAGCCGATTTAATGTTTGACCTTTCCAAAATCAACGGAATCGAATGGATAAGGCTTTTATATTGCTATCCCGAAACTATTACCGATAGGCTGTTGAATTTAATCGTTTCCGAGCCTAAAATTTGCAACTATCTCGACATTCCCTTGCAGCATATAGACGACACGATTTTAAAAAGGATGAACCGCCGTATAACCGAAGAAGGCATTAAAAACCTTATCGACAGAATTCGGCAGGCGGGGGACATAAGCATTAGAAGCTCTTTTATAGTAGGCTTCCCGCAAGAATCCGACGAGCAATTTCAGAAGTTGTTGGCGTTTTTGGAAGAATATAAGCTGGACAATGTCGGGTTCTTTACCTATTCGCGCGAGGAAGGCACGCCCGCGGCTAAAATGAGCGGTCAAATTCCCGCCAAAATAAAAAATCAAAGACTTAGACAAGCCGCCGCTGTGCAGCAAAGGGTGGTTATAGAAAACAATAAAAAATACCTAAATAAAACGCTTAAGGTTTTATACGAGGGCATAGATTTCAAAAAAAAGATGTTTTACGGAAGGACGCAATACAACGCTCCCGAAGTAGACACTTTGGTTTATTTCAGCGGCGAATTTGCCGAAATTGGCAATTTTTACGATGTGAAAATAACGGACATTCTTACATACGATTTAAAAGGAGTAATGCAATGAACCTGCCCAATAGGTTGTCAATAATAAGAATTTGTCTTGTTCCCGTTGTTATCGTCTTGTTTTTGTTGGACGCGGTATTGCCTTACGCAAGGCTTTACGCTACCATAGCTTTTATATTAGCGGCCGTGACCGACTTCTTTGACGGCTATATCGCTAGAAAATATAATCTCATAACTACATTAGGAAAATTTTTGGATTCCATTGCGGATAAAATATTAGTCTCTTCTTCCTTGATTTTATTGCTTTTGGCGGCGCCTGCGACATACGGTATTAATATTATTCTCGCCGTTTCTATAATAGTCATTCTCGCGCGCGACTTGATTGTAAACAATATTAGAATGGTTGCCGCTTCAAAAAATCATATTATGGCTGCCAACATTTTTGGAAAAGCCAAGACCGCGATTCAAACGGTTGCCGTTCCCGCGCTTATGTGCGCGAGCGATTTAGGCAGACTTTTGAATTTTAATTATATGTATTTATATCTAGCTGGCTTTGGATTGTTTTTGATATCTATGATATTGACTGTGTTTTCGGGCGTAAATTATGTAGTTAAAGGGCTCGCGGCTATCCGCGATTAAGTCATTTTTGACAAATTATCTCTTTACAAAAACAATAAAAAGCTGTATTCTTTACTTATAAGATAAAACAAATATTTATATTTTACGCCTATGAAAATAAGCATCTTAGCTTTAGACCATACGAATAATTGCGAGAAATATATATCAAGCCTTGTTCAATTGCTGTCGGACAACGGCATTGATGTGATCAGCGTAACCAAAGCTAATAGGTTTTTGGAAGACGATTTTTTGATTTTCTTTAAATACGCCGGCAAGATTTCCTCTTATGTTCTAATTTTAAACGCGGACAGCCGTTATAAAGAACTCTTAGGTGCGGCCGCGTCCGACATTTACGCTTCTTATAATTCTTGCGAAATAGCGTTTGTTGAGACGGACGAGCAGGGTATAAAGCTTTTTGAGGATATGGTATTGCCCGTTTTGGTCTCTAAGTCGATTACCCATAGATATAAGCATATTTTGAGAACTTACGGGCTAAACGCCGAGATTTGCAAAGAGTTGATTAAAGATGTCTCAAGGGCGAAAGCTAGAGTAACCATTGATTATCTCCAAGACAACGCTTTGTGCGATATCGTCATAGGCTATACCGACAATATGTCGGGCATAGAAGTTTTAAATATAATAAACAACATTAAAGAAAGAGTTGGCAATTATCTATACGCCGAAGGCAACGCGACTCTCAGCCAAACCGCTTTTGAAACGCTGCTAAAATCAAACAGGACTATTTCCATCGCGGAATCATACACCGGCGGAAATATAGTCTCTAGACTAATCCAAAATCCCGGCGCGAGCAAAGTCCTGGCGGAAGGACTGGTTACATACACCGAAAAATCTAAAATGGCTCGGCTAGGGGTGGAAAAGAGCGTTATTGAGAAGTTCGGCGTGGTAAGCAGCGAAACGGCTTACGAAATGGCCGCGGGGCTTATTAAGGCGGGCGCTGATATAGCTATGGCCACTACCGGATTCGCCGGCCCCGAAGGCGAAAATGTGGGATTATGTTACTTGGCGTTAGGCGATAAAGATGGTATTCATATATTTGAAAACCATTTTGAAGGAAATAGAGAACAGATAGTTTCGCAAGGCTGCGACAACGCGTTTTTTAGATTAATCCAATATCTAAAAGGTTTTAATTCGTAATTAAAGGAGAAAAAATATGGATGAGAATAAAAAGAGAGCGTTAGAACAAGCGATTTCTCAAATAGAAAAGCAATTTGGGAAAGGCTCTATAATGAAATTCAACGAAAGAGTCAATATGCCCATTGAGACTATCTCGACGGGCTGCTTGGCTTTGGACTTGGCTACCGGAATAGGGGGATTGCCTAGAGGAAGAATTATTGAGATATACGGACCTGAATCTTCCGGCAAAACCACAGTGTCTTTGCACGTCATAGCAGAGGCGCAAAAAAACGGCGGCGCTGCGGCTTTTATTGACGCCGAGCACGCATTAGATCCCGTTTACGCTAAAAACCTTGGCGTTGATTTGGACAATCTTTACATATCCCAGCCCGATAATGGCGAGCAGGCGCTGGATATAACCGAAAGCCTAGTTTCCAGCGGAGCTTTGGACGTCATTGTAATAGACTCCGTAGCCGCGCTGACGCCTAAAGCTGAAATCGAGGGGGAAATGGGCGACAACCATATCGGCTTGCAGGCTAGATTAATGTCCAAGGCGCTAAGAAAGCTTGCGGGCGTAATCAGCAGAACCAAGACTTGCGTTATTTTTATCAACCAATTGCGCGAAAAGGTGGGAGTTTTGTTCGGCTCGCCCGAAGTAACTTCAGGCGGCAAGGCGTTAAAGTTCTTTGCCAGCATCAGAATTGATGTTAGAAAAGCGGAAACATTAAAAGATGGTTCCGAAATGGTAGGTAGTTTAACTAAGGCTAAAATAGTCAAAAATAAACTTGCGCCTCCTTTTAAAACCGCCGAGTTTGATATCATTTACGGACAAGGCATATCAAACGAGGGTTGCGTGCTTGATTTGGGCGTAGAATGCGGAATACTCGAGAAGAGCGGTTCTTGGATTAGCTATAAAGGCGAAAAGATTGGACAGGGCAGAGAAAACGCGCGTAAGTTCTTAGTGTCCAATCCCGATATTTGCAAGGAAATTGAGCAAAAGATTAAAGAATATGTAAAAGAAAACAAAAACGCTTTATCAATATAAAGTAGGTTGACATTTTATAACTAATCAGATATTATTGAACTAACGCACTTGATTTATTAAATTAGATTATTTCGTAAGATTTATAAATCATTTAAAGCGCAGATTGAAAACTGAATAGGAGGTTAAAAATGAACGGCGACATGCTGAGCATTTTGGCTAAAATAGACCTTCTTTTGATAATTTTATTACCTATTGCGGCACTGATAATAGGCCTGATAACAGGTTATATCATAAATGCTCGTATAGTAAAAAGCAAGATTGGCAGCGCTACGCAGACGGCAGATAAAATTATCAAAGATGCTAATTTGGAAGCCAAAACGATTAAAAAAGAAGCTATACTAGAAGCTAAAGAAGAAGTG
>DATCKE010000056.1:0-75205 GCA_036562445.1 Clostridia bacterium
ATATATAACAATTGGGGTTATATTATAGGCGAAAGGGTATCTCTGCCGAAATCCTAATAAGTTCCCAATAATTTGCTTATTAGGGTTGGGTATACGGGTTAATACCCGTATAACTGTCACTATTAAAAGTAATAGTGAAGCACATTAGGTGATAACTTAAAAAAACGCAATATTTATAAAATTTTTTTTATATTTATTGCCAAAATTTTTTAAGAATCATCAAATGTGCTTTCTATAGAAAGCACTATTTTTTTATCAAAGGAGATAAAAACAATGCTATACGATGTTGCCGTTGTCGGCGCGACCGGCGTAGTTGGTCAAAAGATGCTGCAAGTTTTGCAAGAAAGAAACTTCCCCATTAACAACCTTTATCTTTACGCTTCCGCGAAAAGCGCGGGCAAAATAGTTCAATTCGGCGGCAAAGAATACGAGATTATAGAGCTGGCTGAGAAAAACATTGTCGATAAGAAAATAGATATCGCTATATTTTCCGCAGGCGCTTCCGTTTCTAGAGAATTCGCCCCGATTTTCGCGAAAAACCATACGATCGTAGTCGACAATTCCAGCTGCTGGAGAATGGATCCCAACGTTCCTTTAGTCGTGCCCGAAGTAAACGGCGAAGCTATCAAAGAACACAAGAACATTATAGCTAACCCTAACTGCTCTACTATTCAGAGCGTAGTGCCTTTGAAACCTTTGCACGATTTATATAAGATAAAGAGAATAGTTTACTCTACTTACCAAGCCGTCAGCGGCGCGGGCAGAGCCGGATGCGTGGACCTTGAAAACGGCATTAAAGGTTTGCCTCCTCAAAAATTCCCCCGCCCTATCTTCTCCAACTGCCTGCCTCATATAGACGTGTTTATGGAAGACGGCTACACCAAAGAAGAACATAAAATGATTTTTGAAACCCGCAAGATTTTGGGCGACCAGAGCATACAGATTACCGCCACCACTGTCAGAGTGCCCGTAATGAACGGACACAGCGTGTCAATAAATATCGAGTTTGAGAAAGACTTTGACTTGAACGAGTTAAAAGACGCTTTGAGAAATTTTGAGAACATCGTGGTAATGGATGACCCCGCAAACGGAGTATATCCTACGCCTTTGGACGCAAATGAAAAAGACCAAGTATTCGTAGGAAGGATTAGAAGAGACTACAGCGTAAAAAGCGGCGTAAACCTTTGGGTGGTAGCGGACAATATTAGAAAAGGCGCAGCCACCAACGCCGTTCAAATAGCGGAATACATAGTAAAGAATAATATCAAAGCCGTATAAAATAATTAAAAAGAGGTTTTCTTATGATTTTTAAGGGGTCGGGAACAGCGATGATTACGCCTTTTGACTCGGAAGGCGTAAATTATCGAACGTTCGGTCAATTAATTGATTACCAAATTAACAACGGGACGGACGCCTTAATTGTGTTGGGCACCACCGGCGAGCCGTCCACGATGACAGATCAGGAAAAAGCCCAAGTAATTGAATTCGCGGTCGATTATGTCAACGGCAAAGTTCCCGTAATAGCGGGCATAGGCACAAACAACACTGTTACCAGCGTAAACAACGCCAAGGTAGCGGCCTCTATAGGCGCGGACGCGCTGCTAGCGGTAACTCCTTACTATAACAAATGCACTCAAAAAGGCCTTATAGAACATTACTACAGGATAGCGGACAGCACCGATTTGCCTTTAATCGTTTATAATGTCCCTTCCCGCACAGGCGTAAATATCCAGCCTCAAACCTATCTAGAGCTTTCCAAGCACCCTAACATAGTTGCTATAAAAGAGGCTTGCGGCAATATAGACCAGATTTGCAAGACAGCCGCTTTGGTAAAAGACAAGATGACCATATACAGCGGCGACGACTCTTGCACCCTGCCCATCTTGGCTTTGGGCGGTATGGGCGTTATAAGCGTGGTTTCCAACGCGGTGCCTGATATCGTCTCCAAACTTTGCAAGAGCTTCTTTGAGGGCGACCTAAAGACCGCGCAAGAGCTTCAGTTTAAGCTGCTGCCTCTAATTAATGTTTTGTTTAGCGAAGTTAGCCCTATTCCTGTAAAGGCCGCTATGAATCTTTTGGGATTTGACTGCGGAACGCCTAGACTGCCGTTGACCGAATCCGAGAATAAAGAGCAAATACTTAAAGAACTAAAACAGCTTATACCTAATTTATAAAAATAAATAGGACTATCGGATGATGAATTTAATGATATGCGGAATCGGCGGCAAAATGGGCAAAACTTTGCTCGCCGCCGCAAAACAGGATAAGGATATTAACAAAATAGTTGGGTTTGACAAATTTAAGGATATCCAAGGCGTGGATATCCCAATATTTGTAGACTACGACAGCGTTCCTAAAGATATTAACTGCATCATAGACTTTTCCAGGCCCGAGGCGGTTTACGGGATATTGGATTACGCCAAGACCAATAAAATACCTGTGGTCATAGCCACCACCGGGTATTCAGCCGAACAGCAAGACTTAATTGCCCAAGCTTCCAAAGATATCCCGATTTTCTTTTCGGGCAATATGTCTTTGGGCGTAAGCGTGATGTGCGAGCTTGTCAAGATAGCGGCGTCCAAACTAGCCGACTTTGACATAGAGATAGTGGAAACGCACCATAACCAAAAAGTGGACGCTCCCTCCGGCACGGCAATAATGCTGGCGCAAAGCGTAAACGAAGGCCTGCCCCGCCCTCGTCATCTGACCTTTGGACGACACAGCTCGAACCAAAAGAGAGAAAAAGAAGAAATAGGTATGCATTCTTTAAGGGGCGGAACGGTAGTCGGCGAACATACGGTAAGCTTCTTTGGAGGCGACGAGGTAATCTCTATTAAACATACGGCTCAAAGCAAGACCATTTTCGCGCTGGGGGCTATAAAAGCCGCTAAGTTCTTGCTAAACAAACCCAACGGCTTATACGGTATGAAAGAATTGTTGTCTATATAAAAAACGGCGGTTTACAGTCCGCCGTTTTTTGTATGGTTTTGTTTTTATTCGAAACTAGAATTGCTCAATTTCTCAAATATCAAGTTTGTTATCCTGTCTATATTAAGACTAGTCGCGGATGAAAAAGGAATGATATTGTCTTTTCCTACTTTTAATTTGGACGCCAGCGTATTAAGGTGATTGGGTATTTTGGATTTGGCGACTTGGTCGGCTTTGGACGCAAGCACGGTAAAAGGTATTTGATTGATATATAAATAATCTACCATATCTATATCGTTTTGGGTGGGCTCGCGCCTTATGTCGACTAAGGCTAAGACCTGGCGGATTTTATCGCGGTTTAAAAAGTATTTCTCTATTAAGTCAGCCCAAATCTCGTCAAAGCTTTTGCCGCTTGCCTGAAAGCCGTAGCCTGGAAAGTCAACTAAATAAAACCTGTCGTTGACCAAAAAGAAATTTAACATCTTGGTGCGGCCGGCTTCTTTGGACACTCTGGCTAGCTTATTGTTGTTGCAGAGCTTATTAATAAACGAAGACTTGCCGACATTGGACTTTCCAATCACGCATATATGCGGGATGTCGTCCGCCGGCAAGTCGTTAATATTTATTACCGATTTTACAAATCTAGCTTTGGTTATTCTATTGGTCATATCAAATTATAGCGTTTCTAAACACGCTGGACACATCGTCGACCATAATGATTTCGATTTTGTCTTTTACGCTTTGAGGAATGTCTATTAAATCTTTCTCATTATCTTTAGGTATAATGACTTTCTTTATGCCCATACGGTTAGCGGCCAGAATTTTTTCCTTTAATCCGCCTATAGCCAAAACCTTTCCTCTAAGCGTCAGCTCGCCTGTCATCGCTATGTCTTTTGAAACGGCGCGCTTGGTAAACGCCGACAAAATCGCGGTGGCGATGGTAATGCCAGCGCTGGGGCCGTCCTTGGGAGTGGCGCCTTCGGGCACGTGGACGTGTATATCCGTAGAGCTGAAGATGGACGGATCGATGTTCCATTCTTTTGCCCTTGCTTTGATTAAGCTTATAGCCGTCTTGCACGACTCTTTCATCACGTCGCCAAGGTTGCCCGTCAAAATTATTTCACCCTTGCCGCCTTCTATTAAGGTTACTTCAACCGTAAGCGTTTTGCCGCCCACAGCGGTCCAAGCAAGACCCGTGGACGCGCCGATTTCGTCTTGTTTGGAAATCTCGTTGTCGCGGTATTTAGGCGCGCCTAAGTAGTCAATTAGATTTTGGGCAGTAATCTTAAATTCGCTTTGCTGCTTGTTCTTTTCGACTATCTCAAGCGCGATCTTGCGGCAGATTTCGGCTATTTCTTTTTCAAGGTTTCTGACTCCCGATTCGCTGGTGTAGTTGTTGATTATTTGATAAATAGCGTCGGGCTCAATTTCGATTTTGACGTCTGTTAAGCCGTGGTTTTTTATTTGCTTAGGCAGCAAGAATTTTTGGGCTATTTCGTATTTTTCTTCTTCGGTGTATCCGCTTAGATGTATTACTTCCATACGGTCAAGCAATGCGGGGTGTATGCTTTCCGTAGTGTTGGCTGTAGTGATAAACATTACCTTGGATAGGTCAAAAGGTATCTCAAGGTAATGGTCTCTAAATTGATAGTTTTGCTCGGGGTCCAATACCTCAAGCATCGCGGACGCGGGATCGCCCCTAAAGTCGCTGGACATCTTGTCTATCTCGTCAAACAAGAACACGGGATTCATAGTGCCGGCTTGCTTTATGTGGTATATAATTCTGCCGGGGATAGCCCCGATATAGGTGCGGCGGTGTCCGCGTATTTCCGCTTCGTCCTTTACCCCGCCAAGAGACATAGACACGAAGTTTCTGCCTATAGCGCGCGCTATAGAGCGAACTATGGATGTCTTGCCCACGCCGGGAGGGCCCACAAAGCACAAGATAGGGCCTTTTAGAGACTTAGTTAGATGCAATACCGCAAGGTATTCCAAAATTCTCTCTTTTACCTTGTTGAGACCGAAATGGTCTTCGTCTAAGATTTCGCGGGCGCGTTTTAAATCCAGGTTGTCTTGGGTGTATTTTGCCCACGGCAAATCCAAAATCCACTCTATATATGAGCGAGAGACTCCCGCTTCGGGCGAAGTGGGGCTCATCTTTTGCAAGCGTTTTACTTCTTTTTCTATTTTCTCTTTGGCTTCTTGAGGCATCTTGAGCTCTTTAGCTTTCTTGACATAGTCCATTAAGTCCTCGTCGCCGTCGCCCAATTCCTCGTGTATCGCCCTAGCCTGCTCTCTTAAATAATACTCTCTTTGGTTTTTGTCCATTTGCTTGCGGACGCGGTTGTCTATCTTTTTCTTAATCTTTAAAATCTCGATTTCTTGGGCAAGCGCTTCGCTTATCATTTGAAGCTTTTTGTCCAAGTTGTTGGTCGCAAGCAATTTTTGACGGTCTTCGTCTTTGGCGTAAATATATTGACCTATAGCGTAGACAAATTTTTCAGGCTCGGTTTCTATATTGATATTGGCGAAATTGTCAGTAATAATCTTGGTGTCGTAACGGCAATATTCCTCAAAGCTCTCCTTGACTATTCTCTTCAAAGCCTCGACGAGCATAGGATCAGAGGTGTCCTCGGGCATTTCTTTTAGAGCGACCTCGAAATAAGGCTTTATGCTCTGGTAGCTTTCGATTTCCGCCCTTTCAATGCCTTCCGCCAAAACTCTCAAAGTATCGCCGGGCATCTTTAGAACTTGTTTTATGCGGCAGATAGTGCCTATTCTATATATATCTTTAGGCGCGGGATCGTTTTGGGAAGCGTGTTTTTGGGTAACCAAGAATATTTGCTCGTCGTTTTCCAGCGCTTTATTTAAGGCATAGAGAGACTTATCCCTCGCTATGTCAAAGCTTACGCTCATATAAGGGAATACGACCAATCCGCGCAAGGCTATCATTTTGAGGATGCGCGGCATTTTGTAGTTGTTAATAGCGGCCTCTTCGATGTTGTCTTTATCGGGTATAAAATCTGTCATATCTACTCCTTAATTTTCAGATAATTATATCACAAGATATTGTGGCTATCAAGTATGGATAAAAGCGTCTTCGTGATAATCGCACTATAAACACCTTTATTATTAACTGTATTTACCGTTTTTATAATGCCTTTAAATACATTACATACTTAATATATTTGAGAAAGGGTTTTTTGTTTAAAGACGCCAAAAGAAACACATTTAAAAAGTTTTAAGTGTTTTTCAATTTAATTTTAATTTAAGTATATTTAATCGTCAATATTCTAATCAAATCTTTATATAATCGTCAAATAAAAAGAGCGGATTTTTTGGGCGTTAACCATTATTTGTTTGCCGCCATACTATGTAATGTCCAAGTATTTTTTTACGGCTGACTAATTTGATTTCGAAATACTTAAAGACTTCTTGGAGTTACATATGGAAAAGAATAACGAGAAACTGGTTATCGTTGGCGGTAACCGTTTAAGCGGCGAAATTAAAGTTCCTACCTCAAAAAACGCTGTGCTGCCCATTTTGGCGGCCAGCATACTCAACAGCGGAAATACTGTTTTACATAACGTAAGCCCTATTACCGATGTTTTTCATATGTTAAATATTTTGACGACTTTGGGATGCACATACAGCTGGGACGCCCAAAACAACCTTTACATAAACTGCACAAACGCTCACAGCTGGGAAATCCCGCCCCACCTCGCTAGAGAAATCCGCTCTTCTATATTTATGCTGGGCTCTATTTTGAGCAGGTTTAGAGCGGCAAAGGTGTCCTATCCCGGCGGTTGCGACATAGGCATTAGGCCTATCGACTTGCACCTAAAAGGCTTAAGAGACCTTAATGTGAAAATCAAGGAAGAGCACGGGTTTATCATATGCGACGGCTCGGAGATGAAGGGAGGAAATATTCATCTAGACTACCCGAGCGTGGGCGCGACCGAAAACTTGATGATGGCTGCGGCGTTGACCGAAGGCGTTACCGAGATAAGAAACGCGGCCAAAGAACCCGAAATCGTGGATTTGCAAAACTTTATAAACGCTATGGGCGGCAAGATTTCGGGCGCTGGCACCAGCACGATAACTATTCAGGGCGTGGAAACGCTTTCGGACTGCGAGTATTGGCCTATGCCCGATCGCATAATCGCGGGAACATATTTGATAGCTTGCGCTATATGCGGGGGCAAGATAAAGGTCACCAATTGTCAAAGCGAGTATCTTTACGCTCTGATTGCCAAGCTTAGAGAAAGCGGCTGCGGGTTTACCATAATGCCCGATTACATCGAAATAGAGCGCAACTCTAGGCCGTTATCCGCCCAAATAATAGAAACCCTGCCCTATCCCGGTTTTCCCACCGACCTGCAAGCGCCTATGACAGCGTTGCAGACAATATCCGAAGGAACTTGTATGATTATAGAGAATATGTTTGAGACCAGATTTAAGCACTGTCCCGAGCTTATAAAAATGGGCGCAAACATTACGGTCAGAGACCGAATGGCGATAGTTCGAGGCGTGGAGAGCTTGCAAGGCGCGGAAGTAACCGCGATGGATTTAAGGGGCGGCGCGGCTTTGGTCTTGGCGGGGCTTGCCGCCAAAGGCACTACTATAATTAGTAACATTAGCCATATCGACCGCGGATATTATAAGATAGAAGAACAGTTTAGAAAACTAGGCGGTAAAATCGAAAGAGTATCGTAACATTTCCAGTCTATGATTTTTTCATAGGCTGTTAATATAAAAACGGCGCTAAAATTTTTAGCGCCGTTTGATTTTATGTTTTTGAATTTACTCAAAAAGCGTTTTGAGCATCCAGTTTTGTTTTTGAAGGTCTTTTGAGATTCCGGTAAGCAAGTCAGCAGTTACGACGTCGTCGACAGCTTCCGCGGCTTTAATGCCTTGGGCAAGCTCGGCGATAACGGTGTCAAAGTCGCTTATAACGGTTTTTAGCATTTCCTCTGTGGACTCAGAGCCGCTTGCTTCTTTTACCGACGCTATAGATAGATATTCTTTCATAGTGGCCGCGGGACGACCGCCAATAGCGAGCAGTCTTTCGGCTACGTCGTCGTAGTAACCGGTTACCGCGTCGTAAAGTTCCTCAAACTTAGCGTGCAGTGTATAGAAATGTTTACCTTTTACATACCAATGATAGTTATGGAGCTTGGTATAAAGAACGGCGAAGTTTGCCACTTCTTTATTTAGAATCTTCTTTAAATCGTCCATTTAGCTCTCCTCCTTTTTATTTTGTAATAACAAGATACTTCCAAAACGCGAGAAGGTCAAGCTAAAGGCCAGGCGTTAGGTAATATTATCACTTAGTCTTCATCGGGATAAATACTGTTGATTATCTCCATTACGCTCTCTTCGCTTAAACCGCTTTCTAAGAGGCTTTTCTTTAGAAGCTCTTTTTGGGATAAGGATTCGTCCGTTATTTCAGGCTCTAACTCAATGGGTTCTTCCTCGGCGGGTTCTTCGACAATAGGTTCTTCTGTTGCCACCGCCTCTCGCAGAGCGTCCATATTATCGTCGTCTAATTCGGCGAACTGAGCTATCTTGGATAAGTCTTCTTTTAAATCCGTCAGTTTGCTTGCGAATCTTTGCGACTCTTCGGATACGCTATCTTCTTTTTGGGCTTTTAGCGCGTTAATTTCTTTTTTTAGATTGTCTAAGTCGCTGGCGATAGCGGAAAAATCTTGCCCCGCTTTATTTTCCAAAAGCTCGGCTACACGGCTCATTAAGTTTAAAATCTGAGCGTCTGACTCTTGACGCTTTGAGAACTCTTTTTTGAGCTCGTTTACTTGTTTTTCTATCGCCGCTACGCTTACCGCAAGCTCGACAGCCTTAGGCGCGTTGATTTCTTCTTTTATTATCTGTCTTATAGCCTCAATGTCTATCTCGGGTTTATTGTCACTTATAGCGGATTTTAAATCGTTGATATCCTGCGATATCTTTTCAAAATCCAAAGTTTGCTTTAGCGCGTTGAGCTGCTCGCGTATAGACGCTGTTTCTATTATAAATGTGTTGTCTGTGTCCGCTTTGCCGACTAGGAAGTTTTCTTTTAACTCGTTGATGGTCTTTAAGATTTGGGCGTTCTCGTCGGACTTGGACAACTGCAGTATGCTTTCTTGAACTTGGGAGTTTAACGCCAATTGCTCTTTTATAGCGTTAAGCTCGTTTAAGACTTCTTGGTTAGATTGTCCGTCGGTCGACGCCGCCTTGGAGGCGACTAACTCTTTAAGCTCGTTAATCTCGTTTAGGACTTCTTGGTAAGATTGTCCGTCGGTCGACATCGCCTTGGAGGCGACTAACTCTTTTAGTTCGTTAATCTCTTGAAGCAGATTTAACTCGGATTTTTGGTAAGCGCTCTCAAAGTATTGAGTTAGCTGCTCTTTTATATCGTATATTTCGTTTGATAACTGCTCGTTTTTCTCGCTTTGGTATATGTATTCGTCTTTTAGGTTGGTTATCTCGTTGAGAACCTCAACCATGCTTTCTCTGAAAACATTAATAGCCATATCGCGGTTGCCGTTGGCGGACAAATCCGCGAGCCTGTTAATGCTTTCGTTTATGCTGTCTAGTTGTTGTTGAAGTTCGGCGTAATTGACTTTTACCTTGTTGTCTTCGGTTAAAATTGTGGGTATATTAATCGCCTTAATGTCAGCTTTTATTTCCTCTATCGCGGTTAACAGCTGGTCGTTGTCTTGAGAAGCTAATTTATCCGCCTTTTGGGTAAGCTGTTCTACTTGGGCGCTCAAAACCTCAAGCGCCGAAGTCAAGACGGTTTGATAATCCTGGCTTTCGGTCAGCGCGTTTTGGTCTATGGTGTTTTGCAGCTTATTTAAGGCTTCTAAAATTTCTTTGTAAGACTCTTCTTTGCGCGCGTTGGTTAATAGCTCTTTTAGGTTGCGAACCTCGTTTAATATCTCGGGATCTATTTCGCCCTTTTGGATATAGATTTGCTCTTTAAGCGCGCGAATTTCGTCCAAGATGTTCTCATTGGTAACAGCGGGCGTTGTCTCATAATCCGCATAATCCGAATAATCGGTCAGCGCGCTGAACTGTTCTTTTATCTCGTTTACGGCGTTGAGAATCAGTTCGTAATTAATGTTCTTGGACTGTAGCTCTTCTTGAAGGTTGGCGACTTGGGCTTTTATGTATTCTAGGTCGCTGGGTATATTGCTTTGGGCAAACTCTTGCCTTATATCGCCCAGCTCTTGCAAGACTTTTAGGTGTCTTTGCTCGCTCGCCTCGATAAGGCTTTCTTTTAGAGCCGTTATTTCGTCAATTATCTTATTAATATCTTCAGCGTTAGCGTCTTTTTGTTTGCCAAAAGCGGCCTTAATTTCGTTTATTATGGAATCAAGCTGGAACTTAAAACCGCCTAAATCGCTAAAGTCTTTTTCTTTTATTAATTTATAAAGCTCGTTGAGCCTGTCCGATATGGATTTATAATTAAAAGCGGGCCTTATCTTGCTGTAATCGTTAATAGGCACTATGTCGCCTATTCTTAAGGTAGAAAAGATTTCTTTGGCCTTTTCTAATCTGTCTTTCGCGTAATCGGACTTATCGTATTGGTAATCGTTATTTGCCTCGATTAACTCGTTAAATAAATTTTGGTTGTATGTAACGTATTGGTTGTTTTGCAGTCTGTTTCTTAATTTTAGGAACTTCTCGGCCACTTGGGGCAGTTCGTAAGCGTCCGCCCTGTCAAGCTCGGCTTTCAGCTCAAAATAATAATAGATATCCCTTTCTTTGTCGGCGGCCGTGCTGTTGTAAATGAGTTCGGCGGCGACCTCGGGAGTTAGAACCGTTCCAAAGACTCTGTTTCGTATCTTGAAAAAGTCGGCGGCGATTTCTTCGTGAACGCCTACGGGCAGCTCGGCGATAAGCTCGTTAAATTTAAAGATAGCCGAAATCTTAGCGTATAAGTTACCCGTGGCAATTGTTTTCTTAAACTCGGCATATTCTTCTTTTAGGTCGGAATAATCTATTTCGCCGTTTTCGTTAATATGAGAAACCGCGCTAAGACCTAAAGCGTGTCTTATGCTCTTAATATACGCCAAAACATCGTCGCTTTTTAGGGATACGCTTCTTATTTGATTGATTATATCTATGACGGATTCTTCGTTATCTAACTTAACCGGCTGCTCTTGGCTTCTAGTATTGATTTTTGCCTCTAATCTATTAATTAACTCTAATAATTGGTTAAAGTCCTCGCTCTTGCTTTTGGCCTCTAACTGCTCTATTTTTTTGTTGAGCTTTTGAAGCTCTTCCAACAAGGCGGCTTGGCCGTTTGGTTTTTGGTCTTGTTTGGGGGTTTCCTTAGAGGTCTTGGATAACGCAGCAAGCTTCGCGTTGAGTTCTTCTTTTAGGGCGTTTAGCTGTCTTTGGATTTCTTGCGAATGCTGCATTCTGTAATTTTCCTCTCTAAGTTTTGCTAATTCGTTGAGTATAACCTCGTTGCCCGCGTTTTGACTGGGTATTACCACATAAGGCGGGATAGCGTTGGGCGCGTAAAAAGGCGCGCTTGCGGCCACTTCTTTCTTTTTGGCTTTTTCCAGCCTCTCGAGTTTTTCGCTGATATTCTTTAAAAGCGCGTTGATTTCCTCCGCCTCGGCTTCGCTTATGCTGTCGGCGGATATGGGCTGGCTATCGTCGTCATAATATTCGGGGTAATCGTGATTTGAATAATCGTCTTGATAATTGTCGTCTATGTAATTATCGTCGTAGTCTTGATTAGGTTGGGATTGATAATAATTATCGTCCAATTCGTTTAAATAATCCTGATAATCAAGATTATTATCAATCAAATCTTGAGAGTTGGAGTTTGGAGTTAAATCGGGATTATCTATAAAATCAAAATCGTCTTTTCCAAAATAAGAACCGTGTTTGTTTTTTGCCATAATTTCCTCAACTAAAAAATTGGCGATAATTGTCTAATCTTTAGATAATTTCGTTATATTATATAGTATTTTGTCAATTTATTCAACATATAACAAATCGTTAACAAAGGTAATAAATTAATTTTTATTATAACACATTAGCAGTTAAAAATTAATAGAATATAGAAATAAAATCCACAAAACTGCCATACTACAGCAATTTAACGCTTTATTAGGCTAATAGTTTGAAAATAAATTAACGAATTATGCTAATTCACTGTTTATTTTATTGATTTGAGCATATAAATGTTGTATAATTAACAATAATTATAGATTAAATAATCGATAAATACCATTAGGAGTTGACTATGAGAGTATTTAATTTTTCTCCCGGTCCAGCAGCATTGCCCGAAGAAGTCCTAAAAATCGCTCAAAGAGATTTGCTTGATTATAACGGATGCGGTTTTTCCGTTATGGAAATGAGCCACCGCTCTAAACCCTATGAAGAAATCAACTTAAGGGCGCAATCCTTATTAAGAGAATTAATGGGCATACCTTCCAATTATGAAGTGATATTTGTTCAAGGAGGCGCCACTACCCAATTTGAGGCCGTTCCTCTCAACATAAGCGTCAACAAAAGAGCCGATTATGTGGTTACAGGCAACTTCGCTCAAAAGGCGTATAAAGAGGCTCGCAAATATGGCGATATCGCCGTAGCGGCAAGCAGCGAAGACAAAAACTTTACCTATATCCCTAAGACCTTTAATTTTAGAGACAACATTGACTATGTTCATATCACTACAAACAACACTATTTTTGGAACAAGGTTTACTAAGATTCCTAAAGCTAACGCGCCTATTGTCGCCGATATGTCGTCTAATATTTTGAGCGAAAAGATTAATGTAAACGATTTCGGCGTAATCTACGCTGGCGCGCAAAAGAACCTTGGCCCCGCGGGCGTTACGGTGGTAATTGTTAGAAACGATTTGCTGGATAAAACCCACGAACTATGCCCTACTATGCTCAAATGGTCCACTCACGTAAAAGACAAGAGCTTGTATAACACTCCCGCTTGCTGGTCTGTTTATATTATGATGCTTGTTTTAGAATGGCTCAAAAACTTAGGCGGCGTGGAATACATCCAAAAAGTTAACGAAGAAAAAGCCAAGATTCTATACGACTTTATCGACAGCTCGGACTTCTATATTAATAAAGTCAACAAAGAAGACCGCTCGATTATGAACGTGCCTTTCACTACCCCTTCGCCTGAATTGGACGAGAAATTTATCGCCGAGGCGTCCAAAAACGGCTTAAAGCAGCTCAAAGGTCATAGACTGGTAGGCGGAATGCGCGCTTCGATTTACAACGCTATGCCCGTAGAAGGCGTGCAAAAGCTAGTCGAGTTTATGAAGAAATTCGAGTTGGAAAATAAGTAATTTCAAGGAGATAAAGATATGTATTCTATCTTGAAACTAAACGAAATATCCCCTTTGGCAAATAAATACTTTGACTCGCGCTTTAACTTTACCAAAGAATGCGCGGACCCTGAAGGAATTATTTTAAGAAGCTATGATTTGCATAATTACGAGCTAAACAAATCCTTGCTCGCTATAGCGCGCGCGGGAGCGGGAGTAAACAACATTCCCGTAGACAAATGCACAAAAGCGGGTATCGTAGTATTCAATACCCCCGGAGCGAACGCTAACGCCGTAAAAGAACTGGTCATTTGCGCGCTGTTTTTGGCGTCCAGAAAGATTGTAGAGGGAATAAATTGGGTTCAATCCTTAAAAGGCACAGAGAATGTCGCCGCTGCCGTTGAGAAAGGCAAGAAAGCCTTTGTAGGTCCTGAAATTTACGGCAAGAAACTTGGCGTTATTGGTTTAGGCGCTATCGGCGCTTTGGTGGCCAACGCCGCCGTCGAGCTTGGTATGACGGTTATCGGCTACGACCCTTATATAACTGTTGAGAACGCTTGGCATATATCTTCCCACGTCATAAGGGAAAACGATATAAACAATTTGTTCGCCCAAGCAGACTATATCACCTTGCACGTTCCGCTTAACGCCAGCACAAAGCAAATGCTGGACGAAGAAGCGTTCTCCAAGATGAAAAAGTCCGTGGCTATTATCAACTGCTCGAGAGCCGAGCTTGTAAACAACGCCGCGCTAATTGACGCTATCAATAAGGGCATTGTCTCCCGCTATGTTACAGACTTCCCTACCGACGACCTTTTGGGAATAGACAATATTATCACCATCCCTCACCTTGGCGCTTCCACGCCCGAGGCCGAGGACAACTGCGCTGTTATGGCGGCTAAACAACTCGCCGAGTATTTAATTAACGGCAATATAGTCAATTCGGTTAACTTCCCCGACACGACATTGGCGCGCACCGCTAAATGCCGTCTGACAGTGATACATAAAAACGAGCAAAGCCTGCTGTCCCAAATCACCGAGTCCATAAGCTCTTACCATATTAACATAGCGACTATGGTAAGCCAAAGCCAAGGCGAATACGCCTACACGATACTTGAGCTTGACGAGGACGTGCCGGGCGATGTTCTGAACAAGCTAAACAAAATCGAAGGCGTAATAAGACACAGAGTAATAAAATAAGCAAAAAACAGCCCCTAAATTTAGGGGCTTTTTTTTATTCTTCGTATTCCAGTCTTATCAAAGTTACCGTTTTCTTTTTTACCATTGCTCCGGCGGCGGGAACTTGGTTGATAACCTTGCCGCTAGAGCCCGCTACCTCGAATTGAAGCCCTAGGCTCTTTAGTTTGGCGGCCGCTTGCGAATAGGATAGACCTATCAAAGCGGGCATTTCAACCAATTCTTCTTCTTTTTCGTCGATAAGCTCTTTATTAGGCTCGACGCCTTTATAGGCGAATATGCCTTTGAACATAAATCCGGCGTAAGGCGCGGCGACTATGCTGCCGTAATATTGGTAGCCCGCAGGCTCATCCACTATTACCAATACGGCGTATTGGGGATTATCCATAGGCGCGAACCCTATAAAGCTGGAGACATACTTGCCTCGAGCGATAACGCCGTTTTCGTATTTTTGGGCCGTGCCCGTTTTGCCGCCTATTCTGTAGCCGGCCACGCCGGCGTTTTTGCCGCTGCCGTTTTTTACGACTTCCTCCAATATGCCTTTTACGGTTTCGCTGGTCGAGCTGGATATTACCTGCGCGGTTTTAACGGGATTGTTTATATAAACGGTCTTGCCGTCATATGAGCGAATTTCTTTCACAAAATGAGGTCTCATAAGTTTGCCGCCGTTTACGACAGCGCTTGCGGCGGTTATCAGCTGGAGAGGCGTTACGGCCACCGCCTGACCGAAGCCTATTCGCGCTAGGTCGACCGTTTTTACGCTGTTTTTGTTCATAACTATGCCTTTGGACTCAGCCAAAAAATCCACGCCGGTAGCCTTGCCGAAGCCAAAGTCTTCTATGTAATCATAAAAAATATTTACCCCCAGCCTTAAGGCTAAGTCCACGAAAACCGAGTTGCAGGAGTTGTTTACCGCCTCTTGGAGGGATTGCGAGCCGTGCCCGCCGCTTTTCCAACACTTAATTCTCTGCCCGTCTACCATTCTATAGCCTGGATCGTAAAATCTATCCCCCAGCGATGTCTTTTTTTGGTCAAGCGCGGCGGCAAGGGTGAAAATCTTAAAAGTAGAGCCAGGCTCGAACACGTCGGTAATGAGCTTGTTTTTGGTCATTTCGTTTAAAAGAGGGATATTGTCTCTAGGCGGATTGTTTAAGTCATATGACGGCGCGGTAGCCATAGCTAAAATCCCGCCCGTATTGACGTCCATTACTAAGACGCTGGCCGATTTGCTCTCGAAAGTCTTATGGGCGTCGGCTGCCGCTGTTTCGGCAAGCCTTTGAATCTCATAATCTATGGTCAACACTAGGTCACATCCGGGAACGGCGGGAATGTATTTATCAGCGTTGGATTTAAGCTCCACGCCCTGAATATCCGTTTGGGTAAGGTTGACGCCGTCTATGCCACGAAGGTATCTATCGTAATAGCTCTCAAGCCCGCTTTGTCCCACCCCGTCGATATTGGTAAACCCTATGACCTGGGTTAACATATTGCCGTAAGGATAATACCTTGAGTTGTCTTCGCTTATATATATTCCGCTGTAGCCGCTAGCTCTAATAATATTTATCTTTTCTTTATCTACTTTGCGGGCTACGGTTACCTCGGACACATTTTTTTGCAAGGATAAATATAACGCCTCTTCGTCTTTGTCGAGAAGTTTCGCCAAAAAGGAAGCCACCGCCGCTTTGTCTTTTACGGCGTTGGGGCGGACATAAACCGAATATGTAGTGTAATTGGTGGCAAGGACTATCCCGTTGGCATCCAAAATCTTGCCCCTTTGCGCTTGAAGGGGCAAGTCTCTTGTCCATTGGTCAATCGCCTTGCTTTGCAGCTCTTTGCCTTGAAAGATTTGAATATAGGCTAACCTTATGCTTAGCGCAAAAAAAATAAAGGTTATTGACAACACGGCTGCCAATAACCTCTTTTGCATACTTACTTGAGAATAATATTTAGTTTTCAAGAGCTACTCCCAAACACTCCGCTTAAAAAGTCGCACAAAGCGTCAAACCAATTGCTCTGTCCTTTAGGCTGGGATTGATACTTTACGGGTATCAATTCAACCGTTTGGACGTCTTGGTTGTCTTTCATACCCTGCTCTTTTGCCTTAGAGTAGATATAATTATCGTCGTCGTATTTGGAAAGCTCGGCGTTAGAGAGGGCTATGTAATTTTGTTTTTGGCTTATCTCGTATTCAAACGCGCTTATGTCTTGGGATAATGTCGATATCATCATAGCGGTAGTGGCGATTAGCACCGCTATTACCACCACGATGGTTACATACAATGTCAACAGTCCTTTTCGGCTGGCCTCTTGGGCGGTCAAGGTTCTTTCTTTTTTGTTTATCTTAAAGCTCTTGACCTTTTCGTCGGGCTTTTTCTCCGCGTATTGCATCGTCTTAGCGCTGGGTTGCAAGTCTAGCTCTCTTTCGGCGAATTGTTTTTTATAGCGCTCGGCGATGGTAGCGGCGTATCCCGACACATTAGCCGAAGGCCTGTAGATAGGCGCGTTTTGAGTTACAAATGTGCTTTGATAAGCTTCGTTATCTATTCTGTTTCTATTATATGTATAAGGGCTGCTGTCATATTCGCGGTAATAGTCATATTGAGGGCTATAAAAATCCTTTTTGGGAGTTTCTATATCCCTAAAGCTTCTTAAGCCTTCGGAGTCTTTTTCTATATCCCTTTCCGCGTCCCTTAAGATAGTCCTTGAGGGTTCGGAATCGCTAAAAGCGTCAAAGCGGGGCTTGGGCCTGTCGTCTAAGTCCCTTAAAGATATCCTTCTGCGCTCTTTGGCGTTTTCTTGCTCTTCTTCTATGCGGCGCGCTTGGTTATAGCGGTCTTCATACAAAGTGGTATGCGCCGCCAGCCTTTTTTCGCGCTCAAGGTCTGTATCCTCTCGGGATAGAAAAGGACGAGCCCTTGTCACGCTCTCGTTGAGATAGTCTTCGCTCATATAATTGTCTCCGTCCGTTCTGCGGGGAATGTAAAATCCTCTATTGCCCGCAGGCGCAAAGAAATCCTCTCTTTGCTCAAATCCTCGTCTAAATCTGGAAGCGGTTCTTAAATCTTCTTTTAACTCTACGCTTCTCATAGGTTTTCTCCTTGGCTTTTTTTAAAAAAGCTTTCTTTATAGTTTCACAGCCGCTCTTAATTTAGCGGACGCGGCTCTTGGGTTTTGTCTTATCTCGTCATCGGTTGGCAAAATAGGTTTTTTGGTCAGTAATTCTATGCTGGCTTTGTGATTGCAAGAACATACGGGCAAGTTTTTATCGCAAACGCAATCGGTCGATTCGGTCTTAAATACTTGTTTTACTATCCTGTCTTCCAAAGAGTGAAAGGTTATTACGGCGATTACTCCGCCTTTTTTTAATCTGCCTATTATGTCCAAAACCGCCTGGTCTAGTCCTTCCAGCTCTTGGTTTACTTCTATTCTTATTGCTTGAAAAGTCTTTTTGGCAGGGTGGCCATGCTTATATTGATGGAGGGGGACGCTTTTTGAGACTATTTCCGCTAGCTCAAGGGTTGTTCGGATAGGGGCTATCGCTCTAGCTTTAATAATGTTGTCGGCTATTTTTTTCGCGTAGCTTTCCTCGCCGTATTTGAAGAGTATCTCGGTCAGTTTTTCTTTTGGATAAGAGTTGACGACTTCGTATGCCGAAAGTCTTTGGGACTTGTCCATCCGCATATCTAGCGGAGCGTCTTTTGTGTAGCTAAAACCTCGGGACGCCTCGTCCACCTGATGCGACGATATGCCTAAATCCATTATCGCGCCGTCTAGATATTCAATTCCCAAAGAGTCCAGCACCTTGCACGCGTTTTTGTAGTTTTCGCGCACGGTCAGCACCCTGTTGCCAAAACGACTTAGCCTTTCGCCCGCGCTCTTTATAGCGTCTTCATCCCTATCAAGCCCTATTAGCTTTCCGTCGGGCGACGAAATCCTTAGTATCTCATACGAATGCCCTCCTCCGCCCAATGTGGCGTCTAGATAAACGCCGCCGCTGCGGGGCTTTAGGACATCCATTGTTTCCTTTAGCATTACGGGGATATGGTATTCCATCTTTTAAAGGTCCGTGGATTTTCGTTTAAGCAAGCTGTTGAAGGTCTTTAATATCTCGTTAAAGTCTTTGCTTCCTTCGGGCAACTCTTTTATGTAGTCAAGGTTGCCGGTAATGCTTTGGTTAAACCTTTCCTCGCTCCAAACTTCTATCACGTTGCCCGCGCCTATTGTTACTACATTTTTTATAATGTTGGCGTATTCTCGAAGCACGGGCGGCAAGACAAATCTGCCTTGGTTGTCTTCTTCTATGTCGAACATAAACGATGTGACCGCTCTTATGAGCTTCATAGCTTCCACATCGGTGTAATCGATGTCCTTTATTTTGGAAAAGATGTTTTCCTCAAAATATTCTTCGGAGGCGATAACCAAGCTGCCCAAGCCGCCGCGAGTGATAAAGTACTTATCCCCTAGCTGCGCTTTGAGCTTAGCGGGTATCCTTAACCTGCCCTTTTCGTCTATTTGGTGATAATAAATGCCTTTAAACATCTTTTCCGCTTTTGGGTGTAATTATCTTTGTAATTGTAACTATATCTTAACATAAAAATTGACCACTTGCAACCCTTTTTTGAAAATTTGGGGCAATTTTTGTAGTTTTTATGTATTTTTTGTCCCCTAAAAGCCACTTATTAATAATTTTTGACCACTAGCCGCCACTTTGAGGTTTTTTACTATATTCTTTAAATGTCGATAAAAAGTATCTAAAATCGTCAAAGTTTTCTTGCGGCAAGCTTTTTAAATTTACGCTAATTTTCGAATGTATTATCTTTTATTCCCTAAAAATTAAGACTTAAAACGCCTTCTATATGTTATAATTGGGTTTATGAACGTCTATGCGGTAAGCGATTTGCATTTGTCTATAAACAACCCCAAGCCTATGGACATCTTTGGGGGCGCGTGGGAAAACTATCTAGAAGTCCTGGTTCAAAACTGGAAGGCTAAGATAAAAGACGAGGATTTGGTTTTGATAGCGGGCGATATAAGCTGGGCGATGACATTAAATGACGCCTTGCCCGATTTAGAGTTTATACACGCGCTGCCGGGCAAGAAGATATTAATAAGGGGCAACCACGATTATTGGTGGAGCTCCATAAGCGCCTTAAGAAGGGCGCTGCCCCCTAGCATCCTGGCTATCCAAAACGATTGCGTAAAAATCGAGAACTTTTTGATATGCGGCACAAGGTGTTGGACCGTGCCCGAAAACAACCAGCCCCAATCGGACGAAGACCGCAAGATATATTTAAGAGAGATAGAAAGACTAAAATTAACGCTTGGCGCTATGTCTAAGGCGCGCGCCCAAGGCGACAAAGTTATATTAATGACGCATTTTCCGCCTTTTAACTCCACTCTTTCGCATTCGGATTATACCCGCTTGATTTCTCAATACAACGTCGACTGCGTGGTTTACGGGCATTTGCACGGCAAAGGCGGAAGGATAAGCCCTAAGGTTGTAATAGACAATATTCCTTATTATTTAACTTCTTGCGATAAACTCAATAACGACCCTTTGCTGATTTATTAATCTTGCCTAGGATACAGCGGAAGCTCAAAAAACGCGTTGCAAGCGCTTTCCGCAAACTCCTCGCATTCGGGAATCACGCAATAGCCGTAAGAAGGCACCAATAATTCCACCTCTATAGTTACCTTTAATATTATAGTAACGCAGCAAGTAACGCTCATTTGGGCGTCGTTTATCGGAAAGCCTTCGGGGATTATAGCCGAAACTACCGCCTCTATTTCGTAAGGAATAATCGACTGGCTGGGAACGGCTAAAACCACGTCCACTGTAACGCCGATTACCGCGTCCGCGCGGCCTTCTTTGTTATTAGCGTCCACATAGATTATTTCCATAGGTATATTCACAAGCGCTTTTACGCGCGCGAATCTAGGGCGATCTTCAAGCCTGGTAACCGTAAGGTCTTTTATTATTCCGCGGGTGGTTATAGACCTGCCGCTAACAAAAGTCAGAGGAAACGCGGGATTGGCCGGCTCAAAATTGCTTAGGGTTATAATCAGATTATCTAATTGGTTTTGAATAATACACGCGTCAAAAACTTTTTTTACCTGAATGCAAACCTTTTCGCACAGCCCGTGCAAAGGGTTGCCTGAAATTACCCCCGGCAAGAAATCGCTTCTATTGCAATTAAAAAAAGACATATTCTCCTCCGAATATCTGGGTTATAAGATAAATATATTCGGAAGCGTTAAAAGTTATTAAAAATAAAAAAATCTCTTCTTTGGGAAGAGATTTTTTTATTTTTTATTCTTCTAGATAAATTATCCGCCTGCAGGATTCGCATTCTATTATGCCTTTTTCTTTTAACTTTGTTACCGCCGCCGCCGACAGCTGCATACCGCATCCGCCGCAGTTGCCGCCGTCCACCGCTTTTACTATCGCAGGCAAGACTTTGTCCTTTCTTAAGGATTGATATTTGGCGAACAAATCTTTGTCTATGCCTTTGGCTAGCTCAGCAAGCTTTGTCTTATATTCTTGAATTTTGGGAGCGATTTGGTCTTTCAACGCGTCAAACCTTTGCTTAGCCTCGTTAAAAACGTGGCGCATATTGGCGCCTTCTTTGCGCGCTTCCTCGTTGCGCTTTAGGGTTTCGTCGATGTTTTTGGGCATTCTTTGCAGTTCTTTTTCCAGCGCGCTTAGGTTTGACTGAAGTTTTTTTATTTGGTCGTCTATCTTTTCAATGTTCTTTTCGCTCAAGTCCATTTCCAGGACTTTTTCTAACTCTTCCAGCTTAGAATTAACGCCGTTAGCGAAGCTTTCAAGCTTTTTATATCTATCGTATAAATCGCCCGCCACCTTTTCGGTTTGCTTGGCTATATTTCCAAGTTTTAGAAAGTTTTCTTTAGCCTTTTCGGCTATGGCGTAGTCTTTGCTCTTTTCTATCTGCAGTTCCAGGTTTCTTAAGGCCAGGTCCTGCTCCTGATACGCTAATATTTTCTCTAAATTCATTACAGCCTCCCGGTAATACTATTCTTTAGACTAATCGCTTCATCCAATTCTTTTTTATACTCTTCTTTGCCAATATTCGCGTTGTTGTAGGCTTGCGTTAACAAATTGATTTTTTTATCCAAATAGGCGATAAAATCTTTTGAGGGATTTTTTAGGTTGCCGACTCCCCATTTTAATTCTTGCCCGCTAAGCTCTTGATATCCCTTTTCAATTTCTATGATATCATAAAACTTAGATTTATCCAAAACAATAAAATCGTTAACAATTTTATAGCCAAATTCGTTGAGTTTTTTGCGCAAATAATCAACATTTTGCTGGGGAGATAATATATAACGCTCGATGAAATTTTTATCTCGCTCTATTATTTTGATTATCTCGCGCCCCCCTAGCCCGGCTATAATCGCCAAATCGACTTTTTGACCACAATTTATAAGCGGCTCTAAACCGTCGCCGCATAATGTTATTACCTTATCGGATATTTTCTTTTGGCGGGCAAGTTCTTGGGTTTTTCGCAAAGACAAAGGACTTATGTCCGTGGCCAAAACCTTAGAGCAACGCCCTTTTATAATCAAATAAACGCTTAGTTTCCCGTGGTCGCAGCCGATATCCGCGATAGTGTCGCAATACTTTACGCAATCGGCGATTGATTGCAGCCTTTTAGATAATCTCATCCGTTAAGGTCTTTTAGGCGTTTTTGGCTTTTAGAGATATTGCGCAGCTTTCTAAGCGCTTTCGCCTCTATCTGTCTTATGCGTTCTCTCGTGACGTTAAACACCTTGCCGACTTCTTCCAGCGTTCTAGGATGACCGTCGTAAATGCCGTATCTGAGCCTTAATACCTGCTGCTCTCTCGCGGTCAAAGCCTCAAGCTCTTTGCGAACTCTGTCGCGCGCATCCAAAATCTCCGCCATTTCGGAAGGCGATATAGCGTTTTCGTCCGGGACAAAATCGCCAAGATGGCTGTCTTCTTCCTCGCCGATAGGCGTTTCTAACGAAACGGGATCTTGGGCTATTTTTTGGATTTCGCGCACTTTCTCTACGGATATGCCCATCTCTTCGGCGATTTCCTCGGGCGTGGGCTCTCTGCCTAGAGTTTGCAAGAGCTGTCTAGATACTCTTATTAATTTGTTTATGGTCTCCACCATATGTACGGGGATCCTTATGGTGCGAGCTTGATCGGCTATAGCTCTAGTAATAGCTTGTCTAATCCACCAAGTGGCGTATGTGGAGAATCTAAAGCCTTTGGTATGGTCGAATTTCTCAACGGCTTTTAATAAACCAAGGTTTCCTTCTTGAATCAGATCCAAGAACTGCATACCCCTGCCGACATATCTCTTGGCTATGCTTACCACCAATCTAAGGTTGGCTTCGCTTAGTTTGTTTTTAGCCTCTTCATCGCCTTGCGCCATTCTCTCGGCGAGCGCGATTTCCTCTTCCGCGGTCAAAAGCGGAACCTTGCCGATGTCTTTTAGATACATCTTGACGGGATCTTCGACGCTGACATCGCGCATTAACTTGTCAATATCTTCTTCGTCTTTGTCGATTTGGGTGATGTTTTTTAGGACCTGAACGCCTTCTTCCTCAATTATCCTGAAAATCTCGTCCATTGTCGCGGCGTCCACTTCCAACTCTGTAATAAACTTAGCCGCGATTTCGTCGTAGGTCAAGTATCCCTTAGACTTGCCTAAAGCGATTAGGCGTTCAACTTCTTGACGCTGTTTTTCTGTGAGAATGTCTTCCATTAAACTATATACTCCTTTTTTAATGAGTTTATTTCTTCCATTAGTTTAGCAATCTGAAGCATAAGCTCTTTTTTTCTAGCCGGATCTTGCTCGGCGTCAAACCGCCTGCTCAATTCCTCTCTTTCGCGCTCTAGTATTTCTTTTTTTGCTTGAGCGTAAAAACCTTCGTAATATTTTTTTTGGATTTCGGGATCCGCGGAGTCGTTTTGGGCGTATTCCAAAATCTCGCCTATTTCCTTGTGCTCGCTCTCGTCAAAATCCAAAAATATCTTCTTTATGTCTTTGCCGCTTAAAGCGTAATTCAATATCCTTCGGTGCAAATCGTCCATCGGCAGCCGCTCAAACGGCAAGTCGTATCTCGCATAATCTTTTTTATTTATGATTGCCCACAAAAGATATTTTATAGCTTTTGTATGTAAATTATCCTTTTTTTCTTCAACTAAAGCGGGGCGGACGCCTTCTATATTCATAGAAATCTGCGCTTTTAGGGACTCAAAGGTAAAGCCCGTTATGCTTTGGATGATTTTTAGCGCGGCCTCTATGGTGACATAATCTTTTTGGACGGAAGCGAGATTGCAAGCGGCTATGGCGTATTTTGACCTGCCGTCTTGGGTTGTTAGGTCGTAGTCTTTTTTTAACGCCTCAAGCTTGTATCTCAATAGCGGCAGCGCGTTGTTTAAATATTTTTCCCTAAACGCCTGCGCGCCTTCTTTTTTTATGACATCGTCCGGATCAAGCCCTTCGGGCAAAACTACCACCTTGACTTCCAGCCCGTTTTCTTCCAAAATGTCTAAGCCTCTTAATGTCGCCTTTTGTCCCGCGGCGTCGCCGTCGTAACAGATATATACCAAGGGAGCATATCTTCTAAGGGTTTTAGCCTGGTCTTTGGTAAGGCTTGTTCCCATTGAAGCAACGGCGGTGTTAAAGCCCGCCGCCTGCAAGGCTATTACGTCCATATAGCCTTCGCATAGAATAATATATTTTATAGGCTCGTTTTGCTTCGCCTTTTTCAATTCGTTGATAGCGTAAATGGTTTTTGACTTGTCAAACACCAGCGTTGCGGTAGTGTTGCGGTATTTTGCGTAATCGGTCGCCTGCAAACTCCTGCCGCCAAAGGCGATTACCTCGTTAAAGTTATTAATAATAGGTATTATCACCCTGCCGCCGAAAACGTCGTAAACTTGTCCGCTTTCGTTCCGCGCGCAAAGTCCCGCCATTATAAGGTCGTCGGGGGTGTAGCCTTGGGATATAAGGTGCTTGACCAATTGATAATAATCGGGGCTATAGCCAAGCCCAAATCTTTTTATTGTCTGGTCGTCAAGCCCCCTTTTATGCAAATATTCCAAGGCGGGCTTGCCTTCGGGCGAGCGCAGTTTTTGGTAATAAAACAAAGCCGCAGCGCGGTTTAGCTTTAGTATTAAATCGCGTTTTTGTTTTAGTTCTTTAGTTTTGTCGTCAAATTTATACGAAGGCAGCTCCAGCTTGACCTCGTCGGCCAGCCTTTTTACCGCCTCTATAAAGTCTATGTTTTCTATCTTTTGGACGAATTTTATTACATTGCCGCTTTCCCCGCATCCGAAGCAATGATAAAACTGCCTGTCTTCGTTTACCGCGAACGAAGGATCTTTTTCGTGGTGAAACGGACAACGCGCCCAATAGTTGTTGCCCTTTTTGGTCAAAGGCACATATCGGGAAATCACAGTCACTATGTTGTGGCTGTCTATAAGCTTGTCCAACCAATCCCTGTCGAACGCCAAAATAAACTCCAACAATAATCCTAAAATTTGTTTTTCAATATATATATTTCGACATTATATATATAAATCCTTTTTTTATTTTTGAGTTTTTTATAAAAAATTTTTTATGTAAAAATTTATATTTTACTCTTGAAATACATTTATTCCTGTGATATAATAAGGCTACACCAAAGATAATCAACCGTTAAAGCTTGAAATCAAGCGGTTGGTTGGGAGAAGGGCTATGACCGCAAAAACAGACACAATTCTCTCGATTGTGGGGCTGGTGCTTTTGGTTGTGGTCGTGATATGCACTTCTACGGTGTTCGCTTTATAGCAAAGAAAAATTAATGAAATCCTAAAGATTACTTCCTAAAACACTACGTTATACAGAGCGAAAAAACCTTCCCAGCATTAATGGGAAGGTTTTTTCGTTATATAAAACCTATAAAAACGCTTTGACCTAAAATTATTCGTATTCCCAGCCCTTGGGAACGAAGATTTTGTTAAAGGTGTATATAGCGTATCCGTCCGTCATACCCGCAAGATAGTCGCACACTTTTTGGCTGTCGGAAGCGTCAAGTTCGACGTAGCCTTTGGGAAGGCGGCTTATGTCTTCCAAGAAATAGTCGTATAACATTTTGAGCATTTTTATTGCCTTATGCTCTTCTTCTTTAGGCTTACTGTTGTTATAGACATTCTCAAACAAAAAATTTAAAAGTTTTTCGCTCGCTTGAGCAAATTCCGGGCTCATTCTTACAAAAGGCTGATTTAGGCTAGTTTGTATTACATTATTTATCATATTATTAATGCGGTCGCGCACGCTCTTGCCCAGCACTTCGGTGATATCCTTAGGCAAATCCTCTTCCCTTAACACATTTGCCCTTATGGCGTCGTCTATGTCGTGGTTTATATACGCTATTCTGTCCGCTAAAGAAACTACCGCGCCCTCCAGAGTGCTTGGGTTGCCGCTAGCGCGATGGTTTAAAATTCCGTCTTTTACTTCGTATGTTAAATTAAGTCCTTTAAAGTTATTTTCCAAAACCTCTACTACTCTTAAGCTTTGGACATTGTGCTTAAAGTCGCACTCTTTGAGCGCCCTTTCGCCGGCATGCCCAAAAGGCGTGTGGCCTAAGTCGTGCCCCAGCGAAATCGCCTCGGTTAAATCCTCGTTTAATCTTAAGGCGCGCGCGATGCTTCGGGCTATCTGCATTACTTCAAGAGTATGAGTCAGCCTAGTGCGGTAATGGTCGCCCTCGGGCGATAAAAACACTTGGGTTTTGTGTTTTAGCCTTCTAAAAGATTTGCAGTGAATTATCCTGTCCCTGTCCCGCGTAAAATCCGTTCGATAAGGGCAAGGCTCTTCGGGCTTTGAGCGCCCCTTGGTATCTTTTGACTTAAAGGCGTAAGGGCTTAGATATTTTTCTTCTATTTCGTATTGGATTAATTTCGCGTTCATCTCTTTAATTATACAGTTAATAAAATATTTTTGCAAAAATTTATGATAATTCTTTTTTGCCCCAAAAAAACAGATAACGCATTGAAAAACCGCTATATATTGTGATATAATTTTTATATACAAATATTTACAAAAATTGCCAATTTATAATATAGAGGTTTTATTATGGATTTATGCCCGTTGTGTTATTCTGACGCTTCTATCCAAAACGCCTCATATCCTGGACACAAAAGAGTAACCTGCCCTGTATGCGGCGAGTATTATTTCCAAAACTTTTTGTTTAACGACTCAAAAAACACAATTTGCGCTTATATTTTCAACGCCACTAAGAAAACTAAGACCATACCCGTTTTTAGCGGCGACCGTAATTTTGCTTTGGCGGACGGCGGCGAAATAGAACTCGTTACGCCCGAGCAGTTGTCCGAGTTATACCCTAAAAATCTGACCGATTTAATCGACCAGATTATATTAAACTTGGCGTTTTACCTAAAAACTATAGGCAATAAAATCAATAACGTTTATCTCAACAGTGTTATCGACCGCCAATACGCCAAAAAAAGCGCTATGCTTAAGACTATTTTCTGCGTTATCGACAACAACATCGACCAAATCAACGTTCTGCTGACGCACTTGGAAAAACTGGGCTACATAGAGCCTTTGGCGGTAGGCGTGTTCAGCCTGACGCTTTCGTTTAAAGGCTGGATGAGAGTTGAAAGGCTCTTAAACAAGTCGGAAAGCCCTAATCAGGCGTTATTGTTAGTTAGCCGTAAAGACAGCGTGGCGGTTTGCAGAGAGACGATGAAAAAAGTCGCAACCGAACTGAACTTGACGCCTAAATTCACAGACGAAAAGCAATTCACCAAGCCCGTGATAACGGATATATTCTACGAGATAAGGCAAAGCAAAATTGTGATCGCTGACTTGACTTATCAAAGACCTTATATATATTATGAAACGGGCTACGCCGAAGCGCTGAAAAAGCCCGTGATATACACCTGCAAACAGGGCTATTCGGTAAACAGGCAATTAAATACAATTCACAATAATCTAATAAAATGGGAAACGCCCGAACAACTTTACGAAGCTTTATTCAATAGGGCTAAGGCGGCGCTTAACCTGCAAGGCTAAGCGCCTTTTTTATTTCACAACAGCTCGTATTTTTTGATAACATCCTCGGCAATAACCCTTTTGGTTACCCTTTGGTTCATCGCCTGTCTTTCAATGTATTTATGCGCTTGGACTTCGGTCATTTTTTGCTTTTCCATAAGCAATAATTTCGCGCGCGTGACAACCTTTAATTCCTCCAGCTTGCTTTGAAGTTTTTTGACTTCGTTTTTGGTGTCGACTATTCTCTTTCCCGAGGTCAGCGCGAATTTTATCATCTTATAAAAGAAACTGCGGTTTATAGGCTTGGTTAAAACCAATATTCCATAGTCCTCTTCTATTTCGGCCAGCTCGTCTTCAGAGCCGTCCGCGGTCAGCATCATACAAGCGCAGTCAAAGTTTTGAACCACATACACAGCCAAATCGCTTCCGTTCTCGTCCGGCAGCGGCGTGTCGATAATGCAAAGGGAGAAATTTTGGGCGGCGAGAGTTCTCCTAGCGCTGCTGGAGCTGGTAACGCTCGAGACATTGGTATAGCCCGCGTTGTTTAGAAAATCGATTAGAGCGTCGCAAATCTTTTGAGATCTGGATACTAACAAAATGTTATCCATAGGATAACTCCCTTTATGGTCAGCGTTTAGCTGTGAAAGCCTGGATCAATCTTTGAGGTAATATCGCCTTTACAAACTCGCTATTTGCCGCGATTTCTATAGCCTCTTGTATATTGCTAGGCAGCTCTTTGATGCCGTTAGCATTCGCGAAAGATTGGGTTACTATGTTGTCTACCGGGGCGGGAAGCTCCAAGTCCTTCTCAATGCCCTCAAGTCCCGCCTCGATTAATAGCGAAAAGACTAGATAAGGGTTGCACATCATATCGGCGGAGCGTATTTGTATCTTGGAGTTTTCCCCTAAATCGCTCGAAAGCCTCAAAAGCTGAGAGACATTTTTAGTCGACCAGCTTATATATTTAGGCGCTCTGAAATTTCCAAATCTTTGATAAGAGCTTTCGTGGGAGTTTAAGAATAATGTCATATCGGGTATTCTGTTTAAGATGCCGGCTATAAAACTTTGCGCCTTAGGGTTGAAATTAGCCTTATTGAATATGTTTTTTCCGTTTTCGTATAAACTCATATTGATTTGAAGCGCCGTGCCGCTCTTGTCGCTTAAAGGCTTAGGCAAGAAGCACGCGTATAGTCCGTTTCTGTCCGCCACGGTGCTTACAACATATTTAAAGGTTATGATATTGTCGGCGCAGATTAGAGCGTTGCTCTTTTCAAACTCTATCTCGTTTTGGCCAGGGCCGTGCTCGTGGTGGGAAGTCTTGGGCTTTATGCCCATTTGCTCTAGGATAAGGCATATCTCGCGCCGTATGTTCTCGCCCTTGTCTAACGGCGCCATATCAAGATATCCGCCGTAGTCAAACGGCTCTAAAGTGGGCTTGCCGTTTTCGTCTTTTTTGAATAAGTAAAACTCGCAAGAGGCGGAAAAATGCATATTCAAGCCCATTTTCTCGGCCTTTTGCTGAGCCTTTTTTAACAGCATTCTGCCGTCCTCAAAGTCTTCCTGACCGCCCTTTTTTATATCGCAGAAAAAGCGAACCACCCTGCCGTTTGAGGGACGCCAAGGCAAAAGAGCTATGGTAGAAGCGTCCGGGAACAGATACAGGTCGGAGTCTTCCTCGTTTAAAAAGCCTTGAACGGACGAGGCGTCAAACGGAACGCCGTTATTGAAGGCGTCCTCAAGCTCGTCCGACATTATGGAAAGGTTTTTTGGATTGCCGAAAACGTCGCAAAAGGCAAGCCTGATAAATTTTATATCGTTTTCCTTTACGTATTCTTTAATGTCGTTTTTTATAATATCCATATCTTAACTCCCGCTTTTTTATTTTATTATAACAAGGTAACTTTAATTTATTATACTACAATTATGGGTAAAGTTAATTGTATGAAAATTAATTATAAGTATATAATTGTTTATACGGCGTCTTGGAGTTGGGCGTTATCTCGTAGAAGTTATGACGCATTACCTCCTCAAAGTTAAAGCCGAAGTATTGACAGAAATTTTTAATATAATTCTCATACTCTTTAAAGTCTTCGCCCGATGCTGTCTTTACGTTAACTTTGTTTGACAGGCCTTCGGGAAGTTTGTCGCTTCTTAGCACTATCTTGCCGCCGTGCATTCCCGAACCGCAATAATAGCCGGCTATTTTTGAGTTGTCATAAAGACCAAGCACGATTATAAGCCCGCCGGCTTGGTATTCGCCTAAAAAGCTGCCCGCGCTGCCGCCTATTACCATTACGGGAAAGTTTTCTTTATACGCTTTCATATGAATTCCCGCGCGATAGCCTACATTGCCTTTTATATACACGACGCCGCCGCGCATACCGTATCCCACTGTGTCGCCGCAGTTGCCGTAAATCACAATTTCGCCCGCGTTCATAGTGTCGGCGATGGCGTCTTGAGCGTTGCCGTTTATGATTATTTTTGCGCCGTCAAGATAAGCTCCCGTGCCGTTTCCCGCCGTTCCGTTTACTATAAGCGTTTTGTCTTTTAGGGCGCAGCCTATATATCTTTGACCAAATACATTTTGGATAGTGATTTCTTTCTCCGGCAGGGCTTTTACCGCGCTGTTTAAATCCTTATAACAATCAAAGTTTAAAGCGTCTATTATCATACTTCTTCTCCTAAGCATTTTTTGATTTTGCTCAAACCAAACGCCGCTAGCGTAGGGTTTTTCTTTATAATCTCAAAGTCTATCTCTGACAACGGCGTTTGCTCTCGTATGAGCGAGGTGTAAATTCCAGCTTTTTGTATATTTCCGGCTAGTATAAAGCCTTTTAGTTTATCGTCTTTATAAAACAGTCTTTTATAATTTTCGCCGTCCGTTTCAACGAAACTTTCGCCTGTCATACTGCCCGCGCTTAAAATATGGTATCCAAAAAAGCCTATAGCGTTCATCGGGAACGCTTTTTTAAACGAGGCGTCCCCGCCCGCCATATTGACGCCCGCGGTATAACCTTGCATATAAGCGTTGGGCAGCAGGGCCAAAATTTTAATCTGTTCCGAGGTTATATCGTAGCTTAACACGCAGTCGCCCGCGGCGTAAATCGAGTCAGCGGTGGTCTGGCATTTCTCATTGATTACTATGCCCCTGTTGATTTCGGCTATATTCTCAAGCAGTTCGGTATTAGGCCTTACGCCCGCGGCTATGACTAAGACGTCAAAATCCACTTCGCTTCCGCTCTTTAAATAAGCCTTATTGGCCTCAAACCTTGCCACGCTGTCGCCCAACAAGAACTTTATTCCATTGTCCTCTATTACCTTTTGAACGATTTTGGCGCATTCTTTATCCAGCACGCTGGGCATCGCTTGGTCGGCTATATCGGTTACCGTAACGCTGCCGGCAAGCTTGGCTAAAGCTTCGGCGCACTTTAGCCCGATTAGACCTGCGCCTATAATAAGAACTTTGGACTCAGGAGTTATTTTTTCATTTAGAGCCAAAGCGTCGTCTAGCGACATAAAGGTGAATTTATTTTGAACGTTTTCCAAACCCTCAAAATTTGGAACAAACGGCTTGCTTCCTGTGGCTATTAATAATTTTTCATAGCTTATATCGCCGTTTGAGGTTTTTACGACCTTATTCACGGCGTCGATTTTTTGAGCCTCGGCGAAAATTAAATTGACCTTATTATCGGCGTAAAAACTGTCCGAACGGTATTTCATTTTTTGCAAGTCGGTCTTGCCTTGCAATAAATACGAAATCAAAGGGCGGGAATATGTGTGGTATCTTTCTTTAGAGACAATGGTTATGTCGCCTTGCTCGTCGACTTGTCTTATTCCTTCCACAGCGCCTATGCCGGCGGCGCTGTTGCCTATAATCACATACTTAGCCATATTATCTCTCCTCGAACACTATCGCCTGGTTAGGACAGTTTTGAACGCAGGCGGGTAGTCCGCCGTTGTCTACGCATAGCTGGCACTTTAACACGCTTTTTCCGCCGTCGTAGGAAACAGCTCCATACGGGCAGACCAACACGCAGGTGCAGCAGCCGACGCATTTTTCTTTATCTATGACGACCGCGCCGTCTTGTTTTCGCAAAGCGCCGGTAATACAGCTTTTGACGCACAAAGGCTCTTTGCAGTGGCGGCAGTTTACCGCGAAAGTTATATCGTCTCCAAGGCTGTCTACGTAAATTCTAGGCGAAATTTTTCTATTCTTTAGAGCCTTTACCATATCTTTTAGCCCGGAATTAGCGAAAGCGCAGTAGTATTCGCATAGCCTGCAGCCAAGACACCACTTTTCGTTTACGTATACTCTCTTCATTTATCACCCTCAATATAAGACTTCGCCGGCGTGCTTAATGCCTAAAACTTCTAGTTCTTTTTGGTTTAAGCCTACTCCTCTAAGCATAAGCCTGTTGCCTTTTAAAGCTTCAATAGAATTTATGCCCATACCGCCGAGCATTTCTTTGATTTCGTGCTGCCAAGCGGTAAGAAGGTTTACCAATCTCTTATATCCGATTTCGGGGTTTAGCCTTTTGACAAGCTCGGGCTTTTGGGTGGCTATGCCCCAGTTGCAGTTGCCGGTATGGCAGCTTCTGCAAAGGTGACAGCCCAAAGCTATCAACGCCGCCGTGGCTATGTAAACCGCGTCCGCCCCTAAAGCTATGGCTTTGATTATATCCGCGCTGTTTCTGATAGTGCCCGCCACCACCAGCGAAACATTTTCTCTTATGCCCTCTTTTCTAAGCATCGTGTCCACGCTGGCTAGCGCCATTTCAATAGGTATTCCCACATTATCCCTAATACGGGTGGGCGCCGCGCCCGTGCCGCCCCTAAAGCCGTCTATAGCGATGATGTCAGCGCCGCTTCTTGCTATGCCGCTGGCTATCGCCGCCACATTGTGAACGGCCGCTATCTTGACAATAACGGGCTTAGTGTAATCTGTGGCCTCTTTTAAAGAATATACGAGCTGTCTTAAATCCTCGATAGAGTAAATATCGTGATGAGGCGCGGGCGATATCGCGTCCGTTCCTTCGGGAATCATTCTGGTCTTGCTGATGTCGCCTACTATTTTGCTGCCGGGCAAGTGTCCGCCTATGCCGGGCTTCGCGCCCTGACCGATTTTAATTTCTATCGCCGCGCAATTGTCTAAATATTCCTTGCTGACGCCAAATCTGCCTGAGGCGACCTGCACTATGGTGTTGTTTTTGTATTTATAAAAATTAGAGTGCAGTCCGCCCTCGCCTGTGTTGTAATATGTGCCGATTTCGGCGGCCGCGCGAACTATGCTTTCGTGCGCGTTGTAGCTTATCGAGCCGTAAGACATAGCCGAAAACATTACAGGCAGCGACAACGAGAGCATACTCTTGCAGTTGTTGATTAACCTGCCCTTACTGTCTCTCTCGATAGCAGTAGGTCTTTTGCCTAAGAAAACCTTAGTTTCCATAGGCTCTCTTAACGGATCTATGGAAGGGTTGGTAACTTGGGAAGCGTTGATGAGCATTTTATCCCAATAAATCGGGTATTCCTTAGGCGTGCCCATCGAGGATAATAAAACGCCTCCAGTTTCGGCCTGTCTATATATATCGCTTATGTCGTCTTGCTTCCAAGAATTATTTAACTTAAATGTGTTGTCGCTCTTTACGATTTTTAAAGCCCTGGTGGGGCACAAAGCCACGCACCTTTGGCAATTGACGCACTTAGAGCTGTCGTGAACCATTTTATTGCTGTCGGCGTCAAAACTGTGGACGCCGTTGGCGCACTGTCTTTCGCACACTCTGCAGGTTATGCATTTATCGTAATCGCGAACAACTTCGTATTCGGGATAAAAATAGTTTATAGGCATTGGTCATTCTCCTTTATTGAGTTCGACGATAACGGGTTCTCCGCCTTCCGGGGCCCAGACTCTGTCGAGATCGGGCTGAATTATTCTAATAGCTCCTTCCTCGCTGGCAAAATATACCGTATCGCCTTTTTCTGCGGCGACGAGCGAGCGCAGTTTTAGCCTGTCGTTTAGCGCCATAATGCCGCCGTCATAACCGACAATTATAGAGAAAGGTCCGGTTATAAGCAGGCTTGAAAAGGCCGTTCTTAGATATGTGAAATATTCTTTTTTATCTTGTTCCATATTGTCTATTACAGCCCAAAAGGGAGCGGCGACTATATGGGCTGTCTCGGTTAGCGTTAGGCCTTTCTTTCTCGTCAAGAAATCTATAATATAGGTTATTACCTCCGTGTCGGTCAATAAGGTGCATTTATAGCCGAACATTTCTATATATCTTCTGTTTGCGTCATAAGACGAGATTTCGCCGTTGTGAACCACGCTGCAATTTAGCAGCCCAAAAGGATGCGCGCCACCCCACCAGCCGGGCGTGTTTGTGGGGTATCTGCCGTGAGCCGTCCAGCAATAGGCTTGATAATTGTCAAGCTTATAAAACTCGCCCACGTCCTCGGGAAAGCCGATAGCTTTGAATATTCCCATATTCTTTCCGCTAGAGAAGACATAAGCGCCTTTGATTTTGGAGTTTATGCGCATTACGCAGCCGGTTACAAAATCTTGGTCGTCGATGCCATCGACCAAGAATTTCGCTTTGGGATTAAGGAAATATCTCCAAATCAAAGGGGTATCGGTAATATTTTTATGTTTGAAAGTCGGGATTTCTTCCTTGAAAACTATCTCAAAATTATTTTCTATATATTCTTCGCATTGAGTTTTAGCAAAACTATCGTCATAGAAAATATGAAACGCGTAAAAATCTTTATACTCGGGATAAATTCCATAGCCGGCGAAGCCTCCGCCTAGCCCGTTTGATCTTTCGCGCATTACCCTGATAGACTTTATAATATCTTCTCCGCATGTCAATCTTCCATCCTTGTTAAATATCGCCGAAACCGCGCAGCCAGATGGTATTCTTACCTGTCCTTCTTTAAACATCATCGCCTCTCCTTTGGGGACAAAAAAAGGCGTTTTGAATAATAAGCCGAAGCTTATATTTAAAAACGCCTTTGTTTTTAAAATCTAAAATTTTTGGTATTAAGTTGTTTATATTCTTACATTATTAATTTTAAGCGCATTATTATTATATTTTTGACGATACAGTATGTCAACATTTTACCATAAATAAATATACTAATTATTTTTTATATCATTTATAAATATTGTTTATAATGGCTTAGGTTACAATAAATAACATTTATAGCCGTTTTCAAGGCAGTTAATAAACTATAATTATAAGCCATATAATTATCATTTAACAGAAAATTTTATAATTCTTGTTGACTTTATAATAATTTCGCATATAATTTAGTGTATAAAAATTTAATTTTATAATCGTATAAAGCAAGGGCGCTTTTAGTAATACTAAAAGCGCCCTTTATTATGTTAAAGGAGATGAAGTATGAAAAACTTACCGGAACTTTATGGAAGCATGGTGTTTAACGACAGCGTGATGAAGCAAAGGCTGCCTTCTGAAACATACAAGGCGTTGAAAAAAACTATCAGCCAAGGCCAGCCGCTTGACCCCAGCATTGCCGACACAGTGGCAAACGCGATGAAAGACTGGGCGATTGAAAAGGGCGCCACTCACTATACCCATTGGTTCCAACCAATGACAGGTATTACCGCGGAAAAACACGAGAGCTTTATCTCTCCCGAACCCGGCGGCAAAGTTATAATGGAGTTCTCGGGAAAAGAACTCATTAAAGGCGAGCCCGACGCTTCTAGCTTTCCCTCCGGTGGTATAAGGGCGACATTCGAGGCAAGGGGTTACACGACCTGGGATCCTACGTCCTACGCTTTCGTGAAAGACAATACCCTTTATATCCCTACCGCGTTCTGCTCTTATAGCGGCGAAGTGCTGGATAAGAAGACTCCCCTATTGCGTTCTATGGACGCCCTAGACAAGCAAGCAAAGAGAATTCTAAAGCTCTTCGGCATTCAAGGCGTAAACAGGGTGTTCTCCGTTGTGGGAAGCGAGCAAGAGTATTTCTTAATCGACCAAGACAAGTTCGCAAAAAGAAAGGACTTAATCTTCAGCGGCAGAACATTGTTCGGCGCAAAGCCTCCTAAGGGCCAAGAGATGGAAGACCATTATTTCAGCTCTTTAAAGCAAAGGGTTTCCAATTACATCAAGGACCTTAACGAAGAGCTGTGGAAGCTGGGCATTCCCGCTAAAACCGCCCATAACGAAGTCGCGCCTTCGCAGCACGAGCTTGCGCCTATTTACGAGAACACTAACGTTGCTACCGACCATAACCAGCTCATTATGGAAATAATGAAAAAGGTCGCCTTCAAGCACGGCCTTGCGTGCCTGCTGCACGAAAAGCCTTTCGCGGGCATCAACGGCAGCGGCAAGCACAACAACTGGTCGATAGTAACCGACACAAAGCTTAACCTGTTTGATCCGGGCAATTCGCCTCACGAGAACGCTCTCTTCTTGCTGTTCTTGACCGCGGTAATAAGAGCGGTAGATAGACATCAGGACCTTTTGAGAGTGTCCGTAGCAAGCGCCGGCAACGACCACAGACTAGGAGCCAACGAAGCGCCGCCCGCTATTATATCGATATATCTGGGCGACGAGTTAACCGAGGTTGTGGAATCCTTGATTAACGGCAACCAATACAGCAAGAAAGAAAAGCAACAAATGCAAATAGGCATTGATTCTCTGCCTCAGTTCCCTAAGGACAATACGGACAGAAACCGCACCTCGCCGTTCGCGTTTACCGGCAATAAGTTTGAGTTCCGTATGGTAGGCTCGGCGTTCTCTATCTCCGGACCTAACATCGTGCTCAATACCATTCTCGCTGAGTCGTTGGATGATTTCGCTACCGAGCTAGAGCAGGCTAAAGACTTTAACGAAGCGTTAAATAGAATAATTAAAGAAAATCTCAAACAGCATAAGAGAATAATCTTTAACGGCAACAACTACAGCGAAGAATGGGTAAAAGAGGCCGAAAGAAGAGGCTTATTGAACCTTCAAAGCACGGTAGACGCTCTGCCTTACTTCATAAGCGAGAAGAATATACAGCTGTTTAGCAAATACAAAGTATTTAACGCTAAGGAAATACATTCTAGATACGACATTTTGGTTGAAAACTATATTAAGACTAGAAATATCGAAGCCACCACAATGGTAGATATGACTAGACAGCAGATAATACCCGCTGTCGAGAAATACATCAATATTCTTACCGACACCGGCATTAAGAAAAAGAACTTGTCGGGCGAGCTTAGCATTGAGTTTGAGACCAAGATGATACAAAGACTTTCAACGCTGCTGCTTGAGCTTTATGAAAAAGTTGAGAAACTTGAAAGCAATCTCAAAGCTAACAAAGGCTCTGATTTAATCTCTATCGCAAGATACTATAAAGACGTAATACTTGAAAATATGGATTCGCTCAGAGCGACAGCGGACGAACTAGAAAGACTTACAGACTCTTCCTACTGGCCAATACCCACTTACGCGGAAATGCTGTTCTCCGTGTAAGAAAAAAAATACTGGTCAGCCAACTCCTTTAAGAAATCGTCTAAAGCTTTTTAAGGCTTTAGACGATTTCTTATTATGAAAAAAATTAAGACCGCTAATACGGCGGTCTTAACTTTTTATGTGTAGATGATAACAGGGAGGGTATTTGTTTAACGGCCATAAGCTCTTATGTTTATGCCGTGGTTAGATAAATATTCTTTGATTTCAAAAACGGAATAATTGCGGGGCATTCTGGGCGAATACAGCATACTGCTGATTATCGCGGCTTGGGCGTCGGTGGTCTTAAACAACTCCTCAAGGTGTTCCGGCTTGCCCGCTCCGCCCGAGGCTATTAAAGGGACTTTGACGACCGCTTGGGCTAGTTTCATTATTTCTAAGTCGTAGCCGCACAAGCCCCCGTCGTTGTCTATGCTGTTAACGCAGATTTCGCCCGCGCCTAAATCCGCGCCCTGTTTTATCCATTCAACCGCGTCCATACCGGTGGCCACCCTTGCCCCGTCAATAAAGACCTCGTATCCGCTCGGAGTTTTTTGGGTGCGCTTAACTTGGGTGGATAAAACAATGCATTGAGAGCCGAAAGCTTTCGCGCCTTCGTTTATGATTTTGGGGTTGCGAACCGCCATTGAGTCTATGCTGACCTTTTCGGCGCCGGCTTTTAATACGGCATACATATCGTCCAGTCCGGCTATTCCCCCGCCCACGGTAAACGGTATAAACACGTTTTGGGCGACTTTTCTTACCGTCTCAAGGTCTATGCGCCTTTTTTCCGCGCTGGCGTTTATATCGTAAAAAATTATTTCGTCTATATTCGCTTCGTATAGCGATTTTGCAAGTTGTTCCGCGGGGGCGACATCTATATTGTCTTGAAATTTTACAGCTTTGGTAACCCTTCCGTTAATCACGTCAAAGCAAGCGATGAGTCTTTTAGTCAACATACCTGTCTCCTTTTAAAGTCAAAAAACCCTTTAGAAGTTTTAGCCCTAGCTCGCCGCTTTTTTCGATATGAAATTGGGTTCCAAAGATATTTTCTCGGTTTACCGCAGCAGTAAAAGTAACTCCGTATTCCGCCGTAGCCCACAAATCGTCCGGGTTTTTCGCGAGAGCGTGATATGAGTTTACAAAGTAATAATAACCGTCCTCGGCGTCAAGGCCGGCGTTTTTTATAAACTTAACGTAATTCCAGCCCATTTGGGGGACTCTTACGCTTGATGGGTTAAATTTTATAACCTTGCCTTTTAACCAACCTAAGCAATTGACGTCGCCTTCCTCGCTGTATTCAAAAATTATCTGCATACCGATGCATATGCCTAGGTATAAAACCTTTCTTTTTATCACGGCGTCTTCTAAAGCGGGCAAAAGGCCGATTTCGTTAAGGGAATCCATTGTGGCTTTGGCCGAGCCCACTCCGGGCAAAATAATATGGGTAGCGTCCGCTAAGTCCTCGGGCTTTTTAGCGTATTCCGCCGTAAAGCCCAGGCGTTCTATAGCGTGCATAACGCTGCTGGAATTGCCCGCTTTGTAATCCACGATTTTTATTTTCATTTATAAAAACTCCTAAAGAGATAAAACCCTAAGCCTGTATAAGAAAAAAGCGTAAATTTATACGGTCAAAACCGCATAAAAGAACGCCTTTGTTCGTTAAAATCTGTCATATCTATATTTTTATTGTAACAAAAAAACATATTTAAAGTCAAATGTTTGATAATGCAATAACGAATTATTCCCATTCGATTGTGGCGGGGGGTTTGGTGGTGATGTCGTAGACCACCCTGTTTACGCCCTTTACCTCGTTGACGATGCGCCTGCTTACTTTTTCCAGCACCTCGTAAGGAATGCGGGCAAAGTCGGCCGTCATAAAGTCTTCGGTTGTAACGCCTCTTAGCGCCAACAGATAATCATATGTCCTGCTGTCGCCCATAACGCCGACCGAACGGACCGATGTCAATACGGCAAAATATTGATGAATCTCTGTCGACAATCCCGCTTTTTCGATTTCAAAGCAGAAAATAGCGTCGGCTTCGCGCAAAATATCCGCTTTTTCTTGAGTTACCTCGCCGATTATTCTCGCCGCAAGTCCCGGACCGGGGAACGGCTGTCTAAAGACAAGAGAGTCGGGAAGGCCTAAAAGCTTGCCAAGACGCCTTACCTCATCCTTAAACAGCAAGCGCAAAGGTTCCACCACGCCTTTGAATCTTAGGTTTTTGGGCAAGCCGCCTACGTTGTGGTGACTCTTTATTACAGCGGACGTCTCAGTGCCTGACTCTATGATATCGGGGTAAATGGTTCCCTGAGCTAAGTAATCCGCGCCCACTTTCCGCGATTCTTCCTCAAAGACCGCGGCGAATTCGGCGCCAATTATTTTGCGCTTTTGCTCGGGGTCGATAACGCCTTTTAACTTGGACAAAAATCTATCAGCGGCGTTAACCCTAATGAAATTTATATCCCAGCCCTTAAACACGGACTCGACATTGTCTCCTTCGTCTTTTCGCATTAGGCCGTGGTCGACAAAAATGCAAGTCAGCCTTTTTCCGACCGCTTTGGACAACAGGGCGGCGCATACGGAAGAATCCACTCCGCCCGATAAGCCAAGCACTATCCTGCCGTCGCCCACCGTGCTTTTTACATCGTTTACAGCGGTATTTATATAATCCTCCATATGCCAGTCGCCTTCGCAACCGCATATGACATAGACAAAGTTTTTTAATATCTTAGAGCCGTCTTGGGTATGGACTACTTCGGGGTGGAACTGAACGGCGTAAATATTATTTCGCTCGTTTTCCATAGCCGCTATAGGGCAGTTGTGGGTATGAGCTATCGCTTTGAAACCTTGGGGCAAGCTTTCTATATAATCGCCGTGGCTCATCCAGGTAACGCCCGAGTTTACGCCGCTAAATAACTTTGAGTTTTTAAAAAATGTTTCGGTTTTTCCATACTCGGGAGTTAACGCGGGCTTTACTCTCCCGCCCAAGGCGTGGGCAAGATATTGCGCCCCGTAGCATATTCCCAAAATAGGAATGCCGCTGTTTAATACCGACAGCTCTAGGCTGGGCGCGTTGGGCGCGTAAACGCTTTGAGGCCCGCCGGATAATATTATGCCTATGGGTTTTAGCTTAGAAATCGCCTGCTCGGCTTTTTTATACGGATAGATTTCGCAATACACGCTCATTTCGCGCACCCTGCGAGCGATTAGTTGAGCGTATTGTCCCCCGAAATCTATTATTAATATAGTCTGATTCATACTTTCTCCTAAAGAAACGCTAAATACTATTCTCGCTTTAAAAATCTTTAGATTTTATTATATCTCAAACACGCCGTCAAATACTTTTTGAACCGAGCCTGAGAACAACACTCTTTCAGGGGTATAATTGACTGTCAGGTCGCCGCCCCTTAGCATTACCCGTATGTCCGCCCCTTCTTGACAATAACCGTTTAGCACGGCGGCCACCACGCCGGCGCACGCTCCCGTGCCGCACGCTAGAGTCTCGCCGCTTCCCCTCTCCCAAACTCTCATTTTAATGGTGTGTTTGTCCACGATTTCGACAAACTCGACATTGGTTCTGTCGGGGAACGCAGGATGGTATTCGATACGGCTGCCTATGCCGTTTACATCTACCTTGTCGACATTGTCCACAAACATCACGCAGTGGGGATTGCCCATAGACACGCAAGTTACTTTATACTCTTTTCCGTCCACTTCCAGAGGATGGTTTATAATCATATCAGCTTGGGGATTTAGGGTTGCGGGGATTTTCTCAGGCTTTAGCTCCGCTTTGCCCATATCCACCGTTACGCTGTCGACTAGGCCGTTTCTCGTCCTTAGCATTAAGGTCTTGATTCCGCTTAATGTTTCTATTTGAATGACGGTTTTGTTGACTAAGCCGTTGTCGTATAGATATTTGCCTACGCACCTTATAGCGTTGCCGCACATCTTGCCCTCGCTGCCGTCCAGGTTAAACATAAGCATTTTAGCGTCGGCTACTCTTGAAGGGCAAATCAGCACTATGCCGTCGCTTCCTACGCCGTAATGGCGGTCGGATAGATACACAGCCAAGGACTCGGGCGCTTGAATGTTTTCCTTAAAGCAGTTGATGAATATAAAGTCGTTGCCCGCCGACTGCATCTTGGTAAAGGCGATTTTGGTCTTGCTTCTTCTCATATTATTGATGTCCACAAGCTCTGTGTTGGATGCGTTGTAACGGCTCTTTAGGCTGTCGGCTAGCGCCTCGGCGGTATCCACAGAAGTAAGACACGGGATGCCTAAAGACGCCGCCCTGCTTCTAATCTTTACGTCGTCTTGGCGGGGGTCTCTGCCTTTGGCCGAAGTGGAGATTATATAATTAATCTTTCCGCTCTCTAGCAGCGTCATTGAGTTGTCGTGGGGGTTGTCGCTTATTTTGTTTACTCTTATTACATTTAGCCCTTTCTTTTCCAAAACGCTTGCCGTGCCGTGGGTAGCGTATATGGTAAAGCCAAGTTTAGCGAATTTCTCGGCGATGTAGGAAATTTCGGTCTTGTCGCTGTCGCGCACCGTGATAAACACGCCGCCCGTCTTTTGCATCTTGTATCCGGCGGCGAGCAAACCTTTATACAGCGCTTCTTCTAGGTTTTTGCCTATGCCCAGCACCTCGCCCGTGGATTTCATCTCAGGGCCTAAGTGCGTGTCCACATCGGCTAACTTGCCGAAAGAGAACACAGGCACTTTGACCGCCGTATAAGGCGACGAGCGATACAGCCCTGTTCCATAGCCTATATTTATAAGCTTTTCGCCCAGCGAAACTCTTACAGCAAGCTCGCACATAGGAATGCCCGTTACCTTGCTTAGATACGGCACGGTTCGGCTTGAGCGAGGGTTGACCTCGATGACATAAATGTCGTCTTTTATTATGATATATTGAATATTGATTAAACCTACGGCATTAATTCCCAGACACAGCTTTTTGGTTATGTCTAAAATCTTGTTGGCCATAGCGTCGTCTATGTGTATCGCGGGATACACAGCGCAGCTGTCGCCCGAGTGGATACCCGTGCGCTCTATGTGTTCCATTATGCCGGGCAGCAGAACGTCCTCGCCGTCGCAGATAGCGTCAACCTCGATTTCCCTGCCGGAGAGATATTTATCTATTAAGACGGGATTGTCTTGCTTGTGCCTTAAAATAATGTCCATATACTCGGCGGTGTCGCTGTCGTTGAAGGCTATAATCATATTTTGACCGCCTAAAACATAGGACGGGCGCAACAGCACGGGATAGCCAAGTTTATTGGCCGCGTCCAAAGCTTCTTCCTTGGTATAGACCGTAAATCCTTGCGGTCTTTTTATCTTAAGGTTCTCAAGCAGTTCGTCAAAGCGTCCCCTGTCTTCGGCCATATCTATGCTGTCAAAAGGCGTGCCTATTATTTTAATACCGTTTTGGTGCAAATGTTTGGCCAGCTTTATAGCGGTCTGACCGCCGAACGCGGCGAACACGCCTATGGGATTTTCCAGCCTTATAATATGCAAGACATCCTCGGGTGTTAACGGCTCAAAATACAGCCTGTCGGATATGTCAAAGTCGGTTGAGACCGTTTCGGGGTTGTTGTTTATGATTACTACCTCGAAGTCTAGTTTTCTAAGCGTTCTAGCGCAGTGGACGCTCGCGTAGTCAAACTCTATGCCCTGGCCTATGCGTATAGGGCCTGAGCCTAAAACCACGACAACCTGTTTGCCGCTTCTTTGCTCTTGAGCCGCCTCGTTTTCCGCTCCCCCGTCTTGGGATTGATATATTCCGTAGTAATAAGGCGTTTCGGCGGCGAACTCGGCCGCGCAGGTGTCGACCATTTTGTATTGAGGCGCGAGGCTGTAAGGTATATCTTTGCCGTTTATTCTCTTAATAGCCGTGTCGGTAAAGCCCTTAATTTTGGCCTCTAAGTAAAGCTCGTAAGTTAGAGGTTTTTGGGCTAACGCTTTTTCTATATTGACTAAGTTTAATATCTTATGCAAAAACCAGCGGTCGATTTTGGAGAGATTGAAAATCTCGTCTATAGAATGACCGCGCTTGAGGCACTCGTAAATAGCGAACAGCCTTTCGTCTGTGGCGTTTTTTATTATGCTAAACAGCTCTTCGTCGCTTAACTTCATTGTGGCGGGGTTGTTGAGAGTATCAAGCCCTATCTCGACGCTTCTTACCGCTTTCATAAGCGCCGACTCAAAGCTGTCGGATATAGCCATTACCTCGCCGGTGGCCTTCATCTGGGTGCCCAGCTCGCGCTTAGCGTAAACAAACTTATCAAAAGGCCACTTAGGGAATTTTACCGCGACATAGTCAAGCGTCGGCTCGAACGCCGCGTAAGTTTTGCCCGTTACGGCGTTTTTTATTTCGTCCAAACGGTAGCCTATAGCTATTTTGGTGGCGACCTTGGCTATGGGATAGCCTGTGGCTTTGGAAGCCAGAGCGGACGAGCGGGAAACGCGGGGATTGACCTCGATTACCGCGTATTCGAAGGAATCGGGGTTGAGCGCGAACTGGCAGTTGCAGCCGCCTTCTACCCCAAGCTCGTCTATTATGCTCAAAGCGGCGGACCTAAGCATTTGATATTCTTTGTCGGCAAGCGTTACAGCGGGCGCGATTACTATGCTGTCGCCGGTGTGTATGCCCACGGGGTCGAAGTTTTCCATAGAGCATATGGTTATGGTGTTACCCGCGCTGTCTCGCATTACCTCAAACTCTATTTCTTTCCAGCCCGCTATGCACTTTTCTATCAAGACTTGGTTTATAGGCGATAAATCCAAGCCGTTTTTGACTATGTCTCGCAATTCTTCGCTGTTATGAGCTATACCCCCGCCGCTGCCGCCGAGCGTATACGACGGGCGGACTATTACGGGAAAGCCTATAGCGTCGGCGAATTTTTGCGCTGTTTCCACGTCAGAAGCAATTACCGAAGGCACGCAGGGCTGCCCTATCTTTTCCATTGTTTCTTTGAATTTTTGCCTGTCTTCGGCTTTTTCTATGGTCTCTAAGGACGCTCCCAGCAGTCTTACTCCGTTTTGCTGCAAAAAACCGTCTTTAGCTAGCTGCATACACAGCGTAAGCCCCGTTTGACCGCCCAGCCCCGACAAAATGCCGTCGGGTTTTTCTTTTAGGATAATTCTCTTTAATATGGGCAATGTTAAGGGCTCTAGATATATCTTGTCCGCCATTACAGAGTCTGTCATTATAGTGGCGGGGTTTGAGTTTACCAGGACTATTTCTATACCGTCTTCTTTTAAGGCTCTGCAAGCTTGAGTTCCGGCGTAGTCAAACTCTGCCGCTTGACCTATTACTATAGGCCCTGAGCCGATTACCAAAACTTTGTTTATCTGCGGGTTTTTAGGCATTTTTAGCTTCCTCCATTAGTTTGACAAAGCGGTCGAACAAGAACGAGGTGTCGAACGGACCGGGGCAATGCTCGGGGTGGAACTGCACCCCAAAAGCGGGCTTGTTTAGATAGTCCAGACCTTCGCAAGTGCCATCGTTTAGGTTTACAAACGACAGACGGGCTACGCTGGGATTTATGCTTTCGGTTACCACCGCGTATCCGTGGTTTTGCGAGGTAATGAAAACCCGTCCCGTATCCATATCCTTGACGGGTTGGTTGCAGCCTCTGTGCCCGAATTTTAGTTTATGAGTTTTAAAACCGCTTGCCAAGGCGAGAATTTGATGACCTAAACAGATTCCGAAGATAGGAATTTTCGCGTTTAGAAGCTCTCTTACCGTTTGAACGACGTCGGGGTTGTCGGCCGGATCCCCTGGCCCGTTTGACAGCATAACTCCGTCTATTCCTTCGGCTAAGATTTCTTTAGAGGGGGTGTCGTGGGGAAAAACCGTAACGGCGCACTTTCTCTTTAGTAATTCGGATATGATGTTTTTCTTCGCGCCAGTGTCCAATAATGCCACTTTATATACGCTGTCGCCAGCTGATACGCTGTATTTTTGTTTAGAGCTGACCGAAGCGACCGCGTTTTTTACTTTATATGACTTGATTTCTTCTAAATTTACCGATTGCGGGTCGGGTGTTATGCATCCGTTCATTACGCCGTGCTCGCGGATTATCTTGGTCAAAGCCCTGGTGTCTATTCCGTAAAGCCCGACAATCTTTTGCTCTTTTAACAGGGCGTCTAGTTTGCCTTGGCTTCTAAAGTTTGAGGGATCGTCGCAAATTTCTTTTACAATATATCCGCTTGCGTAAATCTGTTTGCTCTCAAAGTCTTCGGGGATTACTCCGTAGTTGCCTATTAGGGGAAATGTTTGAAGAATTATCTGTCCGTAATAACTTGGATCGGTGAGCGTTTCTAAGTAACCTGTCATTCCTGTGGCAAAGACTATTTCCGCCGTCGTTTGTCCGTAATACCCGAAAGGTTTGCCTTTAAAAACCTTTCCATTTTCTAAGACTAAATATATCTGGTCCACCTGCTACCTCCAATAAGAAGCTGATTTCATTCGTATAGAATTATTATTATATTTTTTTTAGCTTTTATTTTGTCCATTTTCCTGAAAGTGAAAAAAAAGGCGCTTAACATTTTTTGATGTTATGCGCCTTTGCATATTATATTCGGTTATTATTAAAAATCTCTTTTTAATAATCGTGTACCTGCTTTATTTTGCGTTCAAACTATAATATCATTTCTTAAGGTTTTTTGTCAAATGTTAAAACAAAGAAATTTTTTATAATTTTATATAAATTTAGGCTTTAAAAAATATTTTCATCAAAAAACCCCGCATCTAGGGAGTTTTTTGTTTATTCCACAGTAACGCTTTTTGCTAAGTTTTTGGGTTTGTCTATGTCGCAGCCTCTGTATTTTGCCGCGTAATAGGCAAGAATCTGCAGCACGACCACTGCGGGAATGAGCGCCGCCTCATTGTTGCAAGAGTCTATCCAGATAACTTCGTCCGCTTCTTGCTGGACTTCAAGGCTATCTTTTTGAGCGATAGCTACCACATAAGCGCCTCTTGCCTTGGTCTCTTTTATGTTGCTCAAAGTCTTTACCAGCTGCTCGCCTTTTTGGGAGCACAAGGCTATAACAGGTATGCCTTGGTCGAGCAAAGCTATAGGGCCGTGTTTTAATTCTCCCGCTTGGTAGGCTTCCGCGTGTATGTAAGAGATTTCTTTCATCTTTAAAGAGCCTTCCATAGCCAGGCAATAATCAAGCCCTCTGCCGATAAAGAACGCGTCCTGCGCGCCTACGAAAATTTTGGCGGTTTCGGCGATTTCTTTTTCTCTATCCAATACGTTTTGGGTTATTTTGGCGGTGACCAGGCAAGATTCGTAAAGATTCTCTAGGTCTTTTTTGTCGCACGCGCCCGCTAAAGCCGCCAACTTAATAGTCAAAAGATATAAAACTATAAGCTGAGCGGAATAAACCTTGGTGGACGCCACGGCGATTTCGGGGCCCGCCCAAGTGTAAATAGTTATGTCCGCCTCTCTTGCGATAGAAGAGCCTACAACGTTGGTAATAGCCAATACTTTCGCTCCCTTTTTCTTGGCTAATCTAAGGCTCTCTAGGGTGTCCGCTGTTTCGCCGGATTGGCTTATGGCTATAAACAGCGTGTTTTGGTCTATTATAGGGTTGTTGTATCTAAATTCGGAAGCGACCTCGGCCGTAACTTTTTTTCTAGTGTATTTTTCTATCAGCATCTTGCCTACAAGCCCCGCATAATAAGCTGTGCCGCAAGCCACGATATAGATATTGTCGATTTTTTTATACTCTTCTTGGGTTAAATTGAAGTCGTCTAATTTTACGTTCTCATAAGAGTCGTTGAGCCTGCCCCTTAAGGTGTTGATTATAGCTGTAGGCTGTTCGTGTATTTCTTTTATCATATAATGCTCGTAGCCGCCTTTGGTGGCGTCTTGAGCGTTCCAAGTAACCTTAAATACTTCTTTTACGACGGGGTTTCTATCGCTGTCGAATATTTCTATCTTGTCGGCTGTAACTGAGGCGACTTCGCCGTTTTCCATTAGATACACATCCCTTGTGTATTCCAAAATCGCGGGAATGTCGCTCGCCACAAAATTTTCGCCCTTGCCTATGCCTATAATTAACGGGCTGTCTTTTCTTACGGCTATCAACCTTTCGGGTTCGTCCGCGCACAAAATAGCCAAAGAATACGCGCCTTTTAGCCTGCCTATAGCGTTAAAGACGGCGTCCAAAATGTCGCCTTGATAATAGTCTCGTATCAAATGGACAACGACTTCGGTGTCCGTTTCGCTGTTAAATCGGTAACCCTTTTTTATAAGCTCGTCTTTTATTTGCTTATAATTTTCTATAATACCGTTATGGACAAGGGTTATCTTGCCGTCGTTTGACGTGTGCGGGTGAGAGTTGCTGTCGGACGGCGCGCCGTGGGTTGCCCATCTGGTATGGGCGATTCCTACCGCGCCTTCTATTGTTTCAGCCTCTATTAACTCTTTGAGTTTTTGGATTCTGCCCTTTGATTTTTTTATTAAGATAGCGTTGTTAGAGCAAACCGCAACTCCCGCGGAGTCGTATCCCCTATACTCTAGCCTTTCTATGCCCGATATCAGCACATTAACCGCTTGTCTAAATCCCGCGTAACCTACTATGCCGCACATTTAATACCTCCAAAGTTTGCAGCCAAAAATTATGTAATCATAGGCTTTATAGTGACATATAATAAATATATTCAAAATATGTAAATAAGTATAACATAACGGTTAAGAATGAGAAAATGTTCGACTATAATAAAAAATAAAACCCCTTATTATAAGGGGTTATTTTATAAGGGGTGTTTTTTTAAACGGGATGAACCGGAACTTTTGCGGAATAGATATCTGTGTCTACTTTGTATTTTGCCGCCTCGCGCTTTTTGAAAAAGTTTAGAGCAAGCTGCGGGAACAGCGCGTAGGTTAGAACATCTTCTTCTTTCTCTATATATTCGGCGATTTCTTCTCTGTATTTATCCAGCTCGGGCGCGATATCGTCCGCGGGCCTATGGTCTTTTATCTTTTGGCTGCCGATGACTTTCTTGACTACTTCGGGGTTAGGCTCCATAGGCAGTTTGCCGTATTCGCCCGAAAGCATATCCCTGGTTTCTTTGGTAACCATTTTATACCTTTCGCCCGCAAGCACATTTAATACCGCTTGAGTGCCTACTATCTGGCTGGAAGGCGTAACCAAAGGCGGATAGCCGAAATCGGCTCTTACCTTAGGAACTTCCGCCAAAACGGCGTCTAATTTATCCAAAGCGCCTTGCTGTTTTAGCTGGCTGATTAGGTTGGACAGCATTCCGCCGGGAACTTGGTATATCAGCGCTTTTATATCTACCGATAAAACGTTGGGGCTTATGATGCCTTGTTTTTTGTATTTTTCGGCCACGCCGCGGAAGTATTCGGCGGCCTTGTCAAGCAGCTCTAAATCCAGCCCTGTGTCGTATTGAGTGCCCTTTAGGGTGGCTACCAGCGGCTCGGTGGCGGGCTGGGAAGTGCCGTTGCCAAAAGGCGACAGCGCGGTGTCCACTATATCGCAGCCTGCTTCGATGGCTTTTAAATAAACCATATCGCCCGTGCCGGCGGTGTTGTGGGTGTGGACGTGGATAGGGACTTTTACGGCGTCTTTGAGCGCCTTTACCAGCTCGTATGCCTCAAAAGGCAATAACAGGTTGGCCATATCTTTTATGCAGATAATGTCCGCGCCCATTGCCTCGTATTCTTTGGCTAGTTTCACGAAATATTCCCTGGTATGCACCTCGCTGGTGGTATAGCTTATAGCAGCTTCGACCGTTCCGCCCGCTTTTTTGGTCGCCTCTACGGCTCGTTTTATGTTGCGGGGATCGTTTAGCGCGTCGAATATTCTGATTATATCTATGCCGTTTTTTATGGACAGCTCGCAAAACTTATCTACGACGTCGTCGGCGTAGTGCTTGTAGCCTAAGAGATTTTGGCCTCTTAAGAGCATTTGAAGTTTGGTGTTGGGCAAGGCTTCTCTTAGTTTTCTAAGTCTTTCCCACGGGTCCTCGTTTAGATATCTTAAGCAAGAGTCAAATGTCGCTCCGCCCCATACCTCCAAAGCGTAATAGCCTATTTTATCTAGGACGGGCGCTATTGGAAGCATATCGTCGATAGTCATACGCGTCGCCGCTTGGGATTGGTGCGCGTCGCGCAAGATTGTGTCCATTATTTTTATCTTAGCCATTTGTTATCTCCTAAAAAACTTAAGATATTACCGCTATTAAATCGCCGGTGTTTACGGTAGCGCCTTGGCTGACCGCCAAATTAACCACTCCGTCCGCGGGGGCGTAGATATCGTTTTCAAGCTTCATCGCTTCCAATACTACGACCACATCGCCTTTTTTAACCGCCGCTCCGTTCTTTACGGGGATTTTTAAGATAGTGCCGGGCATAGGAGCTCTTAACTCGACGCCTTTGGCGGTTATTTTCTTAGGCTCGGGCTCTTTTGCCTGAACGGGGGCGGGAGCGGGAGTAATATCTACAAGCGCTGTATCGGCGCCGGAAGTGAGTTCTTCTACTTCTACTTCGTATATATTTCCATTGACAGTTATCCTAAAGTGACGCATTTTTATCTCCTATTGACTTTTTTTATGCTCTTTACTTTAAACAACGGGACTACTCCGTCTTGGTTTTGATAAAACATATTGATAGCGGCGACGATTACCGCGTAAAGTTCTTCTTTGTTTTGGGTTTTTACTTGGTTCTCTTTCATATTAAGCGTTCTCCGTCATTCCAAGCGCCGCGATCAGGTAGCTTCTTGTCAACGCGGGCTCAATAACTTCGTCTATATAGCCGTTTTTAGCCGCATAGAACACATCGGTCTTTTCGTCGTATTCTTTTAGGATATTCTCAAACTCTTGCTCGGGCTGCTCGGAGAGCTTAGCCTTTTTGATTTCCTCTCTCTTTTGCAATACGGCTAGGCTTTCTATGGGCAGTATGGATATATCGGCGTTTGCCCAAGCGAGTTTATAATCATATCCAATGCCGTTGGAAGCGAAAGCGGTGTAGCCAAAGCCAGCGGCGTTGCCTACTATTACCGAAATCAACGTTCCGCTATAGTTAGCGTAAGCGAACACAACGCGAGCTGCTTCTTCCAACAATCCGCCTCGTTCCGCGTCTAAATCGGCTTGCAAGCCTAAAGTGTTAACAAAATTGATAACGGGGATTCCAAGCCCGTCAAACACTCTCACAAATTTGCCAATCTTTTTTAGGGCTTTTTGGTCTAGATATTTGTTGACTTTATAGTTATGGGCTATCACGCCTACGGTCACGCCGTCGATTAAGGCAAGCCCGCAAACCGCGCCGGGAGCAAACGGCGCGCCTAACTCGATAAACGAGCCTTTGTCAAACACTTCGTTGATAACGACATATATGTCGTCCGTTTTGTTTAAAACGCTTGAGACTCGGTTTAGGTCGTCTTTGCTTTCGGCGTTGTTGTAAATGTATGTAACGAGTTTTTTAACCTTATCGGCTATCTGCTCTTTTGTGCCCGCGAAGTCTACCAGCCCGTTTTCAAGCCAAACCTTCGCGCCGCCTATTTCATTGTCTTTTAAGCCGCTTTGGCCCGCTAAAACCTTGGGGCTTGTGGACGCCATCACAGCGTCTTGCTCCATTAAAACAAAATCGGCAATGCCAGCTAAAGCGGATATCATACCGTAGCTTGCCGATTTTACCACCATAATGTGAGGAACGGTGAGCCTGCTAGCCGCGCCTAGGATTTCGGAATAGCTTTCTAGTATGTCAATGCCTTCCTCAATGCGCGCGCCCATTGTGTCAATAATGGATATCAAAGGAACGCCGGCTTGGGAGGCCTTCAGCATACATTTTACAATTTTGTCAGCGTGAAGCTTGCCTACCCCGCCTTTTAAAACATCGATGTTTTGGCAATAAATATATACCTCATTGTCGTCTATTCTGCCAAAACCGCTGATTACGCCTTCGCCCTGAGGATTGCCTTCGAGAGCGTCTTTGCAAACAAAGGTATCCAATTCCACAAAGCTCATATCGTCTAAAATAGACTTAATAAAGCTTCGGGGGTTTTGGCTTGAGTTTTCCAATTCCAATCTTCGAGATTTTAGCGCCTTAATTCTGTCCATTTTCGCTCCTAAAAATATGTATAAATTATGTAAAAAATCAATCATTATTATTTTATAAAGTTTTTCAGGTTTTATCAAGCAAATCAAAGATTGATAAATAAATAAAAAAACCTGCTAATAAATTGTCACACAAATGACACATTAGCAGGCTAAAGTGTTTTAGGTTTTTTTAAAATTATTCGAACTTTTCTTTTAGCCCTTGAAGATACGCTATCTCTCTTTTGTTAAGCGGTCTGTATTTGCCTCGAGGCAGTCCGCCCAGCCTTATCTCGCCTATCCTTACGCGCTTTAAAAACTCGGTTTCTTTGCCCACGCTTTCTAGCATTTTGCGAACCTGCCTGTTGCGGCCTTCGTGAATAGTTATCTCAAGTCTTGTTGACTCTTCGTCTCCTTCCAAAATATTTACTTTGGCGGGCGCTGTCTTTACCCCGTCTATCACCACGCCCGAACGCAATTTATTTAGTTCCTCGGGCGTTATGCTGCCCTTAATTCTAGCAATATATGTCTTTTCTATTTTATGGCTGGGATGGGTTAAGATATTGGTCAGGTCGCCGTCGTCTGTCAGCAATAGCAAACCTTCGGTATTGTAGTCCAGCCTGCCAATTGGATAAACCCGCCTGTCTTTGGGGACCTGAATTAAGTCTAAAACGGTAGGTCTGTTATGCTCGTCGCTCGTGGTGGTGACATAGCCTTTGGGCTTGTGTAGCATAAGATAGATATAATCTTGTTTTAGGTCAACCCTTTTGCCGTCCACCAAGACCACATCCTTATCCGGATTTATATCGATGGCCAAATTCTCGACCACTCGGCCGTTGACCTTGACTCTTTTTTCTAAAATCAATTGCTCGCTTTTTCGCCTTGAGGCGACGCCGCATAACGCTAAAAACCTGTTGATTCTCATAAATATCCTATTAATGACTATATATTATGCCCAGCCGAATACTTTAGAAAGTATATATTATCAGACGGTTACTTTTTCCAGACTTAGAATAAATTTGTGCTGTTCTATTATATCTTTTAGTTCCTTATCTTGTTTTATTTTTTGGGTTCTTATGTAGCCCGTGCAAACTAGCTCATCGTCTTTTTGTTCCATAATTAAATTGAAAAAATTTTTAACGCCAAATAATCCTTTCACTAACTCCTGCTCGTTGTCTTTTACGATAAATTTGATTTTATAAGTAATAAAATCTCTCGAGCCAAAAGCGCTTAAGTGCATTATAAATTGGAACAAAAGCAGAACCAATGTAGCCCCTACGCTCAAATAATACAATTCGGCGCCCATACACATACCTATAGCCGCAGTCATCCAAATGCCCGCGGCGGTGGTAAGGCCGTGAATTATATGTTGTTTGTATAAAATCATTCCCGCGCCCAAAAAGCCTATGCCCGTTACTATTTGGGCGGCGACTCGAGAAGAGTCATAATGCCCTATAAAGCCGTATTTTGATACTATCATTATAATGCAGGACCCGCCCGCGACCAAAGCGTGCGTTCTGATTCCTGCGTCTTTTTCCCTAAGTTTGCGCTCAAGTCCCACCAACGAACCCAAAATCATTGCCCCTAAAACTTGGCCTAAAAAATTAAACTGTTGAGCATAAGATATCATCCCATATACCCCTATAGATAGATTTAATATAAGTTAAATAATATCATTTTTATACCACGAATTCAAGAATATTTTTAAGCGCCAGATTCAGTCCTTAATATATATTCCAATCTTTCCTTAAAGGGTAATATCTCCAGGTCTTCTTTTAATACCGCTTTTGCCTCAAACAGCTTTTTATCGCCCAAATAACCACTTACTCTGCCTATGGGCGCGCCTTTTTTCATAGGGGCGTATAGGACTGTTTGTATATTTACGTCGTATGTTATCTGGTTATATTCCTCGTCGCTTAAAGGATAGCAAAACTCCCTATCGGCGACTATGTCTATCTCGGACTGCTTGCTTCTTAACGCCGGCAGTTTGCCCATACTTTTTTCGGGCGAAACCAGCGTGCGCATCGGATATTTCTCAAACGCCAAGTCCATAATGCGCATACATTCCTCAAACATCGGGCCGCAATTTAGCACCACGCAGACCACTTCCATATTTCCTCTTTTGGCCGAGCTGACCAAGCATCTGCCCGCTTTTTTGGTGTAGCCGGTTTTGACGCCGTTGCCGCCCTCATACATAGACAATATTTTGTTTTTGTTATACATTACTCTCGGGTAGTCCCTTCCTTCCCAAGAAGCTTTATAGACCTTGGTGCCTACTATTTCTCTAAAGACGGGATTTTTCATAGCGTAGGCGCTGATCAACGCTAAGTCATAAGCCGTGGTGTAATGGTCGGGATGGTGCAGACCGTGGGGGTTGGCGAAATGAGAGTTTTTAGCGCCAATTTTTTGGGCGGTCTGGTTCATAAGCTTGCAAAATTCTTGGACGCTTCCAGCTGTGTGAATAGCCAAAGCCACGGCGGCGTCGTTGCCCGACCTAAGCATAAGCCCGTATAACAAGTCACGGACGCTAATCTTTTCGTCTCTGGCTAGATATATGGACGAGCCTTCTATGCCGACCGCTTCTTTGGGCACGCTGATTATTTCATCTAAATTCTCGCAGTTTTCTATTACGGTTATCGCGGTCAAAATCTTGGTGGTGCTTGCCATTTCGCGCCTTTGATGCGGGTTATGCGAAAACAAGAGCCTGCCTGAGTTGACTTCTATCAGCGCCATTGACGAGGCGCAAGTGATAGCGCGGGGGTTTATATCGGAGCGCGAAATAGTGGCGGCTATGGTTAATATCAATAACGCCGCCGCTAAAAATCTTTTTATCTTAGCCATATCTTAGGATTTTTCTTTTTTGTCCGACAGCAAAGAGTCTATCAACTCAGGCACTATGTCTAAGAGCTTGTCGTATGCGTTTTCGCCGTTTATGGGCATTATTCTTATGGTTTTGCCGTTGTCCACCAAAAAGCCTATGGGCGAAACGCTAATCCCGCCGCCGCTTCCGCCCGCGAAAGGGAATGTTTCCATTTTTTTGTTGTTGTTGATGTCGCTGTATTCCCCGCCGCCGGTGATAAAGCCCATTGTCACTTTGGATACGGGTATTACCACCGTGCCGTCGGGGGTTTTCACGGGGTTGCCTACTATGGTATCGGTATCGATTAAAGACTTTAGCTTGGTCATTGATGAAGACATAAGTCTTTCGATAGGATGTTCGTATCCGTTAATCATATACTTTCTCCTTAAAAGATTTGATTTCTTTTGCTCTTACCGAACGGTTGTTAGCGTATATAAAACTATAAATAATATCTGCAAAGGATATTGTAATTATACTGTTGACAGATATATAAAACTCGTCTTTTTCAAAGTCGCTGATTATTCCCTGCGAGCTTTGCATTCTGGGATTTCGCTTCTTTAGCGCGATAACTAATATAGCGGCGATAATCCTAGCGGTGGCTGCGGCAAGCGCGGTAAACGCCATATTGTCCGACTTGCCCGCGGTCAAATATAAATCCAAATCCAAAATATCCACTATGGATATAAAGGCGTTGTCTAAATAGTTTACTATGGATTCTTCGTCGGTCGTGTCGGTCGAAATCTTGATTCTCGTAGTCTTGCCCTTTTTGGTGGTTAGATACAGCTTGTTACCTTTAAGCTGCAAGATTCCTGAGATTATAGGAATCCCAAAAAATCTTATGGAATAAAACCCTTTTCGGTTGCAGAGTATATCGAAGTGCGCCAATAACCGAATCCTTAAGCGGACCGCCATTAGAGATATTAAAATTAAGGAAATCACAAAGACATAAATTAAAGGGTGCATATTGTATATTTTTTGAAAAATATACAATTATATACACCCTAAAAAAACCTAAGAAAAAGATAATATTAGATATATAAGATTAATTTATCTTCTTGATGTCGTCTAACTCCTTTAAAAAATCGGGAACTTCTTCCTCGGGCAGGTCGAAGTCTTTATCGAATTTATAGAGCATATCTTCTTTGGTGTTTTCTATTACCGAAATGCGCTCCAACAACTCGTCGTAGTCGGGCAAGTCCTCAAGCGATGTCAGCTGAAAACGCTTTAAGAACTCGTCGGTAGTGCCAAAAAGCATAGGCTTGCCTATGACGTCCTTTCTGCCCACGACTTCTATAAGCCCGTGTTGCGCAAGAACGCTGAAAGCGTATTCGCTGTTTACGCCGCGGATTTGCTCAACTTCCAAACGGGTTATAGGCTGTTTGTAGGCGATTATCGCAAGCGTTTCCAGACATGAGCGGGATAGTTCTTTTTCTTTTATGGGGTTTAGCACCGCCGAAACCTCGTCGGCGACATCGGGATTAGTGGAAAATTGAAGCTTGTTGTTAAACTTTAAGATATGTATGCCGCAAGCGCCCGAATATTTTTTCTCTAAGACGCTTACCGCCTGCTCCATATCCTCGGGGCTTATGTTGAGCTTAGTCATTATATCTTCTTTTTTTACCGGCTCGCCCGCTAAAAACAAAATAGCCTCTATAACCGAGCAAAGTCTTTCAATTCTCATTTTGTTCACCTATGTAAGTCAAGATTATATCCCCAAACAAAGTCTCTTGATGACAAGTTAGATAATTTAGTCTTAATAACTCCAACAGCGCCAAAAAGGTATTAATCATCTCGCTTTTTGTGTAGTCGCTCTCAAACAACTCAAAAAAGCTCATAGTCTTTTTGACGCTGATTATCGCCTTGATGTGCTCGATTTTTTCCGCGACGGTGAATCGGTCTTTGATTATCTTTCTAGGGATTTCAGCCTGCTTTTGCAGGGCGATTTTGTGCAGCATAGACGAAAAAGCGTTTAATAGCCCGTTTAAGGACATATTTTTTAAAACCACTCTTTCGTCGTTGACCTTTTGGTCGGGCTGTTTGTAAAATCTATATATGTTTTCTTGGTCTTTTAGTTTTTCGCTGGCTTCTTTAAAAAGATTATATTCCTCTAACTGCCTAATAAGCCGTTCTTTAGGGTCTTCTTCCTCGTCTTCGTTGATTAGCTCGTCTAGCTTAGGCAGCAAGGATTTGACCTTGATTTCCACCAGCGTGGACGCCACATCCACAAATTCCGCCGCTTTGTCCATATCGATAGCGTCCAACTGCTCCATATGCGACAAAAATTGTTCGGTTATATTGGACACGAAAATGTCCTTTATATCGATTTTGGCTTCCTTGACAAGGTGAAGCAATAAGTCCAAAGGCCCTTCAAAATCGTTTAAACGGTATATAAAATAATCTTCTCTTTGCTCTAAAACTACGGGCATCAATCACACACCCCAAATCAAACGCCACAGCTTAAAAATCGGATTGATAATCCAATTAGCTATCGTGGTTATAGCGTAAGATAAAGGATCTAAAAAAGGATATTTTAGCATCAAATCTGCGGGTATTATATAGCTGCCTAAAACGCTTATTATAAACAACCCCAACAGCACATATCCGCCGTATTTTCTCATAAACACGACATAAGGGTTGTTATATTTGGTTAGGGACTCTACCACCCTAAAGCCGTCCAAAGGATATATAGGCAGAAGGTTGAACACCATTAAATATATATTAATATATATCATAAAACTTAAGAAATAATACAAGAAATTAGAGAAAAAATTATGCGCGGTTAATATATTGGTATAATAAAAAAGCGGCAAGAGTATTCCCACGGCTATAAAAGACAACAAAAAATTGACCGTAACGCCGGCTATTGCCACGGTAAAATAGCCTAGGCGTTTGTTTCTAAAGTTATAAGGATTGATAGGAACGGGTTTGCCGTAGCCAAAGCGCAAGGTTAAAAGCATAAACAAGCCCAGCATATCAAAGTGCCTTACGGGGTTTAGCGAAATTCTGCCCGCGTATTTTGCGGTGGCGTCGCCGTTCCAAAGCGCGACCACGGCATGCGCTATCTCGTGCAAGACTAGCGCTATAAGCAAGACTAGGATTCTAGCCAAATGATATGTCAAATCTAAAGAAGAGCCTGAAAACATTGAAATATCCTGTTTTGGGTTTTTTCTACATAAGCATTATAACCTAAACGAGATTATTTTAGCAAATCAAAATAAAAAAATAAGCCGATGTTCTCGGCTTATTTCAACCAATCAGGGATAGCGTCTCGAGCTATTATGTCGTCGTAAGTTTGCGGTTTTACGATATATTCCGCTTTGCCTTGATTTACTAAAACCATAGGCGGAACGGGATTTCGGTTATAGTTGCTTGCCATAGAGTAGTTATAAGCGCCGGTGGAGAATACCGCCAATATATCCCCTGTTTTAGCCTTGGGAAGCTCGGCTTTTTCTATTATTATGTCGCCGCTTTCGCAACACTTGCCCGCTATGGTAACCGTTTCCTCGGGCTTTTCGTTGGCTCTATTCGCTAATATGCAGCTATATTTTGCTTGATACAGCGCGTAACGGGGATTCTCAAACATACCGCCGTCTATAGCCACGTATTTCTTTAAACCTTTTATTTCTTTTATAGAGCCTACGGTGTATAGCGTTACGCCTGCCTCGCCTACTATGGAGCGTCCAGGCTCGAAAATCAATTTAGGCGCGGGGATGTTTTTTGCCTTTATATTCTCTTTTAGGGCGTCTATGCAGCCTTTTATATAACTTTCGTAAGGCAAAGGATTGTCGTCAGCGGTGTAATGAATTCCGTAGCCGCCGCCTAAGTTTAGCTCTTTTACGGGCGCGCCCAGCTTGCGGTAAATAACGGCGGCAAAGTCCGTCATTTTGTCCATAGCGGTTTTGAAAGGCTTGTCGTCAAAGATTTGGGAGCCTATGTGGCAGTGAATGCCTAAAAACTCCAAAGCGGGGTTTTGGACGATGGTTTTTATAGCCTCAAATGCCGAGTCGTTCGCTATTGAGAAACCAAACTTTGAATCAGGCAAAGAGGTCTGAATATAATGGTGGGTGTGCGCCTCTACCCCAGGGTTTACGCGCGCCAAACATTTTATTTTGGCGTTATTGTTTTCTTTGCTTATGCGAGTTAATAAATCTATGTCGTTGAAATTATCTATCACGATACAATGGACGCCAAGTTTAAACGCTAAGACCAACTCGTCATAGCTTTTGTTGTTGCCGTGGAAATACACCTTGGACATATCGAAGCCGGCGCTTGCCGCAGTGTAAAGCTCGCCGCCGCTTACCACGTCCGCGCCCAGACCTTCGGATTGGACGATTTTATATATAGCCTTGGTGGACAGCGCTTTGGACGCAAAGCATACAAGGCTGTCGGGATATTCTTTTGAGGCTGAGACATATTTTTTGCAAACATCTCTAATGAGTTGCTCGTCTAAGACATACAAAGGCGTGCCGAAGCGCTTAGCCAAATCCACGCTGTCAATTCCGCCTATTTCCAAATGCCCTAAATCGTTAATCTTAAAAGACTTATTGATAATCATTCGCGCAATTCCTTTTCTTGTTGTTTTTCTAAAAAATAACATATAATTTTATCTATGTCAAAATTTATACCGCTATAATTAATAACTTTACTTTATAATAAGCATAAGAAAAATAAATTGAAACAGCCGCTTGGGCTGTTTCAATAAAATTATTGATTATATAGCCATTAGGAGTTTTGAGTTTATAATCTATTTTTAGATTACCCGTATTATTTCCAAACCAAACCGATTACGCCCGTTCCTAAGTGGACGCCCAAAACAGGCCCTAATAATCTTAAAGAGATATTGGCCGATGTCCTCGCTTTTACCGCTTCTGCTAGTTTTTGGGCGGTGGTGTAATCGCTTATATAATGTATTATTACGGATTCCGCGTTAGGGGGAACTTTTTCGGATAGCTTTTTTATCTGCTCGCTTTTGCCGCGCGCAGTTCCGTCGTGTATTACAGAGCCTTCGACTAGTTTTAATATGGGCTTTATATTTAATATCGTGCCAACCGACTGCCTTACGATGCCCAATCTTCCGCTCCTACGCAAGGGCATAATGTCGTCCACCGTAAAGGCTATCATAATCTCGTTTCGGATTTTTTCCAGATTGGTTACGATTTCGCCCAAAGACATACCGGCGTTTATCATCTTAACCGCTTCTTTGGCTAACAAAAACAATCCGCCCGCCGTTAAAAGCGAATCCACCACGATTATATTGGGGTTGTTAAGCTCTCTAGCGGCGATTGACGCGCTGGAATATGTTCCGCTTAAGCGGGAGGACAAAGTCAAGCAAAGAACTTGGTTGCCTTTGCGCAGCTCTTCCTCGAACGCGCTCAAAAAGGTGGCGACATTGGTTTGAGAAGTCTTACAGTGATGGATGTTAGAGTTTAGCAGGTTTATAAAGTCGCCGTTGCAGTCGGAATAAATCTCGTGATACACCTGGTTTTGGACATAGTAAGTTACGGGCGCTATTCTTATATTTAAATCAGACGCCTCTTTTTTGGTGATATACGCTGTGCTGTCCAATATTAAAGAAATCATATGAATCTATTCCCCATATTTCTATATTTTAAGTATCTTTTGTTTTTCAATTCTTGAACGCTTAAATTTCGCAATTCTTTAATGGTTTGGCAAAGCTGTGTTTTTATGCTTCGCGCGGTTTCCTCAAAGTCTTTTTCGGGTATGATTTTGTCTATTATTCCAAGACTAACCAAGTCCTCGGCGGTTATTTTTAGGCGCTCGGCGGCCTCGGGGGCTCGTTTGGCGTCTTTCCACAAAATGCTTGCGCACCCTTCGGGCGAAATGACCGAATATACCGCGTTTTCCAGCATCCATATCTCGTCGGCGACCGACAAAGCAAGCGCTCCGCCGCTTCCGCCCTCGCCTATGACTATGGCGATTATCGGGCAGGCTAGCGATGACATTTCCACTAGGTTTTGGCTTATGGCTTGGCCTTGTCCGCGCTCTTCCGCTCCTATGCCGCAGTAAGCGCCCGACGTATCTATAAAACATATTATAGGTCTAGAAAATTTTTCGGCCTGTTTCATCAACCTTAAGGCTTTGCGGTAGCCTTCGGGGTTGGCCATACCGAAGTTTCTTTTTATCTTGTCCTTGGTGTCCACGCCCTTTTCTAGACCTATTACCGTTACGGGCGTATTATCTAAAAACGCCACGCCGCCTATTACCGCGGGATCGTCGGCATACCTTCTGTCGCCATGAAACTCGTAAAAGTTATCAAAAATAGCGTCTAGATAACGGGAAAAGGTTTCTCTGTCTTTGCTGCGGGCTTTTTGAAGTTTCTCATACGCGTTCATACCGCTTTTCTCCCCGTTTGGTGCATTCTTAACATATCTGATAAAAACCTTTTTTGCTCGCGCCTAGGCGCGATAATGTCGATAAAACCTTTTTCCAGTAAAAACTCGGCTTTTTGAAAATTAGGAGGAAGTTTTTGTCTTATTGTCTGCTCTATTACTCTCGGCCCGGCGAAGCATATAAGCGCCTCGGGTTCGGCGGCTATAATGTCCGCGCTCATAGCAAAGCTTGCCGTAACTCCTCCCGCGGTAGGATCGCACAAGACGGCTATATATAATAAACCCTGCTTGGAATGCCTGTCTATGGCGGCGCTAATCTTTGCCATTTGCATAAGCGACAGCATTCCCTCTTGCATTCTCGCCCCGCCCGAAAGCGTAAAGCCTATTACCGCTAGACCGTTTTGGGCGGCGTATTCAAACAGGCGCGTAATTTTCTCTCCCACCACCACGCCCATACTGCCCATCATAAAAAAGGGCTCCATAGCGAAAATACAGCACTTTATGCCATTGATTTCGCACACGCCCGTTATCACCGCCTCGTTTTCGGCGCTTTGGGCTATGGAAGAATTTAGCTTTTGGTCGTAGTCGGGGAAGTTTAGGATATTGACGGATTTTAGGTCGCTAAAAAGCTCCACAAATGTATTATTGTCCGCTATATATTGAATCCTTTCTCTTGCTTTAATTTTATGGTGCTTAGAGCAAACGGGGCAAACGCCTAGATTGCTTTTTAGGTCCTCCAAAAAAACTATTTTTTTGCACGAAGGGCAGCTGCAGCAAAGCCCGTCTGAAATCTTGGGCGGGCAAAAACTTATCTCGCCCTCCAGCGCGTTTTGGGGTTTTTTGAATTGATAACGCCTAATCATCTTATTCCCCTTGTCAATAAGTCTGTGGTGTATGTTCCTTTCTCAAACTCGGGATGAGACAGTATATCCATCAAAAAGTCTTTGTTATGGTCTATGCCTTCTATTACAAGCTCGCATAGCGAAGCCTTCATTTTGCGGATAGCTTCTTCCCTGGTCGCCGCGTGGACTATGAGCTTGCCTATCATAGAATCGTAAAAAGGCGGAACGACATAGTCTTGATACAGCGCCGTGTCAAACCTTACCCAAGGCCCGCCCGGAATGTGCAAAAGCGTTATCTTGCCCGCGCTGGGCATAAAGTTTTTGTCGGGGTTTTCGGCGTTGATACGGCATTCTATGGCGTGACCGTAAAAATTTACGTCTTTTTGGGTAAAGGCCAGCTCTTTGCCCGCCGCCACCCTTATCTGCCACTTTACCAGGTCTATGCCCGTCACCATTTCGGTTACGGGATGCTCCACTTGAAGACGCGTGTTCATTTCCATAAAGTAATAATTGCCCTGAGAGTCCACCAAAAACTCTATGGTGCCCACCCCTCTATAGCCTACGGCTTTCGCCGCCGCCACGGCGTCCTCGAACATTCTCTTTCTTATGGAAGGCTCTAAGATAACGGACGGGCTTTCTTCTATGAGTTTTTGGTTGTTGCGCTGAACGGAGCAATCCCGCTCGCCCAAGCAGACCACATTATTATAGTCGTCGCAAATTATCTGAACCTCTATATGCTTTACGGGATGCAAGAATTTTTCTATATACACCGCTCCGTCAGAAAAAGCGGCTTGGGCTTCGGCCGTCGCCAGCGCGAACGCCTTTACAAAGTCTTCTTCTCTTTCGACCTTTCTAATGCCCTTGCCGCCGCCCCCGCTTCGAGCTTTGATTAACACGGGAAAGCCCGCTTTTTTCGCGATTTTGAGCGCCTCTTTTTCGTCGGTTACGCCGTCGCTGCCTTCGATTATAGGCACGCCCGCTTTTTTCATAATGCGGCGGGCTTGGTCTTTGTCGCCCATTTTGGCTATTACTTCGGCGCTAGGGCCAATAAACTTGATATTGCACTTTTCGCACAACGCGGCAAATTTCGCGTTTTCGGACAACAAGCCGTATCCCGGATGTATGGCGCTCGCGCCGGTGGCTTCCGCCACTGACAAAATCGCCGTCATATTTAGGTAACTGTCCGAAACCCTGTTGCCGCCTATGCAATAGCTCTCGTCAGCTAAACTCGCGTGCAGGGCGTCTCTGTCGGCTTGGGAATATACCGCCACGGTGGAAATTCCCATCTCTTTGCAAGCTCTTATTATTCTTACGGCTATCTCGCCGCGGTTTGCCACCAAAATCTTGTGAAACATTTGCGCTCCTTTATTTTAGGGCGAATGTGAATTCCCCGCTCGCGCACTCTTTGCCGTCTTTTACAGCCGAGCATTGGGTAAAATAAAACGGTTCTTTGGCGGAAGTAAGTCTGCATTTAAACTCCACCGTGTCGCCCGGGCGGACGCTGTCTTTTATCCTGACATTGTCCATTTTAAGCAAAAGCGTCAAGCGGTTGTTTATAACATTTTCCATCAAAAGGCAGCAGCTTTGCGCCATCATTTCGCATAATATTACCCCGGGGACGATTGGATTGCCCGGAAAATGTCCTTGCAAAAACCACTCGTCGCCCTTAACGGTATATCTGCCTATAGAGTATTCGCCCTGTTTTGAGACCTCGTCTATCAAGAGCATAGGCTCTCGATGGGGCAGAATTTTTTTGATTTGCTCTCTGTTCATAAGCTATCCCTAAAACACCTTAAACAGAGTTTGACCGTATTCCACGATCTCGCCGTTTTTGGCGCAGATGTCCACTATCTCTCCGTCAAACTCCGCTGTAATCTCATTCATAATTTTCATAGCCTCGATTATGCACAAGACATCGCCTTTTTTGATTTTGTCGCCTATCTTGACATAAGGGGGGCTGTCGGGCGAAGGCGCTTGATAGAATACGCCTACCATAGGGGATTTTATTTCTTTTATCTCGTTAAAATCCACCTCTTTATCCGTCTCCTGCGCCACTACGGGCGGGGTTATTACGGCCGCTTGAGGTTTTTCGGGCGAACTATGGGTTTTTTCTAGGCGTATCTTGCTGTCGCCCTCGCTTATATCTATTACGCTTAAATCAAACTCGTTTAAAATCTTGGCTAATTCTTTTATCTTTTTGACTTCCATCATAATCTCCTAAATACCGTGCAAGCGTTGTGTCCGCCAAAACCTAGCGACAGCGACGCCGCTATGTTTATGTCTTTTTTAACGGCTTTATTGGGGGTGTAGTTTAGGTCGCAGTCGGGATCGGGTTCTTGGTAATTAATAGTGGGAGGGATGACGCCGTGAACAAGCGCTTTTACGCTTGCTATCGCCTCCAAAGCGCCCGCAGCGCCTAAAGCGTGTCCGGTCATCGACTTGGTTGAACTTATGGAAATTTTATACGCGTTTTCGCCTAAGACTTCTTTTATTACGGCTGTTTCGGTCTTGTCGTTTAGCGGGGTGCTGGTGCCGTGGGCGTTGATGTATAAAGCGTCTTTTTCGGGGTTATATCCCGCTTCTTTTAGGCTTTCGCTTAACGCCCTTTTGCCGCCTAGACCGTCCGGACGGGGGGCTGTGATGTGGTAAGCGTCGCAAAAGTTAGCGTATCCGACTATCTCGGCTAAGATTTTCGCGCCTCTTGATACCGCGCGCTCGTATTCTTCCAGCACCAAAATGCCCGCGCCCTCGCCCATAACAAAGCCGTCGCGCATTTTGTCAAAGGGAATGCTCGCGCGTTTTATGTCGTTTCTTGTCGACAGCGCCATACAATTGGTAAAGCCCGCTACGGCTATGGGGGTTATGGACGCTTCCGCCCCGCCCGCAATGACAGCGTCGGCGTAGCCGAACTTTATCGCCTTATAAGCCTCGCCTATAGCGTCGTTTGAGGTCGCGCAAGCGGTAACCACGGGCAGATTAGGGCCTTGGGCGTTATGCTTCATAGCTATGTGAGCCGACGCCATATTGGCTATCATCATCGGCACAAGCAGGGGCGAAATACGGCCTGGACCGTTTTGAATAAGCCTGGTCTGCTCGCCGGCTAGGGTGATTATTCCGCCCACCCCAGAGCCGACATATACGCCTAGCCTTTCTGGATTGATTTGGCCTTTTATGCCGCTCATTTCCACGGCTTGGACGGACGCCGCCACAGCGTATTGCGCGAATAAGTCCATTCGCTTATATTCGCTTTTTTCCATATAGTCGTCGGGGTTAAAGTCCTTTACCTCGGCGGCGATTTTAACCTTAAAGTCAGATGTGTCAAACCTGGTGATATAGTCTATTCCGCATACGCCGTCTACTAAATTTTTCCAAAAAGCGTTTATATCATTGCCTATGGGCGAGATTACTCCCAGCCCGGTTACTACCACTCTTCTCATATTTTCTCCTTTGGGTTAAATGCACAACCCGCCGTCTACTTTGATTACTTCGCCCGTAATATAGTCCGAATACTCGCTTGCCAAAAACACCGCCAAAGCCGCGACATCTTGGGGCTCGCCCATTTTCTTTAACGGTATGGCGTTGACTACCTGTTCTTTTATTTGGTCGTTTAAAGCTTCCGTCATATCGGTCTTGATAAATCCGGGCGCTATGACATTGCATTTTATGTTGCGGGGGGCGTATTCTTTGGCTATGGTTTTGGACAACCCTATTAAACCCGCTTTGGACGCAGAGTAGTTGGCTTGGCCCACATTGCCCATAATGCCCGAAATAGAAGAAATATTAATAATCTTGCCGCTTCGTTTTTTGGCCATTATGGGGCATATGTGTTTTATCATATTAAACGCGCCTTTTAGGTTGACGTCTATCACCCTGCTAAAATCCTGCTCGGTCATAGTCAAGACCAGCTTGTCTTTAGTTATGCCGGCGTTGTTTACCAATATGTCCACCGTGTCAAAGTCTTCCAGGATTTGAGACACAGTTTTATATGTTTCGTTAAAATCCGAAACGTCGCATTGATACGCCTTGGCTTTTACGTTGTATTTTTTTATTTCCTCAATCGTTTCTTCGGCTTTTTGCGAGTTTCCGTTATATATCAGGGCTATATGCGCTCCGCTCTTGGCAAAGCTTATAGCTATCGCTTTGCCAATACCGCGCGACGCGCCCGTTATTACCGCTACTTTATCTTGCAAAATTTTAGAATTATCAGGATAAAGCATCTGCTACCGCCTTTAATGTGTTTTGGTCTTGGACATTAAATGTTTGAACGGTATTGTTTATTTTTTTGATAAAGTTGCTCAAAGTCTTGCCCGCGCCGACTTCGATAAAAATATTTACGCCGTCGTTTATCAAATTCTCGATTATCGCCTGCCACCTGACGGGGTTGTTGATTTGGCGGGATATTAGGTCTTCATAGGGCTTGGAATATTTCGCGCCCGTCGCGTTGGAGTAAATGCATATAACAGGCTCGCTTAGGTTTAGCGTCTTTAAATACTCTTTTACTTCCTGCGAGGCTTGGTTCATGTGCGGGCTGTGAAAAGCGCCGCTTACCGCTATTTTTATTGTTCTTACGCCTTGCGCTTGGGCAAAGCTAATAAACTCGTCGATTTTCTGGGCGTCGCCCGCTACTGTGATTTGCCCGGGGCAGTTGTAGTTTACGGGATAAACGCCTATTTTAGCGCACATATCTTCCACAATTTTAGGCTCTTGGCCAATGACCGCAGTCATAGCGCCTTGGCGATTTTCAGCGCATTTTTGCATAGCCTCGGCTCTCTTTAAGACCAGCCTAAAGCCGTCTTCTAGGCTTAACATTTTGGAATAGACTATAGCGCTCAGCTCGCCCAAAGAATACCCCGCGCAAGCGCTTGCTTTTATGCCTAGCTCGTCTAAAGCCGCGGCCGTGGCGAGACTTACCGCGAACAAACAAGGCTGAGCGTTTATCGTCAAAGTCAGCTCGCTATCGTCCGCCTCAAAACACAATTTTTTTAGACCGGATTTTATTGCTTCTAGAGCGTCGAACACCTTTCTTGCTGCGGGGTTGGTTTGGTATAAATCCAGCCCCATTCCGCGGTATTGAGCGCCCTGCCCGGGAAAAACAAACGCTATCTTATCCATTGTTCCGCCTTTTTAAATGTCTCGAGCGCTTCTTGGATTATCTCGTCTATAATCTCTTGAACGGTTTGCTCTTTTTTGACCAGCCCCGCGCTTTGTCCCGCCATAAAACAGCCTCTTTCTTCGTCGCCTTCTTGGGCGGCCAATCTAAGCGCTCCCGCGCCTAGGCTTTCGATTTCCTCGTCCGAATACTCAAGGCTTTTTTCTTTTCTTATGTAGTCCAGCGAAAAAGAGGTTTTTAGACAGCGGACAGGGTGACCTACCCGCCTGCCCGTCACTATGGTGTCGGTGTCTTTCGCGCGGATGACTTTTTCTTTATAATTAGGGTGGATGCCGCATTCCTTAGCGGCTAAAAACCTGGTGCCTATCTGAACGCCCTCTGCTCCCAGCATAAACGCGGCGGCCAAACCCCTGCCGTCGGCTATTCCGCCCGCGGCGATTAAGGGAATGCTGACCTTATCGCGCGCTTGAGGAGTTAATGTCATAGTGGTAAGCTCGCCTATATGTCCGCCCGCCTCCGCGCCTTCTACTATGACGCAGGACGCCCCTATTTTTTCCATCATAGCGGCTAATCCCGACGACGCCACGACGGGGCAAACTTTTATTCCCGCGTTAAGCCAGTCTTTCATATAGGGCGAAGGGCTGCCCGCGCCCGTAGTGACTACGGGAACGCCTTCTTCAATAACCACTTTTGCGACATCGGCGGCATACGGGCTTAGAAGCATTATGTTGACTCCGAAGGGTTTGTCGGTTAACTGCCTAGCCAATCTAATCTGGTCGCGCACCCAATCGGGCCCCGCGTTCATAGACGCTATAAGCCCTAATCCGCCCGCATTGGACACAGCGGCCGCTAATTTGGCGTCCGCTATCCACGCCATACCGCCTTGGATGATAGGGTATTTTATGCCTAAAATTTGGGTGACTCTGGTGTTTAGCATAGTTATTTTGCCTGCTCTATGAGTTTGACTAATTCGCCTACCGTTTTGATGTTTTGGTTCATCGTAAGGCTGATACCGAATTCTTGCTCAAAAACCATAATCAGCTCGACAATGTCAAGCGAGTCAAACCCGAAAGACTCGAAGGTGGAATCTTCTTTGATGTCCTCGACTTTTAAATCCTTGTGCTGCGCCAAAATCTCGGCTACTCTTTGAAATGTCATTTTCTGTTCCTCCAATAAAAAATTTAATAACTCCATTCTATAATCGCGGTTCCCGCGGTTAATCCTCCGCCAAAAGCGCTCAACAGCAATAAATCGCCTTTTTTTATGCGGCCGTTTCTGTTAAGCTCGTCCATCAGCATAGGAATGCTCGCGGCGGAAGTGTTGCCTAAGGATTGAAGATTTGTGGGGAACTTGTCCCAAGTTTCTCCCAAAAAAGATTGGGCGGCTTCTAAAATTCTTTTGTTGGCTTGGTGCAATAGATAATATTTGATTTCTTGGCTTGAAAGACCTGTTTTGTTTAGAGCCTTTTTTATGTCTTTAGTTATAGAAGAGACCGCGAATTTAAAAATATTTTGGCCGTTCATTTTTAAATAGCTTTGGGCGCTCGCTTGACGGTTGTCTATAAAAGGAATAGCGTTTTTTGCGCCCTCGATGTATAAATCCTCGCCCGCGCCTTGGGCGGATATTTCTATGTATTTTAGGCCTTCACCTTTGGATAAGATTACAGCGCCCGCGCCATCGCCGAACAACACGCAGGTGCTTCTGTCCGAAAAGTCCAAAAATTTTGACATTTGGTCGGCGCAGACAACTAAGATATTCTTCGCCTTGCCCGCTTTAAAATACGAATCCGCCAAATCCAGCGCGTATAAAAAGCCGGTGCAGGCGGCGTTTATGTCAAACGCGGGACACTTCGCACCTAATTCTTTTTGAACCAAGCAGGCTAGGCTCGGCATAATATAATCGCCTTGTAAAGTGGCGCAGATTATCAAGTCCAGTTCGTCTTTTGAAATATCCGCCTGCTCAAGCGCTTTTTGGGCGGCTTGGACGGATAAGTTAGTTAAATTTTTGGATTTTAAAATTTTGCGCTCTCTGATGCCTGTTCGAGTGGTTATCCATTCGTCAGACGTATCTAATATCGCCTCAAAAGAGTGGTTGTCTATAGTCAAATCTGCAAGCGCGCTGCCTGTGCCGGCAATAACAAAACTCATTTGCGTTTCTCCAGTTCTTGTATCTTAGAGATAAAGAAGTCGTTAAGTTTTGAGATGCTTTTTAATAGAACGCTTTTTTCTTCTTTAGTAAAGGCTTTGCTTATGTCTTTGGTCATTTGCTCGTGAAAATACTGATGGACGGCGTTGACCTTTCTCCCCAGCTTGGTTAATGCCACATTGACCTTTCTGCCGTCATCCGAGCTTTTTATTTTCTCAACATAGCCTTTTCTTTGGAGTTTGTTTATAGCGACGGTAACCGAAGGCAAGGTAATGTCAAGGTCTTGGGCTATGTCCGAAATGGTGGCGCCCTCGTCGTATTTGGCTATCGCCTCCAGCATATGCATCTCGTTGATGGTTAAATCTAACGTCTTGGAATTTTTAATAGTGCTTTCTTCGACTTTAACTATAGAACGGTATGTATCCACCAAAAGTTTATTAAGTTCTTGCTCAAAAGCGTCCATCATTATTACACCAAAAATAATTAGATAGTCTAACTAATTATTTATTATAAATATGCTGTGTTTATTTGTCAATTGAAATAACAAATTTGTTTGGGGAATTTTTATAATGATTGCTGGTTTTGATTTATGACGAGCTGGAACTATTCGAACTCATAGTGGGACGAATTGTAAAAATGGGCTTAAAGCCCATTTTTATAAAAAGAGCCGCCCATCGCGACTAATTAAAAAATAATAACAGTTAGACTTATATAAAAACAGCGGCGGGTTTTGCCCGCCGCCGTTTGATTAACTCGTCCATTTTTCTAACATATCTTTTATATTGTCTTTATAGCCTTTTCTTTCTATATTCTCGCAGGCGATTAGGTTAACCGTTTTGTAAGGCTGACCGTCGTATATTACGGTAATTTTGCCCACTATGTCGCCTTCCTTTACGGGGGCGTTTACGACATAATTTTCTTGTTTTACTTCCACGCTCTTAAGTTCGTCCGAGCGAGCCTTAAATATAGCGATGTCTTGCTCAGGTTTGGCTTGGACATATTTTTTCTTGCCCCGGATTACCTCTACCCCCTGCTCTACAGCGTTTTGGGAGGATACTATGATTTTGTTTTCATAGTTGGCAAAACCGTAATTGAACAGCTTGGAGACTTCGGCGAACCGTGTTTTGCTGTCAGGCGCGCCTATAACAGTGCCAATAAGCCTTAGATTATTTCTCTTGGCTGTAGCGCTTAGGCAGTGCAAAGCCTCGGTAGTATAACCCGTTTTGCCGCCGTCGCAGCCTTCGTAGAAGCGGGACAGCTTGTTGGTATTGGTAAGCTCGGTTTCGCGGCCGCCTTTATGGATAATTTTGTCCATCCAGATTTTTGAGTGCAGGAAATATTCTTTATGCTTTATCAGCTCTCCCAGCATAACGCTGACGTCCTTAGCGCAAGAATATGAACCTTCGGCGGGCAGCCCCGTGCAGTTTACAAAGTTGGTGTTTTGTAAATTTAGCTCTTTAGCTTTTTGGTTCATCTTTTGGACAAAGGCTTCCACCGAGCCGCAGATATGTTCCGCCAAAGCTACGCAAGAGTCGTTGGCGGACGCAACCACAATGCTTTTTAATAGGTCGCTAACCTTGTATTGGCTGCGCGCGTCCAAAAACGCTTGCGAGCCGCCCATTGACGCGGCGTTTTCGCTTACGGTTACCATATCGTCCATAGTCATACCGCCCGAGTCTATATGCTCGTAACATAAAATCAACGTCATTATTTTTACCATACTAGCTATAGGCAAGCGGGCGTTTTCGTTATAAGCGTATAAAACAGTTTGGGTGTCGTAGTCGCACAAATACGCCGCTTTCGCTTTTATCTCAAACGGCCTATTTTCTTCCACGGCGAAAGCCGCGCCTGTCTTTAAGAAATAAAATGTGAATATGGTCAAAACCATCAAAATAGTCAAAAACCTAAATTTTCTCTTCATACTCGTCTTACCTCTAATAGTATTCAAATTTAGGTTTTGCCATATTTGTTAAAATATGTATTTTATTTTGGGAAAAAACTAAATCGCGACAATAAACGCTTTGGTTATTATCATACAGACAAGCGAAAGCAAAAAGTTAACGGCGATAAAAACCAAAAAAAACATAACCAGCTCTCTAAACATCACGGGATATTCGACATTGGAAAAACAAAACGCGCCCGCGTGCAGGTTGTCAAACAGCCGCTTCATGCAAATAGCCATAGCGCCTAATAAAAAGAACATCAGCATTAACTGAAAAGGAATAAAAATAAAAATTAGATTTACTATGCCCCCTCCGCCGTAAATTTTAATAAGAGCGACAGCCGAAAATCCCGCTAGATACCCTCTGTAAATAATCAATATAAAACCAAAAGGCAAAATAAAGACGCTAATATTAACCAAGACTATGACGCCGAATAAGACGAGCATTATAAAGGTGTTTGCGAAAAACGCTATAAAGAAGTTGACATTTATATAAATGCTTTTAAAAAACAAAAGCTTGATTTTTTCCTCGGTCAATAGCCCGCTTAGGTTGTTGGCGCTGATTATCCCAAGCACCAGTCCCAAAATCGCGAAAACCGCCAAAAGCATATAATACTTAAAGAGGCGGGAAAAATGGTCGCTGAAATACCAGGCTAGGTCAATTTTTGCCATAGTATATAATATGGCAAAATAAGCTTAATCATAACTTTATAAAAGCCGCCTTATCCTGTCAGCGGCAAGGCAGATAAATTCTTTATTGGTGGGCTTTCCGCGCTTATCGTTTATGGTTTCGCCGAATTCCGCCTTTAAGACATTGACATTGCCGTTTAGCCAAGCCGCGTCTATGGCGTTGCTTATGCTTCTTTCCACGTTTTGGACGGTAGTGTTTCTGTTCTTGGCTATCCAAGGGTAGATAGAGTGCTTCAGCGAACAAAACCCGCCGTCGTTAAGAACAAGCATTATAGCGTCTTTTAGGTAATGAAACCCTTTTAAGGTGGGCATTAATCGTAAAGACAACAAATAGCGGTAAATGATTTGCTCTATGCTCATAAAAATATTTTGGCATAGAACAAACCGAAATTAATGCCGCAATTTGTAGTAAAAGGATAAAATAAATCAAAATTTATTCGTTAATCATCCAATCCAAATACACGCCGAATCCTTTGGTCGGGTCGTTGATAAACACGTGGGTTACCGCGCCGACTAACTTGCCGTTTTGGATGATGGGGCTGCCGCTCATTCCTTGCACTATTCCGCCTGTCTTTTTGATTAGGTCGAAATCGGTAACCCTTATGACCATACTCTTTTCAGCGCCCGTCTTTTGGGGATTGGTCTTAATTATCTCTACATCGTATTCTTTTATTTCGTGGTCTATGGTGGTAACTATCTTGGCTTTGCCAGGCTTTACTTCACGCCTTTTGGCTACTTCTATAGGGTTAGGATATAAGGGATTAGGCAGTCTTTCATTTAAAACGCCAAACACGCCGAACCTACAGTTTTTTTCTATGCAACCTAGTTTTTTGCTCTCTTTTAAGAATACGCCTCTTATCTCGCCGGGAGAGCCTTTTTGGCTCTTTTTTAGGCCGATAATGCTGCATCTATACACGTCGCCGCTTCTAACCGGCACCATAGTAAATGTGTCGGGATCGCAGATGGGATGTCCCAGCGCGCCAAACTTATAGCCGTCATTGGTCTCTTTCATAAAAGTTACGGTGCCAATGCCAGCGGCGCTGTCTCTTATCCATAAGCCGAGTTTATATCTGCCGCTTGAAACATCGCAAGCGGGCTGTATTATAGTGGTCTTGGGCTTGCCGCCGCGGATGAATTTTAAGATAAGTTTTTGCCCTATGTTTTCGGGCTTGTTAATGATGCGGTCCAAAGACGCCACATTCTCTATCTGCTCGCCGGCTATTTCGGTCAGAATGTCGCCGGGGGCTATGCCCGCTTCTTTTGAGGGCGAAACGGCGCCCTCGGGCGTATTGATGTTAGTTACTCCTATGACTATTACTCCCTGGGATTTTATAGAGATTCCTATAGGCATCCCGCCTAAATAGACCTGTTCTTTTTTGGTCTGGGCGTTCGCCTCCACGTCAGAAGACTGTATGCGATTTAATACGGGATATGTAAGATTGATTAGGTTTATTGTCAACGCGGCAAGTATCACCGCAAACATAAAATAAACGCTCGCTTTGAACCGTGCCATAACCTACCTCGCCTAAAAATTGCAGTAATCTTAGTTTAAGTCAGCGGCGGTTTTTTAATTCAAAGAAAGCGTTTCTAAATATTGGTCGTATGAAAAAATAAAAATTATGTATTAAATTGATTTTTTGTATTCGTCGCTCCAGCTTTTAAGCTCTTTTGCGTGCTCCAACGACAAACTGCTGGTTTCGTGTCCGCCCGCCAAACGGGCTATTTCTTTTATGGTCTTGTCGTAGTCTAGTTTTTCGACTTTGGTATAGGTCTTGCCGTCTTCTTCTTGTTTGTATATCAAATAGTTGTGGTCGCCCATAGCGCATATAGCCGCCAAGTGGGTAATGGTTATTACCTGTCGGGCTCTAGAGACGCAAGCGAGTTTGTTGGCTATGGTTTGACCGATTTTTCCGCTTATGCCGGTGTCTATCTCGTCGAATATCATCGTGTCGATGTCGTCGTGCTTAGACAGTATCATCTTAAGCGCGAGCATTATCCTAGACATCTCGCCGCCTGAGGCTACTTTAGCCAAAGGCTTAGCCGGCTCGCCTAGGTTTGCGGATAAGTAAAACTCGGCTTTGTCTATGCCGTCGGCGGTAACGATGTCAAAGAACTTGTCTTTATCGGGAATATCCTCAAACAATATCTCAAATTTCGCTCCCGCCATTCCAAGGTCTTTTAGCTCGTTGTTCACTTCGCGGCAGAACGCTAAAGCGCCTTCCCTTCTCTTTTGGGACAATAGCGTCGCCTTTTGATACAGCTTCTCGCCTACGGCATCTATATCGCTTTTTAATTTTTCCACGATTTCAGCGCTGGAGGATAGCCTGTTGTATTCGTTTTGGGCGTTTTTTAAGAACTCGTTGATTTCCTCAAACGAGCCGCCGTATTTTTTCTTTAGGTTTTTGATTTGATCTAGGCGGTTTTCTATCTTGTCCGCCGTCTTTTCGTCGTAGTTTAGGCTTTCGGCGATATCCTTTAAGGACGCGGCGATATCGTCCAATTCGTATTGAACGGATTGAAGTCTTTCGAATAAGGATTGATAAGCGGAATCGTAAGAAGAAATCGCGCCTAGAGCGCTGACCGCTTCGGACACTAAATAATTAGCGCCTGTCGAGCCGCTCAAAAAGTCATAGGATTGGCTTAATCCGCGCATTATTCTTTCGAAGTTTATAATCTTAGAGCGCTCTTCCAGCAGCTGTTGCTCTTCGCCTTCTTTTAGGTTGGCTTGGGTGATTTCCTCGATTTGAAATTTTAACAAATCAAGCATACGCTCTCTTTCGGCGTCCGAGATGCCGAAAGAGCTTAAATCAAGCAATAATTTTTTATATTGTTGATAAAGCCCGCAGACTTCGTTTTTGAGTTCGTCTAAGTCTTTTATGTAAGCGTCTAAGAGCTTTAAATGGGTTTTGGGGCGCAAAAGCGACTGATGCTCGTGCTGGCCGTGAATGTCTACCATCGACTCTGTCACGCTTCTTAACATTCCTAGCGTGACAAGGCTGCCGTTAATTCTGCATTCGCTCCTGCCCTCGGAATTTAGGGTGCGGGAAATAATTATCGTGTCGTCATCGGCCGGAATTCCTAGACTTTCTAGCTGCCCGCGGACAGTGGGATTAATCAGAAAAACGCCTTGAACCAAGGCTTCGGTTTCGCCGCTTTTTAACAGCGTTTTATCGGTTTTCGCGCCTAACAAAAAATTGAGCGAGTCCACGATTATGGACTTACCCGCGCCCGTTTCGCCGCTTAAAACTATAAGGCCGTTATCAAAAGAAAGCTCAAGCTCTTTGATAATGGCTATATTTTTTATGCGTAGCGTAAGTAACATATAAAAATTATAACACATTATTTAATAATGTCGTGCAGTTTTTGAAGTATATTTTGGACGACTTGCTCGTCTCTGCAGACTATCAAGAATGTGTCGTCCCCCGCTATACAGCCTAAAACCCCCTCAAAACCAGATTTGTCAATCATAATAGCCGCCGCGTTCGCGCTGCCGCTTAAGGTCTTTACTACGATAAGGTTGTTGGCGCTGTCGATAGAGATAACCGATTCTCTAAACATATTCATAAGCTTAACGTTGATGTTGGTGGCTTTTTCGACAGCGTATTTGTATTTGCGCGATTCCCCCAAAACCTTAATCAGCCCAAGCTCTTTTATATCTCTTGAAACAGTGGCTTGGGTTACGTCAAAATTGGCTTTTTTTAATTCCTCTACCAATTCCTCTTGCGTTTCGATATCCTTTTTAGAAATAATCTCCAAAATCTTGGTCTGCCTCGCAGTCCTACCCATTATTCCTCCTTATTAAAACTCCATTTATTGAGCTTGGTAAACAGTTTATTATAAAACTCCGACGGTTTGGTTTTAACAAATCCCGCCATTAATTTATGTTTGGATATAATTATCTCTCTTAAATCAAAAGCCTTAACAGGCACGCCATCGGATATCAAAACCGCGTCGGCCGACTTGGTGTTGACTTTAATTTGGATAATCTCGTTTTCGCCTATCACTATGGGACGGCTTCGCAAAGAATGCGAGCACACGGGCGTCAATACAATGCCTTTTATGTCGGGGCTCAAAATAGGCCCGCCCGCGCTTAAAGAATAAGCGGTAGAGCCTGTGGGCGTGCTCACTATAAAACCGTCGGCGTTATAACGGTCTATAAGGCAATTTTGGGCATAGACATCAAAGTTTATAATTCTCGCTGTCGCCTGCTTTAACAGCACTATTTCGTTTAGCGC
>DATCKE010000001.1:0-7024 GCA_036562445.1 Clostridia bacterium
AGTAAAAGAAGGTTCTAACAACGAGGTAGTATATAAAAACAATCTAGACAATTATGTCTACGCGGTAATAAACGAAGAATACGAATACGACAACGGCAGCGGATTCTCTACAGGCGTTTCTAATATCTTTATCGCGTTTGACGAAGACGGCAAGATAGCTAAAATAGACGGCGACGTTACCAATACCGTAAACTTCCCTCTAGCCAACTATCTAGCGCAGTTTGTAGGTCTGGACGCTGCGACGCTTGCCGGCAATCCTAATCCGGCGGATATAGATATCGACGGCGTAAGCCAAGCTACTTGGACGACCAACGCTGTTTATGACGCCGTAGTAAAAAATTGCCAATTCTACCTGGCAGGAGAATGATATGAAAGCGAAAAACTTAATCTTTGAAGGCATAGTAACTAACAACCCTATATTTGTAATGGTATTGGGAATGTGCCCCGTATTAGGCGTAACGACCACGCTTAGCAACGCTTTATGGCTGGGCGTTTCAACTTGCGTAGTGTTGATTTTGAGCAACCTAGTGATATCCTTGGTTGGCGGAATAATACCAAACAAAGTAAGAATACCTTGTTATATAATCATAATCGCGACCTTGTCTACATTGATAGATTTGGCTCTAAGAAAATACTTGCCTGGCGTTTACGGCGAAATAGGACGCTTTATACAAATAATCGTCGTCAATTGCATAATCCTAGCTAGAGCCGAAGCGTTCGCCTCTAAAAATAAACCCCATTGGGCGCTATTGGATGGAGTAGGCGTAGGCGTAGGATTCTTGCTTGGATTATGTGTTTTGGGATTAATAAGAGAATTGCTTGGAGCAGGCAAGATTTGGGATGCTCAAATAATTCCTTTTTCCGGAATCCAGATATTAAGCATTCCCGCCGGCGGATTTATCCTGCTTGCTATATTGCTCGCGATTTATAACGCCGTAAGGAACAAGATAGAAAAAGACAAAAAGATAAAAAGAGCCTTATTAAAACAACAAGCCGCGCAAAAAGCCCAAGGAGGTAAGGCAGAATGAACTTTTTAGTAATGCTGGTTTCGACATTTATAACAGCCGTATTTACCGAAAACATAGTTTTCCATTACACATACGGTATGTGCCCCTTTTTGGGCGTAAGCCAAAAGAGCAAGACCGCGGTCGGAATGGGCTTGACGGTAATCTTGGTAATAACGCTGTCGTCCATTTTGTCCTATCTAGTTTATACCTATCTATTGCTGCCTTTTGAGCTAGAGTATTTGCAAATACTGTTGTTCATTTTAATTATCGCGGCTTTGGTTCAACTAATGGAAATACTACTAAAAAGATTCATACCCGCGCTGTATAAAGGCTTGGGAATTTACCTGCCTTTGGTAACCACCAACTGCGCGGTTTTAGGAACCGCCAACGCGGTGATAGCCAAAGAGCTAGCTTTTGTGGATACTATCTTTTACTCGATGTTTATAGGCTTTGGATTTTTGCTGGCTTTGATATTAATGGCGGGCATTAGAGAACGCTCCGAAAAAGCCGACATTCCTAAGAGCTTTAAAGGCTTGCCTATAGCCTTAATCGCCGCGGGCATTATGGCTATGGCGTTTTCGGGCTTAAGCGGCTTAAACTTTTTTGGTTAATTGACAAAAGAAAAGACATAAGATAAAGACAATATAAGAGGATTATATAAATTATGGATTTATTTATGACATTTATATTGCCGATACTAATCGTTATGGGCATTGCCGCCCTGCTAGGATTTGTATTGGCGTTTTTGGGCGAAAAATTAGAAATAAAACAAGACGAGAGAGTAGCGAAAGTTACCGAAAATCTCGCAGGGGTTAATTGCGGAAGCTGCGGCTACGCTAGCTGCGCGGCTTTCGCTGAAGCGTTAGTTTCCGGACAAGCGACGCTGGATAAATGCAGGCCCACCAATGCGGATAAAAAAGCTATAATAAAGGAAATTTTGGCTCAAAAGAAAGACGCTTAAAACTATTTACTTTTTCGATATCGCCCGCATAAATCTCTGCTTTTATAACCGTATATAATATATGCGGTTATATTTTTGCGGTTTTATGTCCAAAAAATAAAAGTAATAGTTGTATTTTTGGGCGCTTTAGAGTATTTTTATACAATATTTAGTTTGAATTTTGTTAAAATTGGCTCTTTTCAAGGACAAAATGCTATGATATAATACAAAAAGTAATTAAGAATAGTTATAGCTTAAGAAAGAAGAGGATACGAATTTGGAAAAGATAGCGGTTATTGATTTAGGTTCTAACTCGGTAAGAATGGTGCTTGCCAATATCTTAGAAGGCGGTTATTTTGTAGTATTTGACGATATCAAAGAAACGGTTAGACTTGGCGAAGGAATGGAAAAGGACGGATTCTTAAAGTCGTCCAAAATCGCGCAGGCAATTATAACTTTAAAGATGTTTAGAAAGTTATGCGACGCTTACCAAGTAGATAAGATTATCGCGGTAGCGACCAACGCGGTAAGACGCGCTAAAAACCAGAAAAGTTTCTTAGACGAAGTATACGCTATGTGCGGCTTTAAGATAAATGTCCTGACCGAAGAAGAGGAAGCGAGATTAATCTACCAAGGCGTCATAAACTCGTTGGACATTCCCAAAGGTCTTATAATGGACATTTCGGGAAGCTCTACCCAATTAATCCACTACAACAGACGCAATATTCTTAACACCGTCAATATACCTTTTGGCTCAATAACTTTAACTAATCTGTTCTATGACGAAACATTGCCGCCCGAAAAGCAAGCCGAAAAAATTGAGTTATTTATAACCGAACAGCTTTCAAGAATCGACTGGCTCAAGCAATTAGAGCCCGAAGTCCAATTAATAGGCGTAGGAGGAGCGTTTAGAAACCTAGGCAAGATAAGCAGAACTCTTAGGAGATATTCGCTAGACAACGCCCATAACTATGTAATGCAAAAAGAGCATTTTGTGGATATTTACGATATGATTAAAGTGCTCGACTATGAAAAACGAATGAAAATCAAGGGTATGTCTAGCGGCAGAGCGGATATATTCATAAGCGCTCTTGCGTGCATTAAAGGTCTTCTAAACGTTATACCCAACAACCAATTGACAATAAGCGCGAGCGGACTCCGCGAAGGCATTTTATATAATTACGCTGTTCCTTCCACCGCCGAAAAACCCATTTCGGATATACTCGGCCACAGCATTAACACAATAATGAAATACTTTGACGAAAACTCAGCTCACGCCGAGCAAGTTTATAACTTGTCTATGCAGCTGTTTAAACAACTGAGAGTGTTGCATAAGCTGCCTAGACAATATATTAAAATCCTAAAAGTGGCTGCGCTGCTGCACGACTGCGGCTCTAGAATTAAGTTCTACGACCACCATAAGCACTCGTTTTATATAATTCTAAACTCTCACCTTAACGGACTATCACAAAGAGAGTTATTGCTTGCCGCCTTTGTCGCGAGCGCGCACAGAAGGGAAGGGCTGAGCCTAGGCGAGTGGAACAGGTATAAAGATATCCTAAAAGACGAAGACCTGCCCGCGGTAAGAAAGTTGGGCGTAATTTTAAGAATCGCCGAAAGCCTGGATAGGTCTATGAGCGGAGTGGTTAAGACGATTTCCTGCGACGTTTTGGGCGATTCGGTCATAATGAAAACCGAAGCCGACGGCGACTGCTCTTTGGAAATCAAAAACGCTTTGGCGGCCTCCGGCGAGTTTTACAAAGCTTTCCATAAGAATCTTGAAATACTTTAATGATATAATAAAGAACACTTAAAATATTAAAAAACGCGCCTTAATCAGGCGCGTTTTTTTATTTTAATGTATTAGAAAGTGAATTAAATCTTGGTTTTTGAGCTGATCTTTCAAAATAGCCTCATACATTCCCGCAATGACGCCTATTATAATCGCCACTATGGCTAATACGATACCGATTATTCCTAAAATAAAACCTATTATAGCTTTAACATTTTTATATTTAAACGCATATGCGCCTTTAACTACGCTAAAAATACCAAAACCTAAACCTATCAAATGCATAAAAGGAACGGCTATGTAGTTTAATAAGCAGAAAAATATGGAGGCCAAACCGCATATAAAAACGGCTACAGAGCTGTCCTTAGTAATTTGTTCCTTGTAATCTACCGCGATTTGAGACGAAATATTCTTTTCATTCGATAACTGTTGGGTTACTCGTGTTGTGTTAGAATACTTTAGCAAAGGGTCATTTTGGTTTGCTCAGCAATAATTGCAAAAATTTGCGTTGTCGTTAATTTGATTTTCGCATTTAACGCACTTTTTCATAATAACTCCTTTAAGATTTGATTAATCATGACCTTCAAAGGTCTTGCTGGCTTATTTAGAAAATTACTTTTTAAAAATATAGAATTAATTGTAAAATATCATTTTATGTCATAACATCTATATTTGCAGAAGTCAAGGTTAATTATATTAAGAATTGTAAATACACACTCATAACATTTATTTCATAAAATGTAATGACGCAAGACAGCGGTTTTTAGCCCGTTTACTTAATTTTTATTTTTTTGGAGGATTTCATATGAAACCTATACTCGTTTGCAAAGGGCTGAAAACCGGTCAGGTGTTGTTGTCTAACACTCTTAGACGGCTATGGCTTGAGCACGTATTATGGACTCGGTTTTTCATAATAAGCACGGCGTTTGATTTGCCCGACCTGCCGTTTGTAACCCAAAGGCTGTTGCAAAACCCTGCGGATTTTGCCAGGGTTCTAAAAAAATATTACGGTTTTCAAAAGGCGGAAGAGTTCCAACAGCTTTTGACCGACCATTTGTTGATAGCCGCGCAGCTGGTTAACGCGCTTAAAGCGGGCGACGCCGCGCAGATAGAAGAACAGCGCAATAGATGGTATGCCAACGCTCAAGATATTGCATATTTTTTAGCTAGAATTAATACCTGTTTCTGGACTGCTTTTGAATGGGAGAATATGCTCTTTAGGCATCTAGAGCTGACCGAGCAAGAAGCAGTGTTAGTCCTAAATGGACAATACCAAGAGAGCATAAGAATATACGACCGCATCCAAGCTCAAGCCTTAGGAATGGCCGATTTTATGGCTTGCGGAATAATCAAGCAATTTGATATTATGTAAAAAAAGACCGCGCTAACTTACGCGCGGTCTATTATTTTAGGTCATATTATTTAATATTAGAATACGCCTTGTTCAAGCATAGCTTGAGCGACTTTCTTAAAGCCCGCCAAGTTAGCGCCGGCTACAAGGTCGTAACCAAGGCCGAACTCTTCCGCGGTCTCAACCGAAGTCTTATAGATGTTTTGCATAATTCTTTGCAGTTGAGCGTCGACTTCTTCGGCGGTCCAAGAAAGCTTTTGAGCGTTTTGGGACATTTCCATAGCCGAAACGCCTACGCCGCCCGCGTTGGCCGCTTTAGAAGGCGCCACGATAACGTTGTGGGCTTTTAGGTATTGCAGCGCTTCGTTGGTGGTGGGCATATTGGATACTTCGATATAGTATCTTGCGCCGGAATCCACTATTCTCTTTGCCCATTCCAAATCTACCTCGTTTTGGGTAGCCGCGGGCATATAGATATCTACCTTTTCGCCCCAAGGTCTAGAGTTAGGAACGAATTTTACTTTGAATTTATCTGCGTAGTCCTTGATTCCGCCTTTAGCGCGCATCTCTAACAGGTAGTTAACCTTTTCCTCGCTGGTGGAGATGCCGTCCGGATCGTAAACATATCCTTGGCTGCCCGAAATGGTAACAACCTTAGCGCCCATATGCATAGCCTTTTTACAAATACCCCAAGCGACGTTGCCGTATCCGGAAACCGCTATAGTCTTGCCCCTAATATCTTCGCCGTGAGCTTTTAATACTTCGTTTAGATAATACATAGCGCCGTAACCGGTAGCCTCGGGACGAATCAAAGAGCCACCATAGGTCAATCCTTTGCCGGTCAAAACGCCGTTTTCCCAAACGCCCTTTATTCTCCTATATTGACCGAACATATATCCTATTTCGCGTCCGCCTACGCCTATATCGCCCGCGGGAACGTCGACATCGGGCCCGATATATTTATACAAAGCGGTCATAAACGCTTGGCAGAAACGCATAATTTCCGCGTCCGACCTTCCTATGGGGTTAAAGTCCGCGCCGCCCTTGCCGCCGCCGATAGGCAATCCGGTCAACGCGTTTTTAAAGGTTTGCTCAAACGCCAAGAACTTGATTATTCCAGGATAAACGTCGGCGCGGAATCTAATACCGCCCTTATAAGGTCCTAACGCGCCGTTGAATTGGCAGCGATAACCGTTATTAGTGTGATATTTGCCGTTATCGTCCATCCAAACAACCCTAAATTGAATCATTCTTTCGGGCGTTACCATTCTGTTTAACAGGTCTGCTTCTTCGTATTCGGGGTGCTTGTCCACAAGAGGGGAAACGGAAATCAAAACTTCTTCAACGGCCTGAACGAATTCGGGCTCGCTTTTGTATTTGGTCTTTACGTTTTCAATAACGCTTTTAACATAAGGATTCATAAGCCAACTCCTTTAAAAAATGTTGAAAAAAATGTCGAAATCTCTCAATACAATTTACCATTTTAGCACAATAGAATACATATGGCAAAAAATTATCTCATAAAAAAAAGTTATAATAAAAATTAATTGTCATTATATTAAAACAGCGGACACATTTTTATGTCCGCCGAATATAAAGGGGGAGGGGAAATATTATATTTATAGTCTTATATTTTAGGTCATCGAAGAATTAAGTTGATTTATTTTCTCTTTTATCTTTTGCTTGCCTTTCGAAACCATCTCAGACACGGGCGAATTGCCTTCTACCAACGCAGCGCCTATAACAGCTCCTAAAGCCAAACCTATTATCAATGATGTGCGCATTAAAGAATTCCTCCTTTTTTATTTGCTGATTCTAGTATAAGTATTTATAAAATAATTATTTATAGCATATTTTGCTAAATATTATTTACTTTAAATAAACTTTGATATCATATATTAGATAATAGCTATAATATTTCATTTATGATAGAC
>DATCKE010000008.1:0-12448 GCA_036562445.1 Clostridia bacterium
CTCTATATCAGCTTTAGTAAATTTTAATAGTTTGTCAGATATAGAAATTAATTTATCTATCTTAATTAAAATTTCGTTATATTCTTGTTCACTCATTCTAATTCCATTCTTTGATTACAGTCGCCACAAATGATATTTACTTCTTTCGTAGCTCTGACTGACAAACCGCAAGAACGACAAATATATTTTCGTGTGCTACTTTTGCTAGTAACAATCTTCAAAGGACTAATACGCTTTAAAGCTTGCAAGTTATTGACATAAGGTTTAATAAGCTGTTTTGCATTTTCCGTTAAAGTCGTAATATCAAAACCACCTTTCGACGATTTTTCTACTTTTAAGCCGTGTTTTTCGGCTATCTCTTTATATTGCTTATTGTGATAATTCCCTGACCTTGATGTGTCTTTAATATTATTTTGAAAGGCATATAAATGGCACATTTCGTGTAATAATGTTTCTACTTTATCGATAGGCTGACGGTCAAGATAATCAGCCGATAAATTAATTTCTGGACTTTTTTCTTCGCCGCTTTGCCAAGCATTGTAACCAGTGCACCAACCTAAAGTATTAGGCTTCCTATTAGCCTGTATCGTAATTACAGGTTTTGAAAGTGCACTTTCAAAAAATGTTTCATTTAGGTAATCGAATAAGTCATTAAATGCCTTTAATTCGTTTAAATATTTTTCGTTACAGCACATATAAATATATCCATTTTCTTGATATCTACTCCAATTATATATCATGTTAATGGATATGTCAATGGTTATATAGCAATTTTTTTGATATAATTTTAAAAAATGAGCAAAGAATTCGGGAAAAAATTAAAAGAACTTAGAGAAAAATTTGGGCTATTTCAATCCGACCTTGCCAAAGAAATGGAAGTAGCCCAAAATACAATATCCAATTGGGAAAAAGGAAAATCCGAACCAAGTATAGAACAAATAATAAAATTAGCAGAAATCTTTAATACCACACCTAATGAATTACAAGGGTTTGAAAACCCCCAAAATAATATAAGCGAACTTGAACGCCGACTTATAAAAGCAGGCTTAAAAGATAAAATAAATAAACTAACAGAAGAACAATTTAAAATTTTAATATCTTTAGTTGATAACTTTCTCATAGCAAACGATAATAAAAAAAACTAACTCTTCAATATCGGGATAATCCCGATATTTTTTTATTAATCGCTCAAAATTACTTATCTTATGTTTGAACATTTGTTTATATAATATAACTATACAAAGAAAAAGTCAAGACCTAAAAATGAAAACACCAAAATATAAAAAGGAATTCGTAATCAATAGGTCAAGGGTTCAAGTCCCTTCACCAGCTCCAAAAATAACCGATCTTGTAAGAGATAGCAAGAGCGGTTTTTTTGTTTCTATCAAATCAAAATGAATTAAAATAATAAAGCAAATATAAAATCTCAAAGGCGGCCTGATTTGGCCGCCTTTTTGTCTTTTGTTTAGCGGCCGTATTTTTTAGGCCGCAATTTTTAAAATTTTATTGATCATAAATTAATCGCTATTCTTTTATCTAACCCTTAGCTACTCTATAATATGCTCCACTAGGTACAAGTCGTGCCTGTTTAACTCAAAGGCAAACATTACCCTCTTGCCGTCGTCGCAAACTATGCCGTCCGGATAAGACAGCCACCCTACATAGTCCACAACATCTTTTTTATACGCCCATGTCTGCATATTATCGTAGCTTGCCCAAACAGTCAGCGGTCTTCTGTCGATAAATTTATTGCCCGAATTGGGGGTGTTTAGCAATATTACGGCGTCATTAGCCTTTAGCAGTTTGGGTTTATTGCCGGGGTTGGGAATATCCGTTTTGTAAGCCTCTGTCCAGGTCAACCCCCCGTCAAAAGAGTCGCTTCGCCACAAAAAGCCCGTGTTTTGCACCCTAAGAAGCATTGCAAAATGGTCTTTTTCCAGCTCTACCACGGTAGGCTCTGTCCACTTCCACGCCCTCGCGCCGTCGATTACCATAGGTATATCTACCGTTTGGCTTACCTTGACGCCGCCGCTGGAATATATAATTACGCCGTTTTGGACAAAGGGTGTCCGGGCTTGCCAAATGTATTCATCGTTTTTTAAAAGCCTATCCGCCTCGTCCTTGGTAATAGGGTAGTTTTGAAAGGCTTGGACGAGCGCGCCTGATTTCGCCCAAAACGCGCCGCGGTAAAAGGTAAAGCCGCCCAGGTCAAAAGCGTCCTCTCGGTAAAACGAGCAGCCATAGTCATCGCTTACATAGACGCAATGCTCAAAGTCCAAAAACTTGCCGTTGTGAATGGTCAAGAAAGCTTTTATCTTGTCCCCGTCCACAAACACTTCGGTGCAATAAGCCGCTTTTTTGACATCCGGGCAAATATCCGCGCCGTCCGACCAAGTAACTCCGCCGTCTTTGCTTCTAAATATCAACACTCTGTTGCCGGGAGCCGGCTCCCAAGAGTCTTTGCACTGGGAAATTATTATCAAATCCCCGTTGGGCAAAGCCCTCAAGAACGGCTCGCAGGCTAAAGTGTCTCTATGCACAAACCTTATGTTAGTCATATCGTTTTATTATTTTTTCTTAAAAAACCACAGCGCAGGCGCGAGCAATAACAATACGCTTGCGGCGGAAGCGCCGGTTTTGCAGCCTTTTTTAGCTCCGTTATTTTGGGTCATAGAAGCCCATTTTGCGTACAGCTCAATATTTCCGGTAGAGCCTCTGGGTATGCTCGTTACCTCTTCGCCCGAAAAATCTGCGTTTCTGTACCAGCCTAAGAACGTGTCGCCCTCTTTAGTGGGGTCGTTAAGGGTTATCGTCTTGGACATAATGGTGTAAGAATCGGGGTTGTCGGGGTCGTTAACTCCGCCGTTTAGGTGGTATGTTATGGTGTAGTTTGCCAAATCAAAAGTCGCTACTACATTAATGTCTTCGGTTACGGTGTATGTATAATTTGCGTTGGTAATGTCTTGTTCGACATCGTTAATGGTTATGCTCTTTAACTCGTAACCTTCTTCGGGGGATAGCTGCAAAGAGATTTGATCGCCCGTTCTTACCGCGATCATACCTTCGTATGAAATCTTGTCGGTAGTAACTTCGCCGTTTTCAGCGGAAACATAAACCGTGCTTACATAGTCTCTTAGGTTGGTTATAAACTCGATTTTATCCACTATCAATCTTGCGTTGGCGTTTTCTTCGTTAGTAAAATACATTCTTACAGCGTTATAGGTCTTAGAGCACAAGTTAGGGAACTGCGTGGTTCCGCCCGTGAATACGGGGTTTTGTTGGGTAGCGGACAAAGGAATCAATATCTGGCCTTTGAAGTTAGCGGGGATATTGCCCGTTCTTCTCCAATAAATATCCGAGTAATTGTTTTCGGGCGACGCGCCGTCGGGTATAGCCAGCGAAGCGCCTGTTCTTAACGCAGACCATTTTACTTCGTCGCCGTCCCAAATAGCCAGCCTAAAGCCTACGTTTTGAGCGGTTAGGTTATCTACGGTTATAAGCATGCCTTGCAATCCGCTTATGTCTATAAAGCCTTCGTTGTTGGTCAATTCCGAAGGGAACAAGACATCGACAGCGCTGCTTTCATGAACGGAGGTTTGTCTAAACGCCCATTCTTTTGCCGCCAAAGGCGCGATATCAAAATAGTCTTTAGGTTCGGCGTTAGGGACATTTGTCCAATATTCGTAATCCGTTCCTTCTTGAGCTTTGCCGTTTTCTCTAATCGGCTCAAATATGGGCTCGCGTTGTTGGGATAGAGTAACATTGTTTCCATCGATTGTAATATCGGCAATTTTGAGCGTTCCGACAACTGCTTTTAGCTGGTATGTAGAGCCTGCGCCAAAGCTGTAAACGAATTTCATGTGTTTAATGCTTTGCAATTGGGCTTGAGAGTCAGCGTTGCAAATAAAGCTGGAGAACGGAACTACATAAACCGTTCTAAAACGCTCAACGGGAGTTTGCTGACCCAGCCAGCCTGAAGCGACATTGTTGATCTTGTATTCAATTGAGTTAAGTCCGGCTGTAAAAACGCCTTCGGTGTCCATTCTGTATGCGGCGGATTTCGCCTTTATTGTAAACTCGTTGTCATTGTTGTCCGTTATGATTATAGAGAAGTACAACGCCGCATTGACAAAGGTTTCATAATCAAACACCAAGGCCTTGTCGGCAAAACTTTCGCTTTGGTAATCGACGTTTAGCTGCATTCCGAAAATATCGGTCGAAACCGTGGCGGGAGCGTCGTCTTTTTTGGTAAGCTTGCTTTGTATAGCCATTCCGTCAAAGTTTGAAATAACCAAGCCTATTCTTTGAGTCGTGGTGTCTCTAAAATATACCCCGTCGGTTTCATAGCTGGTGCCCGTAGGGACATATGCGTTGTCCTCGGCCTTTACCGCCGCGGCGGGAGCGCCCGCTAAAACGGCTATAGACAAGGCAACCATGAATAATAGACTTAAAAATTTCCTCATCATTTTGTTTCTCCTTTTTAGATTCTTTTGTATTTTATCGATTAGTTTTTTCCTATCGGCTTTTTCTTTTGTAGAAAAATATCCCAAGTCCTGCCGCAACAAGCGCTAGACCTCCGGCAATAATTCCTACTATCCATAACACAGGATTAGAGGCTTTGGGATCTTTTACTATGACTTCCACCGTCAGCAGATTATGCACGTCCTGCAATAGACCCAGGCTTTCGGGCAAGAATGTCAAGGTGTATTTTCCTTCTATATCCGCCTTGTAGCCTTTGCTTACCCATCTGCCGTTGATTTGATACGCTTTGCCGTCTTCGTCGATTACCGTCAAGGGCGCGGGCAAGTCTTTTATAATGTCTTTTGAAGGAGTGCCTTTTTTAACCGTTATGGATTTATCCAGACCGCTTGTCGCTACAATATCTTTATAATTAGACAGCTTGCTAACTACGATTTTTTCGTTTTCAAAGGCCAGTTTGCCTTTTTTAATGTCCTGCTCGGTCATAATGGACATGCGCATTTCTTTTTGCTCGTATCTGCCCATATCCCAAATAACATATATATTGCCCTGAGAGTCTTGCGCCAAATCGGGATAGGATACTTCGGTTCGGTTGTCTAATAATATAGAATGCTTCCAGGTAACGCCGTCGTCTTCGGATAGATATATAGTTAGGTCGGTTCTTGCGTTGGTGGTGGCGTAGCTTACAAGCGCCAAATTGCCGGACTTTAGCCTTGTTATTTCAAATCTTGCTCCCGGGCTGATTAAGGGCGGGTCTAGGTTATATTGGTAGCGCGTCCAAGTATAACCTCCGTCGCTGGAAAAGGACTGCTCCATTCCGCCGCCCGTTCCTCGCTCAAGCTGCGACAACATCCATAAGGTGCCATCCTTTTTTTCCACTATCTTGGCCTTGTGGTAGCTGTTTAGGTCGCTTGCCGCTGTGCCGGGCTGAAACCAAGTAATTCCTTTGTCTAAAGATTTGTAAACATTGGTAATCGTCTTGTCGGAGCCTTGCGAGCCTACTATCAAGCTGCCGTCCGACAACACGGTGGGGCGGTGGTGTATCATTCTTGCGAATAAAAACACAGGCTCGGACCATGTAACATCTTGTATGTTTTCAGCGTCAAAATTAGAGCTTTTTATGGCGTATGTGCCCGAATTGGTGTTTTTATAATGGAAATAAATTATCCACATCTCGTTTTCGTATAAGAAAAACAACGGAAGCACGGTGGACTCGGACTCAATTACGGGGTCGATTATCATATAGGGGTCAACCCATGTCTTGCCGCCGTCTTCGCTATAAACGATAACGCAATAATTGCGCGAGTGCGGCTCGGTCGGCCCGCCCGTGTACCACGCCGCCCAAATACGCCTTTGTGTTACCAAAATATTGGGGCAGCCCTGCCATATCCTGTCCGAAGGGTTATAAGTTTCTTCGGCTCCGCTTACAATAGGCTTGTTTAAATCGGTGCTTTCATCGACAATGGTTATGTCGGTCGTAAAATCGTTGCTGATTGCGGCTTTTGCTTTCATAACCTTCGCGTCAAAGGACATTATCAGCGCCGCCAGAACCAACAACAATGTTATCGCTTGTATTCTTTTGAACATGGTCTTCTCCCGCCATTTTTTGAATAAAGTATTTTATAAAATCTTCTCTTCTTACCGCTAAAGCGACATCGGCTACAAAGGTATAATTATCTGCATCGGCTATCGTCATTCCTCTATCGCGGCCTTGGGTTTCTATTCTTATCCGCTCTCTTTTATAATCGCAAAACTTTTGCGTCAATTCGGATATCGCCAAAGCGTCGTGCATAATGGGCGGTTTTTTGAAGTTTCTTTGAGCCACCCATAGTTTAGTGATTTCCATCAGCGTCTTAATATATTGCTTTTGGCAGGCCTCAAGAGCGTCCAGGTGGTCTTTTAATAAATACGTCTCTTTGGTCACGTCAAAAGTAACCATTTTTACGGGCACTTGGCAGTTTAGCGCTTTTTGCGCGCTTTCCGGATCGCATTTTATATTCCATTCCGCGCCGCCCGTGCCGAAACAGCCACCCATTAATAGAATAGAATGCAGTTTTTTATAATCCTCGGGATATTTTTCGGCAAACAACCCTAGGTTAGTCAGCGGGCCCAAACACACCAGAGTTATTTCATAGGGATACTGATTAACCGCCTCTCTATAAAACTCTACGGCGTGCTTGTCCGAATATTTAAAGCGGCTCATTTCAGGTTTATAGTGCGCCAAATTCGGCCTGCCGTCGGGGTTTACCGTGTCATAGGACCAAAAAAAGATAGGCTCTTTGACAGGAAAGTCCTCGCCCGCGTAAACCTCGATGTCCGTTCTGCCAAAATCGTTTAGCAAAGATTTTGTTATCAATGCGCGTTGGTGACAGTTTCTGTAAACGGTGGTTATTCCAAGTATATTTAGTTCTTTTGTGTTTAAAGCCAAACTTAAAGCGTAAGCGTCGTCTATATCGTCGCCTATGTCAGTGTCAATTATTATCTTCAACATAATTCCTCTTTTGTTTATCGTCTTACAATATTAGCCGGAACTTCTTTGTTATATTCGGGATAACCCAATAACTTGACGGCCGGGGCTTGATAGGTGGATAGATTCTTAGGCCATGCGTATGTAATGCCCATTTTTTGCTTGTGCTTTTGGAAGCATTCGTTTTGGAACTCAAGCAAGTCCTCGTAGCCGTAAACTTTAGCGGTGTTTAAGGTGGAGTTATAAATCTCGGTCGCCTTCTGCGCGTTGGGAGCTATGATTATTTGCGGTATCTTGTTGGCCCATAGGTTTATCAAATCCGCTTCTATCTCGACCATCTCGTTGTAATCTCTATGGTTGGGGTCTAGCACGAACTTTAGTCCGCGTTTGTCATAAGTGTAAGGAGTAAGCGCCGCCTTAGAGTTATACTGCAAGTAGTATTGATAAATATCCAACTCGTCGCCTCTGACGCTGGTCAGCCTTACATACATAGGATTCCAAAGCAGGCTGGTTGCTCTTAATCCCAACACGGTTTGACGGCCGCTTTGAATATATTCCCAAGCGTAATCTGTAAACTCAATTTGGCCGTAAGTGTATGTGTGGGTTTTGGTTTCGCCGTTGACCGTAATTTCCCTCGTTTCGCCCGGTCTTATGAGATATTCGAAGGTAACGCCTTCTTGTCCGTAATACAAGGATACATGGCCCTGCTCGGACAACAGCCAGTCAAACACCTTTATTACTCTGTCGATACGCTTGCAGTTTTTGGTTATCATGGTGAACCTGTTGCCGTATCCGGCTAGGTTGGTCAAAAGGGGCGCTTCCTTTGCGTCGTTGGTCACTACGATGGGCACATATTCGACATTTTTTTGGATATTAACGGTCTTTATGTAAGTGGCAAAATCCTGAGGGGAGCCTATAAACGCGAACACATATCCGTTTTGGATATATCCGCCGATCGCCGCGGGAGTCGCGCTTAGGTTGCCCTGGGTTATCAGCCCTTTTGTGTATAACTCGTTTAGAAACAAAAGGACTTCTTTGTATTTCGCGTGCGCGGGTTGATAGATTAAATTTCCTTCAGAATCCTCGGGCGGAACGCAGAAATATTCGGCAAGCTGGGATATCGCCAAGCTGCCCTGAGCCGTAAAGGGCGCCAGCGCTACCGTAGGATTGGTATAAAGCGGCAGGTTATAACGGTTTTGCACCCATTGGCACATCTCGATAAAGCCTTGTTTTGTGGTAACATAGGTATCGGGATTGAAAGAGGGGTTTTGGGAGCTCTTGTATTCCAGATAGGCTTCCAAATAATCCTTTCGAACAATTATCGCGCCGTTGGAAATAAGGTATCCGCCCATATCGTTGAATTCGGCTATATCGCTGTCTTTATATCCGTTGGCGGGCAGGCAATAAAGTTGTCCGTCCGAGGACTTGTAATAATCAAACAAATTTTGGTCTATGCGGTCCAGCATAGTAGGCGCCCACCTTTCGGCAAGCCCGTCTAAAGGCCAGCAATAACCTTCTTCCGCCAATTGCACGCGGACTGCGTAGTCGTTTACCGTAATGACATCGGGGAGAGTGTTATTGGCAAGATATGTACCAAGTTTGGTACCGTCGTCGGTAACGGGCTTAATCCAATTAATTTTAACGCCCGTGGTCTGATAAATCTTGTCGGTCATCGAGGGACTGATATAATAGCTGGACGAGTCTATATACCAGTCTATTTCAACGTCTTCGTCGTCGGGGTCGATTTGAAGCCAGCTGTCAGAATCTTTATTTGCCAGCGGATAATCGGGATAATCGGTTTGGTTGTTAGGGCCCTTGCCCCAAAAACATCCCGACAGCGTCATAATGACGACCAAAATCATCGAAAATATCTTTAGTTTTTTCATAATATTTCTCCTATGTATTAGCCTTTTAAAAGCGTCGATATAACTAGCCTTTTACGGCGCCTTCAAAGTTGCCTTTTACATAACCTTTTAAAATCAAAGGATATATCGCGGCGATAGGTATTAGCGAGACAATAATTGCGGCAAAGGACAGCGTAGTCGCCGAAATCTGTTCAAAAAGCCTGCCGTCCAAGCCTTCGGGTATGTTTGCGTCTTTTATAAGTCGCATCAAAAAGTATTGCAAAGTTATTAAGCTGTCGCTCTTGGTATAGAGCATTGTAGCCATATAGGCGTTCCAGTGTCCCAAAGCTACCCACATTCCCACTGTCAGCAGGATAGGAGTGGAAAGCGGCATATAAATCTTCCACCAGATAACTATTTCCGAAGCGCCGTCAATTCTGGCGGACTCGTGGATTTCGTTGGAAATCCCTCTAAAAAAGGACGATATGACTATCATGTTGTAAACGGAATACATCGTCGGAAGTATATACACCAAAAAATTGTCATACAGTCCTATAACATTAACCAGCAAGAAGAATGGAATAAGTCCGCCGCTAAAGAACATAGTAAACAGGTTAAAGCTTTGGAAGAACTTTCTAAACTTTAAGTTAGGTCTGCCGAAGGCATACGCTATTATGGAAGTATATAACAAGCTCAAGGCGGTGCCTATTACCGTTCTTAATATGGTGTTTTTAAAGCCCGTCCAAAGTCTTGCGTCCATAAATATGACTTGGTAGTTTGCCGAAGTAAATTTACGGGTAATCAGCCAAATGCCGCCGGTGGCGTAATCTATGCCGTTGTTAAAAGAATTGATTATTACATACCAAATCGGATAAAAGGTAATAAGCGCGAATAACGCAAGCAGCGCGTAAATTATGTAATCCACGGCTTTCATTTTATTGAGGCTGTTTTTTCTTAACGCTCTCATACAAACAACCCCCTGCCCGTAATCTTTTTGCTTAGGGCGTTGCTAATGGTCAACAAGAATACCGAAATAGCGGATTCGAACAAGCCCATAGCGACGGCGTAGCTGTATTTTCTTTGGGCTATACCTACTTTATACATATATGTTGCCAAGACTTCGCTTCTTGAGATATTTAGTCTGTTTTGCAAGGTATAAAATTGTTCAAATGAGTTGCCCAGCAGTCTGCTTATGTTTAGCAATAAGAAGACTATAATTGTAGGCGTAATGGAAGGAAGCGTTATGTAAATAGCTTTTTGCAATCTTGACGCGCCGTCTATTGTTGCCGCCTCGTACATAGCCTGCTCTATGGCGGTAATCGCCGCCGTATAAACGATAGAGCTCCAGCCTACGCTTTTTATCAACGAGCAGATAATAATCTCCGCCCAAAAATATTCGGCGTTGCCTAGGTTTATCGGATTGGTCTTAGACGATATCCCCAAGAAATACAAAATAGGGTTAACTATTCCCGTGGTCATATCGGTCAGAGCAATGATTATGCCGCCAAAGACTATCCACGATATAAAGTGCGGGAAGGCGGTGATTGATTGAATCGTCCTTTTGAACTTGGAATGTCTAACCTCGTTAATCAAAAGCGCGAATATTATGGGCGCGGGGAAGTTTATTAAAAGCATTAACATATTAAGCCCAATGGTGTTTAAAAACACGCCTTTAAAGTCGGGATCTGTTAAGAACGATTTGAAATTTTTAAATCCTATCCAATCCGAATACAATAACGAATTAATAATGTTAAGCTTTCTATCGCCGTCTTTAAAAGCAAGAAGTATGCCGGCCATTGGCGCATAAGAAAAGACCAGCAAAAAGACTACGCTTAACATCGCCATGCAAAATATTTGAATATCTGAGTTGGTCCATCCCTTTTTTATACGAGGCATCGTATTTTTATTGTTTATTAACATCTTCCTTATTATCCAAATAAATTTTTATGAATGAGTCTTGTCTTAATTATGGGTTTATATTATAATGCAGTCAATAGCATAAATCTTTATGTTTTTATGCTTTTCCGAGATGACAAGATTAATTTACAAAGGAAGAAAATGGTCAATATAAAATACATAACCATAAAAAAATACCAGCCCGGCCGCGTGATACCGCCGCACGGGCATAATTTGTATGAAATAGTTTATTATGTCAACGCCAAAGGCATCTCCAAACACAAGCGCAAAAAAGTGGACATTAACGACGGTTTTTTATATTTTTACGACGCGGATATGTCCGATTCGGATATTTACGAATTTGAGGACGACTCTTTTACTCTTATTCAGCCCAGCGTATTGCACTCGGAACACCATTTTTCGGAAGCGTCTATAATAACTTTAGGCTTTACTATGGACGCTCAAATCCCTTTCGAGAGCAATATTTTTATAAAAAACGCGCCCGGCGTTAAGTCTTATATCAACAGAATCCTAGAAGAATACAATAAAAAGCAGTTCGCTTACGATATAAAAATAAACTGCTTAATAACCGAATTATTGATTTACCTAAAAAGAATTCATACCGACAACTTCTCCGTAAAAGAACCTATCGACAACTGCATAACCTATATAGACGAATATTTTATGGACGACATCAGCATTCCCGAGCTGGCCAAGAATACGGGTTACAGCGTAGATCATTTTAGCGTGCTGTTTAAAAACAAAACGGGCGTAAGCGTAAAAAGGTATATTCTTAATAAACGCTTAGAGCTGGCAAAACGCCTGTTAAAAGACACTTCGCTGTCTGTTACCCAAATCAGCGAAGACTGCGGTTTTAAGTATTCCAGCCAGTTTACCAAGATGTTTATAAAATACAATAAAATTTCTCCGCTGCAGTATAGGCAAAAATATAAAAATGACGGCGTCTAAATTAATCGCCGTTTTTTTAATATAAAATCTTTAGCTTATTCTTTATATATTAGCATTAAAATTTATCTTATAATTCCATATAAAATAGACCGCCCATATTGAACTACGGTTTTTCGCATGTTATAATTAAAGTATGATAACGCTCTCGATTTTGTGGAAAAGCGTAAAATTCGTGTTTAAGCTGATATCAAAGGTCTTAGGATTTTTGATAGTCAAGCTCTATTTGTGGATTCCCTTGCTTTTTGGGGGCGTATTTGCGCTATGTTCCGCGCTCGTGCCGTTTTCTTTTCTCAAATACTTGCCCCATTTTATAGTCATTGAAGCAAGCGGGCTTGTTTTGAGCATGCTTTTGCTTGTAAGAAGACTGTTTGGATTAAAAAAATCCAAAAAACCTAAAGATCAGGTTCCAGTGCAAGCTCCCGCCCAAAAAGCAAGTTTCAAAAGAGAGCCTATCCAAAATTATTATCCTCCGCAAGACCAACAAAGCTATTACCCCGCTCAGAACCCTCAAGTTTATTCCGCTCAGAACCAATACGATTATCAAGAAGAATATGTCAGCCCTAAAGATATAAAAAGGTCGTTTTCGCAAAAGCGGAACGCGGAGTGGTTTAACACTACGTATGAAGTAGTCCCCGATATCAAACCGTCTCCAAATATCCCCGACCTTAAGTCTTATAGCAATTACAACTCATATAACAACGATAATGACGCAGCCGTCGAGCCGCCGGCAAGATTATACCGCACGCGAAAAGATCCGACGCTGTTTATAGCCGAATATCCCGACCGACTTGAG
>DATCKE010000022.1:0-62895 GCA_036562445.1 Clostridia bacterium
AAACCTTCATAGCTTCTTCATAAGCGACTTTTACAAGATTCATATATTGCTTAAAGTCTTTCAAAGTAGCGCCGGTCTCGACGTCGCCGATATACCAAATATTGGTATCTTTGTCTTGATCAAGATCGCCTTCTTGAAAGTCGACGCCGTGCTCTTTTACATAATTTTCAATAGCTTGGATATTTGCTTTCCAACCTTTGCCGCGTCCGCCTTCGGGCCAATAAGAGCTTGTGGATTTGAACATGCTGCCGTAAGAGTTCTTAGCGGGATCTTTTTCGTCCTCAAAGCCGTTGTCGGTGGATTTTACGATAGCGACTTTGCCCGCTTTAACGGCGTTATAATACCATTGTCTTAAGTCAGCTTTTTCGCCAAGCTCTGCTTCTAAGTCGTTGATAGAGCCGTTGATTTCTTTCCAAATAGGATAAGTTACGTTGGGATCGGAAGAAGCGGTTGCTTCAAAGTATTTATTGTCTATTCTGATGTATCTAGCGTAATCCTTTTCTACGCCGTCAACGGTCCAGTAGTGGGTGAACGAGGAGTTTTCGCCTTGGGGGACCTTTTTAGCCCAGTTATAAGGCAAGAAAACTTCGTCAAAGTTGAAGTCTACAACAGAGCCGTCTTTTTTAACGGTAATTTCAGCTACGCCCAAATAATGATCGTGAACAATACCTAGCGCGGTAGCCGAGCTGGTTGCGGGCACCTTTTGGCAGCCAAAAATGCCTACCAAAAACAGTAAAGACATCAAAACTGTTAATATAGAGAAAATTCTCTTTTTCATTTCTCATTCTCCTTATTTAAAAATTTTTCGCGTTAATTGGTAATAAATAAGTGCAAGTTTGATAATACATTCACTATTGTTTATAATATATCATATATTCGCCATCTTGTAAAGCAGTATAATGACTAAATATTTATTAAATAATAATGTTTTCTAATATCTTATATGTTTTGTAATTATATAATAATTTATGTAATTACCGTTAATTTAAAAAGCGTTAGAGGCTAGTTTTTCGCCTAACCTAACGCATTCTTGCTCGCTTTCGCCTTCGGGGGTTAGGTGGACGATTAAGGTATCCGCCACAATAGCGCCGTAGTCCGTCATTCTTTCTTTCCAGCTTTCCATCCATTCGCCGTCGCCCCAATCGTAAGAGCCAAACAGCGCAAGCTTTTTGCCCGCCACTTTGTCCTTTATGCTTTCCACAAATGGCTCCATCTCGTCTTCCTCTATGACCTCAACGCCCATAGCGGGAGAGCCTAAAGCTACGACATCGTAGTTATCTATCATATCGGGCGTAGCCAGCGCCACATTCTTTATATCGACTTGGGCGCCAGAACTTGCCGCGCCTTGACCGATAAGCTCAGCCATTTTTTCGGTATTGCCCGTGCCCGACCAATACACTATTAAAATCTTTGACATAAAAAACCTCCTGTTAATAACCTATAAACTCAAAATATCTCTTGCCTTGCGAGTGTTCGTAGACCACCTTAGACCTAGCCGTGTCGTATAAGCTCATAATTTTTAAGGCATGAGCGGGATTGTTAAAAACTTTCCAATAGCCGCAAAAATAATGCCGCTTGTCCTTTTTTATAAAATCCCGCACGTCGTCCAAAGGATACCCTAAAAATAAACCCACTTCGTGAGCAAACTCGTTTTTGCCATCGAAAAAACCTTGAAGCCTGGTTTTTAAATGCTCTATTTGAGCGTCGAGGTTATCTTGGGGATATGAGTATTCGGCTAAAAACTCTTTTATGCCTTTATCGCTCAAAGTATTTTGAAGCATCTTGCGATTAAAAATCAAGATTACTTCGTTTTGAGAGCACTTATACATAAGGGTAATCTCAAGCCCGCGCGCGTTGAGCCTTATGTTGTCTATCCTTAAAGTTTTGGGAAGACAAATAAGGCTTGCGGGCTTTACATATTTCAAAGTAGGCGCCGCGCTTTTGGATAATATATAATGATACCTATCGACATCAGCCATTTATGTTTATTATTTATGCCCTTTAATATATTTATTCATATCAAAAAGTTAGATTTGTCTAACTCCTGCGTGAAACTATTTTACGCTTTTATATTCTTTTAGTCAATGATAAAGCCGTTAATAAGGTTAGTTAATCACGCATGATACCATAAATATCAAATTTGTTTTAATAATAGCGATAAAAAAATCCCGCCCAAAATTTTAAGGCGGGATTTTATATATGGGGTTTTGCTTTAAGCATTGCTTTCTAAATTATATATCGCCGGCAGCAAAAATTGGGCGTCTATGTTCTCGACCTGTCCGTTGTCGCACGCTTGGGAAATAGTCGGATCCATAGGGATTTTGGCGAGCACCTTTAAGTTTTGTTTTTGGGCGATATTGTCTATGTCGCTATTGCCGAATATGTAATGCTTTTTTGAGCAGTTAGGGCAGACAAAATAGGACATATTCTCTATAAGCCCTAAGATTTTTATGCCCATATTCTTGGCCATATTAACGGCTTTTTGAACTATCATCGCCACTAGCTCTTGAGGGCTGGTTACTATCAATATTCCGTCCAATTTAATAGACTGAAAAACGGTAAGCGGGACGTCGCCCGTGCCGGGGGGCATATCTATAAACATATAGTCTATGTCGCCCCAATTGACCTCGGACCAAAACTGCCTGACCGCGCCCGAAATCAGCGGCCCGCGCCAAATGATAGGCTGGGTTTCTTCGTTTAGCAAAAAGTTTATGGACATCACCTTAACGCCCGTTCTGGATATTATGGGCTCTATTCCTTGCTCGCCGACCTGCGCGCTGCCTTTTAGCCCGAACGCTTTAGGGATAGAAGGGCCTGTTATGTCGGCGTCCAAAACCGCCACCTTATGCCCGTTTTTTCTAAACGCGGCCGCCAAAAGCGAGGTGACCAAAGATTTGCCTACGCCTCCCTTGCCGCTTATTACGCCGATAACTTTTTTTACAGAGCTTGATTGATTGACTTCTAGTTTTTGAGCCATTTATAATACCTGTCTTTAAATAGTCCTACCTTCTTTTTACCCTAAACTCCCGATAATGTCAATACCAAGCCTATAAATAAAAAATGTAATCTTCTTATTGGGAGGAAAAAGATTTGCCTTTTTCCATCCCAAAAAAAGATTACCCGTTCTGCTCTCTTTAGTTTAAAGCATTTTAGGTTTTTGTCAATTATTTTATGCTTCTCTTTAATATTATATGTAGCGATAATAAAAACCGCGCCTAAACTTAGAGGGTAGGGTTTTTATCGCATTGGCGCGGATTTTAAGGGGGAAGTTTATGAAAATATAGGAATTGGCCTATTCGATGTCGATTTTGTAAATCTTTTGAGAATCGTCCTTAGGTATTCTCAAGGTCAAAATACCGTTTTTGAATTTCGCGGTAGCGCCTTGGTTGGAAGCGTTAGCCAAATAAACGCTTCTTTGCATTGCGCCCACGCGTCTTTCTCTTCTGATGTAGCTTGCGTCTTGCTCTTCGGTTTGTTGAGCCTTTTTAACCATTATCGTCAATTGTCCGTCGTTAAGCGAAATCTCTACGTCTTCTTTCTCAACGCCGGGCAATTCGGCTTCCACTAGGTATTCTTTGTCAGTTTCTTTAACGTCCATTCTAAAAGACTCAAACGCTCTAAACGGGCTTACTTCGTTAAAGAAATCGTCAAACCAATCAAAAGGAGTAAGTTCTCCTCTTATTCTATTGCGTTTGTCCCAAGGTAAAAATCCCATAAACCTAACCTCCTTTATGAATTTTTTACCTTTAGCAGTCGCTTCGTTCGATTGCTAACACTATTATACATCAATTGCTAAGTTTGTCAATAAGTTTTTGAGACATTTTTCTAAAAAAATTTGTAATTTTGTTACCTAGGCTCATAAAAATTATTTAGTTTTTATAATTTTATTATGTTATTATTTTTACGCCTTATGCAGGCGTTTTGACAACGCTTTAGGCTTTTGGTAAACTGACTTTAAAGGGGCTTGTGACATAATTGTGATAGTAAAGTTGTCTTATTGTATTAAGACTGTGATAATTTTAAGCTAGCGTTTATGTTTTTTTATAAAAAATTTTAGGAGAATAATATGAAAAAAGCCAAAATAATGATAGCGGACGACGAAGAAAGGCTTAGAATGCTCATAAAAGACTGGCTGACGGACGCAGGATACGAAGTGGTCGAAGCCGAAGACGGCAAGGCCGCGCTTGAAAAATTTAAAAAGGAACCCGACATCGACCTTATTATACTAGACGTAATGATGCCTTATATAGACGGTTGGAAAGTCTGTCAAGAAATCAGAAAGACTTCCAAAGTCCCTATCATTATGCTCACCGCTCGAAGCGAGGAAATGGACGAGCTGGAGAGCTTTGAAAGGGGCGCGAACGACTACATTCCCAAGCCTTTTTCGCTATCGGTGCTGCTTGCTCGCATCAAGGCAAGGCTTGAGCTTGACGCCGCGGGGGGCAATATAATTGAGCACGGCGACCTAAGGATTGATATAGACCAGCACAAGGTAATTTTAGCGGGAAAAGAAATAGAGCTAACGCCTATAGAATACGAGTTATTGGTGCATTTGGCCAAAAACTATGGCAGAGTGTTTACCCGCGAAAGCCTTTTGACGCAGGTTTGGGGATATGATTACTACGGCGGCGACCGCACAGTGGACACCCACGTCGGGCGCCTAAGGATAAAGCTAGGCGAATACGGCGACAAATACATAAAAACAGTGCGCGGTTACGGCTATAAATTTGAAATCTAACAGGAAACTGCTTTGAGACTTAAAACTCTTTGGTTGAGATTGTTTTTACATTTTGGCATAGTGCTGGTGCTCTTTGGAGTGCTGGTAACTTTGGCGCAGCAAATTTTCCTTACCGCCGTCCAAATCGACCGCTCCAAGGAAACGCTTTCTAATACGGCAAACGAGATTATTTCATTAATCAACCAAAAGCGCATTACACCTCAAGACATAGACAGCAAAGACCCCAAGCTTTTGGAAATCTTAAACTCTTATGAGATAAAAAATTACATTATCTTTATATATAAAAACGATAAAGCGCTATACTATTCCGAAAAAGCGGATTACTTGACCGCTATGGCAAGCTCAGCAAGGGGCAAGGATGAGCGCGGCAATTTTTATATAAAAACCAACGACGAGCAAAAGATTTCGTTTTTGGCGTATCAGCGCGAGATTTTTGAACGTTCGGTATATAAACTTGAAATCGGCACCCACTTGTCCACCATTCACCAAAGCATAGACGTAACCAACAACTTTACGCGATTTGTAAGCGTGGCGGCGATATTGCTCTCGCTTATTTGGGCGTTTATGTTCTCAAAATACTTCACCCGCCCTATTGTGAGTATGAACAATGTCACTCGAGAGCTAGCCAACCTAAATTTTGACCATAAACTTGAAATAAATAGATACGACGAATTAGGACAACTAGCCGAAAACATAAACATAATGAGCGAAAAGCTCAAAGCGTCTATGGAAGAGCTCAAAATCAAAAACGAGCAGCTGACCAAAGAGCTTGAGCGCGAAAAAGGCCTGGACGCGATGCGAAAGAAATTCGTGTCCGACGTCAGCCACGAGCTTAAAACCCCGCTTTCTATTATTAAGGGCTACGCCGAAGCGTTAAAATCGCCTTCGATAGCCAACTCGCCCGAAAAGAGAAAGTATTACAGCGATGTCATTATGGAAGAGACAGCCAAAATGACCAAGCTCGTCCACGACCTGTTGAGCCTTTCTCAATACACCAGCGGCACTTTTTCAATAGAATTAAGCGACCTATATATAGACGAGCTTGTGCAAAGGGTAGCGGATAGATACAAGGCGATAATAGAGCAAAAAGAAATCAACCTAGAAACTATCCTAGAGCATAGACAGGTAAAGGTCGACCCGCTGAGAATAGAGCAAGTTATCAACAACTATCTAAACAACGCCGTAAGCCATATAGACGATAACAGGCAGTTGGTGATAATCGGCAAGACTTTAGACCAAGACTACTACAGGGTATCCGTGTTTAACAGCGGCCAGCACATACCTGAAGAAGATTTGGAGAAGATATGGATTGCTTTTTATAAGGCGGACAAAGCCAGAAGCCGCAGCGAAGGCAGATACGGCATAGGCCTAAGCATAGTCAAGGCTATTATGGATTTGCACAAGGGCCGCTGCGGAGTAAACAATGTTCCTTACGGGGTGGAGTTTTATTTTGACATTCCGCTAAACCCCCATATTTCATAAAATTGTCAAATATTAGTGATATAATCAATAAATACTATTATTAATACTGTTTGCGGGAGAGCAAAATGTCATTTAACACGGTGGAAAAGCCTTTTTTTGTCCCTGACAACGAAATAGCCCAAAAGCCTGCGGAAGATAAAAAATCCGATATAAACTTTAAAAAATACCCAAAAGGCGAAGTGGTCTTAAGCCTAAAAAACCTAACCAAGCGCTACGGCGACAGAGTCTCGGTGGACAATGTCTCTTTGGATGTCTACAGCGGCGAGGTGTTTGGGTTTTTAGGGCCTAACGGAGCGGGCAAGACCACCACTATAAGAATGATTTCCGGCCTTGCCAACATAACCGAAGGCGAGGCTTACGTATGCGGGTATTCTATAAAGAAAGACTTTAAAAAGGCTGTCTCCTGCATTGGGGGCATTATAGAAAATCCCGAAATGTATAAATATATGACGGGCTGGCAGAACCTAAAATATTACGCGTCGCTTTACGGCAATATAAGCGACGAGCAGATTATGAACGTAGTCAAGCTCGTCAAAATGGAAAACCGCATCCACGAAAAGGTAAAGCGTTATTCTTTAGGTATGCGCCAGCGCATAGGCATAGCCCAAAGCCTGCTTCACAACCCCCGCTTATTGATTTTAGACGAGCCTACCAACGGGCTGGATCCGGCCGGCATTCACGAGATGAGAGATTTTCTTAAGATGTTGGCGCACGAATACGGCATAGCTGTTTTTATCTCAAGCCACATCTTAACCGAAATGCAGCTTATGTGCGACAGAGTCGCGATTATATATAAGGGCAAGCTGATAGCTATAAAAACCGTGGACGAATGGACGCGCCCGCAAAACAACATTCTAAAGGTAAAATTGAGCGTTTCGCCCCTTCAAAAAAACAAAGCGATTTCCGCGCTTCAAAACGCCTTTGGATGCGACATCCAAACCAACAGCAATCTTATAGTCTTTTCCATAACCGAAGAACAGCTGCCTAAAGTATCGCTGGAGCTAGCTAAACATAATATAGGCGTTATCTCGATGTCTTTGGGCGAAAAGTCTTTGGAAGAGACTTTCTTAGAGCTAACCAGCGTTCACGGCACCGAAATTTCATAACGGAGTTCTGACCAAAAATGAAAAGTTTAGGCAAGCTAATAAGAGGCGAATTATATAAACTCATAAAGAGCAATACTTTGTATATTATGACCGGGCTGCTTGTAATCGTCATTTTATTGATGACCTGGGTTTACGCCGCGCAGGAAAAAAACGTTACAAGCGCCTTGGAGTTTTTCTTGGGAAACTCAATCTCGACCGATTCTTTTGATATCATAGACGGCGAACTAGACGAGCTAAAACAATTGGGAATCGACACATACGAAATCGAAAATTTTGCCAAGCAGCTTCAAGACAAACCCGAAATTAAGCTTATGCTCATAGGCGTCGAACCGTCCGTTTTGAGAAATTTCGCGCTTGACGACGCTCAAGACGGCGCTAATGACGTGTTTAAGGGTTATCTGTCTTTCTCAAATGTCCAAGAAGCGCTTTATTACGACTATTTTAGGTCGCTTTACTACGACTATCAATTTATATACTACTTAAATAAAGACATCTTGGACTACATAAAGCAAAATAATTATAATGTTTCCTTTACCGACTATATTATTAACAAATCGATGAGAGATTTATTCCAAAGCTACGAAAAGCTTTTTGGAAAATCGAACGAGTATTTTGACGAAAACGGCGTTTATTATCAATTCCAAGAAATTTTAAACAGCGGCGATGAAGACACAATAAACCAAAAATATAAAAAACTAATCCAGGCCTCCGAAGACTTTTTTGAGAAGCTGGAGATATTTTCCTACCTAACCGATTCCTCGGTCATAGGAACCAATTATTTATTAATGCCCGCTAAAAACCTTATTTCCCAAGATTACGCCGTCTTAAGCGGGGCGTTGAGGTCGATAACGCATAGAGCCAAAAGCGCGTTATACAGCATTAAGGAGCAAATATTCAACAAGCAATGTTTGAATGATTTTGCCTATGAGATGGGCGATTTATTGAACGAATATTTGAAAGATTATTTTACTTTGCCTCCAATGCCTATTGAAGATATTGATTTTGAAGTCCCTAAGGAGCCCGACAATAACAGCGATAACGCGCAAAAGCAAGCGTACCAGCTTTACCAAAACTTCCTAGGCGGTTTAAGGGATATAGCTGAAACCGACACCAAAAGTTCCCAAAATTTGTTCTACGCCTACAACGAATATATGGTAAAAAAGGCGTATGAATATTTGACCAATGACGGAAAGTTTACGCCTGTAGATAAAAACAAAGAAATTCAAGAGAAAAAAGAGCTTGAGGCGTATATTGAGAAATTTAACGCGACAGTCCAGGATGGCAAGCTTGTGTTTGACGCTATGCTGCCCTTTGAGGTCGTCATAAACTCAAGCTATTCCACGGTCATAACCAAAGATTTATACAACGAATACTTTAAGCCGTATTTTGACGACAAGGAGCAAGCGCGCTTAGAAGCGTTGATGGATAGAATAAACCAAAAGCTCAATAAGTATTCTTCGGCGGAGATTTTATTTTATAACCTGCCCGGCGACTCGGTCGCGGCTTTGCCGCAAGCGTTTTCAAAAATTCCTATTGCCTTGCCTGAAAATATTATAAAAAGCATCAAAGACCGGCATACCCAAAAACAGAAAGAAATGTTCGCCGAGTTTGGGGTGTTTTATAGCGAACTAAAAAAGGATTTTAAAGAGTTTGCGCCTAGGATTAAGACATTGGACTCTTTGGTCAAAAACAGCCATTTTATCACCGCCATAGAGGCTCACGGGCTAAACGACAGCCAAGCCAGAAAAATCCAAGGCTTTGTGTTTACCTCTAGGTATATGCTGAACTCTTATATAACCCAAGCGCGTTTCTTGATAGAAAACGATGATTTATCCACCAATTATTCCGCGCCCGAGTCTTTAGGCAAGGGCTACGGCGCTATGGAGTTTATATTCGCGCTTTCGGGCGTAATTATATTGATATTTGGCATAGTCTTGGCGTCCGGAACGATAGCCGGCGAGCACTCGGACGGCACGATGAAGCTGTTATTAATCAGGCCTCACACCCGCGGCAATGTTTTGCTGGCCAAATTCTTGACGATATGCATAATCTTGTTCGCGTTTTTCGCGCTTAACTTCTTATTAACCTTCTTAATCGGCGCGGTCGGCTGGGGCTTAAAAGGCGCCAATATGGCGTTGTCTATATTCAACAGCAAACGCGCGCTTATACTGCACCCGGCGGCAGTGGTGTTTTTCCTGCACTTGTTTGAATACCTTGAGGCTATAGTATACGCCTTGATAGCGTTGACTATATCCACCCTGTTTAAGTCTAGAAGCGGCGCTACGGCGGTGTCTATGCTGGTTTACTTTGTGGCGTTTATTCTGGACGCGCTTTTGTCCACCTTTAGCTGGTATAAATACATCATCTTCAACAACACCAATCTATTCCAGTATATGAGCAGCACCGGCCCAGCTATAGCGGACTTGACGCTGTGGTTTTCGCTGACCGTAACCTTAATTTATTGCGTTGTTATGGCGGTAATCTGCTATTTTACCTTTGCAAAAAGAGACGCTAACTAACCTAAATCCCCTGATTTTTTAAAAAGCCCCGCTATATTCGGGGCTTTTTTAGGCATATTTTTACAGGTTAATATCGGCGTCAAATTAAAATAATATATAACAAAATTAAGCCTAAAAAGAGCATATTTTTTTAAGCTTTGACCAAAATATTGTAGCTGGAAGCGTAAAAATAAAAATCAAACTTTTAAAATAACTTAGTTTTTACCTTTAAAAACAGTTTACAATTGTTTACATAATGAATATAATATTTGCGATTATATGGTATTTATTAGGAGTGCTTAATGGATAAAAAGCCAGAATACGTTCTCTGCCCTAGATGCGAGCTAAACTACTTTATACCTAACAAAAACCAAAAATACTGCACAATATGCCTTGCCGAAATGAACAAAGCGGACCCTAACATACTTATCCCCGAGGACGAAGACAGCGACTTAGAAGTTTTGTGCCCTGTGTGCAAAATAAACTATATGGCTCCCGACGAAGAGATGTGTTTTATGTGCGCTAAAGAGCACAAAAAAGAGCCTGAAGAAGATGTGGATTGGGACAAAATCGACGACGAGCCGCCTGTCGAAGACGAGCCTATTGAGATTCCTCTTGACGAGCTAGAGGCGCAAGAGCTTGACGAAGAAGTAGACGAAGAAATACAGGACGAATATGAGGACGACGACTTCTTTGACGACTTCGAAGATGAAGACTTTGACGAAGACGACGAGGACGAAGACGAAGAAGAAGACGACGAGGACGAAGATTATTGATATAATAAGGTAAGCGCTTAATCAGCGCTTACCTTAATTTGTATATATCCTAAATTAAAATTATTTTCTCCGCTTTGGTTTCTAAAACATACCCTTGTTTTTTTTGCCTTAGATAATCAATCACCTATAACTATATATTTTTTTTTACGCGCCTTCGATTAGCATTTTATCGGCTACCAACGCGATAAACTCGCCGTTAGTAGGCTTTTCGTTATTGCTATAGACCTTAACTCCAAACAACGAATTGATGTTTTCTATCTTCCCCCTGTTCCACGCAACTTCTATCGCGTGGCGAATAGCGCGTTCTACCTTAGAAGCGCTGGTGTCAAATTTTTTAGCGATAGACGGATATAATTTTTTGGTTATGGAATTTATTATTTCAGGATTTTCGATAGTCATCTTAATCGCCTCGCGCAAAAATTGATATCCCTTAATATGCGCGGGAATGCCTACCGAGATAAATATATTGGTGATTTTCTCATCTGTGGATTTTTGACGGGCTCGATTCATCGGCTCGGCCATCCGATAGTCCGACATTATCTTGTCCATTATGCCGTTTTCCTTAACCAAGGCGTCGTCGCTCATTACGCTTAGCAGCCTTTTTTTCAAAATCATAAAATCAAAAGGCTTTATCATATAATACGACGCGCCTAGTTTGAGCGCTTTTAAAATAAAGCCTTCTTGGCTTAGCGCGCTCAAAACTAAAAATTTGGGAACATAATCTCTGACAGCTTCCATTACGCCAAAGCCGTCTAATTCGGGCAAGACAATGTCAAGAATTACCAGTTCAGGCCTAAACTGCTCAATTTTGGACACGCCCTCTAATCCGTCGCTAGCCGTCATAACTATCTCGAACTCTTCTTCTTTTTGGAAAAAGTCCTTCAGCATAGCGGTAATTTGCGGGCTGTCTTCGATAATGCCTAATTTGATTCTTCGCATCAATTCCCTCCTTTATCAATAATTAAAGAATAACACAAAAACTGATAAAATAAAAGTTAATGATTTTAAATTTTGTAAAAAAATTAAGAATATTTTACAAAATTATTTAATTTTTTGTCGAAATCACAACATATAACTGTATATTTTTAGATTTTATACTATATATTGTGTTTTTATTTGTTTTTTTTGCTTTTTTGCTTATAAAAAAACATCCGCCCTTTTTAAAGAGCGGATGTTTGTTATTTTTTAACTCAATTATTAGTCTACAGGTCTTACGTAGTAGTTGCCTCTGTTCTTGAGAAGGATTCTCGTTCCTTCGACTATAGCGGTCAAAGGATTAGGCGAAATCCTAATGTCAAGACCGAGCTGCTTGTTGAAGAATTCGTCTACCCCGTCTATCAAAGCGCAGCCGCCGTTGAGGGTAATACCGTTTTCGATAATATCCGCGGACAATTCTGCGGGGGTAGCCTGCAATGCCTTCAATACCGTGTTGGCGATTTGGATGAACGGAGGTCTTAAGACGTCTCTGATTTCGGATTGTCTTAACTCAATCCTTCTAGGAAGTCCTGTCAAGACGTCGCGACCGTTAGCGTATGTAACCTTGTCTTCAGGCAATTGAGCGCGCAATGTTCCGATTTGCTCTTTTATGCGCTTAGCTGTATTTTTGCCTATCAACAGACCGTGGTTGTATTGGACATAGTTAATAATTTCGTTGTCGAAGTAGTTGCCCGCGATACGGATGGATTCGCTGACAACTATATCGCCCAAGGACAATACGCCGATATCAGTAGTTCCGCCGCCCATATCGATAACCATAGAGCCGTTGGAGCTGTAGATATCCAAGCCTGCGCCTATGCCGCCAGCTTTAACTTCTTCCTCGATAAATACATCGGGAACGCCCAATCTTTGAGCGAGTTGAATCATAGAGTCGCGCTCGATTTGGGTAACTTCGGAAGGGCAGCAAATTAAGCAGGTAGATTTGGTAATGTCGATATCGGTGTTCTCGGCTTTTTTGAGCGCTAATTCGATGAGCTTCTTAGCGGCATCCATATCCGAGATAACGCCTTGTTGCAACGGGCTTACTATCTTAATACCTTTATGGTTTCTGCCTATCATCTTTTCGGCGCTAGCGCCTACGGCGATAACTTCGCCGGTATAGTAGTCAAACGCTATTACGGAAGGCTCGTTGAATATGATTCCTTCGCCTTCAACATATACCAACAGATTCGCAGTGCCCAAGTCTATGCCAATCTTAGCTGCGGTCTGAGTTCTCTTCATCGAGTTTTGAATCTTTACAGGTTGTTGTTCTTGTTCGTTTACTTCTACTTCTTTTTCAAATCTCTTTTTCATAAGTCACCCCTTTATAATTGAAGTGGATTAACCAAATAGTTACCACGGTTCTTAAGCAAGTATTTCGCGCCTTCGGCAACACAGGTTAATGGATTGTTGGCAACTCGGACGGGCACTTGAATACGCGAGCTGATGAATTCTTCTACGCCTCTTATCAAGGAACCGCCGCCGGTTAACAATATACCGTTGAGGTAAATGTCCGCCGACAATTCCGGAGGAGTGTCTTTCAATACGGCTGCGATAAGTTTTACGATTTCCTCGTAGGTAGGAAGTATGATTTCTCTAATGTCTTCGGTAGAGATATCCACATACTTAGGAATACCTACTACGATATCGCGGCCTGCGTAACGATTGACTACGACGGGAGCGTTGGTGCGCAAATCCGCTAGGTCTATCTTGCATCTTTCTGCCGTTAGTTCGCCGATTTCGACTTTTTGGTTCTTCTTAATAAACTTAATTATTTCGGAGTCGATGTAATTGCCCGCTTTTCTAATCGTTCTCGACAAGACGATATCGCCAAAGGACAATACGCCTACGTCGGTAGTGCCGCCGCCTATGTCGACGATCATCATACCTTTAGCTCTGAAGATATCCAAGCCTGCGCCCAGCGCTGCGGCCTTGATTTCTTCTTCGATGAACACGTCGTTAATGCCCATTGTCTTAGCCAATTCGATCATAACGTCTCTTTCGATCTTGGTTACTTCGGACGGGCAGCAGATAACGGCGGTCGAAGCGGACATCTGTTTTTCCGTTATATTTTCAATCTTCTTCAAGACGTATGTCAAAAGCTCTTTTGCGGCGTGCATATCGCTGATAACACCGTTTCTGAGCGGTTTTATAACGGCAATTTTGCTGTGCGCTTTACCTATCATTTGATGCGCGTCTGCGCCTGCGGCTACTATCTTACCGCTTTCATAGTCAAAGGCTACAACGGACGGCTCGTTAAATATAATTCCTTTCTTTTCGACATAGACCAAAAGATTGGCTGTGCCGAGGTCAATACCAATTCCCATTCCTTCCATAGTAGTTCCTCCTAATACTCACCGTAGTAATGTTGTTTTTCGTTCTTTAATAATCTCTTGGTTCCGTCAATTACGGCGTTAATGGGATTAGGAGCCACTCTAACTTGAACACGAGTAATGTCTTCAATATACTCCTTAATGCCCTTTATCAAAGCGCCGCCGCCTGTTAGCAAAATGCCGTTATCGACTAAGTCGCCTGAAAGTTCCGGAGGTGTGATTTCCAACGTAGCTATCAAGGTGGACTTGATAGATTCGAAGCAATCAAGAAGGATTTCTCTTACTTCTTCGGGAGTGATAACGTCCATTCTAGGCAAACCTGTAACGAGGTCGCGGCCCATTGCGTTATAGGTTATAACGTTGCCTTCGTCATCTCTAGGATAATCGCCCGTTAGGGAAGCTAGAGTTATCTTGATTTTTTCTGCCGTTTGAGGTCCGATTTCAAGCTTATATTTTTCTTTTACATAGTGCATTATTTGTTTATCAAAATACTCGCCAGCAACTTTGGTCGATTTTGATAAAACAACGTCGCCCAACGACAATATGCCAAAGCTTGTGGTACCTCCGCCGATATCAATCACCATATGACCGGCAGGCTCGTAGATATTTATTCCCCCACCTATTGCCGCAGCTTTGATTTCTTCCTCGATACGAGTATCTTCTACACCCAACTCTTTGCCTAAAATAACAATGGCTTCTTTTTCTGTTTCCGTAATTTCGGAAGGCGTGCATATTAACAATCTATTGATCTTGCTTGTCCCAGAAGTAAATATCTTCTCAAATGTAAAGAGCAAGATTTCGCGAATAATGTCTATATCCGCTATAACGCCTCCGTTAAGCGGCTTGATGACCTCTACTTTGTCGTGAACCTTGCCGACTAATTGAGCCGCATCAAAGCCTACTGAAACGACTTTTTTTGTTTCTTTGTCGATAGCGATAACTGACGGTTCTTTAAAAACGGTACCCCTACCCTCTACGTATATGCGGAGATTAGCTGTACCTAGATCAACGCCAACGTTAATCTTACCATTTAGATTTTCGTTTTCAGTCATAAACTTCCTCCTTTAGTAGTCTTAACAATTTTTGATTAGCTAATGGTTGGGTGTCGGGCTGATAGGTGTATATCTCAAATTTTGCTGCTTAAGCATCCTGCCTAAGGGCAAAACATTTACCAATGTTATTTCCTTGTTTTTTTCTTTATTAGTCTTATCAAATTTCGCTTATACACTGTCAAAATTTTTGTGATAAATTTTTGGGATTAGCCGCATTTTTTAATTTTCGCTTTTGTGTTCTGTTTTGGGGTAAAAAAGAAATAAGAAAATTTTGTCAAAAATTATCTTATTTTTTCGTTTAACAAAAGCAAAATAATGCAATGCTTTTATCCCAATTTTGTAAATTTTGTAAATTTTTGCCTTAAATATATACAAGAAATAGGGCATTGCAATACCCTTTTAAAAAATTTTTTCGCCGCCTTACAGTTATGATTGTATCAAGATATAGCGTTTTTTTGCGTTGTTAGACGCGTTTAACACAATATGTAATGATTTCGACAAAAAAACGCGATATTTTTGGCAAAATTTTTTTACGGCAAATTTAAGATTTTTTATTGATTTTTATTGATGTTTTGGTCTTAATGTTAGCTTGTTAAGTTAAAAAAAATCAAAACGCCTTAATTAACGCTTGAAAGTAAATAAAAATTATGGTATTTATAAATGGTATTTTTATAGAGCGCTATGTATTCACTGTTATTAGCCATTATTTATATAGCTTTTATCAGCTTGGGGCTGCCGGATTCTTTAATAGGCTCGGCTTGGCCCGTGATGCATTTGGAACTAAAAGTTCCCGTGTCTTTCGCCGGCATAATCACGATGATTATAGCGTGCGGAACGATTATCTCCAGCCTGATGTCGGACAGACTTACCAAAAGATTCGGCGCCGGCGCGGTTACTTCGGTGAGCGTGCTTATGACCGCCTTAGCGCTTTGGGGCTTTTCTATATCCAGTAAATTTTGGATGCTTATAGCATTCGCGGTCCCTTATGGGCTGGGCGCGGGCGGGGTTGACGCCGCTCTGAATAACTATGTCGCTCTGCATTATAAGGCGCGCCATATGAGCTGGCTGCACTGTTTTTGGGGCATAGGCGCTTCAATCAGCCCTTATATTATGGGCTACAGCTTGACGACCAAATTCAGCTGGAGCGGGGGATTTAGGATAGTATCCGTTATTCAAATGGTTTTGACCGCCGCCTTGTTTTTAACTCTTCCAGTTTGGAAAGTTAACAAGCAATCTAAAGCAAACGACGCCTCTATAAACAAACCTAAAAGTCTAGCCGAAATATTTAAAATCAAAGGCCTGCCTTTAGTCCTTATCGCGTTCTTCTGCTATTGCGCCGCCGAATCAACCGCGATGCTTTGGTCGAGCACCTATTTGGTAAAATTTAGAAAGATGAACGAGCAGACGGCGGCGATGCTTGCGTCATTATTCTTTTTGGGAATAACCTTTGGGCGGTTTGTGTCGGGCTTTGTTTCCGAAAAGGTCGGCGATAAAAATATGATTAGGGGCGGGATTTTCACTATATTTATAGGAACAGCGCTGATAGCTATACCGGACAAACACAACATATGCTCTATGGTCGGACTGGTTATAGCGGGGCTGGGATGCGCGCCCATTTATCCTTCGATTATACATTCCACGCCTCAAAACTTTGGGGCGGACAACTCGCAAGCGGTAATAGGCGTCCAAATGGCCGCCGCTTACACCGCCTCTACCTTTATGCCGCCGCTTTTTGGCGCGCTTGTCCAGTTTGGCCTAATAGGATTTTTTCCGCTCTATTTAATTTTCTTTACCCTGTTATTGTTTATAATGACCGAGCTGCTAAATAAAAGGGCGTTGGATAATCAAGGGGCATAAATTATAATGTTGTTTAGTTTTGATGAGAACGCTGTTTATTCTAAGTCAGCGTTATTTTTTCTTTTTTTACTACAAAACGCGTTTTTAATTGAGTTGATAATCATAAGAACATTGTTGAATTTTTGGAGAGTTATATAAAGCTCGCCTATATAATAATATCTAATGAGCGGGTTTGAGGTTAATCCCGATGGTTTATTTAAATCAAAATCTTTTAGCCAAATCGGCTGTTCTTTTTAACTGTTTTTTGGCGTTTATTTACAACAGCTTAATATATCGTATTAACAAATACGCAATTGACAAGCCAATATTCTATTGTTATAATAGTTTAGCGTTTTTAATATGGAGAGTTGGCTGAGCGGTCGAAAGCGGCGGTCTTGAAAACCGTTGTAGCGCAAGCTACCTGGGGTTCGAATCCCTAACTCTCCGCCAAAACAAGAAGAAACGGAACGATTATTGTTCCGTTTCTTTTTTTAAGAGTTTTATATTTATAATTCCTTACTTTCCCAAACAGAACTTCTCAAAGATTCTGTCTATAATAGCCTCGCTGACGGTGGTGCCGGTGATTTCGCCTAGGGCTTGCCAGGCTTCTTTTAAGTCCATAGCCATTAAATCGGGCTGGTCTGCTTTTAGGGAGTTTTTTAGGCTGTCATACGCTTTATTGACCGCCGCGATATGCCTAGAATGCGTAAGCATTAGTCCGCCGCTTATAATCTTGCGGTCGATGAACATATTATAAATCTTCTCTTTGAGCTCTTCTATGCCTTGTCCGCTTTTTGCGCTTATCAAAATATCCGCGTTATCCTTAGAATCGGATATATCCGCTTTGTTTTTTACTATTATGATATTTTTCTTGTCTATGCTCTTTAACAGCTCTTTGTCTTCGTCCGAATAGGTGTTGTCTATCAAAAACAAAACGACGTCCGCGCTCTTTATGCTCTTATAAGACCTCTCTATGCCCAATTTTTCCACGGAGTCGTCCGCCTCTCTTAACCCCGCCGTGTCGGTGATAATAAAATTGACGCCCTTATAAGAATACGCTTCGTCTATCGTGTCGCGGGTGGTGCCGGGGATATCGGTGACTATAGCGCGGTCGTATTGAATCAGCGCGTTAAGCAGGCTGGACTTGCCCACGTTGGGCTTGCCGGCTATCGCCACCTTTATGCCGTCTTTCACAAAACGCGCGGTGTTTTGGGTATCTTTTAGCTTTTGGAGAGCTTCGATAAATTTCTGCGCGCGCCTTTTTGCCTCGTCGAGCGCCATAGTCTCTAGGTCTTCTTCGGGATAGTCTATGGCGGCCTCCAGCTCGGCTATAATATCCGTGATTTCGTCCTGCATTTTAGAGCATTGCCTGTTGAGCGCGCCTTCTAGCAATTTATATCCGGCGTTGACCTGGGCCTCGCTTTGTGCGTTTATCATCTCGATAACGCCCTCGGCGGAAGACAAGCTTATCTTGCCGTTGAGAAAACCGCGCTTGGTAAATTCGCCCGGCTCGGCGACGCGCGCGCCTTTTTCGATGCATTCGTTAAGCACGCCCATTGTCAAAGCGTAGCCGCCGTGCAAATGAAACTCTACCAAATCTTCTCCGGTATAAGAATTGGGCGCTTTAAAATAAACAAACAGGCTTTGGTCCGAAAAGTTTTTGGTCTTGACCTTGCCTAGATACATCTTTCTAGGCTCGATTTCTTCCCACTTGGTATGAAAGGGCGAGAAAATCTTTTTTGCTATTTCCAAAGCTTCCGCCCCGCTCATTCTTATAATAGATATTCCGCCCGTGCCTATGGGCGTGGATATGGCGCAAATGGTGTTCATTTTTTTAAAACCTATGATTATTATTAAAAAGGCTTCCCTTTTTTATGAAAGCCTTTCTCAAGATGATTATTCTACCTCAAACGAGTTTCGCTTTATCAGCGAGCCCATCGCGAATCCGCTCGCTTTGGGAGCTTTTGAGTTAAACCCGTTTGACTTGGGTTTGTTGGCGTAAGGTTTGTTGTTTTTGGCGTTGTTTTTAAAATTCTTGCGGTTATTTTTTTTGTTAAAGCGGTTGTTGTTTTTGCGCTCGTAGTTAGGTCGGGGATTAGTAGGAACTATGACTATCGCCCTATAAGGCTCTTCGCCCTCGCTGTGAGTGGTAACTCCCGGGAAGTCTTGGAGCTTGGTGTGGATAATCCTTCTCTTATAGGGGTTCATAGGCTCAAGCTTGATTTTTTTGTTGGTCTTGACGGCTTTTTGCGCCATTGCCTGAGCGTATTCCTCAAGCTCGGCTTCGCGGCGGGCTCTGTAGTCTTCGCTTTCGAGAATGACTCTTTTGTATTCGTCCTCGCCTTTGTTGGCCGAAAGCGCCGCCAAATACTGCAGCGCGTCAAAAACCTCGCCGTTGTTGTCAAACAATAAAGACAAGTCCGTTCCCACTACGTTTAAAACCGCTTCCTCGTCGTCTTCTTCCAAATCCACAAGCGCGCCTAGCTTGATAATCTTGAAAAAACCTTCCAAAAAGTTTTGAGCCTTTTCGCCTACGGTGTCTTTTTTGATGAGTCTTACTTTGGCTTTGGTAAACAATCCGCCTGCCGATAAAACCTCTGTCTCCACCTTATCAATAGAACATCCTAGCTGCTGCAGGCCTTTTTCGATAGCTAGTTCTACGGTTTTATCCTGCACCTCGATACTTTTCATCTTCTTACCTCTAAATTAATTTTAAAGAATATATTATTAAACAACCTTGCGCCTGTAAGGATTTTCTTGGTCTTTCTTTTTGTCCATTAATTTTAATATGCCGGTGGACGCGAGATTGACTAACAAGGTCATTAGCGAGTTTGCCGACATATACAGCGTAAACGCGGACGATTGAGAGAGCGCGAACCAACCGATAAAGAACGGCGTTATAAACATCATCATCTTCATGGTAGACATTGCCGTAGGATCCGTGGCGCTCTTTTGCTGGCGCAGGTTTAAAAATGTGTTCAAAATGCTAAGTCCGACAGACAATACGACTAAAATCAGATAGCCGTTCCATTGTCCTCTATACTTATATTGTACTACCGCCATTACGGTATTATAATCATATTTTGAATCCTCGCCTATCTTGGTAGTCCTATAAAACTCTTCTTGGCTAAAGATAGGGTTTGTCCAGGTGTCGGGCTTCCAAATATTTTTTACCCAAAAGAATGACTCTTTTCCGCTCTTTTCGTATTCGTCGTAAACTAGATTTTGCCCGATATATTCTATTACCTTTTGATATTGTCTTGCTTTTTCGGCTTGGATATTTTCTAGAGTAAAAACATTATCTCCCTTTTGGATGCCGCTAAAACCTAATCTTTGCTCTATTAAATCAATTATTTGCTCTTCGGTCTTGTCTTTTTTCTGAGCGTCGGTCAAACGCGCGATTTCAAAGTTTATCCAATCGTCGTTAGCCGCGTTGGCCTGGTCAATTTTTTCTTGAGTGTCTTCGCTTTGGACATAGGAAGTAAACACTTGATGAAGCTTTTGATACTTTTGTTGGTTTATAACTTGGGAGGTTCCGGTATAGCCATCGATTAATGTGAAGAAGATAAAAAGAGTGATAATAAGCGACAAACAGGTTGACCACGCCCCGTAGCCGTGTTTTTTATAAAGCTCGCTCTTCTTTCTTTGAAGCTCGGCCGGATTGTTGGCGTATTGCTTATTCAGCCGCTCTAGTTCGGGCTGGATTTTTTCCATTATTCTAGCGTTGTCGATAGCCTTTTTCCTGCTGAAGAAATCCAAAGGCGCGGTTATAAGCTTAAGAAAAAGCGTCAAAAGTATGACGCGCCAACCGTAGTTTTGGATAAATCCCAAAACATTAATTAAAATCCACTTCCAAAAAGTGGTCATAAAAAACTCGGCAATAATTACATTAACCATTTCATATCTCCTTTGGGATTATCAGGCACGGGATCGAAGCCTCCTTTTTTCCACGGCGCGCACCTTAGGATTCTTTTTATGCCCAAAACCACCCCGTAAAGCCCAAACTTCTTTATCGCTTCTATCATATAAGTGGAGCAGGTAGGGGTGTAAATGCACGCGTTGGGCAGCAGGGGCGATATCGCTATCTTATAGAACCTAACTAAGCTAATCAAAATCCATTTCATACATTAGAAGTGTTTTTGGGCTTTAGAATAATAGAATTCGCTTGCGTTATTGCTTGCTCAATATAATTTAAGATTACAGAATAGTCGGAGCGTATGAAATCAAAATTATTATTGGCAACAAAAACATAATTATAACCTTTGGTCATCTTGTCCAAACAAGCCCTAATACACTCTCTTATGCGCCGTTTTACGCGGTTGCGAAAATACGCTTTGCCGATTTTATTGCTTACAGAAATACCGATTTTTATGCCTGATGTTCTGGACTTAACAAAGAACAGCGTTACAGCGCTTGTTCTTACGCTTTGGCCGTTGCGGTAAACATAACGGAATTGAAAGTCTTTTCTTAAACGATATTTCTTATTAAGCATTTAATTTATTTTTTGATTTTAAAATAAATTACTTAGATCCCAAAGGCGCGGGCGCTATATGCTTTCTGCCCTTAGCGCGTCTTCTCTTTAATACGCGTCTTCCGCCAGCGCTTCTCATTCTTTCTCTAAAGCCGTGGACTTTTAGACGAGCGCGTTTTTTTGGTTGGTAAGTCCTTTTCATTTATGTTCCTCTCTTAAAACAGTATTTTTTGATTTTATCACAAAGGTATTATATCGGCATTCTAAATGCTAGTCAAGCGGCGAGCAATTGTTTTTTTTACCGCTTTAATCTCTCGCCGCGCCTTCTTTTTCGTCTCGGGCGGGCGCGTCGTGCGCTTCTTCTATCGCCGTCAAAAGCTCGATATTGTTTTCCTCGATTGCCTTTTTGCGGGCAAGCTCGTAATCCGAAATTTTATGCAGCAGTAATTTATTAAACAAATCCTTTTTGGTCTTTAGCGATATATATCCGATAACGCTTACCAAGGCCCCGCCAAGCATCATTACCAGCATATCTATCATTGTGTCTATAAGCCCCGTGCCTTGGGTATAAGCGTTTACGCCCGTGCCGCTTCCCACCAGCCCGTCTTTCCAGCGCTGCATATTTATCTTAAATATAGAGTCTATAGAAAACTCCAATAATTCCCACATATAGCTTACCGCCAGGCAAAAGCAAAAAGAAAACAGCGACACGAAAAAGGGCGAAAGCTTTTTGTATTGGTCGCTGCTGTTGTTGAGCAGGTTTACCATAGAAAAGCCTAGCAGCGCGAACGCCAAGCCGTTTAGGGTATGCAAGGTCTTGTCAAACCACATTACGTGGTCGTAAGCCCTAAAAATCTCGCCTAAGATAAAATGCGCGTATATGAGCAAAACGGCCACAAGCTGCAATATCGAAGGTATATAAATTTTAAATCTGCGCTGGATAAAGGCGGGTATATTGATAGTCACAAACCCCGCTATACACAGCCCTATATGCGCTATCTCCCGCTCGATGTCCGCGGGCCTTAAGAAAATATTAATAATAGACGCGATTAATATCACAAAAATAGAAAGCTGCAGCAAAAAGTAGACGATTTTGGTAACGCGCGCCGACCGAGGCAGCTTTTTTCTGATAAGCCTAAGCCTTTTGCGCGCCATTTGTCGCCGCCGCCATTTAGACAACTTTTTTTTGGACATCGCTCACCTATTATTAAAATATCAGCCTCTGACGCGTATAGGTAAAATCAAGAACAAATAATCGCCTTCGCCTACAGAAGTTATAACGCAGGGGCTTTCGGGCTTGTTGAATTTGAGTTTTACGAAATCGTCGTTGATTACCTTGAGCGCTTCGCTTAAAAACCTTACGTTAAAGGCTATGTATATGTCTTTGCCCTCTAGCTTAATCGCTACTCTTTCGTTGATAGACGCGAAATCCGCGTCCGAGCTTATCTGCATAATGTTGCCTTTTAAGTCCAGCCTTACTTGGTTGGTCTTGGTGTGTCTGGTCAAAAGCGAGGCTCTCTCCAAGCTGTCCTCAAACTGCCTTTTGTTGACCGTAACTTCGGTTAGGAATTCGTTGGGCAGGATTTGTCGATAGTTTATGTAGTCGCCTTCAAGCAATCTTGTCAAAACTTGGGTGCTGCCTAAGTCTATTTTTAGCAAGTTGCGTTGACGATATACCGTAACGTCTTGGCCGTCGTCCAACAGCTTGACGACTTCCTGCAGGCTGTGCGCGGGCACTATCATAGACATCGACGCGCTGGAGTCCGTCAAAGCCTTTTGGCATCTAGCCAGCCTATAGCCGTCCAACGCCACGGCGGTTATGGTCTTGTCCTCTATCTCAAACAAAACGCCTTGCAAAATGGGGCGCGCGTCGTCGTCGGCCACGCTGAACACAACCTTATTAATCAAGTCCCTAAACTCTTTTTGGGGCATAGAGAAGAATACGGAATTGTCTATCTCGTTTATCGTGGGATACTCGTCCACGTTTTGAGTGCGGATATCGCTCGCCGAATCTTGGTATCTAATCTTAAACAGATTGCCTTCGGCAAGGCTTAGCTCAATTTGGCCTTCGGTCATCTTGCGAGTGTATTCGGCGAAAAATCTGCCGTTGACCAAAGTTTCGCCCTCGATTTCCACCTCGGCTCTAATAGTGTCTTCTATGGTTAAGTCCAAATCGGTAGCCATTAATTTTAAAGAGTCGTTTTGGGCGGTGAGTTTTATGTTCTCTAAGATAGGGTTAGGGGTTCTTTGACTAAGCGCCTTGGACACTTTCATCACAGACTGCGCCAAATCAAGACCGTTGCAAATAACTTTCATATCAAATCTCCGTTAAATTTTTCCACATTATTATATCATAACCCCCGATTCTAAACAATTAAATTAAATTCCGCCCGGGCTTATGGGTTTTATCCGCCGCGAATTTTTTTAAGGCTTTTTGAGCTTAGATATGATAAAATTAACTTAATGCATATAGAAAAGGTTTTGTTAAGAAACTTTAGAAATTACTCTTACGCGGCGATAAACCCCTCTAAGACCGCCAATATCCTAATAGGCCAAAACGCCCAAGGCAAGACCAACCTGGTCGAGGCGGTGTATTATCTTTGCGTGGGCAAGTCGCCCAGAACCCCCAGGGAAAAAGAGCTGATAAAACACGACCAAAACCAAGCGTATATAAGGATAGACGCCGTAAAAAAGACGGGCAAAGTAAAAATAGAAGCGTATCTGACCAGGACGGAAAAGCGCAGGATAAGCATTAACGACATCCCCGTCAAAAAAATCGCCGAGCTTATGGGCACGGTCAAGGCGGTTTTCTTTTCGCCCGACGAGCTAAAGATAATCAAAGAATCGCCCTCGGACAGAAGAAGGTTTCTTGACATAGACCTAAGCCAGCTTTCTAAGAGCTACTTTTATAACCTTACCCGCTACAACAAAATCCTAGCCCAACGAAACAGATTGTTAAAATCCCAAAAAAACCTAAACACTGTGGATATCTGGGACGAACAGCTAGCCGAGTGCGGCGCCCAAGTCGCCTATAAGAGAAAGGAGTTTTTGTCCCGCCTTGCGGTGTTCGCGAAAGACGCCCAAAGCTACCTAACCGACGGCAAAGAAAACCTGGCCGTCCAATACGAAGGCTTGGAGGGCGAAACGGTAGAGGATATAAAGCAAAACTTTTTAGCCCGCCTAAAAAAAGAGCTGGAGCTTGACATAGAGCGAGGCTACACCAACGCCGGCGTGCACAAAGACGATATAGCCTTATTGGTGGACGGCATTGACATTCGCGCCTTCGGCTCCCAAGGCCAGCAAAGAACGGCGGCGTTGGCGCTTAAACTAGCCGAACTGGAGATATTCGAGAGCCTTTCCAAAGAGACGCCCATATTGATACTAGACGACGTGTTCAGCGAGCTGGACAAAACCCGCCGCCAAAGGCTGTTAGAGAGAATAAAAAACATCCAGACCTTTATCACCTGCACGCATTTTGACAGCGATATCTCCGCAAGCGTTTACGAAGTAAAGTCGGGCGAGATTTTTAAGACAAAATAAGACGGTTTTTTACATTCTTTTTATTATCCTGTTTTTAAAATGGAATATTTTTTGGGCCGCGCGAATATCTTGTGAATATCAATTGTTGATATCTCATAAGGAATTCTACATTTTCCCAAGGTTTATCCAATAATATGTGGATAACTATGTGGATAAGTGGACAATTTGCGCGCTTTTATTCATTTTCGACATAATTATGCGTTTTCTGAATAAAATTTTGTTCACTTTTCTATGGATAACCCGGTGGTAATGTAGATAAGTATTTTACAAAGTGTTTACAGTCATCAAAAAAAATCAGATTATAGCGGTCGTCTTAATAGTCTTGTTTATAGGCCTTATGGGCGCGATTGCCTTAGGCGAGGTTTTCGCTTACAAACGCCTGCCTAAGCTGGAGTATACCGTGGTAATAGACGCCGGTCACGGGGGCATTGATTCGGGCGTGGTGGGCATATCCACCAAGGTAAAAGAAGCCGAGCTAAACCTCAAGGTCGCAAAAAAGCTGGAAAAGACGCTTAAAGAATACGGCTTTAACGTCGTAATGACTCGCAAAAACGCAAACGGTCTATACGGCCTGCACACCAAAAACCGCAAAAAGCGGGATATGGAAGAGCGGGCGAGAATTATCCACGAAGCCAAGCCCGACGCCGTGGTGAGCATACATATGAACTATTTCTCCCAATCCAAACAGCGGGGCGCCCAAGTCTTTTATAAAAAGGGCAACGAGCAAGGCAGAGAGCTTGCTAGATGCATTCAAGAAGTATTGGCTCTTAATATCGAGCATTGCGACAGGCTGTATCTTGAGGGGGATTATTATATAGTAAATTGCTCGGACTATCCGTCGGTCATAGTGGAATGCGGGTTTTTGTCCAACGCTTACGACGAGCAGTTGCTGATAACGGACGAATATCAGCAAAAGCTGGCATATTATATAGCCTTGGGGATAATGAAATTTTTAAACATCGATCCTTATCAGATAATAGACCATTAAGCTTTTAAAGATATCAACATATTTTTTATGCGACTATTTATCCGCGCTAAGCTAAATCGCGCGGTTTTTTTATTGGACGACAAATCATCTCAACGGCATCGAATTAATCAATTCTGTCTCCTTAGGTCTTGCATCAGTCAGCGCAAGAATTCTTATAAATAACGCAAAGTATTTTGATATTTTCCTTTATGAAGCTTCTTATAAAATTAAAGCAACTCTTAATTAACTACAAGATATATTGGAATTGACATTTAAAATAAAATCCATAATAATTTTTACCAAGGGTTAAATAAATGAAAGAATTAAAAATTAACAAAAGCGACTCAGGTCAAAGGCTGGACCGTTTTGTGGGCAAAACCGTTCCGCTCTTGCCCGAATCCCTGCTCCAAAAATACATCCGCCTAAAGCGTATTAAGGTAAACGGCAAAGGCTCAAAAAGGGATTATCGCCTGACCGAGGGCGACGTAGTTCAGCTTTATATCAACGACGAGTTTTTTCAAAAACCCGACGACGACAACTCCTGGCTTAAGATAACCAAGCCCAGGCTGAACATCATATACGAGGACGAGAATATTTTATTGGTCGACAAAGAGCCGGGCGTTTTGTGCCATAGCGACGGGGAGTGGAGTTGGGACACGCTTATAGCCAATATAAAAGCCTATCTAAAGCAAGAGGGCGAGTGGAATCCTGAAGAAGAAAATTCTTTCGCCCCCGCGCTTTGCAACCGCATAGACCGAAACACCGGCGGAATAGTCATCGCCGCCAAAACCGCCGAAGCCCTGCGGATAATGAACGAGAAAATAAAACAGCGCGAAATCCAAAAATATTACCTATGCGCCGCGCTGGGGCAGCCCGCTCCGAGGACGGGACAGCTAAAGAGTTTTTTGTTTAAGGACGCCGCGAAAAACCAAGTGTTCGTGAAAAAGTCTTTAGAGCCCGGAGCCAAAACCGCCATAACGGAGTATAGGGTGCTTTATAGCAAAAAAGACCTATCCCTTGTGGAATGCCGCCTTATAACAGGGCGGACGCACCAAATACGCGCCCAATTTGCCGACGCGGGCTGGCCGCTTTTGGGCGACGGCAAATACGGCATGGAAAAAAACAATCGAGCCTACGGCGAGAAAGGCCAGGCGCTGTATTCGTATAAAATCGAGTTTGACTTTAAGACCGACGCAGGGGTTTTAAATTACCTAAAGGGAAAGATTTTTACCGTCCAAAACGTGGATTTTGTCGCCAAGCATTTCCCCGAGTTTGATTACAACGCTTTTAAAAGAAATAATATCTAACATTATTATATAATATATAAACATTTAGGCTTTTCCCGCGGGTTCTAGCGACGCGGTTTTTTAGCCTTTTTTAAAGAAACATTGTCTATCTCAAATTTTTGTCCTTTTTTTCGGGTTATGGTATAATGTCAGATATGACGATAGACCCCATCAGCGCGGACCCTTTGGTGCTTGCGTGGATAGGCGACGCTTATTTGACGCTGGCGGTAAGGGATTGGCTGGTTAGCCAAAGCGACGCGAAAGCGGGCGCGCTGCATATAAAAATGAAGTCGTATATAAGCGCCACAGCGCAGGCTAGAACCTGGGAAAGGATATACGACTTGCTAACAGAAGAAGAAAAGGATTTAGGCAGAAGAGCAAGAAACCGCCACAACTCAAGCGCGGCAAAAAACTCCACATTAGCGGATTATAAAAAGGCCACGGCGCTGGAAGCCGTTTTGGGCTATCATTATCTGGCAAAAAATACCCAAAGGCTTGCCGACCTAATCTCAATGATTCTACAAAAGGAACAGGGTAATTAATTATGATAAAAAGCGTAAAACCCAAGGTTACATTAATAAGATACACTCCCGAACCCGAAAAGACGGTAGCGCTGGCGGCTAAGCTTTGTTATTCAGACTTTGACATAGACCAACTAAAGAGCGACATAGAGCTAAAAGACACCTCTAAGTTTATAAATATGCTTATAAAAATGGGACACCTGTCGCCTATAGAGCACGCCGTGTTTACTTTTTCCATAGAAGGCGTCTCTAGAGCGTTTTTGGCGCAGGTTACCCGTCATAGAATAGCGAGCTTTTCGGTAAAGTCCCAAAGATACGTGGGGGCGGATAAGACCTTTAACTACATAATCCCGCCTGCCATAGAGGATTTGGGGCAAGAGGCCGTGGAAGAATACAACAACCAGATGAAGCAAATACACGCCTGGTATACCGCGTGGCAGCAAAGGTTGGGCGTGGGCGAAGCCAGTAACGAGGACGCAAGATTCGTTTTGCCCAACGCCGCCGAGACCAAGCTCATAATGACTATGAACGCTCGAGAGCTTATGCACTTTTTCTCCCTAAGGTGCTGCAACCGCGCGCAATGGGAAATCAGAGCGGTCGCTTGGAGTATGCTGGAAGAAGCGATGAAGGTCGCGCCCAACTTGTTTAGAAACAGCGGCCCGTCCTGCGTATTTGGGCCTTGCAAAGAGGGCAAGATGACTTGCGGCAAAGCGGCCGAGGTAAAAGAGCGCCACCAAAAGCTGTTTGAGCCTTTGGATAAAGGTCAATAATCCATTTAAAAAAAAGGAAAAACACCGGTGAAGATATTCGGCAAAAACGCGGTAAACGAGGCGTTAAAATCCAACTTAACCATAGAAAGATTGGCGGTCGCAAAAGACCTAAAAGACGCTCAATCTAATAGGATAATAAGCCTAGCCCGCTCTAAGGGCGTAAAAATCGTATTTTTGGATAAAGCGGTTTTAGACAAAGAGAGCAAAGGACAAAGGCATCAAGGCTTTATAGCCGAAGTTACGGATTATCAATATTGCGAGCTGGAAGATATTTTGCTTAGCGCCCAAAGCCAAAACCAAGAGCCGCTGATAATAATGTTAGACGGCGTGGAAGACCCGCACAACCTAGGCAGCGTTTTAAGGGTGGCCGAGTGCGCGGGCGTCCACGGGGTGGTTATCCCTAGACACCGTTCGGCCAGCGTGAACGAAACGGTCATTAAGGTTTCGGCGGGAGCGGCGGCGCACATCAAGGTAGCCAAAGTTACCAATATAAACGACGCTATACGATACCTAAAAGAGCAAAACATCAAGGTTTTGGCCGCGGAGACCGGCGGGCAGAACATCTACCAGACCGATTTAAAAGGCGGTTTGTGCGTAGTGGTAGGCGGGGAGGATTCGGGCGTAAAACAGCTTACCAAAAAACTCTGCGACGGCATAATTACCCTGCCTATGTATGGCAAAGTCAATTCGCTTAACGCTTCGGTGGCGTGCGGAGCGGTGATTTATGAAATCATTAGACAGCGAAATTTTGGTTGAGAAAGCGCAAAAAGGCGACTCAGCGGCGATAGAGCAAATCTTAAGCGCTTACAAAAACCGCATAAAAAGACTAGCCCGAGCCTACTTCTTGGTGGGCGGGGATACCGACGACCTTATCCAGGAAGGAATGATAGGGCTGTATAAGGCGGTAAGGGATTACGACGCCAATAAGGGAAGTTTTTCCGCCTTCGCGGACTTGTGCATTACCCGAAATATGCAGACGGCGGTAAAAAGCTCGCAGCGGCTAAAACACCGCGCGCTAAACGAGTCCCTAAGCCTAAACAACGACACGGGCGAGGACGAGGAGTTTATAGATTACATAATAGACCCTAACGCCCAAAACCCCCTGGATATACTGTTAAGAGACGAGCAAGCCCAAAACTTAAAATCGCTCATAGAAAACAAGCTCACCGATTTGGAAAAAAGCGTGCTGAACCTATATCTAGAGGGGCTGTCTTACAGCGAGATTGCCGCAAAGATTTCCAAAAGCCCCAAAGCCGTGGATAACACATTGCAGCGCATAAAGAATAAATTAAAATTATTAGGATAACTATGGGATACACCGCATTATACCGCAAATACCGCCCCAAAACCTTCGACAAGGTGGCGGGACAAGATTCGATTAAGCGCACGCTCATAAACCAAATAACAAACGACCGCATAGGCCACGCTTATCTGTTTTGCGGCAGCCGCGGCACGGGCAAGACCACGGTAGCCCGAATATTTGCGCGCGCGGTCAACTGCCTGCGTCCCGTAAACGGCTCGCCTTGCGGCGTTTGCGATATATGCAAGATAGAGGACAATATAGACATCATAGAGATAGACGGCGCTAGCAGCAACGGCGTGGACGCCATAAGAGAGCTAAAAGAACAGGTCAAATACCCGCCGGTAAACAGCAAGTATAAAGTCTACATCATAGACGAAGTGCATATGCTGACCGCTAGCTCTTATAACGCCTTGCTAAAGACCTTGGAAGAGCCCCCCGAGCATGTCATATTTATCTTGGCGACCACCGAGCCGCACCAAATACCGCCTACAATAATGTCTAGGTGTATGCGGTTTGATTTTAAGCTAGTCCCCACCGACAAAATAGCCGAGATTATATCCGAAGTGTTTTTAAGCTCGGGCATAAAGGCATCCAAAGAAGCTATAGAGTTAATAGCCCGAAGCGGGCTTGGAAGCGTAAGAGACGCGCTTTCCATAGCCGATATGTGCGCGGGTTTTTGCGCCAAAGAAGTAACCTACGACGATGTCCTAGAGCTGCTAGGAAGCGCAGACATAAAGCAAATAGGCGAGCTTGCCGCCAATATCCTAAAAGGCGACCTTAACAACTGCTTGTCTATAGTAAACTCTTTAGCCGAGACGGGCAAGAGCATTAACATAATCGCGCGCGACCTTACTACATACTTTAGAAATATGGGCATAGTAAAGACCTGCAAAAACCCCAACGACATACTAGGCCTGCCCAACGAAGTGTTAAGCCAGTTACAAGAGCGCGCGGGATTAGCCGACCTAGACAAAATCACCGTTTGCGTGGACATTTTCAGCTCTCTAGACCAAGACTTAAGATTTGGGCTTAATCCCAGAATAACCTTGGAAAACGCCATAGTAAAAGCCGCGCGGCTGTTGGTCGACACGCCCAACGCGGTTTTGGCTAAACTAAACGAGCTTGAAAACAAAATAAACGAGTTAAAATACATCCCTGCAGCCCAAAAGACTGCCCTATCTCAAACGGAATCTCAAGAAACGCTAGCAAAACAAGAGCAACCTCAAGAAAGAAAAACGCCTTTAATTTCAAGCGAAAACTCTATAGACGAAGCAACCGAGCAAGAGCTTGTCCCGCCCGAAAAGCAAGGGCAGTTTATCGCGCCCGAGGAGATTTTTGACGAAAAAGACAGCGGTCGCTCGGCGGACAAAACTTTGGGCGAGCTTGCTTTTAAACTAAGAGAAAAGGCGGAGCATTTGCTATACTATCAGGTAACGAACAATCTTGAGAAAGTCAAGCTGGAAAAAGACGCTCTTGTGGCGTATGTGGCCGACCAAAACTCGTATAAATTCTTAAGCGAGCCTAAGAGCGTAAAAACTATAGAAGACTTAATAGGGCTGAAGTTTAAAGTAATTTTGACCGAAGCCCAGCCCGAGATAACCGAGCAAAGGATTAAAAAGCTAAAAGAATTGGCGGGAAATAAGTTGATAATAAAATAATCTAAAAAATAAGGAGTATTATATGGCTAATTTTGGCAGATTTGGCGGTATGGGCGGAATGAATATGCAGCAGATGATGAAGCAAGCCAAGCAAATGCAAGAGAGCATGAAAAAAGCCCAAGAAGAGCTTGAAAACGCCGAAGTGGAAGGAACCGCCGCCGGCGGAATGGTTACCGTAAAAATCAACGGCAAGAAAAAGTTGCTGTCCATAAAAATAAAACCCGAAGCCGTAGATCCCGACGACGTCGAAATGTTGGAGGATTTGATTACGGCGGCGTTTAACGAGGCTTTTGAGAAAGCCGACGAGTTATACGCGCAAAAGATGGGATTGTTCAGCGCGTTGTTGTAAGATTATGAGAAACTTAAATTTAGAGCCTTTAGATAGGCTGATAAACGAGTTTACAAAACTGCCCGGGGTGGGCTATAAGACCGCGCAAAGATACGCTTACGCGGTAATAAACGATATGTCGCAAGAAGACGCGCAGGCTTTCGCGCGGGCGCTGGTGGACGCCAAGCAAAAAATAAAATACTGCAAAGTTTGCGGCAATTTTTCGGACAAAGAAATTTGCTCGATTTGTCAAGACAGAACCCCCGAAATTATTTGCGTGGTAAGCGAGCCTAAGGATGTGCTGGCGTTTGAGAAGGTGCGAGATTTTTCGGGCGTTTATCACGTTTTGCACGGCAACATAAGCCCTTTGCAGTCCAAAGGCCCGGACGACATTAACATAAAATCGCTCGTAAAAAGAGTAAGCTCGGGCAAGGTAAAAGAAGTAATACTCGCCACGGACACCACTGTAGAGGGCGAGGCGACAGCGGTTTATATAGCCAAGCTTTTAAAGACCTTGGGCGTTAAGACCACGAGGCTTGCTCAGGGATTGGCCGCGGGCAGCGACATCGAATACGCCGACGAGGTTACCCTAACCCAAGCGCTTAACAACAGAAAAGAAATTTAAGCATTTACATATAGGAGTAAAATATGGCTGAAAAAGATTTCGTAAAAGAAATCGCGGATATAGAAAGCGATTTCGCGCAATGGTATACCGACGTAATCCTTAAGTCCGAACTGGTCGACTATGGCCCCGTTAAAGGCACTATGGTAATACGACCTTACGGATACGCTATCTGGGAGTTTATCCAAAAAAACTTGGACGAGCGCATAAAAGCCACGGGCCATCAAAACGCGTATTTTCCGCTTTTTATACCCGAAAGCTTTTTGCAAAAAGAAGCCGAGCACGTGGAAGGATTCGCGCCCGAGGTGGCCAGAGTAACCCACGTGGGCCAAGAGCCTTTGGCTGAAGCGTTGGTAATCCGCCCCACTTCGGAAACCATAATTTGCGAAATGTTTTCGCGCTGGATTCAATCATACCGGGATTTGCCCGTTCTTATAAACCAATGGGCCAACGTAGTCAGATGGGAAAAGACCACCAGGCCGTTTTTGAGAACCTCCGAGTTCTTGTGGCAGGAAGGCCACACCGTCCACGCCACCGAGGAAGAGGCTAGAGAAGAGACCATAAAAATGCTAAAAGTCTACCAAGACTTCGCTAAAGAGGAACTCGCTATGCCCGTCTTGGTAGGCAAAAAGTCGCCCAAAGAAAAGTTCGCGGGCGCGGTGGACACTTACAGCATCGAGGCTATGATGTTGGATGGCAAGAGCCTTCAAGCTGGCACTTCGCACTATCTAGGACAAAACTTCGCCAAACCTTTTAACATAAGATTTTTGGACAAAGACGGCGCGCATAAATACGGCTATCAATCCTCTTGGGGCGTCTCCACCCGCTTAATAGGCGCGCTGATTATGGTCCACGGCGACCAGCGCGGCTTGGCGTTGCCTCCTAAGGTAGCGCCCATCCAAGCGGTAATCATACCTATCGCCGCCAAAAAGCCCGAGGTTTTGGAAACCTGCGAAAAAGCGCTAGAGTCCTTAAAGGCTTTGGGCATAAGAGCCAAGTTGGACAACTCGGACGCTTCCCCGGGCTGGAAGTTTAACGAATACGAAATGAGAGGCGTGCCTGTCCGCATCGAGATAGGCCCTAGGGACATCCAAAACGGCATAGCTATGGTGTTTAGGCGCGACACTCTCGCAAAGACCGAGGTTAAGCTGGACAGCCTAGCTCAAGAAATCAAAAAGCTGTTAGATGTAATCCAAGTCGATATGTATAACAAAGCGAACGACTTCCTGCAATCGCATATTACCGTCGTTCAAAATATGCGGGAAATGGAAGAAGCTATCCAAAACAAGCACTTCGCGCTTTCTATGTGGTGCGGAGACAGGGCTTGCGAGGACTTGGTAAAAGAAAAACTTCAAGCCACCTCGCGCAATATGCCTTTTGACCAAACGCCTTGCGGAGACAAATGCGCTATTTGCGGCAAGGAAGCCAAATTCAAAATTTATTGGGGAAAGGCTTATTAACCCCGAACAAATGTTGCGCTGCTTGAGTTTATATGATAATATTTAGAAAAAAACTTTAGGACATATGCGAGATGAAATACAAACTCTTTACTTCGGAAAGCGTCACCATCGGACACCCCGATAAGATTTGCGACCAGATTTCTGACGCTGTTTTGGACAGCATTCTAGAGCAAGACCCTCTCGCGCGCGTGGCTTGCGACGTCGCCGTGAACACGGGGCTTGTGCTGGTGATGGGCGAGATTACCACCGATTGTTATGTGGATATACCCAAAATCGCCCGCCAGACCATTAAAGATATAGGCTACACCGACGCCAAATACGGTTTTGACTACAATTCTTGCGCGATTTTGACCTCTATAGACGAGCAGTCCGCGGATATCGCTATGGGCGTGTTAACTTCGGCTGATTACAACGAATCCATGGACCCCGCGGATTTGATAGGCGCGGGCGACCAAGGCATGGTGTTTGGTTTTGCCTGCCGAGAAACCGAAGAGCTTATGCCCCTGCCTATAACGCTGGCTCACGCTTTGACCAATAAATTGGCCGAGTATAGGCTCAGCGGCAAGCTGCCCTATCTGCGCCCTGACGGCAAAGCCCAAGTGAGCGTAGTCTACGACGGGGATAAGCCCGTAGGCGTGGATTCGGTTTTGGTCAGCGCCCAGCACAGCGAAGACGCCGACTATTCGGCAATGCGCAAAGACATCTGGGAACTAGTCAACGAGTGCATTCCCCAAAAATACTTAAACAAAGACACCAAATTTTTGCTAAACCCGACCGGCAGGTTCGTAATAGGCGGGCCTCAAGGCGACAGCGGTCTAACCGGCAGAAAGATTATAGTCGACACTTACGGCGGATACTGCCCGCACGGCGGCGGGGCGTTTAGCGGCAAAGACCCCACCAAGGTGGACAGAAGCGCCGCTTATATGGCTAGATATATCTGCAAAAACATAGTGGCGGCGGGGCTTGCGGATAAGTGCCAGCTAGAAGTGTCTTACGCCATAGGCAAAGCCCGACCTATCTCGCTCAATGTGGAAACCTTCGGCACGTCCAAATATTCGGACGACGCTTTGTTAAAGATAATTAACGAAGTATTCGATTTAAGGCCTTACAGCATTATCAAGACTTTGGACTTAAGGCGTCCTATATACGGCAAAACCGCCAAAAACGGCCACTTTGGCAAGCCCGAGTTCCCTTGGGAAAAGACCGACAAAGTGGACGACATCTTGACGGCGGCAAAATCGATTATTTAATTGGAGCGCGATGAGAATAGAGGGGACGGTAGAGGATATAATTTACCGTAACGAGCAAAACGGTTATACGGTCGCTGTCATTGACAACAACGGCGAGCCCGTTACCGCCGTGGGATACTTTCCTGTTTTGTCCGAGGGCGAGTATTTGTGCCTAGAGGGCGAATACCGTTATAACTCAAAATACGGTATGCAGTTTGAGGTAAAAAACATCTCCACCGTGTCCCCGCAAAACCTCGAAGGCATAGCGCGGTTTTTAGCTAGCGGTCTTATCCCCGGCGTGGGCGAGGTAACCGCGTCTAGAATCGTGGACGCCTTCGGCCTAAAGACATTTGAGATTATAGAAAAACACCCGGAAAAACTAGCCGAAATAAAAGGCATTTCCCTGGAAAAAGCCCAAAAAATCTCCGAGGCTTACTCTTCCGTCCAGGCTATGCGCGAGGCGGTAATGTTTTTGCAGGGCTTTGGGATTTCCCCTTCCTTGTCCATAAAAATTTATCGAGAATACGGCAGCGCGGTCAAAGACATCGTTTTAAAAAACCCCTATAAATTGGTAGAAGACATCGACGGCGTGGGCTTTTTGACGGCGGACAAAATCGCCCAAAAAGCGGGAATCAAGCCCGACAGCGAGTTTAGGCTTCGCGCGGGCGTTATTTATATCCTAAAAACAGCCGCCGAGAAAAACGGGCATACATACTTACCCATAGACGATTTAAACGCAAGCGTCCGCGAGATTTTGGGCATAAACAAGTCCGACGACGAGCTTTACTCTTTTTACGAGGAAATGGCTATCGACGGCAAGCTTAAGTTTTACTCTAAGCCCGAGCATAAGTGCGTGGCGCTTGCCAATTTCTTTAACATAGAAAAAAACATCGCCCAAAGATTGCTTGCCCTAATAGAGAGCGCGGACGACCTAAAAGCGGACTATTCCCAAGAAATCGCCGATTACGAAAACATAAAAGGCTGCAAGTTCGACGCCGTCCAAAAACAAGCGATAACATCTTGCCTAAACGACGGCGTGTTGATTATCACGGGCGGCCCTGGCACGGGAAAGACCACCATTATCTCGTGCGCGCTGTATATTTTAAGGCTAAAAGGCGGAAGGTTTTTGCTGCTAGCCCCTACTGGCAGAGCGGCTAAAAGACTGCAAGAGGCCACCGGCGAAGAGGCGATGACTATCCATAGGGCTTTGCAGCCCGATTTTCAAGGCAGGGGATTTATCTATAACGAAAACAATCCGCTTGATTACGAGTATATAATCGTAGACGAAATCTCTATGGTGGACGCCTATCTTATGAACGGGCTGTTAAAGGCTATAAGGCCGGGCTCGCACTTGATACTGGTAGGCGACAAAGACCAGCTTCCCAGCGTAGGCGCGGGCAATGTTTTCGCGGACATACTAGCCAGCGGAAAACTACCCGTAACCCACCTAACCCAAATTTACCGCCAAAGCGAAACGTCCAACATAGTAACCAACGCGCATTTGATTAACAACGGCAAAATGCCGGTTATAGACAACTCGGCGTCAAAAGATTTTTTCTTCTTAAGCGCCAGTTCCCCCGAAAGAATCCTAAGCTCTACTATCGAGATGGTCACCACCCGCCTGCCCGCTTACACCGGGCTGCCTCCGGTTAAAATCCAGGTCCTAGCGCCTATGAAAAACGGCGTGGCGGGCGTAATCAACCTAAACCGTCAACTGCAAAACCATTTAAACCCCGCTTCTTCCTCCAAGCCCGAAATCAGTTACGGCAGCCAAATCTTTAGAGTGGGCGACAAGGTTATGCATATAGCGAACAATTACGAGCTGGAATGGATAAGGCCGCAAGAAAACGGCGTTATTGTCAAGGGCGCTGGAGTGTTTAACGGGGATATGGGCACGGTTATATCGGTCGAGCCCTATACCGGCGAGCTTGTGGTGGAGTTCGAGGACGGCCGCCAAGCCACATACGGGGCGGAAACCTTGGAAGAGTTAATGCTGGCTTACGCTATAACGGTGCACAAGAGCCAAGGCTGCGAGTTTGAGGCGGCGGTCTTGGCGTTAAGCGGCGGAAGCTATATGATAAACACCCGCAACCTTTTATACACGGCGGTGACCAGGGCGAAAAACTACGCGGTATTAATAGGCCAAAGAGACACTATTTACAAAATGGTCAAAAATACTTTCACCCAGTCCAGATATACTATGCTTAGAGAGCTTTTGGACGAATATGGGGATAAAATGGAGATATTTTGATGAGACTGTTTATAGCCGTCGATTTTGACCAACAGACCAAATCAAAAATTACCCAAGCCGCCGACCGCCTTAAAATTATGGGCTTAAGCGGAAATTACACCAAAGAACAAAACTATCATTTGACTTTATTGTTCTTAGGCGAAAGCGACGCTAGACAGCTGCAAGCGGCAAAACGGGCGATACAAGAACTCAAAGCCGAGCCTTTCGACATAACTTTTCAAAATATCTCAAACTTTTCAAAAAACGTTATCCATCTAAAAGCCGCCCCTAGCCAACAACTAAATGATATGCACAGGTTTTTATACGAGCGGTTAAAAAACGACTTTGCCTTGCGAGAGCCTAATTTTTCCCCGCACGTCACTTTGGTCAGACAACCCAATTTAATCCCCAATGCAAAAAAAGAGGATTTTAAGGATATCCTGCCTATTGTCTATAGGGCTGATAATGTTACGCTTATGCTGTCCTCCCGCGAAAACGGGGCATTGGTATACGCTCCTTTGTTTGTCCGCAAGCTTTAGGTTTTTACAGCTTTTTATTCAAAAATCCCCATTTTTGAAATAAACTTGACTAAGGATTGACAATAATACTATAATTGAGTTATGGCAGCCAACCCCAAGAAAGCAAAATCCAACCCTTCCAAAGGCGTTATAAATATAATTAGATTAATTTTGGTGCCTTTGGCTTTTATTTGCGGAATATTGATTTCGCGCGAAGTTCTTGCCATTCAAATCAACGGCAAGCTTTGGGTTAACATCGACGATTGGCTGAAGATTTGCATTTATATAGTCTGCGGGCTGTTTTTGGGCTTCTTGGCGTTTTTGACGGCGCCCGCGTTTTTAAAAGCGATTTACGCGATTTCGAGTTTTATAGAAAACGCGCTCTCTAAATACAGCGCCAAAGAAATAGTAATGGGCATTGTGGGAATGCTCTTAGGCGTGCTTTTGGGGCTGGTATTTTGGTTCTTGCTAAACAGCATATCCCGTCTTAACGAATCGTTTACTATCACCATTACTGTAATCGTAATGATAACCCTGGGCGCGGTGGGTATGCGCTTGGGCGCGAAATTAATGGTTGAGATTTTGCCCGCCACAAACCTAACCGAAAAATCCACTTTGGACTTATACAAAGCGCCTAATATAATCTTGCTGGACGCCTCCAGCCTAATCGACGGCAGGGTGCTGGACATAGTGCGCACGGGATTTATCTCGGGCGAGGTTTTAATACCTAGCTTTGTATTAACCGAGCTAAACAGGATAGCCGACGACGAGGACGTTTTGAAGAAAAACCGCGGCAGACGAGGCCTGGACATAGCGGCGGCTCTACAAAAAGAAAAGGGCATCTCTGTCAAGATAACAGACGACATAGAAGAAAAGGACATAGACATAAAATTAATCAAGACCGCGCAGTTTTACAAGGCTAAGATTATCACGGTGGATTATAATCTCAACAAACTTGCCACGGCGAACAACATAATCGCTTTAAATATAAACGACCTTTCCAACGCCATAAAGCCCATTGCGTTGCCGGGCGAAAAGATGAACATAAGAATAGTAAAAGAAGGCAAAGAGCGCGGCCAGGGCATAGGATATCTGCCCGACGGCACTATGATAGTGGTCGAAAACGGCGGGGAATACATCGGTACCGAGCAGGAAGTCACAATCACCACCGCTTTGCAAACTTCCGCCGGCAGGATAATATTCTCAAGAATAATGTAGCTTGATTTGAAGTATAATTAAGATTAGAACATTTTAACGCGCAAGTTTATAAAATAAATAATAAAACCTATATAAAAATACCGCGGTTTTAATAAATTTTGGAAAAACTTTTTTGAAAAAACTATTGACAAAAACCGATTAACGATACTATAATAATTATGCTGATTTTCCTCAGTAGCTCAGCGGTAGTAGCATTCGGCTGTTAACCGAAGGGTCGTAGGTTCAAATCCTACCTGGGGAGCCATTTTAGAAAGCCCGAGTTCGTTTGAACTCGGGCTTCTGGTTTATATAGAATACTTATAATCATGATATTTTTTCCATTTTTCCAATAAGAAATTTTTGTTTTCTCTTACGTACTCTAATATTCTTTTTAAATATTTGCTTGGAAAATTACCTACAATCTCTTCAGTTATTATATTTATACTTGCGCTGTAATTTTGATATTTTACGTGAACATGTGGGTAATATTTATGACAATCTTCTTTTGTTCGTACTTCAACAGTTATTCCTAATTCTCGATATACTGTGTCCCTATACTCTATTACAGGGAATAGAGTTATAAGTTTAATTTTTATAATTTTTGGTATTTCATTACTTATATCTATCATATTAAGATATTTTTAACGCTTTTAAGTTGCAAAGTTTTATCTCATTACGCTTTTGAAATATTCTATCATGAGATTACGGATATCTTCAAAAAAGGATTTAGCGAATATCATGCTTTCAACTATGTTTGTAATATTTGTAATTCCTTTATCATAATCATTAATCAAGTCTGGATTTCTTATAATATCTGCAAAGGCATACATACATTTGCTTAAAATATCTGCATTTTTAATAAAATTTTCATCGCCTAGCCACCATATCCCTTGCACTACTCGACCTTTAACAATGCTGGCATAAAAATCAACTCTACCGTATATGTAATTTAAATCTAAATTTCCATTATTATATTTATTGGCAATGTGATAATTAAGACAGGAAATTATTTTATATCTATCTTTAGTTGTGTTAAACAAAGCATAATCAGTTAAAAATAGCAGAAACGATATTAACTCAATTTCTGTGTTTTCTAAATAAGAAAAAGGAATTATTTTTTTTAATAAATGGTCATAATATTTATCAAAGTTTTTGATATACTTCTTATATTTTTTATTAATTCTTAAAACCATTCTTTTATCCTTATTTTTTTATAATAATATTATAACATAAAACAATTTTAATTGATATTGCTTCGACACAAAACCCTCTCTAGGCGCATATCTTGTTAATAGTTTTTAAAAAAAGGAGAGGGTTACATAATGTCTTATCCGAATAATTATTATGGGAACAGGTCGCCGGAGAAGCCTGAAACCAGCTCTTCTCAAATCAAAGATTACGGCCCTTATCCGTTAGTCGCCAATATGGAAAAGGCCGCGATGCAAAACACAAACTTCAGAACGGCGATTTGGACGGGAAAATATCTTCAAGTTACATTAATGAGCCTGCGCCCGGGCGAAGACGTCGGTCTTGAGAACCATCCCCATACCGACCAGTATTTGATGGTTCTAAACGGCAAAGCCAAGGTTATGATGGGCAAGACCAAAGACAATCTAAACTTTACCGCGGAAGCGTATCCCAATTACGCGATAATCGTTCCCGCCAACACCTGGCACAACATAGTCAATGTGGGCAATATGCCCTTAAAGTTATTCTCGATTTACGCGCCTCCCGAACATCCTTTCGGCACTGTTCACCGCACTAAAGCCGAAGCCGAGGAAGCAGAAAAGGAAAAAAGCGCTCAACCTACTTCCGCGTTTATCTACAGCGCGGAAGAATAAAGCCTAATAAACCTAAAGAAAAACTATAATATACCAAAGACCAAAAGCCCTAAAATTTTTAGGGCTTTTTGATTTTGTGAAAAAAACTGGGATAAACCAAACCAAAACATAAAGCGAGGGCAACGAAACGAGACAGGCTGGATTGAATAAAAGAAGCTAGATTGAAAGCGGGTTTTTTGCGCCTAGACAAGGCATAGAAAGCGCAAAGGACTAGGGCGCAAGCGTTAATCAAGGGCGCGCAAAATGAACAAGACGAGCGCGTAACAATTTGACCAGAGTGGGCTTGTTGGAATGATAGCGGATTTTGAAATAAGACGAGAATGATTGATTAAAATGAGAGCAGGGCTGGCATAAAATCTTAATTAATGAAGACATTAAATACTATGAACGAAGTCTTATTAAGAGTCTTGCAAGTTATATTCTCAGCGTCGATAGCTTTTTTGTATTTATTGATTATTTCCAAGCTTTTGGGCAAAAAGCAAATCGCCGAACTAGATTTTATTACATATGTCACGGGAATATCCATAGGCTCTATAGCCGCCGAAATGTCCACCAACGCCGCAAAAGAGCCGCTTTATCTATATCTAATAAGCATGACCGTTTTCTTTTTGTTTGACTTTTTAATCGGGCTGCTTACCCGAAAAGGCCTGTGGATTGAAAAGCTTTTGATAGGCTCGCCTATTATAATCATAGAAAACGGCAAGATAAACTTTAAAGCCTTAAAAAAGAGCAAGCTTACCCTAAACGAAATAACTGCGTTCGCGCGCGACAAGGGCATATTTTCATTAGGCGATATAGCCTATGGCATTTTTGAGTCCAACGGCAAGTTTTCCATAATCCCTAAAGCAGAAAAAAGCCCTCTTGTGGCCCAAGACCTAAAAGTAAAAAAAGAAAAAGCCTCCCTCCCCTTAAGCGTCATAGTGGACGGCAAGATTTCCAAGACCGCCCTAGGACTTATCGGCAAAGACAAAGACTGGCTGTATAAAAAACTTGATTTAAATAAGCAAAAACAAAAAATGATTTTGCTTGCCGAATACGACCAAGCCTCCAAAGAATTCACAGTGTTTTATAAGGACAAATAAATATTTTCAATCATAATTATTTTATTTTGGGCTTTTGTATTATAATCAAGATTAATAGTTAATTTTCTTGCTAGCGTATTTGTTTTAGGGTTATAATTACAATTTGAAACGGTCTATTTAAGGATTCATTAAATGTCATACAACGAATACGAACAAGACTACCATTTTGACGTCGTGGTCATAGGCGGCGGACACGCAGCGTCCGAGGCGGCTTTGGCCTGCGCGAGAACAGGCCTAAAGACCTGTATGCTCGTGCTAAACCTTGACTCTATCGCTTTTTTGGCGTGCAACCCTTCCATCGGCGGCACATCAAAAGGCCATCTAGTCAGGGAAATAGACGCGCTCGGCGGGCAGATGGGCATAGAGGCCGATAAGTCCTTAATCCAGCTTAGAATGTTAAACCAAAGCAAGGGCGCGGCCGTTCAGTCTTTAAGGGCGCAGGTGGATAAAAACAAATACCACGCAAATATGAAGTCCACCCTGGAAAACACGCCCAACCTAAGACTGCGCCAGGCCGAGGCGGCGGAGCTTTTGGCAGAAAACAACAAAATAGTCGGCGTAAAGACCTTGTTAGGCCAAATCTATTACGCCAAGGCGGTAATAGTCGCCACAGGCGTTTATCTGAATTCGCATATAATCATAGGAAACACCATACAAAAACGAGGCCCTTCCGGGTTTGCCCGCGCGGAGCGCTTAACGGACAGCATCAACAAGCTAGGCCACGCCACCCGAAGATTTAAGACTGGCACGCCTCCTAGAATCAACGGCAAGACCATAGATTACTCTAAGTTTGAAATCCAGCGCGGCGAGCCGTGGTATACCTTTTCGGTAATGTCCGAGTCGGTCAACTACGACCTTGCGCCGTGCTACCTAGGCTACACAAACCAAAAAACGCACCAAATCATAAGAGAAAACATACACCTAGCCCCGATGTACAGCGGTTTAATCCACGGCACGGGCGCTAGATACTGCCCGTCTATAGAAGACAAAATAATGCGGTTTGCGGACAAAGAAAGACACCAATTCTTCCTAGAACCCGAAGGATTGGACACGGTGGAGATATATCTGCAGGGCATAAGCACTTCTATGCCGGTGGAAATCCAAGAAAAAATAGTCCGCAGCATAGAAGGCTTGGAAAAAGCGGAAATTATGCGTGACGCTTACGCTATCGAATACGACTGCATAGACCCGCTTACCCTAAAGCCCACTTTGGAGAGCAAGTTTGTGGAAGGCTTGTATTTCGCGGGCCAGATAAACGGCACGAGCGGATACGAAGAAGCCGCCGCTCAAGGCTTGATGGCGGGCATAAACGCCTCGCTTAAATTAAGGGGCAAAAAGCCTTTGGTTTTAAGGAGAGACCAGGCTTATATCGGCGTTTTAATCGACGACCTGACCACCAAGGGCGCCAACGAGCCTTACAGAATGATGACTTCTAGAGCCGAGTTTAGGCTGCACCTGCGTCAAGACAACGCCGACTTAAGGCTTACTCAAATAGGCTACGACATAGGCCTAGCCACCAAAGAAAGATACCAAAAATACCTTGACAAGCTTGAGCAGATAGAAAAAATCAAGTCTATGCTGGACAAATCCTTCAGCCCCAAAACTCTAAACCCCTTGCTCAACGCTTCCTTTGGCTCGGGCGTAACGCTAAAAGAGCTGTTTAAAAGGGACGACATCGCTATGGAACAACTAGTCCAGTTAGACGAGCTAAAGGATTTCTCTTACGACGCTATAAACCAAGTCCGCTTGGACGCCCGCTACGAGGGATATATTGCCCGTATGCAAAAAAACATAGAGGAAGCCAAAAAGCTTGAGGAATTCAAACTGCCCGAGGATATAGATTACAACAAGCTAAAAGGCCTAAGAATAGAAGCTCGTCAAAAGCTCTCTCAAGTAAGGCCTTTAACCTTGGGACAAGCCTCTAGAATAAGCGGCGTAAACCCCGCGGACATCAACGTATTGTTGCTTTATATAAAGACCAAAAAATTATGAATTTAGATATAATAAAGCAAAAAATCAGCCAAGACTCTAGGTTTGAGATTTTTTACAAAGAGCTGGTAGAATATAACCAAAAGGTCAATCTCACCGCCATCACCCAAAGGGACGAGGTTTACCTAAAGCACTTTTTAGACAGCGCCGCGGCGGTCGAGATATTTTCGCCTAATTCTAATATTCTGGACATCGGCTGCGGGGCGGGGTTTCCGTCTATCCCGCTTAAATTATTAAGGCCAGACTTAAAGTTTTTGCTGGTCGATTCCTCAAACAAAAAAATAGCCTTTGTGGACTATATAATAAAAATCTTGGGGCTGTCAGATATTTCGGCAATGCACACCCGCATTGAAGACCTAAAATCAAAGGACTTTGACTGCGCCGTGGCTAGAGCGGTCGCGCCTCTTAATATTTTGTGCGAATACGCCTTGCCCTTTTTGAAAGTTGACGGCCGCGCGGTTTTTTATAAATCGGACATTTCGCAAGAGCTTGCCCAAGCCCAAAACGCCATTAACGTTTTAGGCGGGGCAGTGGAAGATGTTATAGAGTTTTCCTTAGACCAAGACATAAAACGAACGCTGGTCGTTATTAAAAAAATCAAGCCTACTCCCGACGGCTATCCTCGTTCCCACAACAAGCCTAGAAAAAATCCGCTTTAAGCGTAAAATAATCGCTAGTTTTGTCGATTAAGGCTGTTTGTTTTTTTTGTGTTTGTATTTTAACGTATATTTATGCTATAATTGTTAAAACAAGGAGATTTTTTCGGCTATGGGAAAGATAATTGCCTTTGCGAACCAAAAAGGCGGCGTAGGCAAGACCACTACTTGTATTAATATGTCCGCTTATCTTACCGCTATGGGTAAAAAAGTTTTGGCGGTTGACTTGGACCCGCAGGCCAACACCACCAGCGGCCTGGGAATAGAAAAGAGCAAATTGTCAAAATCGATTTACCACGCGCTAATGGGCGATTGTCCTATCGATGACGTAATAGCTCCCACCGGCGTGGATAATTTGGATATCATACCTTCAAACATAGACTTAGCGGGCGCGGAAGTCGAAATGGTTTATATGGAACAAAGAGAAAGGCTTCTGCAAAGCGTGCTTAATAAATTAAAAAACACTTACGACTATATCTGCATTGACTGCCCGCCTTCGTTAGGACTGCTGACCATAAACGCTTTAACAGCTTGCGACTCCGTAATAATCCCTATCCAAAGCGAATTCTTCGCGCTGGAAGGCTTAAGCCAGTTGATGAACACTATCAAACTTGTCAAAAAACATCTCAATCCCACTATAGAAATAGATGGCGTGTTGCTGACTATGTTCGACGGCAGGTCTAATCTAGTCAACAGCGTAGCCGACGAAATTTATAAATACTTTGGCAACAAGGTGTTCGAGGTTAAAATCCCGAGAAACATCAGGCTAGGGGAAGCCCCCAGCTACGGCCTGCCTATAATGCAATACGATCCAAAAAGCTCGGGCGCGCTATCTTACCAAGCTTTTACCGAGGAATACCTAACCCGCAACAACGACACCTTTATAAAAATAGACGACCCATCTATGTTAAAGAAAAGATATTAAAAACATATGTTTGAGATTTGAGTGTTTTGTTTAATAAAAAAACGCCGATTATAAATCGGCGTTTATTATTTTATCATTATTCGCGTTTATCCCACCAAGCCGCCAAGCAAGCGTTCGGCGTTAAAGAAATAACTAGCGATCTTGAACACTATCTTGCTGATTTCCTTAGCGATATAGGTTTGCTCAAACGCGGCTTTTACGGGCGCCATAAAGGAAAAGTTCAACAGCAGCCCGAATATCACCAAAATAATTGAAAGCGTAATCGCGCCCTTGATAAATCCAATAATCAAGCCAAAGAATTTATCTATATCGTTTATCGTGCCTTTGCCTTTAATCTTGTCTATTAATCTTTCCGTGGATCTGATAATAATTCTTATTATCAAGAATATTACCAATACCAACGCCACATAGAACACGGCTTGAGCGAAGAATTGAGATAAAGCGTAATTTATAGTCTTGCCGTGATAAACTCCCCCAGACATCTTATTGATTATTCCGGTCAGCATAGGAACAATAACGCTCCATAGACCGCCAATAGCCTCCGAGATTTCTTCCGTAGTAGCTCCTATTTTTACTCCTTGGAAATCAGGCAGTTTGGACGCGAAGAAAGACGCTAAGCTGTTTGTCTCCCCGACAATAAGGCCGTTGACAAAAGATATTTGCAAAATATGTTGTCCCGCAAAAAACACCGCCACTATAGCCAGCGCCAACGATATCGCGGTTCCAAACAACGAGGTTATTGACTTTAAAGCGCCTTTATATGCTCCATAGAGCGTAAATATTAACAGTATCCCGATAACCACACCGTCGATTATAAGCGCCATATAAACCTCCCTTTGCCTTATAAATGTAATAATTTTTTGTTATTTGGGAATAATTCCCATTATCAAAATCAAGTATACCGTTATGAAGACTATAAGTTTTGCCTCAAACTCCAGTAATTTTTTGGCGGATATGCTGCTAAAAAAACTGCGCCCTTTCCGCGCTCTGCCCGTCATTTTATGCATAGGCAGCGACCGAATCACAGGCGACTGTCTAGGCCCTTTGTGCGGGCATTTGTTGGTCAATGTCTATAACACGCCTTGCTATGTTTACGGAACGCTGGATTTGCCCGTTACCGCCAAAAACCTAGAGAACACTTTGGAATTTATTAAAGCGCGCCATCCAGGACAAAAAATCTGGGCGGTAGACGCCTGCGTGGGCGAACCTAAGGATGTCGGCCTAATAAAAATAGGCTCAGGGCTTTATCCGGGTTCTTTTTTAGGGCATCCTTTGCCTCGTTCGGGCAATTTAGGCATTACCGCCTGCGTAGCGTCTAATAAAGACAACGATTTTCAAACTGCAAGATTGGGAAGCGTCTTTAAGATGGCCGACACTATCGCGCAAGCGATAGACAAAAGCCTACGCGTGCACATTAGTCTTCAAAAAATATACCATCACACTAATAACATTATAGCATCGGGCAATTAGCGAATAATTAAATAACGATTAAAAATTGATTAAAAATGTTTCACGTGAAACAATTTATTTTCTTTTTAGATATTCTACAAGTTCGCAGATTCTATCCAAATCGTCCTTAGAGAAATAATCTATATAGATTCTTCCTTTATTCTCGTTACCAATTGCCGTAACTTTGGTGGCGAATACTCTTTGCATATCGTTGATTAGTTCTTTTAGCTCTAGGCTCTGTTGAGGCTGAGCTTTGGGCGCTTCGGCTTTGGGATTCAGCGCCTTTTTGACCGCGTTTTCTAGGTCTCTTACGGACATCTGTTTTTCCACCGCGGCGTGGGCGAGTTTGATTTGCTGCTCGGGATTTTCCAAACTCAAAAGCGCTCTCGCGTGACCGGCGCTAAGACGGCCGTCCATAATCATATCTATAATTTGTTGGTCTAATGTCAAAAGTCTTAAGGTATTGGCTATAGCTGGACGGCTTTTTCCCAGTCTTTCTGCTACTTGCTCTTGGGTGTAGTTATATTCTATCATCAGCCTTTTAATAGCTTTGGCCGCTTCGATGGGATTTAAATCTTCTCTTTGTAGATTTTCTATAAGGGATATTTCGCTTATTTTTTGCTCGGAATAGTCTTTAATAATTACGGGAACTTTTAATAAGCCCGCTTTAGCGGCCGCGCGCCACCTTCTTTCGCCGGCTATTATCATATATTTGTCGTCCCGCTTAGTGACAATCAAAGGCTGGATGACGCCGTGGATTTTAATAGAGTCGGCCAGTTCGCTTAAGCTTTGCTCGTCAAAAGTTCTGCGAGGCTGGTTGGGGTTGGGGAAAATTTTATGTATCTCAATTTCGGTTTCGGTTTCGACCTTGTTATCTACAGCTCTAGCCGCGTAATCATTGTCGCTAAACAGCGCGTCCAATCCGCGTCCCAAACCTTTTCTAACTGACATATCCCTCTCCTATAATTTTTAAATTATTTTAACACAATTAATTATATATATCAATTAACAGCGGGTAATGGTTTGTTTTGATATAAGCGAGATAAGTAAATATATATTTATTTTATTCCACCAATTCTTACACATTTATCAACATCGATGTGTATGGAATTGTGGATAAATGTAAATAAAAATTAAAATTATTGGCCTTATCAGCGATTTTAAATCTAAAAATTTATAGTTTTACACAAAAAAATACTTTTAATTGTTGATAACTTCTTAAAACTGTTTAATCTTTTGGGATAAATAATACACAGTTTTTAAGTGCTCAAAACACAATATTAGGTATATAAAAATTTTGCGCTCTTAATATATTGTGTTTTGCCTTGAGTTTTCCACAAACTAACTCCCAACTAATACTACTGCTACTATTTAAAAAAGATATATTATTATTCTTTAGGGCCGCTTGAAGATTTCTTTGAGTGTGTAATTTTTATGTGTTGAGAAAGCCTGATATGTCTTGATATAAAATCATTATAAAAGGTAAACCCATTATAATATGGATCTTTTATTTTCATCTCTTTTAGGATATAATCAAACTTCCTAGGATATTTGTCCATAATAATATTTATATGTAGCAAGCGACCGATTTTGTTAACGGAATATTTTGTTTGACTATTGCACTGCGCTTATGTATAATTTAAAATACTGCGTTTATTATACATTTTAAATGTCACATTAGAAAACCGGTGGAAAAAATGAAAAAAAGAGTTTTATTAATATTATTGGCCGTATTAATGACCTTGGGCGCCGTTTTAGGATGCGCTGACAGGTATCCCGAAATGGACGTAACCGAAACGCCCGATAAAAATTACGCCGTAACCAGTAACGGCGGAATGGTCGTTCAAAAAGGCGATTTTATTTATTTTATCAACGGATATAAATCCGTTGTGGATCTTGACGGAAAAAACAACGTTTGGGGAAAAGTTGAGAAAGGCGGAATTTATTACGCCAAATTGACCGAAGGCAAGAGCGTCCAAGTAAGCGATTATTACGGTCAATACATCACTTATGACAACAGCGAGAACAATCTCTTCGACGAAGAATTCAGCGGTTTTGTAACCGAGAATAGAACTTATAAAGACGAAAACGACGAAGAGCAAACCAAGCAACAAATAGCGGTAAAACCCGTCGTATCCAAGCTTATCACAAACGGCGGATACGAAAACGGCGGATTATATATAATAGACGATTATATTTATTACGCTACGCCTACCACCAAGAAAAACAAAAAAGGCGAAGTTCAATACAACTTGGTTGATTTCTTTAGAACGCGCATAGACGGAAAAGGCACTCAATATTTATACACCTCGAAAGACGCAAACGCGAAACCCGTTTACGGCTACTATAAATATAACGACAGCGTTTACGCGGTATTCTATGAGCCCAGCCAACAAAAGATTTACAGCGTGCAAATCACTAAAAATAAAGTGAAAAAGCCCGTTGTGTTGGCCGAAAAAGTAACAAGCGCCATATTGCCTCAAAAATCCGTTTATTATGAAGGCATCTCTCAAGATATGCCCGAGGATTATATTTATTACACTAGGGACATAGATATAAAAACAGATACAGAGAGCGAGGGCAATATTCTAGAAAGAGTTAGGCCCGACGGAAGCGAAAGAAAAAAAATTCTTTCAGGCGTTGATATAATTTTGGACAAAGTTTACAACGGCCATCTATTCTATTATGTAGACGGCTTTAAAAGTTCGGCAAACAAACATTATTTCGCAAAAGATTTGACTAAAGAAGGAGAGCCGGTATCAATATTCTATGAGCCTTCGGACAGCTTCCCCGTAAACGTCTACGGCTTGGTCGTTTATGAAAACGATTTATTGGCTTTAGCGACCAAAGGCTCCAGCACGGTTTTATACATCGCGGGAGAAAACGCGGGCAAAGTCGTTCTCAATAAAAAGTCAATAATACTATACGCCGACGAGAACAACGCTTATTTTGTGGAGGACACATCCGAAGGAGACCAAAAGGTCACCGACGCGGAATTGCTTCATATAAACTTTTTTGCGAATATGGATTCCGCTCAAAAAGAGTCCCAAAAAATCGCCGAGGCAAATATTAAGGCTAACTTCCTAAAAGTCGACGTAGCGGCGGGATATATTTTCTATATTTCCACCGCCAACGAAATTGTCCAGACCATTAATAAAGATGGCGAGGATGTTACCGTTTTAGCGGAAACAGATTATTATGTTAGACTGCAACACTTAAGCTCTCCCACCAACGTGGAATGGGATATGGGCTGGCTGGATAAGATGAACTATCCTAAAAACGAAGATAAGGAAAGCTGATAAATAAACAAACAACGATTGCTTTAAGGTTCGGTTAAATACCGAACCTTTTTTTATTTTCAAACTTGGCAACATTATCGCCAAAAATAGTAAAAAATTAACATATTTTATTTTAAAAATATTTTGAGATTAAAAGCCCAAATATTATAATTTATGTATGTTTATTTAAAATAAAAGTTATAAAAAAGTAGGTGATAGGATGCGGGATTAGATATCAAGCTTGCTTTTTAATCATTTTTATGTTTTTTTTAGCGCCCCAAAGATTTTAATTTATTTAAAAAAGTTTTAGGATTTAAATTCGGTTAAATTTCGCTACCAAGTCGTTTTCTTGTTTGTTGGGTTTAAATTCTATTGGCGTTACTAAAAGTTCAATGTAATTTCCCCCTTGTGTGAATCACAAAGATTATCGTCATAATTAACAAAAAGCGACATATGTTGTTTTGTAATTTTTAAAAAACCGCAAACAAAAAAAATATGGTCTTGCTATATACAATTATCATTGTATTTTTATAAAAGCAGGTGATTAGGTTATGAGAAAGAATAAGTTTATTTATCTAATGCTGGCTGTATTGTTAGCAATCTCCAGCGTTTTAGGCTTCTTTGGATGCGCCAAAAACTTAATGCAAAAGAAGCCGAAAAATACTTCTTAAACGCCCAGCTGCCGACCGATGAGAGTTATAAGCTTTCTTTCGCTATGGATAGTTTGCTCGGCGATATGCCAGGCAATATTGAAGTTGTTTACATAGCGGACGAATCTCCCAGCCAAAAAGAAACCATTAAAATTGGCGAAACAGAAATTACCAATTATATAATCAAGATAGGAGATGATTATCGCCAAATCCAAATATTAACAATGGAAGAAAGAAGCGTAACCGCTTATAAAAAAATAAGCGATATTGAGGCGAAAATGCTTATAGACAGCGGCGCATATGGCGAGCTATTTAGCATAGAGCAAATATTTAGATTGACAAAGATATTATTGTTGTATACCGCTTATAACTCAAAAATTTACGGCTCTGATTTAGGCGGCATAAAATACAGCGGAAAAAAGCAAAACGAAAATATAGAGGTATCGGCTAAAACGATAGGGGTTGCAATGGATTCCGGCTATATGCCTATGGAAATCGGCGCTGCCATTAAGTTAAATAAAGACAAAAACCTCACGTCCGTAAAACTAACCCAAAAATATTACGAGCCTTACATCCCTTCCAACATTAATATCTCTAACGAAGAGTCTTGCCTTTTGGATATCGTTATAGACTATGACAACGTAAGCATCGATACGCCCGATTTAACTAACGCGCAAGACGAAACTATTTATAAAGAAGTATATATAAACAGCGAATACGGCACATTCCCCAACGACTTTAACAAATACGCTAAACCCGGGGATAAAATCGTTCTGCCTAATCCTATCCAAAACAATGCCGAGTTTGAGGGCTGGTATTACGACCCCGATTTTAAATATCCGTAAAAGGCGAGTATGTGGTAGGCTCCAAATCGTTTAACGACGTATACGCTAAATGGAAGACCAAGCCCGTCAAGTTTGAGCTTAACGGCGGAAAGTTTTTAGAAGAACCCCGTCAATATCAATATCTAAGCTTTTATGAAAATAATATAGATCCCGTAAAGGAAAATTACATATTTGAGGGCTGGTATTTGGATCCTAATTTCGAGGAGCCGCTGCCCTCTAATATCAACGAGCCGATTACCGAAGAAGTTACTTTATACGCCAAATGGGCGCCTTTGATTAAAGTCGCGTTGTCCATTGACTCCGATTATAAAGTAATTAATTTGGTAGGCAAAGCGGGAGACACTATTAGATATCCTGGCGCAAGTCATATAGTTAAAAAAGGCAAAGTCTTTAAAGGATGGTACGCCGACAGCGGGCTAACAAAATCCGCGCCTGAGGTATTCCCTAACCAGCACAGCACTGTTTACGCCAAATACGACGACGCTTACGTATTGACATTCCAAGGCCTTGAAGGCAAATATAATTACTATAAATACTATAATGTTCCATTAACCCTGACAGCTATGATTTTTACGAAGTTTACAGAGAATTCACAAGGCCCATATTGGATAAATTCGATAAAGACGAAGACGAAACCATATTCTCCGGCTGGTATCTTGACAAAGAGTATACCCAAGAATTCACACAAGCGCCCGCCTCAAACCTTACTTTATACGCTAAATTCGCTAAGCCCATAATTATCAAGTTCGACCTAGGCGAGGGCTCCAGTTTATTGGATTATTTGGCTATAAGCTATGTCGCCCAATACGAGAAATATTGGAATTTTGGCAAAACATTTGAAGAATGGCTCAACGATATGACGTTGTATGTTTACCCGCCTTACGGCTATGACTTTGACAAATGGTTTGCCGATAAAGGCTTGACTGCCGTATTTGTTCCCAGCGGTTGGCCGTCCCAAGACCTAACTTTATACGCGGGATACAAATCTTGGTGGTAATCTTGATTTTCCGCTAATCGCGGCCGAACTCTTTTGATTACTCTTTTAAACTAAAGAAAATAATTTTATATAATATAAAAAGCGCCTTTGTTTAGATTTTTAAGGCGCTTTTTATTTTAACTCTTTTTTTTCTTTTGTTTGCCAAATCTAAGAATGCTTTGGGATATCAACACCGCTACCAGGGCTATGCCTACGTCAGCAAGCTCGGCCAATATAAGCGATTGAAGCGAAGGTATGAAGTTTATTATCATTACCATAAGTTTTACAGCCAGCACAAGGATGATATTAAACCAGACTATTTTCTTGGTGTATTTGGCAAGCGATATCATAGAAGGCAGGGCGTTTAGGTTGTCGTTCATAATTACCATATCCGCCGAGTCCACCGACACGTCGCTGCCGGAAACGCCCATAGACACGCCCAAGTCCGCGCGGGAGATAGCCAGCACGTCGTTTATGCCTTCGCCCACAAAGGCGGTTTTATGGCCTTTATCAATATACTGGGCGACAATGTTGAGTTTGTCTTCGGGCAGGCATTTTGCGTGATAGGCGTCTATTCCCGTTTTTTGGCTTACGCTTAGGGCCACCTCGGCGTTGTCGCCCGTAATCATAACGGTGTTTTTCACGCCTAGTTTTTTGAGCTTAGCCAGGCTTTCGCGGGCTTCGGGCTTTATTTTGTCTTCCAAAACAATCGCGCCCGCATACTCGTTGTCTTTGGCTACATAGATTACCGTTCCAAAGAACTCGGGCGCGTCGACGCCGTTGTTCTTTAACAGCTCGCGGCTGCCGGCCAAAATCTCATAGTCTTGGGTTTGGGTTTTTATGCCCAAGCCCACAAAGTCTTTGTGCGAGACAATCTTGGAAACATCCGCCGCTCGGCCGTATTTGCTCAGCACGGCTTTAGCCAAAGGATGCTGGCTATAGCTTTCGCCTATAGCCGCCAATTCAAGAACTTCTTCCTCGGTGTAACCTTTGGCGGGGATGATTTGTTCAACCTCAAAAACGCCCGTGGTCAGCGTCCCCGTCTTGTCGAAGATAAAGGTATCTATGTCCGCTAAAGTTTCCAAATAGTTCGCGCCTTTAAACAACACGCCGTTTTTGGACGCCGCTCCTATTCCGCAAAAGAAGCTAACCGGTAGTGACAGCACCAAAGCGCAAGGGCAGGAGACTATCAAGAATGTTAGGGCTGTTCTTCCTAAATTTGCCCATTGGGCGCCGTTAAACCCTAATATTAAGGGCAGCAACACGCCTATAAAGAGCGCTATTCCCACCACCAAGGGCGTGTAAACCTTGGAGAACTTTGTTATAAACTGCTCGCTCTTGGATTTTTGAGCGGCCGCCTTTTCCACCAAGTCCACTATTCTAGACGCCGTGCTTTCTTTATACTTTCTGGTTACATTCGCCACCAAGGTGTTTTGGAGATTTATGCTGCCGGATAGTATCTCGTCGCCTTCTTTTACCGCTACGGGCAAGCTTTCGCCCGTTAGGGAAGATGTGTCGAGGATGCTGTTTCCGCTGGCTACAATGCCGTCTAAAGCCACCGTTTCGCCCGCCTTGATTAATATCTTGTCGCCTATATTTACCGTCTCGGGATGGGTGACGTTGATGTTATTGTTGTCGTCAATTATCGATACCGATACCTGCTGGTTTTCTATGAGCGCTTTTATGTTGGCTCGGCTTCTGTTGACCGCCAAGTCCTGCAAAAACTCGCCCACTTGGTAAAACAGCATAATGGACACGCCCTCGAAATACTCGCCCAGCGCAAACGCGCCTATGGTCGCTACCGTCATCAAAAAGTTCTCGTCAAAAAGCTCAAATCTAGCCAAGTTCTTAAAAAACTTAAACAAAACGCTGTAAGATATCATTAAATACGCCGGGATATATAGGGCGAGCAAGACATAGCCTTCCAAAACGCCCCCCAGTTCCAGCCCAAAAGCGACGGCCAAAACCGCCGCTCCAAGGATTTTAACCAGCAAACCCCAAGAAAAAACTTCTTTCTTATCGTCGTTGATTTTTTCGGTAATGTCGGACGCGGACGCGTGAGGTTCTATTGCCTTTATGGTCTTGTTTATTACCCCCAAAAGCTCTTTAGAGTCCATATTCTCAGCTTCTATATACAGCTTTTGGGTGGCGAAGTTCAGCGTCGCGCTTTTAAAGATTTTTTGCAGTTCCTTTTCGATTTTTCCCGCGCATACGGCGCAGTCTAAATTCTTAACCTTGTAAATTTTGTTCATAAACTTTGGTATCCTTTTGATTTAGACTATCTCTAAAGCGTGGTCGGCGGAAGCGTTTATTATCGAGTAAATATGGTCGTCCGCCAAAGAATATATCACATTTTTGCCTTCTTTTTTGGACGTCAGCAGGCGCATACGCTTTAACATATTGAGCTGATGGCTTACCGCCGAGTGCGTCATATTAAGCGCCTGTGCTATCGATATCACGTTAAGGCCTTGGGAAGTGGACAACAAAAGCAATATCTTAAGCCTGTTTGGATCGGACATAGCTTTTAAAAATTCCGCCATTATTTCGACTGTTTGGTCGCTATATGGTATAGTATTCATATAGACGCCCCCATATAAAAACATTCAAACATATGAACATCTATTCATATATTAGTATATTATCATATTCGTCATTTTGCGTCAAACAATTCATATATAATCAGACAAAAAATATATAAAATTTTACCCTAAGTCTAAAGGACTTTTAGTTGAAAATCGGCGGTTTAAATAGTATAATAATTTTTACCCTTTAAATATCGGAATCAAACCAAAAATTTTTAGGTTTTTAAATAGATATGAGCGAGTTAGATTACGATGTGTTAGACGAAAAAACCGAATACGACAGCCTTTGGGCGGAAGTTTTGCAAGAGCTTGAGACGACCATTTCGGCCGTCAGCTTTGACGTCTTTATAAAGACGATGAAGCCTTTGACCATTAAGGACGAAAAGCTCGTTTTGGTATGCGAAACCAACGCCAACAAAGCCGTAATCGTAAAAAACTATCAAGACAAGATAAACGCGGCTATCGCCAAGATTTACCCGCATTTATCCTCGCTTATAATCACTTCGGCCGAAAAGGACGAGTTTATTAATAAGCCCGAAGAGTTTATCGACCACTCGTATTCGGTCGAACTGCCTCTTTCCAGCGTTTTTAACCCTAAATACACCTTTGACACCTTTGTGGTGGGCAAGAGCAACCAGTTTGTTTACGCGGCGGCAAGAGCGGTTACCGAAAACACCGGCAACGCCTATAACCCCTTGTTTATTTACGGCGGCGTAGGCCTTGGAAAGACGCACATAATGCACGCCGTGGGCAACTACATAACCTCCAAGCACCCCGAGCTTAAGGTCTTGTATGTGACTAGCGAGCGGTTTATGAACGAGCTTATAGACGCCATCCGCCTAGGCAGCAAGGACCGCAACAGCGCGGCGAGCTTTAGAAACCGCTACCGCAACATAGATATCTTGATGGTGGACGACATACAGTTTATCGCCAACAAGACCAGCACCCAAGAAGAGTTTTTCCATACCTTTAACGACCTTTATGAAAAGGGCAAGCAGATTATAATATCCAGCGACCGCCCGCCCAAAGAAATCAATCCTTTGGAAGAGCGCTTAAGAAGCCGTTTTGAGTGGGGGCTTATAGCCGACATCCAACCGCCGGATTTTGAGACAAGGCTTGCTATCTTGCAAAAGAAAGCGATGCTTCAAAACTATAACATAAGCGACGACGTCTTGGCTTACATAGCCGAGCAAAACGACACCAACGTCAGGGTTTTGGAAGAAAACTTAACCAGGGTTTATTTCCACGCTAAGTTGTTCGAAGAGCCTTTGACGGTGGAGCTAGCCGCCAAGGTGTTAAAAGAAAGCGTGGGCGAGGCAAACGAGAAATTATCCATAGACGCCATAATAGACACTTGCTGCAGATATTATAAAGTAACCAGAGAAGACCTGTTTGGCAAAAAGAAAAACAAAGAGATAGTTTATCCCCGCCAAATGTGCATCTATCTCATAACCGAAATACTATCCGTCCCGCTTACCACGATAGGACAGATTTTTGGCGGCAGGGACCACACTACCATAATGTACGCGAGAGACAAAATCGCTAGCGAACTAAAAAACAACCCGCATATTAAGACGGCTTGCCAGGATTTAAGAAACTTAATTTACAAAAAATAAACTACTTTTGACGCCCCTTGATTTTTTGGGGCGATATTATTATATTGCCTCTTTTAGGGGTTTCTTTTAATTCCGCCGCGGCTTCTGCTTGGTCTTGTTTAGGCGCTTGGTCTTGCTCATCTTTGGGGCTATGCGCGGCGGCTTCCAGGATTTCTAGGTTTTGCTCTTGGGCTTCTATCTCGTCTGCCGGCGCTTGAGCGAGCGACACGTTTTCAGAGGCAAAAACATCCTGGGACTCGTTTTCGTATAATTTATTTATGTAATCGTTTTCGTCAAAGACAATAAAATCTTTGTCGTCCATTCTCTCCCCCCGTTATAAAAAGGTTATTATAAGATATATCAAAACTATCCCGAATATTCCAAAAACAGCGCAAATAAACGCGTTAAGGGGGTTTATCGGAATAGCGACTATTCCAAACACGTTAAAAGAGAATAAAATAATACAGCCCGCAATAGCGTTGATTAAGACGCCGAAGAAGCCCTTTTTCTTGATTTTTAACAGCCAGCACGAAAGGGCGATAATCGCCAAACCCAAGATTATGGAAGTTATGATTTCCAGGACGTAAGCTAACATATCGATATATTATATTTAGCTTGTCCTAGAACTAGAATAGACGGGGAAAATTAAAAGAGATAAAAAATTATATTATTTTACATAATTTTATCCGATTGTCGAAAAACTTTACGCCGACATAGCCCGCTCTTAAATACTTATCATAAGCGGCGTAGTCAAGACAATTAATAACCACTTCGTCCGAACAATCGACTTTTAAATCCCTGTCCAAGAACTTTAATAAATACCCAAAATCGATATCGAAAACCCGCTTTACGCTGACCAACCTAAAGCCTCTTTTAAAAAAGAAGCTGAGGCTCGCTTGGTTTTCTAACTGCACCACGGCGCATAGGCAAATATCTTTATCTTTTACTTTATCTATTAGGTAATCGTATAATCTGCCCGCTATGCCTTGGCCTCGGTAGTCTTTGTGCGTCATTACTCCCGAGTATTCGCATACTTTTATATTAATCGCGCGCGGGAAATAGGAATTGACTATATCGGCTAAAATTTCGCTGTAATTTTCGTCAAAGTCTATGGCGCTTATGCCTACGATTTTAGAATCGTCCAAAACGGCGGCCATAATCCCGCCGCCGCTTAAAATGCTCTTTATGTCCTCGTCTTGATAGGGATAAAAAAACTCTTTGCGCTCCAGAGAGTCTATCTGCTCTTTATAAAAAGCCAAAACTCTCTCAAAGTCGCCTATATTAAGCGCTCTTATTTCCATATCACATTTGTTCCAAGGGCTTTAACAGCAACAACTCCATACCCGTCTTTAGGCAGTTTTTAACCGCCAAGGTTATAAGCAGTCTTGCCTTTTGGACGGCGGGGTTGTCGTCTAGGATTTTGTAATCAAAATAAAATTTATTATAGCCTTGGGCTATGTCTATAATCCTGTTGGCTATTATGGACGGCTCGTAGTTTTGGGCAGCCAAAACGATTTGGTCAAAGAAGGTGTCTATATTTTTAATAAGCGTCCAAGTATTGTCGTCCATATTGGCGCTGTAGTCGGGTTCTATATCTGTAAGATTAGTCGGCAAAGCGAAGTTATTATAATCCGCGCCCGCTTTCTTTAAGACGCTGCAGCAGCGAGCGTGCGTATATTGAAGATACGGGCCTGTCTCGCCGTCAAAGTTTAATACCCTGTCCCAAGAAAAGACTATGTCTTTTATCTTGGAGTTGCACAGGCTTGAGAATATTACCGCTCCCACGCCCACGGCCTCGGCGACGGCGTCGATATCCTTAGCGCCGGGATTTTTCTCTTTTATAATGCTCTTGGTCTTTTCCACCGCTTTGTCCAATACGTCTACCAGCTTGACCAGTTTGCCGCCTCTAGTGGACATAGCGCCGTCTTCTAGGCTGACCATTCCGTAGGACACGTGGACCAAGTCTTTGGCCCATTCGTAGCCCATTAGCTCTAGAACCTTGAAAAATTGCCTAAAGTGCAGGTTTTGCTGATAGGCCACGACATATAGGCACTTATAAAAATCATACTCGCGCTTTCTGTATATGGCGGTGGCTAAGTCCCTGGTGGCGTATAGGCTTGCCCCGTCGCTTCTTAATATCAAGCACGGGGGCATATCGTATTCGTCCAGCTTTACCACCTTTGCCCCGTCGCTTTCTTCCAATAGATTTTTTTCTTCCAAAAGCTTAACGACCTCGCCTACCTTGTCGGCGAAAAAGCTTTCGCCCAAATACGAGTCAAAGGTTACTCCCAGTCGCTCGTAAATCTTGCCTATGTTCTGCAGGGTGATTTCCTTAAACCGCTCGTAGATTTGGACGGCTTCGGGATCTTTTTGCTCTATCTTTTTGGACCACTCTCTAGCGATATCGTCCAGCTCGGGTTTGCTTTCCGCTTCTTGATGGTATCTGACATACAGCTCGTGCAGCTCGTTTAGCCCGTCTTTATTAAGCTTTTCTTCATTGCTCCACATCTTATAGGCGCATATCAGTTTGCCAAACTGCGTGCCGTAGTCGCCTAGATGGTTGATGCCTATGGACTTATAGCCTAAATAATTAAAAATACGATACAGCGAGCCGCCTATAGCGGTGGTGGACAGATGGCCCATATGGAAATGCTTGGCTATATTGATGGAAGAATAGTCTATGCATATAACCCTGCCCTTGCCTAGGTCTTGTCTGGGCGCGCCTAACTTATAAACATTTATTACTTCTTGGGCAAACTTAGGGCGATTTAGGTAAAAGTTTAGATATCCGTTTACCGCGCAAACCCTGTCAAGCTCCGCGGGCAGCGCGGTTTGGTTTATTTTTTGCGCCAAATCTTCGGCTATTTTTACCGGCGAATTTCTTAAAACTTTAGCCAGCTTAAAGCACGGCAAAGCGTAGTCGCCCAAAGCGGGTTCGGGCGGGGTGTTTAAGAATTCTTTAATTTGGTCTATTGATACGCCTTCGATATTAAGGTTGTCCGTTATTAATTTAGCTACTAATTCTTTATAGTCCATTATAAAAACCCTTGATAATTTTTACCATATTAAATGAGTTTATTATATATTTTAAAACTTATAATGTCAAACGGCGGCTTAAAGCCCGCCATAAGGCGTTGGAAAAAATTTTTTCAAAAAAAGAAATAACTATATAAATAAATTTCAGATAATTGAAAATACTATGTATTGAAAATGAGGCTGTTGCCTTAAAAATTTAAAAAATACTTAGGAGGATGGTTATGCCTAATCAAAAATTTAAGCCCGGTGAAAACTGCCCTGAAGCCGGCGAATATCAATTGATGAATTCTAACGGCCAAGGCACAGGCAACTATGTCACCATGGAAAAAGGTCACAGATTCCCCCCCACCGACAAAGAGGGTCAATACTATTCTAAATAATCTTTGTTAACCACGACAACTTAATAGCGAAAACGGGCTGATTTTCAGCCCGTTTTTGCTTGTTTATTTTATTCGTCAATCTCTTCGTCCGCATTTACTACCGCCACGCAGACAACTTCGTTTCCTTCATCCATTTTCATAAGCCTTACGCCTTGGGTGTCTCGGCTTATCTTGGAGACGTCTTGGGCGCGCATCCTTATAATCGTGCCGTTGTTGGATATTATCATAATGTCGTCTTCGGGCGCGACTTGCTTTAGGTTGACCAGTTTGCCGGTCTTGTCGTTAAACACGCCCGCCTTTATTCCCTTGCCGCCGCGCGCTTGCAGCCTAAACTCTTCGGTGGCGGTTCGTTTGCCGTAGCCGTATTGGGACACCGTCAAAATGTCGTAGCCCGGCTTGACTAGAGTCATATCCACCACGTAATCGCCTTCGTCTAGGTCTATGCTTTTTACGCCCTGAGTGTCCCTGCCCATAAGCCTTACTTCGTCCTCGCTAAACCTTATGCACTTGCCCTGGGCGCTTGCGACTAGGATTTCGTCTTTGCCGGAAGTTAATTGAACGCTTATAAGCTCGTCGCCTTCAATGAGGCTAATGGCGATCTTTCCGACTTTTCGGATTTTAGCGAATTCGTCCAAAGAAGTCTTTTTAATAAGCCCGCGCTTGGTCGCCATTAACAGGTTGCCTTGAGCCTGCTCTTCCAAAGGCACGCAGGCGGTTATCTTTTCGTCGCTTTGGAGATTTAACAGGTTTACTATCGCTCTGCCGCGCGCCGTTCTGTGCGCTTCGGGCACTTCATACGCTTTGAGACTGTAGACCTTGCCCTGGTTGCTAAAGAACAACAAGTCGGCGTGCGTGCTGGTGACAAACATATTCTCCACGAAGTCTTCTTCTTTGGGCTTATGCGCGGTAATGCCCTTGCCGCCTCTGCGCTGCGGCTTATATTCGTCCGCCGGTATGCGCTTGATATAGCCAAAGTGCGTCATAGAGATGACCACGTCTTCCTTTATTATAGTGTCGGCTATGTCAATCTCGCCGTAATCAAGCGAAATTTGGGTGCGGCGGGCGTCGCCGTAAGTATTCTTGATTTCGGTAAGCTCTGTTTTTATAATGTTGGCGATTTTTTCCTCGGAGTTAAGTATGCTTCTCAATTCCTCTATAAGTTTGTTTAGCTCGACCAATTCCTCGTTGAGTTTCTCAACTTCCAGCGAAGTCAATCTTTGCAGTCTCATCTCCAAAATAGCGTTGGCTTGCTTGTCGCTTAGAACGAATTTATTCATCAACTGCTCGGCCGCCTCAAACTTATCGCGGCTGGCCTTGATGATTTGGATGACTTCGTCTATATTGGCGAGCGCTATGACCAAGCCTTGGACGATGTGCTGTCTTTCCTCGGCCTTGTTTAGGTCAAACTTAGTGCGCCTTACTATAACTTCTTTTTGGTGCTCTAAGTAATAATATAAAACTTCCTTTAGGTTTAAAATCTTAGGCTCGCCGTGGACGAGAGCGAGCATCGTTATGCCGCCCGACACTTGAAGCTCTGTGCGCTTATATAATTGGTTTAAAACCACATTGGGCTGAGCGTCCTTTTTTACTTCTATGACTATGCGCATTCCTTCTCTGTCGGACTCGTCCCTTATGTCCGAGATTCCGTCCACGCGCTTGTTTTTGACTAAGTTGGCTATGTCTTCTACTAATTTGGACTTGTTTACTTGGTGGGGCAGTTCGGTTACTATTATTCTAGCCTTGCCGGAAGAATGCTCTTCTATCTCGCACTTAGCCCTGACAGTTACCCCGCCTCGACCGGTCTTATAGGCCTGGCGAATGTTTGCCCTGCCCATAATAATGCCGCCGGTGGGATAGTCCGGACCGGGGATTATCTGCATTAAGTCGTCTACGGTAATGTCCGGGTTGTCTATTAAGGCTATTACGCCGTCGATAACCTCGCACAGGTTGTGCGGCGGGATGTTGGTCGCCATACCTACGGCTATGCCGTCCGAGCCGTTTACTAACAGGTTAGGAAATCTCGAAGGCAAGACGGCGGGCTGCTGCAAGGTCTCGTCGAAGTTGGGATAAAAGTCCACCGTGTCCTTGTCGATGTCCTTTAGCATCTCGGCGCTTATCTTAGACAGCCTCGCCTCGGTGTATCTTTGAGCGGCGGGCGGGTCTCCGTCTATTGAGCCGAAGTTGCCGTGCCCGTCCACAAGGGGGACGCGCATAGTAAAGTCTTGAGCAAGCCTTACCAGGGCAAAATACACCGCGCTGTCGCCGTGGGGATGATATTTGCCCAACACGTCGCCCACGATACGCGCGCACTTTCTATACGGTTTGGAGCTGTCTAAACCAAGCTCGTTCATAGCGTATAAAATCCTGCGCTGAACGGGCTTTAGCCCGTCTCTGACGTCGGGAATTGCGCGGCTGACATTGACCGCCATAGCGTAAGCTATAAAGGACTTTTTTAACTCGTCGTTGACCTGGACTTTTACTATATTGCTCTTTTTGAGAATTTGCGAAAATTCTTCTTTATTAAGGGTGTCGTGCTTTTTCTTAGCCATTATATATATTTACCTAGCCTTTTTAAAAAAAATTATATATCCAACTCTTTGACCAAAGTGGCGTTTTCCTCGATAAACTTGCGTCTAAGCTCGGGCGCTTCGCCCATCAAGATATTAAACAATTCGTCCGCCTCAAACGCGTCTTCCATAGTGACTTGAAGCATAG
>DATCKE010000039.1:0-1591 GCA_036562445.1 Clostridia bacterium
ATATTGACCAGTCTTATTATTGTGTTTCCACCAAATAACTTTTTTAATTTCCATAGAACCGCTAGGACGAGCCGAAGACTCATCGCCCTCAAAGAGGGTAATCAACGCTTTTTTAATTTTTTCGGCGTCTTCATCGCTAAATCCTGTCAATTCCGCAAGCTGCGGGCTTATGCTACCATACGTAACATAAACCGCCTTGCTTACGCGATGCTTCATACCCATAGTGTCCGAAGACTTTGCGCCGTCTTTAGGTTCGCTGTTTACCGATTTTGTAATTTGGATTGATTCTATGGTTATGGGTTCTAAAGAAAACGCGGATTGTATAGTTACCGGGCCTCTGATACCAAGCGAAACACCATCCACATTTTCGGAAGCTTTAAACGCGAATACCTGACCAAACGCGCGCACGTCAAACCATTGTTCGCATACTTTTTTAGGAACTTCGTCTTTTTTTATGCCTTTTATAAACGCGTTAAATCTTTCGGATAAAGACCTAAAACCGTCATCGCTCATAGAATCCATTTGGACAAAAATTTTCTCGCCCATTTGCTGCAAGCGGTTGCGAATTTTACGCTTTAGGCAAACATCTGAAACTTCCCCCAAGCCGTCGCTTGTCATTCTAGGTCTATTGCCGCCCAGCGGGTCCCCATTGGGGTTGGCGTTGCTTACGCTAAATACCACCGCAAAATCAATTTTATTTTTTAACATATTATTCTACCTCCTTATCTTGATTTTTGGTCAAAGCGCGCATTTGCGCGGAATATCCTAACAAATACAAAGGCGAAAGCGGTTTGTTATTTTCCAAATCGCCTTCTTTAAACAATGCCATTACTTCGTCGATTTTTTGCTGATAAAAAGCAGCGCCGTTTAGTTGAACCCTGTAAGGTAAAAGCAAGTGATACAAAATTCCCCAGGTTTGGAACGGCTTTAGCGAAAACGCGTTCATCAAACGCACCGCGTTGGTCGCTCTTTCATTTGCTTTATTGGCGCGATATAACGCGGTTTGTTCCAGCTTGTCCGCTATCGCGAGCAAGCGTCCGTAGAGATAATCCCTATCCCTTCTGTTTTCTTCAAGTTCCATATTATATTCCTCCTCGTTTTTTATGTTTTGGTTATAATATTTTCTAATTAAAGCGCACGATATATTGACCGCTTTTTGCCAAACAAAGATGTTAAAAGAATTATTTGTATCGGTAAAAGACATTGGCTGCGAGGCTCTCCTTGCCGCGGCGTCCACAATATTTTTGGGAAAAGGGAAATTGCCAAACATACACTCTAGCAATTGTTTTCGAATTTTCTTTTTTAGCGTTTGATAAGTTTTATCGTTGTTGCCTCGCGGGTTTCCATAGACAGCGAACATTATATCGTCAAAAGACGGCGCTCCGACATAAGTAATTAATTTATTCTTCTCTTTTCCTTCGCTGTCTTTTTCTTTTATCCAAGAATTAATATAATAAGATGTTTCTTCGTGCCACTTTACAATATTTTTAAGATAATCCCCTTCAAACAACTCCTGGTAAAAAGTCAATCCCATTCGACCCGTAGTGGCTACGTCAAAAATAGCTATGCAAATTTTGCGTTCTTGTTGTCT
>DATCKE010000004.1:0-3769 GCA_036562445.1 Clostridia bacterium
ATTTTCAGCGCTTTTTAAATTTATTAAGGCGATTATAGCGGTAATCTAAAATGCATTATACCATCAATTTGCAGATATTATTGCACATCTCTACCGGATCGGCTATGGACAAGCCCTCTATCAACAGCGCTTGGTCGTATAGCAGGTTTAGATACAATTCAAACTTCGCTTGGTCTTCTTGGTAAGCTTTTTGCAGCGCCTTAAACACATCGTGGGAAGTATTGATTTCCAAGACTTTGTCCGCTTTTACGCCCGGGTTGTTGGGCAGGGTTTTGAACACCTTTTCCATTTCCAATGAGAACACACCCTCGCTGGTTATGCAAACGGGATGGGTTTTTAGCTTGTTGGAGGCGCGCACGTCTTTTACCTTGTCTTTTAGTATCTCTTTTGCCTTATCGAACAGGTCTTTGTATTGGTCGTTTTGTTCTTTGTTAGCGTCCTCTATGCCTAAGTCGCCGCTTTCGGACAACGACTTAAACTCTTTGTCTTTATATTTGCCCAAAACCTTAATAGCGAACTCGTCGATTTCGTCCGTAAAGAACAGTATCTCGTAGCCTTTGTCGGTTACGGCCTCGGTTTGAGGCAGTTTGGCTATGCGCTCCACGCTCTCGCCCGCGGCGTAATAGATATATTTTTGGTCTTGAGGCATACGGGACACGTATTCGTCCAGGGTTACTTCTTTCTTTTCTTTGGACGAGTAGAATATCAACAGGTCTTGCAGCTCGTCTTTTGCCGCCCCGAAGGAAGAGTAAATGCCGTATTTTATGGTCTTGCCGAAATTCTTAAAGAACTTGATATATTTCTCGCGGTCTTTTTCTAAAAGGTTTAGCAACTCCGACCTGATTTTCTCGCTTATCTTTTTAGAGATAAACTTCAGCTGGCGGTCGTGCTGCAGCAGCTCTCTTGAGATGTTCAAAGACAGGTTTTCGCTGTCTACTAAGCCTTGAACAAAGGCGAAATAATCGGGCAATAAATCTGCGCACTTGGACATTATCAAAACGCCGTTGGAGTATAGCTCAAGGCCTTTTTGGTATTGCTTGGAGTAATAATCAAAGGGCACATACTCGGGGATATACAGTATAGCCCTAAAGCTGGTCACGCCCTCAAGGTTTAGGTGTATATAATGCAGCGGCTTGCCAAAGCCGTAATGTTTTTCCTCGTAGAATTTTTCGTAGTCTTCGGGCTTTAGCTCGGACTTGTTCTTGCGCCAAATAGGCACCATACTGTTGAGAATCTCGTCTTCTTGGTATTCCTCGTATTCGTCCGAGCCTTCTTTCTTGCGGGTTTTGGCGATGAGCATTTTTATAGGGTATCTTATAAAGTCAGAATACTTCTTAACCAGCGACCTTATGCGGTATTCTTCCAGGAACTCGTCGTAGTTTTCGTCCTCGGCGCTGGGCTTAATGGTCAAAATAACATCCGTGCCTACGGTTTCTTTTTCGGCGGGCGAAATTGTGTAGCCTTCCAGCCCGTCCGATTCCCAAACATAAGCTTGGTCGGAGCCGAAGGCTTTTGTGATAACCTTTACCTTGCTTGCGACCATAAAGGCGGAGTAAAAGCCTACGCCAAATTGGCCTATGATGTTGATATCTTCTTTTTGCTCGTTGTTTTGCTTAAAATCCCACGAGCCGCTTTTGGCGATAGTGCCTAGGTTTGTTTCCAATTCTTCTTTGGTCATTCCTATGCCGGTATCGCTTACGGTCAAGACGCGCGCGTCTTTGTCCACGCAAATCCTTATATAATAGTCGTCTTTGTTGAATTTTATGGACTCGTCGGTCAACGCCTTGTAATACATCTTGTCCAAAGCGTCGCTCGCGTTGGAAATAAGCTCCCTTAAAAAAATCTCTTTATGCGTATAGATAGAGTTTACCATAAGTTCAAGCAGTCTTTTTGATTCGGCTTTGAACTCCTTTTTTTCCATAGTAACCTCCTATGTTTTTTCCATTTAAAATATTTAAATCAATTTTTGGGGAATGTCAAATAAATATTAATACCATAAATTCGTTGTAAAAGCGTCTTTAATAACCCTGATTGATTCGCCTAGTATCTCCACGACGTCAAAGCGCGTAGGCTTGTTAAATAAATTTTTTTGCTTTATATACGTAACAGCCGCTTTGGCTATAGATAGTTGTTTTTTACGCCCTACCGCCTCGGAAGGATAGCCGAAGTCAGTGTTTTTTCGGCTCTTTACCTCCACAAAGACCAAAACGCCGCCGTCATCGGCTATAATATCGATTTCGCCGAAAGAGCATCTAAAATTGGTTTGGACAATTTCATAGCCCAGGGATTGAAGATAGTTGATTGCCTTGGCTTCGCCTATTTTGCCTTTTTGGACGGTCTGATTTTTCATATCATTCTATCTCTTTGGCTACTTCCAAACGCGTCAAAAAGCTTTGCCTGTGGATAGGGCAGCTGCCCCATTTTTTAAGGGCTTCCAAATGGTTGGGCGTCGCGTAGCCCTTGCAGTTCTTAAAGTCATAATGGGGATAAATTTTGTCCATCTCGCGCATATATCTATCTCGAGCGACCTTGGCGAGAATGCTTGCCGCCGCTATGTTATAAGACAGCTCGTCGCCCTTTATTATGGACTCGCTTTCGCAAGGCAGGTTAAGCCCTGTTACCGCGTCGATTAGAATTATATCCGGGATGATTTTTAGCCCCTTGGCCGCCTGCTCCATACCTAGCTTGGTAGCGTTGAGAATGTTTATTTTGTCTATGGTAAGGTGGTCGATGAAAACAATATTGTAAGCGACAGCGGTTTTTATGATAATCTCATAAAGCTCTTCTCTTTTTGCCTCTGAGAGTTTTTTGCTGTCGTCAATGCCTTCGATATAAGGCTCTTTAGGCATAATTACGGCGGCGCAGGAAACCGGGCCGGCCAAAGGCCCTCTGCCCGCCTCGTCTATGCCGCATATGTATTCTAAATGCGAATATTTTTTTTCGTAATCCAATATTCTATTTTGCGCCACTTTTAGTCCTTTAAGGGCGGGCTTTCTAGAGTTATATTGCCTAGCTTACCCGACCTAAAATCGTCCAAGACGGCTTTAGCGCCTCTTTCCAAATCAATTTCGCCGCCTTTTAACAAATAACCTCGGTTTTTACAAATATCTATAATCGCGTCGGCGGAATTTATGACAACCCCGTATCTATCAATGACATTTTGGGGAAATCTTTCTATCATCTCTTTTAGGAAAAGCCTGGCAAGCTCCACTATATCCAAAATATCGTCCTTAATGCAACCGATATAAGCTAAATGTCTAGCTTGGACTTGGTCGTCTATTTTGGGAGCCAAGATTCCCGCTGTGTCCAAAAGCTCAACGCTGTCTAATTTAACCCATTGCCTGCCTCTGGTTATGCCCGGTTTGTTGCCCGTCTTCGCCCTGGCGGCTCCGCAGAGCGAATTGATAATGGACGACTTGCCCGTGTTTGGAATGCCGGCTACCATTGCCTTAGGCGTGTATTTTACGCCCTTTTGAGCCCATTTTTGAACCTTGGGCAAGGTGAGTTTCTTTAGTTCGGTTAAAATCGCCTTCGCGCCGCCTGTTTTGGTGGCGGTAACGCTTACGGCGGACGCTGTTTCGCCGGATAGATATTCTATCCATTTTTTTGTGGCCTCGGCGTCGGCTAAATCCGCTTTATTAAGCGCGAACAAAACAGGCTTGCCCGACATCTTTTTTAGAAAATGGTTGTTTACGCACGCGAGAGGGGCCCTAGCGTCCAAAACATATATGAGCGCGTCGATTATTTTTATGTTTTTCTCGGCCTCTCT